>JAFQIG010000066.1 GCA_017397655.1 Clostridia bacterium | reverse complement strand
AGGGATTGTATAAAATACGACGACAACCCCTCCGAGTCGGTTTCACCGACCCACCTCCCCTTACACAGGGGAGGCTGTAGCTTTAAGCTGATTTGTCTATTTTGACTATTGTGTTTTTTACAATATACTTTGTCAGCAGTCAGACCCCTCTCCGAAGAGAGGGGTCTGATGTTAGTTTGTATTATACTCTGCCACGCTGGTCAATTGTGTATGCAAGCTTACCTGCCTGAAGGAGATAATATGCGTCAAGGTTATCGACTGTACCATCGTTATAAGCGTCAGCAGCTCTGATTGCATATTTGCTGAGATATCCTTCGGGGAAGAATCCTGCATTGTATGCACGAACGATGTTGGCATCTGTACCGTCTGCACGGCAGTCACCGTCAACGTCACCGTAAACGATTACCGTGTAGCTTTCAGTAATTTCGTTGTTAACGTTAAGTCCGATAACTGTACCTGTACCGTTACCGTTGGGAGTCTTTGCAACTTCCATAACACCAACGCCGAGAACACGTACGTAGGAGATGTAGTTGGAAATTCTTTCCTTAACACCGAAGATAACACCGTTAACGTCGTCAAGGACTGTTGTTGTGTTGGCAACCTTTGCAAGCTGCGGCATATAAACAAGACCTGTAATTGCTTCTTCAAGTGCAACTGCAGCTTCATCAATGATCAGCTGATCGTCGCCGTCATAACCACGGTCAACAGCCGTTGCAATGTCATATGCTGCCTGAAGATCAGCGATTGTTTCGGGATAGTAGAGATCTGCGTCTGCAAGGCTTTCTTCAAGCTTTGCGAAAGCAAGTGTAATCTGTCTGTCAAGGTAGCTGTAGTCAGCTGCTGCACCGAACTTTTTAAGAAGCTTCTGTGCTTCAACAAGAAGCTCACGAGCTGCCGTGACCTTTGACTGACGAAGAAGTCCCTGGTCATCAAGAAGATCTTCCATATATACGCTTTCAGCAAATGTGAGAACATCGTTATAGTAGTTCCATGTTCTCATTGTATACTGCGTTGATTCACCTGTTGAACCGATTGCAGTACCTGAACCGTATTCACCTGAACCGTAGAGTGCCTTTGCTTCGTTAATCTCAAGAAGCAACTGTTTTGTACTTGCATCTCTGAGAGAAAGTCTACCGTAGTAGTATACAAGTCTGTATGCGTGTACATTAATCTCTTCATCAGTTACTTTTCTGACGTATGTGGGATCTTCCTCCATAAGCTTTGTATCGCGCTCATAGTCTTCAAGTGCTTCTGATGCTTCTTCTCTGACTTCCTTGTAGTTGTAATACTTATAAAGAGGTCTGAAGTCCTCACTTCCGAAGAAGTGGTATTCGGGATCCGTCATCATATCGCCGCTGAGAGCGTTGCTGGGTCTTTGTTCTTCAAGAAGACGCGCAAGGTCAGCAGCCGAATAAGGAGTCATACCTGCGGGAGGAAGTACGGAATAGTTTGCCTCGTCAAGTTCTACAAGAGACTCGGAAAGGAACGGAAGAACAGACATAATAAGTCTTTCGCCGTATACGGGAAGAAGTGTACAGAGGTTTTCGGCAAGAATACGGAGGTTTGTTCTGCCGCCGTACTGAGTCTCGGAAACGAGGTCGTTGAGGCAGTTAACCGTCATACCTGCGAAGAGAGCTGTTTCACTCTGCATAATGCCGTTGAGAAGTCTCTGAACAAGATTAAGAACGAAGTCTGTGATACTGAGATCAAACTCAGACTTTGCGGGATAACCGGGGATTGTTCCCTGATACTTTCTGAACGGCTTGAAGATATCGTCAAGCTTGCTGAGGTCACCGTTTACAACAGAGTAAATGATGTTATCAAAGAGAATAGTCTTTGTAACGTTACCTGTAAAGTTGCCGTTAGCATCCTTGTAAATTGCGGCATACTCATCGGGAAGCCATGTGATATCAAATACATTTTCCCAAAGGAGAATATCGATATTCTTCCATGCAACATTGTTTTCGGGTGTTGCGGGAGTGTTGAGGTCAAGGTTGTTTGTACGAAGGATTCCGCCGAACTGGCCGATAACCCATGAGAACGCAAACTGGAGAGTTTCGTCAAATGTGAGACCCTGCGGAATGTTCATTGTTGTAACGGAATTGAGGTAATAGTAAGCGATATCGGCAGCAACCTCAAGCGGAGCATTCTTATCAGCGGGATTAAGAGTGCCGTTTTCGATCATTGCATAATAGTCGATTTCGGGAAGCTTATCAGCCATAAGGTTGATAAGGAAGTATGTTGCAACTTCGTATCCGTTCTCAACATCTTCGGGAATCTCTGCATAGTCTACCATACCGACTGCAACGGTTCTGAGCATATAAGCAAGCTTCTGAGCATCGCTCATAGCATCAATCTCTTCGGAGCTCTTAACTTCGATATTGGGATAGAGGTTAAGGCTGGAGATGAGGCCCTGTGCTGTCTGAAGAAGCTGACCTACGAGCTCTTCAAATGCGGGCTGGAGATAGATACCTGTATCATCGATAAGGATGAACTTGGAAAGAGCGCCGGTTTCAAGGTTAAGAAGATCTGTTACAATATAGTCGATCTTTTCTTCACGAGTAAACTCAAGACCTGTAACTTCGTTGATTTCAGGAACCTCGATCTCAAGAAGAGAGATAACGATAGGAAGAATCTCGTCGTCCTCGTCATCAAGGAAAAGCTCTGCAAGTGTGGGCTTGAGAAGAACAAGGGCAGCGTCTACAACAGCATCAAGAAGCTCATAAACAGAGATGCTGTCAATATCAAAGTATGTAACGCCGGGAGCTGCCATAAGTCCCTTGTCAACAAGAATCTGCTCTGCATCGGGAAGCATACCTTCCTCTTTATCAAAGAGTAAGGTATAGATGAACTCGTTGATCATAGCATCAAGAGAGCTGTTGATCGTACAATGAACAGTCTTTCCCTCAGCAATTCTGTCCTCATAAAGAGCGTTGAAAGCGATTTCTTTGATCATACCCTGGACATCGCCGACCATCTCGTTGATGTCAAGGAAGTTAGCGGCGATACCGCCGTTATCCCAGCAGCTGTCAACGATGTTACCGACATACTGCTTGTTGTCACGAAGGAACTCGAAGAGAGAATAAACCATCTCAAGGTCTGTACGACCTACGGTTGTTCTTCTGGGAGCTTTATAAACAGCAGCGATAGTGAGTCTTTCAAGGTCGCCCATATCGATAATGTCGAGACCTTTTTTGTAAAGGTCACTTTCGAAAATATCAATAAGCGTATCGAAAGCTCTGTCTACGGATGTAAGATCGTATGTGATCTTAGGATAAATATAAATATCAAGTGAACCGCTGATATCTTCTTCTGCAAGCATTTCGTCAATCATGTCGAGGATCATGGATCCGCACTGATATGCACTGACATAAGGATGGTCAAGTGCATCGTAGCCTGCAGGATAGGTATAGTCAGCATAAGCGGCAGAAGCGCCTACTCCGAAAGTACCGAAGCAAAGCACCATAGCAAGCAAAATGCTGATAATCCTGGTTGATTTTTTCATTTTCTTGCACCTCCAAAATGGTTAAAAGAAATACACTTCCGATTGAATATACCTAAAACTAAAGACAATTATAGTATAAACAATCATACTACATCTATATTATATAGACAGTTCAATTCAAAGTCAACAGATTTTTTGTTTTTAAAACCGCCCTGAACGTAAAAAAAGCAATGTCTAATTTGGTTAAAAATCACAAAACGCTCATAAAAACCGTTAATATTGCAAGAAACGCGAAGTTGAATGCCGAAAAAAGTCCGATATAACGCGCTGTTTTTTCGGGATTATGCTTTGTATATTCTCTGAAAGTAATCAAACTTGCCAAAGAGGCAATGAGCGTACCCGTTCCGCCGATATTCACGCCGACAAGAAGATCACGGTAATTGCTTGTAAACTGTGACAAAAGTATTGCCGACGGTACGTTGCTGATACACTGACAGGACAAAACGCTGAACAGAAGCGTACTCTTATTGAGAAGTGCCGAAAATACATTCTGCACAACATCTATCCTTGCCATATTTCCTGCAAAGATAAAGAAAAATACAAACGTCAGCAAAAGCGGATAGTCAACTTTTTTAAGAGCATCTCTGTCTGCTATCAGAAGCACTGCAGGAATTACGACAAGACCGATCCAATAGGGAATTGATCTGAAAACTATTGCTATTGCCAGAACAAAAAGCAAGAGATACAGCACCGTTCTGCCTGCAGGAAGCTTTTTGTTATCGCTTTTTATTTCAAGCTTTTCGGGCTTTACAAAAATGATACAGCACAGCGTTATAAGGCAGACCGACAAAACGAACGGCGGTGCCATTATTCCCATAAACTCAAGATTCGGTATATGATATTTTGTATAAAGATAGAGGTTCTGCGGATTGCCGAAAGGCGTGAGCATACCGCCGAGATTTGCGGCTATGTTCTGCATTATAAAGGTAAATGCCATATACTTCTCTTTGGACGAAGTTGTCAGAACAAAATAGCCAAGCGGCAAAAATGTCAGAAGCGCCATATCGTTGGCAATAAGCATTGATCCGATAAATGTAATATACACTATCGCAAGTACGCAAAGCCGTGCATTCTTAAAAAGCTTTACCGTCTGTTCGGCAAGCGTGTAAAAGAAGCGGATATTTTTAAGCGCACAGACAACCGCCAGAACGCAGAAAAGACAGGTCAGAGTTTTGAAATCGAAATAGCCGATATACTCGCTGTCAACAGGCACAAAAATGCTTGTAACGGCAGCCGCCGCAAACGCTACCGTCATTACCGCATTTTTCTTTATAAATTCAATTATCTTCGACACAACAAAGCCGAAATGAATATGCACTTTTTTATGTGCAACCGCTTTAGTACTCACCGTTTTACCTCATTCCTCAAAAAATTACAAACCAAGGAATGATTATATATCAAAACGATAAAAAATACAAGCTATTTATACTCAAAAATAATTTTTCCGTCATTTGAGATTACTGCCGTGTATGTACCGATTGAAAAACCGTTACCGTCATACGCTTCACATTGAACAAAGCTGTTATTATTGACCGTTTGCCAAACGGGAGAAACCGTGCCGTACATGGAATCGGACAGATTAAAAGATACCTGTGCCGTCCATTCGACATTTCCCGAAAGATCGGTTTTCATCAATGCCTCAGATCGGTCAAAGGATAAAAGCAATATACCGTCCCCTGTTTTTCGCATATCGTACTTGTTTCCTACATATTTTTGTCTGATAACATTTTCGCCTGTTTTTGCATCAAGTATATAAAGATTCGCATTCGATACAAGATAGACATATTTTTCGGTATAATCTATTGCAGGCAGATCGGAGCCTTTGAAATCTCTTTGCCAGAGCTTCACTTGATTCTTGCCGTAACATTCTACAGAGCTTTTACCCTCATTACCGTATGAGATCAGACGGTAATATCCGTTCATGTCCGCTGTCGGCAGAATATATGCTTCGTCAGAAAAAGTGCTGCCGCAATCATATATAAATCTGCTTTCACCCGTGTAGAAGCAGTATTTTGATGAACCGACCTGCGCGGTATAAAACATACCTTTATTCATTTCCACATCGCCGATACTGCTTGCAAAATCAGAATTCTTTGCATCACGAACCACCGCTTTACTTCCGAACACGGTATGGGCGATGCTTGTTATTTCTTCCTTTGTAAACAACGGCATTTCAACATCCGTATAAACGTAATCGGTATAACGTTCCGCAAAAAAGACAGGCATTTCCGTACTTTTACCATAGAGCTTAAAGCTGTCGGTTCCGAGATATTCCGCATAAAAGGTCAGGGAATCCGACTCGTTTACAGAGGATACATCGGAAAGCTTTACTGCCGCTGCATCTCCTGTCGGCTCGTATATTCCGTCAAAGCCTGCAGTCGCTCCGTATTCGACAATAATATAATCTTTCGCTTTCTCAATAACGACACAGTCGAACTTGATGCTTGTATTTACATATATATCCGTGCTTTTCAAAGTATCATACGGAACTCTCATACAATCCGAAGCAAAAAAGCTCGCAACAAGTGCCGCTTCACGAGATAACCCCTTTTTATTGCTGTAGCCCGAAAAGCCTGTTTCGGTATCCGCTTCAAACAAAATCTTCGTTTCTTCGGCGTTTTCGCTTTCAATCGAATGGGTTTCATTTTGCGAAGCCGATGTATCGGTTTCGGTTTTACTGTACGAATCGGAGCTTTTGAGCGTTTCCTCAAAAAATGCGTTCTGTGAGCTTTCGCTGTCTTTTAACATTTTCGGAAGCACGGCAACGGCAACCGCTGCAATAAGAACTATCAAAGCAACAGACAATAAAAGCTTTTTGCCCGATTTCTTTTTGAGATCAGGCTCTATTACTGTTTCCTTTGTAAATTTTGTCATACAGTACGGACAGAAAGAGCTTTCGGGTGGCAGCTCTTTACCGCAGTTTTTGCAAAAAATATTCTCTTCCACAGCATCGCCTCCGTTTCCCGTTAATTATATAATCACAATTAAAAAATTTCAAGAGTGCAGAAATAGTCTCTGCACTCTCTTGTTTTAATTAAAATGCTTCGCCTTCAAAAATCAGCTGACCGTCGGGAGAGATTACTACTGAAATCTCTTTTTTCGAATAATCAATGCTCGAAGGCAGCGTTGAATATTTGATTACGTAATTACCGTTGTTGATTTGTACTTTCGGATCTACATTATCCTTTACCCAAATCAAGTAACCTTCATCGTAACGCCAATCTTCAGCAACGCTGACCGTCCACTTGATATTACCGACAAGATCCGTTTTCATAACCGCATCGGAATGCTCCATGCCAAGCAGAAGTATGCCATCTGTGAGCTTTCTGATTACGCACTTCTTACCGACATATTTCGGCTCGATCGCATTTTCTCCTGTTTTCGCATTCAATATGTACAAATATCCGTTTACTGCAAGATAAATATGATCGGGTGTGTAGTCAAGCTCTGCGGATGCTGCTGTTTTATCAAACTCTCTTTTCCAGATTTTATTAAGATCCTTGTCAAAGCATTCTATCGTGTATGTTTCAAGACTGCGATCGAATGTCTGGAGATAAAGATAATTGAAATCAGCAGAAAAAGTAATTTTGCGGTCTATGGAACCACTTTTTGTATTCCAGTCATAAATCTGGCCGGGGAAGTCTGCATGTAAAGAATATTTGGAGAAACTCGCATTACTCTGATTGTCAGGCTCTACAATATATTCAACAACAGGATTCTCGGTTCCATTGGGATAATCGCTTTCCTGTGCTTGACGAACCTTTACATCTTCGCCGAACAACTGTTTTGCGATTGTTCGTATTTCTTCAAACGTGAACACCGGATCACCTATGTAAAAATTGTGTCTGAATCTGTAATGGTTGACAAAAATTGTCGGTACGGTAAAGCTTGTGCCGTCTACATCATAAGTTGCCGTATCCTCATATTCGCCGTAAACTATCAGCGAATCACCCTCGATAATTCTCGTGGTTGAATGTTTACCCTTGATTACTGCATAATCGTCCGTGGTAAATACACTACTTCCATCATCATCAGCGTTCCTGTATGCGCCGTATTCGACAAGCGCCGTGAACTCTTCGCCGGTGCTTTCCATAATCTTGCGTACTACGCACTCGAAAGATATCTGCGCATCCTTGTATACCTGCGGATAACGCTGAAGCGCGTTGTATTGGGTATAGTCAAAATAATTCGCAACGTCAAAATATTTGATTATAAGCTTTTGCTCATCTGTCAGATGATCATCATTCTTATTAATCTTTACGCTCATAAATCCGATGCTGTCGTCCTCTTCGACTGACTTCGGCTTTGCAGGTTTAGTTTCTTTTTCCTTGTCCTTGCCGTCCTTTTCGCTGCCCTGACCCTGAACCTCGCCGTTTATCATGATCGAGTCATCGCCCTTAAGCTTCGGAACAGCTATTACCGCAGCAACAACAATTGCTATAACCGCTACGACTGCCGCAATGATTATTATCAGCTTTTTGTTCGGCTTTTTCTTTTCGCCCTCGTCCGAAAATTTTGTCATACAAAACGGACAACACAAGCTCTCGTCAGGTATTTCCTTACCGCATTTTTTGCAAAACATGTTTTTCCTCCTTAAATCCACACTCTGAGTTTTCTACATTGTATCACAATAAATTCTATTAGTCAATGTTTAATGCTATTAGTCATTATTCTTTTACAAAATGCTTTTCAAGGTGCTGAAAAACGTGGTTTTTCGGCACCTTGAAAGATTTAAGCTTTAATATTCAAATATTGTTTCGTACATAGTATTGATATCAAAAAGATTCAGACTTTCGCCGTCTATTTCCGCATAGAACGTTTCAAATGTACTGTCCTCATACACCTCAAACTGTATGCAACAGTCTACCGGCTCACCGTCAAACGTACATCCGCCGTTAAATTCAACAATTATTCTTTCATCATCGCTCATGAAGCTTTTCCACTCGGGATCAGAAAAGAAATCTTCAAAAGCCTTTCCTATTGCCTGATCGGGATAATCGTAAAGAGCGCCTTCTTTTACGACATCTATGTATGCGTTTGATTCATCGCCGACTCGGGACACAGCTCCCAGCGCATCACCAAATATCAAAACGGCTGCCAGAATCAAAAATACACATCCGACAACAATGCGTGTTATCTTTTGCTTTTTAGGTAAATCCTTAAACTTAACACGTTTTTTCTTACCGTCTGATGACGTGACCTCTGCACCGCAAGCATCACAGAACTTTGTTGTACTGCTGACTTCTTTTCCGCATTTTTGACAATTCATTTTTATTCCTCCTTTTAATTATAACAAAGCATAGAACAATCCTATTGCTTCAAGCACATCAGAGCATACCGCCCATATCAAAGTAACTACCGCAAAGCATATACACCAAGTTACAAAGTATGCAAGCGAATCACCGTTAAGCTTTGCACGCTTGAACATATATACGGGCATCAGGAAAAACGTTTTGTCAAGATATCCCGTATCTGTTCCGCTTCTGCCAAGCAAATAGCAATCAAGATAACAAAACAGTATGTTTATAAGCAAGGTTATAAACCACAGATCCCAACCGAATATGAACAAAAAGAATATTTCAAGTGAGAATCCGATAAACGGCGCAAACGCCGCTACCCAGATCATTTCATTCTTTTCCTTAATTATCTTGTCGATAAAAGGAATTCTTTTGAACTCTTTTTTCTTTTCGGTTCCGTCCGTTGCGATCGTCGGCTGCTGAACGTTCCCATCATCCGCAGGATTTCCGCATCCGTCACAGAATTTTACCCCCTCTTCAATTTGTTTTCCGCATTTTTGACAATACATTTTGCTTCCCCTTTCTTTTTTTGCAAGTATAACACAAACAATGCTTTTAGTCAACATTTAATGCTAACAGTTTATTTATGTATGCTTTGGTAATATTGTATAATAGTTGATGTTGAAAGCAGGTGAAAATGTGAGCTTCAAGGTTGATTATTACAGTTTAGGAGCAAGGATACGCTCCGAAAGAGAAAAACATCATATTACACAAGAAAAGCTCGGTGAGATGTGCGCTCTGTCAACCGCACACATAGGTCACATTGAGCGTGGCACTCGGACTCCGTCAATAGATGCGCTGTGTGCGATCTCTTCCGCTTTGAACGTAAGTCTCGACTCTCTTTTGCTCGACAGCTTTGACGACAATGATCTTCCCGTTCATCTGTTATCGTCTTTAAAAGGTAAGGATCCCGAAAAAGTACGCCGCTTCCTTACCATGGTCACAGCTATGGCTGAAAAGATCGACGAAATGTGATAAAAAATTCAACCGCCGACGGTATTCTACACCATCGGCGGTTAATTTGTCCTATGCTGTCTGCATAGGACAAACTGTCGATAAAGGCACCGAGAACACGCACATAAAAATTGCAAAAAATTAAGATCCTTCGCTGCTCGCAAGAATGACACGAGGAAATCTGAACAATCGGGTCATTCTGAACGAAGTGAAGAATCTTTTTATATGTGCGTTTGTCGTGTTTTTGCCCACTCGCAGTACCTTTGTACAGCTTCGGGGCAAACAACACGCCATCTCGTCACCTTTCTCGAAGTCTCTCTGCTTGCCGAAAAATACTTTTTCGGCAAGCAGTCCTATGCTGTCTGCATAGGACATTTTCATTTTTTGTTGTTATAATTTGTCATACAGCTCATTGACATTTGCATATCGTTTATTCGGATCAATGTTTATGCATTTTTCGATAACTCCCGTAAGTCTGCCTTTGTAAAGTTTTTTTGACGGATGCTCACCTGTCAGCATAACATTGATAAGTATACCGAGTGAAAAAATATCCGATCTCGGATCTGTCTGACTTATCCCATACTGTTCAGGTGCCGCAAAGCCTGCCGTTCCGATAAACGATGTATCGTGCGATCGGTAGCTTTTGTATATCCTTGATGCGTCAAAGTCGATAAGCTTTACCGTGCCGTATGTGTCGATCATCACGTTTTCGGGCTTTATGTCACGGTGGATTATGTTAAGCGAATGAAGTGTATGAAGCGCATTGCAAACGCCCTTTGCCACTTCTTTTGCCCCTTTCACGGTATAAAGACCGCTTGTCAGCACCTCGGCTACCGTGATTCCGTTTATATATTCCTCAACCACACGGCAGCCTTTTTCCGTTTGCTCAACGCTGTACACCTTCGGCAAATTCGGATGCGACAAGCTCTGCAACACCTTATACACTTCCGATTCTCCCGAAAATTCACGTATCACGATTTCCGTACCGAGTATCTTGTGACGCATCATGATCACCGATTTATCCTCGGTTCTTCTAAGCGACTTGACAAAGCCGAACTGCTCTGTAATAATGTTTTTAAATTCCGTCAAACGATCACTTCCAAGGGGTGCAATATGAAAAGTACAAACGAACTTATGGACGAATTGATGAGATCTCACAACATCGGTGAATATCTGAAGCTCAACAGTGATCATATGATATCCGATGAGCTGCCGACCTACCTTACAAATATACTCAAAAAGAAAGGTTTAGTCAAGTCAGCTGTCATTAAAAGATCCGAGCTCAGCGAAGTTATGGGATACCAGATTTTTTCGGGTACAAGAAACCCCTCCCGTGATTCGCTTATCTGTGTTTGTGTTGCGATGGAATTGGATATAGACGAAACTCAGGAGATACTGAAGGTCGCTCTTTTTGCACCCTTGTACCCGAAGTCAAAGCGTGACTGCATAATAATCAACGGTATCTCCAACAAGAAAAGCGTTGCCGAGATAAACGAAACACTTTACGACAATGATGAAGATACGCTGAACAAGAATTGAAAGATTCTTCACTTCGTTCAGAATGACCGGAGGCGGTGTCCGAACAAGGACACCGCCTCTGCTTGTCGAAAAAGTATTTTTCGGCAAGCAGGAGACTTCGGGAAAGGTGACGAGATGGCGTGTTCTTTGCCCCGAAGCTGTACAAAGGTACTGCGAGAGGGCAAAAACACGTCAAACGCACATAAATAATTACCAAAAGATTCTTCGGCTTCGCCTCAGAATGACACGATCGGTTTTCTGCTTGCAAATTCCGATTGCCTTTTATAATAATGTGCGTGTTCTCGGTGCCTTTATCGACAGTCTGAGGCGGTGTCCGAACACGGACACCGCCTTTTTTAATATGCTAAATGTAACGTCTCGCCCGGTTCTATTACATAGTGCTCTCTGTTAATGTCGAACCATATCTTATAAAGTGTCGGATTGTAAACAATACTGCCATCTGCGCTGAAAATGAGTGAATTATATGCCTTGACGTAATCGCAGATTTCGATATTGGTTGCATACCAGATGTTATCTTTGCCGGAAATTTTTTCGCAAATGCTTTCGATTCTGTCCCAGTTGTTGTCGTAATCAAACTCGAAGCTGTGACCCAGAATATAAAACAGTCTTGACTGCAACGAACCTACATACGTTTTCTTTGTAAAATCAAGATTCAAAAACTTTTCGATCTTTTCAAAAATTTTCGGATCGTTATGATGTGCCGTTGCTTTCCAGTTATACCAATCAGTGGGAAGATCGAACGTATCGTTGTATTCTCCCCCTCTTGCATATGCAATCTCAAGCTTTTTGAGATAATCCCTGACCGTCTCATAATCGTTGGCATCTGTAAAGAACGAAACAGCGCTGTCAGGATACGCCATACCACGGATGATTCTGCCGAACTTTCTTTCATGCTCTATACGGTTATCAAGCACATCCCGAATGCTCTCGATGGGTCTTACTCTGCCGGGTGCTCTGTGATAATATCCGTGAATCGCAATTTCATGACCTCTTGATAAAAAATACTCCTCCATCGTTTCTTTGGGAATTGTTTTTTCGCCTCTTAATCCGTCACCGCAGATGTTGAATGTACCCTTCAATCCGTATTTGCTTAAAATATCGGAAAAGCGAAGATCCTGAGGGCATCCGTCATCGTAGCTGAATGTTACGGTTCTCTCTTTCCCCTCCGGGAAACGCAAATAAAAATATGCCATTAAAAACACTCCTCGTATAATAAAGTAGTAGTTATTAGAGTCCCTCTCCAAGGACTGTATGCTATACTGTAATGGATACTGTGGATCGGTTGTTACTCCTACCGCAAGACGGTTTCAGAAAGGCTCCGACCACAGACCTTTACGAGTTT
>JAFQIG010000065.1 GCA_017397655.1 Clostridia bacterium | reverse complement strand
GTAGTAAAGCCCGGTAGAGTTATGTTTGAAATCGCCGGCGTTGACAGAGCAACAGCTGCAGAAGCTATGCGTCTTGCAGCAAACAAACTTCCCATCAAGTGTAAGTTTGTTACCAAGGAAGAAACGGGTGGTGAGCAAGAATGAAAGCCAGTGAAATAAGAAAACTTTCTGCTGAAGAGTTGGATGCTAAGCTCCTTGAGCTGAAGGACGAGTTGTTCAAACTGCGCTTCCAGCAAGCCATTAACCAGCTCGACAACCCAATGAGAATCAATGCCGTTAAGAAGGATATCGCAAGAATCAAGACTATTCAGCGTGATGTCGAGCTCCACGGCGTGAACTCGTGAGGAAAGGAAGGCTAAGTTATGAGCGAAAGAAACCTTAGAAAAACCCGTGTGGGTTTTGTAACCAGCGATAAGATGGATAAGACGGTTGTCGTATCCGTTAAGGATAAGGTAAGACATCCGCTTTACAAAAAGATCGTTAACCGCACGATCAAGCTGAAGGCGCATGACGAAAACAACGAATGCGGCATCGGTGACCGTGTACTCGTTATGGAGACACGTCCTCTTTCAAAGGATAAGAGATGGCGTGTTGTAGAAATTATCGAAAAGGCCAAATAATTTTGGTAAGGAGGAAACACTGTGATACAGCAACAGAGTTACCTTAAGGTCGCCGACAATACAGGTGCAAAAGAACTTATGTGCATTCGTGTACTCGGCGGTTCCGGCAAAAGGTATGCCAATATAGGTGATGTCGTGGTAGCTTCCGTTAAGAAGGCAACACCCGGCGGAGTTGTTAAGAAGGGTGAAGTAGTTAAGGCTGTTATCGTACGTTCCGCAAAGGGCTTACGCAGAGCAGACGGTACTTACATCCGTTTTGATGAAAACGCGGCCGTTATTATCAGAGATGATAAGAATCCCAAGGGCACGCGTATCTTCGGCCCAGTAGCCAGAGAGCTTCGTGATAAGGATTATCTCAAGATTCTCTCTCTCGCTCCCGAAGTTCTTTAATGGGAGGTACAGCAATGAGTAACAAAGTACATGTTAAAACAGGCGATAAGGTTATCGTTATCAACGGCAAGTACCGCGGCAAAGAGGGCAAGGTCATGCAGGTCAGCCCCTCTGAGGGAAAGGTTATCGTTGAAGGCGTTAACATCGTCACTAAACACGTAAAACCCCGCAAGATGGGTGAGCAGGGCGGTCTTATCAAGGCTGAAAGCGCTCTCTATGCTGACAAGGTTCAGCTTGTTTGCCCCAAGTGCGGCAGACCTACAAGAGTAGGCCACAAGATTAATTCCAAGGGCAAGAAGGTTCGTACTTGCAAAAAGAGCGACTGCCTTGCAGAATTTGAATAAGGGAGGAACATGACAAATGGCAGCAAGACTTAAAGAACATTATCTCAATGAAGTAGCTCCTGCTCTCATGAAGAAGTTCAATTATAAGAGCGTCATGCAAATCCCGAAGCTCGACAAGATCGTTATCAATGTCGGTTGCGGCGAAGCAAGAGATAACCCCAAGGCTCTTGACGCAGTTATGTCCGATATTCAGCAGATCACAGGTCAGAGACCCGTTATTTGTAAGGCGAAAAAGTCCGTTGCTAACTTCAAACTTCGTGAAGGTATGGCAATCGGCGTTAAGGTTACACTCCGCGGTGAGAGAATGTATGAATTCCTTGACAGATTCTTCAATCTCGCACTTCCCAGAGTTCGTGACTTCAGAGGAATCAATGCTAACTCCTTCGACGGCCGCGGTAACTACTCCGTAGGTGTTAAGGAACAGCTTATCTTCCCCGAAATCGAATACGACAAGATCGATAAGGTTCGCGGTATGGATATTTGTATGGTTACAACAGCCGCAACTGATGAAGAAGCAAGAGAGCTCCTGTCACTCATGGGCGCTCCGTTTGAAAAGTAAGGAGGGAATTGTAGTGGCCAAAACATCAATGAAAGTTAAGCAGGCAAGACCCGCTAAGTATTCAACAAGACAGTACAACAGATGTCAGATCTGCGGTAGGCCGCATGCATACCTTCGTAAGTACGGAGTATGTCGTATCTGCTTCAGAGAACTGGCTCACGCTGGCCAGATCCCCGGAGTTAAGAAGGCAAGCTGGTAATCAAGCAATTGCAAAGGAGGAAAAACGGTTATGCAAATCACTGATTCAATCGCTGATATGTTGACAAGAATCCGCAACGCTAATTCAGCAAAGCATGACACAGTGAAAATTCCCGCATCCAACATGAAAAAGGCAATTGCTCAGATTCTTGTTGATGAGGGTTATGTAAAGAGCTTCAAGGTTGAAGACGACGGAATTCAGGGCATGATCGAGATCACACTCAAGTATGGCCCCAATAAGTCCCAGGTCATCACCGGTTTACGCAGAGTTTCCAAGCCCGGCCTGCGTATATATTCAAACTGTGAGGATATCCCCAAGGTTATGAAAGGCCTCGGAATCGCTATCCTCTCAACATCAAAGGGTATTATGACAGATAAGGATGCTCGCAAAGCCAATGTCGGCGGCGAAGTCCTTGCATTTGTCTGGTAAGGAGGTGCTGTTAGATGTCACGAATCGGTAAATTACCCATCGTTATCCCCGCAGGTGTCGATGTCGCCATCGACGGCAGCACTGTAACAGTTAAGGGCCCCAAGGGCGAGCTTACCAGAACAGTGCATAGCAATATTACAGTAGAAAAGGACGGCAATACCATTACGGTCACCCGCCCCAACGACGAGAAGCTTAACAGATCTCTTCACGGCCTTACAAGAACTCTTGTTGCTAACATGGTAGCAGGCGTTAATGAGGGCTTCAAGAAAGAGCTTGAGATCAACGGCATCGGTTACCGTGCTGCAAAAGAAGGCAAAAACCTTGTTCTTACAGTCGGTTATTCACATCAGGTTATCATGCCTGAACCCGATGGAGTTACTGTTGAAGTTCCTGCTCCCAACAAGATCATAGTTCTCGGCGCAGATAAGCAGAAAGTCGGCCAGTTTGCAGCTGAAGTTCGTGAGAAGCGTCCTCCCGAACCCTACAAGGGCAAGGGCATCAAGTATGTTGATGAACGCATCCGCATGAAGGAAGGCAAGGCCGGTAAGGGCGGCAAGTAAGTCTTATAAAGGAGTGATTGTAAAATGGTAAACAGACCGGACACCAAAAAGGCAAGACAGAAACGCCATAAGAGAGTCCGCGGCAAGATCAGCGGTACGGCAGACTGTCCCCGTCTTTGTGTATTCCGCTATCTCCAGAATATCTACGCTCAGTTAATAGACGACGTTAAGGGTGTAACCCTCGTGTCTGCCTCATCAGTTGAGAAAGATTTCGAAGAGTACGGCGGAAATAAAACCGCAGCTCGCAAGGTTGGCGAATTGCTCGCAAAGCGTGCCGCAGAGCAGAAGATCGAAGAATGTGTCTTCGACCGCGGCGGCTATATATATCACGGCCGTGTACAGGAACTGGCCGACGGCGCCCGTGAGGGTGGCCTCAAGTTCTAATAGAGGAGGAAATACTTTTGGCTAAGATTGACGCAACAGCTCTTGAGCTGACAGAACGCGTAGTCACTATCAACCGTGTTTCCAAGACGGTCAAGGGCGGACGTATTATGAAGTTCTCCGCACTCGTAGTTGTTGGTGACGGCAACGGAACGATCGGATTTGGTCTCGGTAAGTCGGGCGAAGTTCCCGATGCTATCCGCAAGGGTATCGAAGACGCCAAAAAGAACCTGTTCAAGGTATCCCTTAAGGGAACAACAATCCCTCATGAGGTCATCGGCAAGTTCGGCGCAGGCGTAGTTCTTCTTAAGCCCGCAGCCCCCGGTACGGGAGTTATCGCAGGCGGTCCTGTTCGTGCAGTCGTAGAGATCGCAGGAATCAAGGATATCCGTTCTAAGGCATTGCGTTCAAATAACCCCTGCAATGTTGTTAGAGCAACTATGAACGGTCTTGCACAGCTTCGCAATGTTGATGAAGTTGCTGCAATCCGTGGAAAATCAGCAAGTGAGATTTTAGGATAAGGAGGGTGCAATCAATGGCAAAAACAGCAAAAGCAGCTACTGTACAGGTTAAGCTCGTAAAGAGCCTCATCTGTAGCAAGAAGGACCAGATTGCCACCGCTCATGCTCTCGGTCTTCGCAAAATCGGCGACGTTTCCGTTCAGCCGGATAACGCAGCCACACAGGGAAAAATCAGAAAGATTTCACATCTGCTTGAGGTTTCCGAAGCAAATGGAGGTGCAAAGTAATGCAGTTACATGATCTTTCACCGGCAGTAGGTTCCAAAAAGGAACGTAAACGTATCGGTAGAGGTCCCGCATCCGGCCAGGGTAAAACCGCAGGTAAGGGACACAAGGGCCAGAAGGCCCGTGCAGGCAGAGGTATGCGCGCAGGCTTTGAAGGCGGCCAGATGCCCCTTCAGAGACGTATTCCCAAGAGAGGCTTCAACAACATTTTCGCTACAGAATTCTCTATCGTTAATGTTGCAGCACTCGAAGAAAGATTTGAAAACGGAGCAGTTATCGATTTAGAGGCTCTCGTTAATGCCGGACTTGTCACGAAAGTTCTGGATGGAGTTAAAATCTTAGGAAACGGCGATCTCACCAAGAATTTCACAGTTAAAGCAAACGCCTTTTCTGAAAGTGCCAAACAGAAAATCGAGGCTGCCGGAGGAAAGGCAGAGGTGATCTGAAGTGCTTAAGGTCATCGTTAATGCATGGAAAATCCCCGAACTCCGCAAGAAGATGCTCTTTACATTGCTCATCATCTTGATTTTCAGAGTCGGTGCTGCTATTCCGGTACCGTTCCTGGATATCGGTGAGGCGGGTATTCTCACAGATGCAAGTGCAGGTACTTTTATGGAGTACCTCAGCATGATGACTGGTGATGCTTTCAATTACGGTACAATCTTCGCTATGTCGATTACACCGTACATCAACAGCTCCATCATTATGCAGCTTCTTACAGTTGCGATCCCTGCTCTTGAAAGACTCTCAAAAGAGGGCGAAGAAGGCAGAAAGAAGATCGCTTCTATCACAAGATATGTTACTATCGCACTCGGTCTGATTCAGAGTACTGCGTACTATATCTACCTTAAGAATCAGGGTTACCTCATTAAGAGTGTTGACGGTACAGCATACACAGGCTTCTGGATGGTATTCCAGGCGTTCGTAATCATCGGCACATTTGTCGGCGGTACAGCCCTTATTATGTGGCTCGGTGAGCGTATCAATGAAAAGGGTATCGGTAACGGTATTTCAATGATCCTCTTCGCAGGTATCATCTCCCGTGTTCCCACACTCCTTGCTACTCTCTACAGCCCCGACATTTCCGTAGGTTATATGGCAAGAGGCGGCGCTTACTACGTGCTTGCTCCTCTCGCAGGTATAATTCTTCTTCTCATGATTGCATACATTGTCTGGATGGATAATTCGGAACGCCGTATTCCCGTTCAGTATGCAAAGAGAGTTGTCGGCCGCAAGATGTACGGCGGACAGAGCACTCATATTCCGATCAAGGTTAATATGTCAGGTGTTATGCCCGTTATCTTCGCTTCCTCAATCCTCTCTCTTCCGCCCACGATTGAATTGTTTATCAGCAATCCCAGCGATGGACTGACAACATTCTTCGGCATCTTCAAGGCCGATCACTGGGCATACGCAATCATCTACTTTGTACTGATCATTGCTTTTGCATACTTCTATGCATCAATCCAGTACAATCCCATTGAAATGGCGAACAACATTCGCAAGAACAGCGGTGCAATCCCCGGTATTCGTCCCGGTAAGCCCACCTCTGATTATATTGCGAAGATTCTGTCAAGAATCACATTGCTCGGCGCTCTTCTTCTCAGCGTAGTAGCATTGTTCCCCATTATCTTCTCGCAGGTTACATCGCTCATCACAATCAGCGGCGTAAACTATGCGATGAACATCTCACTCGGTGGTACATCAATTATCATCTTGGTCGGTGTTGCTCTTGAAACAGTCAAGCAGCTTGAAAGCCAGATGATGATGCGTCACTACAAGGGATTCCTTGATTAAGTGAGGGAAAAGCATGATAGTGCTCAAGACAACGAGAGAACTGTCTCTTATGAAAGAGGCCTGTATCATATCGGCAGGAGCATTAAAGGTAGCGGGAGAAGCAGTACAGCCCGGAGTTTCTACGGCTGAAATCGACCGTATTGCATATGATTATATCAAAAAGCAAGGGGCTGTACCGGCATTTCTCAATTACGGAGGTTTTCCTGCTACCGTGTGCATTTCTATAAATGACGAAGTGATCCACGGAATTCCGAGCAAAGACCGTATTATCAAAGAAGGCGACATCGTCAGTCTTGACCTTGGAGCTAAGATAAACGGTTATGTCGGAGATACTGCTGCTACTTTCGGTGCAGGAGAGATTTCTCCTGAAGCGAAGCGGCTGATCGACACTACACGTGAGAGCCTTTATGAAGGAATCCGTGCAGCTGTTGCAGGCGGCAGAATCGGTGACATAGGAAGCGCAGTTCAGCGCTATTGCGAGGAACGAGGCTACGGTGTCGTACGTGAATACACGGGACACGGCGTAGGTGCAGAGTTGCACGAGGATCCAAGCGTACCAAATTACGGTACACCGGGTCGAGGTGTACGCCTGTTGCCGGGCATGACGATCGCAATCGAGCCTATGATAAACGAAGGTACATCGGCGGTCAAAAAGATGTCCGACGGTTGGACAGTAAAAACCCGTGACGGTAAATTATCGGCCCACTTTGAGCATACAGTAGCGATCACTACTGACGGACCGAAGATCCTTACTTTGTTGTAAGGGGAGGCACGGAATGCTTAAGCGAGGCAGCGTTGTCCGGTCACTTGCCGGACGTGACAAAGACAGTTTGCTGGCAGTTGTTGAAGTAACCGAAAAAGGAGTTCTGATCTGTGACGGAAAGGAACGACCTGTTGAAAGACCGAAGTTTAAAAATCTTCGGCACATCGGTGAAACGGGAGCTCAGCTTCCCGAAGAAACAATCAGTCGTAACAAGGCGCTCAGAAAAGCGCTTGCGGGTTTAGAGGACTGTGTCTGACCCGACAATTATGAATCACCCGAGGAGGTTTTCAGTAATGTCTAAGCAGGATATGATTGAAATTGAAGGCACCGTTGTAGAAGCTTTGCCTAATGCAACATTTAATGTAGAGCTTAAAAACGGTCACGTAATCTTAGCGCACATCTCCGGTAAACTCAGAATGAACTACATTCGCATTCTTCCCGGAGACAAGGTAACGGTCGAGATGTCGCCGTATGACCTTACCCGTGGGCGCATAACATGGCGATCCAAGTAATTGAAGGAGGTATACAAATGAAAGTCAGACCTTCTGTAAAGAAAATTTGCGAAAAATGCAAGATAATCAAGCGCAAGGGAAAAGTAATGGTGATCTGTGAAAATCCCAAGCACAAGCAGCGTCAGGGTTAACCGACGCAAACCGTTTAATGGAGGTGCAACTGACACATGGCGCGTATTTCAGGTGTTGACTTGCCGAGAGATAAGAGAGTAGAAATCGGACTCACATACATCTACGGTATTGGTCGCAAAACAGCTAGTGATATTATTGCAGCAACCGGCGTAAATCCCGATACGAGAGTTAAAGACCTCACAGAGGATGACGTTTCCAAGCTCAGAGAGTACATCGATCACAACCTCAAGGTTGAAGGTGACCTCAGAAGAGAAACAGCTTTCGATATCAAGAGACTTATCGAAATCGGTTGTTACCGTGGCGTTCGTCACCGCTAGGGTCTCCCCGTAAGAGTCCAGCGTTCCTAGACGAATGCACGTACACGTAAGGTTCCCATGAATACCATTGCGAATAAGAAGAAGTAAGGAGGAGGAGCAATATGGCAATCAAAGGCGCAGGCAAAAAGAACACATCAACACGCAGACGCCGTGAGCGCAAGAATATTGAGCGCGGTGCGGCCCATATCCAATCCACCTTTAACAACACAATCGTTACAATTACGGATACACAGGGTAATGCAGTTTCGTGGGCAAGTGCCGGCGAAATGGGCTTCCGTGGATCCAGAAAGTCTACTCCGTTCGCAGCTCAGACTGCAGCTGAAACTGCAGCAAAGATTGCGATCGATCACGGCATGAAGACCGTTGAGGTGTATGTTAAGGGACCCGGCCAGGGACGTGAAGCTGCTATCAGAGCTTTGCAGACAACGGGTCTTGAGGTTAACATGATCAAGGATGTTACTCCTATTCCCCACAACGGATGCCGTCCGCCTAAGAGAAGGCGCGTATAATTTCTTTGGAGGTGTAATTAATGTCAAGATATACCGGTGCGGTATGTAAGCTTTGCCGCCGTGAGGGTAAAAAGCTCTTCCTCAAGGGTGAACGTTGCTACACAGGCAAATGTTCCATTGAGCGTCGTGCATATGCTCCCGGTCAGCATGGCCAGGGCCACAAAAAGACTTCCGAATACGGTCTTCAGCTTCGTGCTAAGCAGCAGGCAAGACGTTATTACGGTATTCAGGAAGGCCAGTTCCATAAGTATTTCCTTATGGCAGAGCGTAAAACAGGTGTTACAGGTGAAAACCTTCTTCGCATCTGTGAAAGCCGCTTGGACAACGTTGTTTATCTTCTCGGATGGTCATCCTCCAGAGCAGAAGCAAGACAGCTTGTTTGCCACGGTCACTTTAAAGTAAACGGTAAGAAAGTTGACATCCCGTCATACCTTCTTAAAGCCGGTGACGTAGTATCGATCAAGGAAAAGAGCCTTGACAGCGAAAAGTTTAAGGCAGTTATCGAAGCCAACTCCGGCAGACCTGTTCCTGCATGGCTTGAGTGCGATGCAGAAGCTAAGTCCGGCAAGGTTATCAATCTTCCTGATCGTGAGCAGATTGAGGCTCCCGTTGAAGAGCATCTTATCGTTGAGTTCTACTCCAAATAATGCCGCATAAGCTTTTTTGTGAGAACGGCTCACTTTTTCGGGGGTAACCCCAAAATATTAAGGAGGGTTTTGAATGATAGGAATTGAAAAGCCCAGAATCGAAACAGCCGACTTTCAGCCCGACGGAACTTACGGCAAGTTCGTAGTCGAACCCCTTGAAAGAGGTTACGGAACAACTCTCGGCAACAGCCTTCGCAGAGTTCTTCTTTCCTCAATGCCGGGTTACGCTATTACTTCCGCTAAGATCGACGGAATTTTGCATGAGTTCTCAACAATTCCCGGTGTTAAGGAAGATGTTACAGAAATCGTGCTTAACTTGAAGAGTGTCATACTCAAGATACATGGCGACGGTCCCAAGACGATTTATCTTGAAGCAAATGAACCCGGCGAAGTTACTGCCGGTTGCATCAAGACAGATTCTGAAGTCGAGATTCTTAATCCCGATCTTCACATCGCAACACTTGATGAGGGCGCACATCTCGGCATGGAACTTACGTGTGATAAGGGTCGCGGATATGTTTCTGCTGAAAGAAACAAGCAGATCATGCAGCCGGTAATCGGCGTTATTGCTATCGACTCTATTTATTCACCCGTATTAAAAGTCAACTATACCGTAGAAAACACCCGTGTTGGTCAGATTACTGACTACGACAAGCTCACACTTGAGATCTGGACTAACGGAACTATTTCCGCTAAAGACGCCGTGTCTCTCGGTGCCAAGATCCTCAACGAGCATCTCAGTCTCTTTAGTGATCTCTCAGGCGAGATGTTCAGTACAGAGATTATGGTTGTTAAGCCTGACAACGGCAAGGAAAAGATCCTGGAGATGACCATTGAGGAACTTGACCTTTCTGTTCGCTCCTTCAATTGTTTGAAGAGAGCCGGAATTAATACGGTAGAGGATTTGATTAACAAGACCGAAGACGATATGATGAAAGTCAGAAATCTCGGTAGAAAGTCAATCGATGAGGTTGTTGCAAAGCTGAATTCTCTCGGCTTTGACCTCAACAGAGAAGACGAGTAAATCCCCATTGAAGGATTAAGTAAGGAGTGATTTTAATGCCCGGTACCAGAAAGCTTGGTAGAGCCAGCGACCATCGTAGGTCTATGCTCAGAGGGTTGGTCACATATCTTTTGGAAAACGGCAGAATCGAGACTACTGTTACAAGAGCAAAAGAAGTTCGTGCGATGGCTGAGAAAATGATCACTATTGCAAAGAACGATTCTCTTGCTGCAAAGCGTCAGGTTCTTGCTTATGTTACAAAGGAAGATGTTGTCAAAAAGCTTTTCGATGAAATTGCACCCAAGTTTAAGGATGTAAACGGTGGTTACACACGCATCATCAGAACAGGTGCCCGTCGCGGAGATGCTGCAGAAATGTGCATCATCGAGCTTGTTGGCTATGAAGTCGTTTCCGAGGATAAGAAGGCCAAAAAGAAAAAGGCTGAATAATCAGTCAATATAAAAAGGTTTGCCGCCGTTATTGATTTAACGGCGGTTTGCTTTTTGTTCCGAAATCGAACTAATTTATGAAAATTGTTTAAAAATTGCTGTAAAAAACTATATATAGTACTTGAAAAATCTTGATATATATGGTAGAATGTAAAAGCAAATTTATTTGTGGTGGAGTATCTCTGTCACAGATGCGAGGCAATAATAAAATTTTTAGAAAGAGAGTGAAAAGAATGAAGACAGCGAGAAGAATACTTGCAAGCATCATGACAATTCTCATGGTACTTGGAGTATGCACAGTAGCAGCTTCAGCGGCAACATCTTTGCAGGCTCTTATTGATGCAACTGCAGAGGGCGGCACATTGACTCTTACAAAGAGCTACAATGAGTCTGTTGTCATCAACAAGTCAATCACACTTGACCTTAATGGCTTTGAGGTCAGAGGCGAAGCCGGCGATAGAGCTATTATCGTCAATGCAGATTCTACAATCAAGAACGGTAGAGTAACATCTATGTTCGCTGATGTTTCCACAATGGAAATGATCAAGACTGTAGAAAGCAAGGCTTTTGCAGCAATCAAGACTTACGCAGACCTTACTCTTGAAAACGTACGTGCAATCGGTGCTTACACAAGAGTACCCACAACATCAACATACTACATTCCCATGGGCGCAGCTGTTGAATCTGTAGGCGCAGATGCTGACATTGTTCTTAACAATGTTGCTCTCATCGGTCGTTACGGCGTAAACAATGCTGTTGCAGGTGCAACATCTGACGGCGGCTCCGTTACTGTTGTTGACGGTCTTCTTTGCGGTTTCCTCGGCGCTATCAAGGATGAATCCAAGGTAGTAGTTGCAGAAGGTTCTTCGATGGTTAATGCTGCAGACCGTATTGACGGTATTCTTGCTGACAACATCGGTCTCAACGACAGCGAAGTCGAAATTCTTGAGTCTGTTATCGCTGACAGATGCTATATCTACACAAAGGATCCCGTTGTTGAAACTCCCGTTATCAGCAATGGTTGGATCACAGCAGAAGTAGATGCTTCCAACGATCTTCCTCTTTATCAGAATACGGTTATTGACTTCTCTTATAAGTGGGTTCCCGAATGTGCAATCCTCGCAGACGGCACAAAGGTAGCTTTTGAGCTTGCAGACGGCGAATACAAGGCATTCGTAGACGCAGACGAAGCAGAAGTAGTTTATCGTTTGTGGTACGAAATGGCTCCCGATCTCAAGAACTATGTTGTAAACTTTGCAGAAATCGCAGATCAGCTTGTTCGCAGACTTATCAGAACAGCTGACGGTGCTGTAGAAGACGTAGTTGCAAAATATGACGAGTACATCGAGATGGTTGCTGATGCATACTATATGCTTGACGAAATTGCAGCAGAGCCCATCCCCGTAGTCGGTGGTACTTTCGGCGACGTTCAGGAATTCTTTGATATCCAGAAGGCAATGTTCGAGCTCGGCGGCCGTACAATGTACGAAGTAGCTTATGAGCTTACAGGCGACGAAAGCTATACTTTCGGTCTCGGTACATTCTACTATTTCTATCAGAACGACTATGCATCTCTCAGAGATGTTCGTGCAGCTTTCAATGCAGCAGGCGGCAACACCGGTAACTTTGGTATTATCGATGAGGTCCAGGAATATGTTGATACTTTCCTTACATTCGATCTTACAGATACATCAAAGTATGCAGACATCGCTGTTTGGGCATACGAAAATTATGAAGACGTACTTCTTCTCCTTGATAAGGCAGAAGCAAAGCTTGACGTT
Source organism: Clostridia bacterium (assembly GCA_017397655.1). Lineage (GTDB taxonomy): Bacteria > Bacillota > Clostridia > Oscillospirales > Acutalibacteraceae > UBA1425. Next base: position 15,711 of record JAFQIG010000065.1, on the reverse strand, counting down.
CTTCAGGCAACACTTGATACAGACATCGCTGAAGTAGCAATCGAAGCTGCAGGCCTTGAAAAGTATCTCGGCTACCTCAACAAGGTAGAAAATTATCTTGGCAAAGCACAGGCTCTTATCGACGAAGTTCTTGCAAATGACATGGTTAAAGAAGTTATCTCCATGGTTGAAAACAACGAAGATAAGATCGCTGACTATGTAAACAAGGCAGTTAAAGTTGTTGAAAACATTGAGGACTATGTTGAGTTCACAGTTGACGGTAACTATGTAATGGCTTACGCAGCTCCCGAGCGTTTCATCGCAAAGACAGTTTCCACAGGTCTTGTAAACGTTGAAATCAACGGTGTAGGTAGTGCTTCCGTAACAGTTGACGGTGCTTCCGCAGGCACAGTTAATACAAGCGAAATCTATGCATACGAAAACAGTGTTGTACTTACAGCTGACGCTGACGGCTTCATCGCATGGGTTTCTGTAACAGAGTCTTCCAACAGAATTCTCACAACAGAGACAACTCTTACTCTTACAACAAAGACTCCCACAACAGTTGTTGCATATTATGAGACAGCTGATGATTGCATCGACTATCTCTTCATCGCTCCCACAGGACAGATTATGGGTATCATTACAGCATATGATGATGAAGATGTCTATGCAGACGTAAACGATCCTTACGTTCCCGGTCTTGAGTTCACAGGTTGGCCGACAGCTGATGATGCTCTTGTAGCATCTTATGAGACAATCGGCGTTTCTGCTGATGTTAAGGCAGCTGCAATCGCTTATACAGGCAGCAGTGCTTTCGACAGCGCTTCTGACTACTACTATGGCAAGATCGTTAAGGCTAACAGCACAAGCAACGCTATCCTCGTTGCCGGTGATTTCGAGACAGCAACTCAGTTTACAGTATCCTTCACAGACAACGGCGTAACAACAACAAAGACTGTTGATGCTAACAAGGTTGTTTCCGCTACAGCTAAGGGTGCAAACTTCTCTTACTGGGCAGATGCTGAAGGCAATGTTGTAAGCGTTCTTAAGACATTCAAATTCACAGCAGTTCGTGATCTTGATGTTACAGCAGTTTACGGTGCAGAAGCTCCCGTAGCAGTTTCCGTACTCACAGTTGCTGATACAGTCGGTACAAACGGCGCTATGAAGACATTCTACGTAGAGAGAAGCTCTTCTGTAAACGTTGTTTCTTCCGGTGTAATGCTCACATACGATGCAAACGTTGCAACTGATGACGCTCTTCGCTTCGACAGCGGTGAAAACTTCATCGTTGGTAAGGCAAAGATCAACGATCAGCAGGGTGTTTATGCTGCATCTCTTTCCTACAACGCAATCAACAACAATGGCGGAACAGTTTACGCTCGTTCCTACATCGAAGTTGGTAATGCAATCTACTACGGTGATATCATCACTGTTACAGTTGGTTAATCCAAACTGAATTTCAAGAGGGTTGTCGAAAGACAACCCTCTTCTGCTTGTCGAAAAAGTATTTTTTCGGCAAGCAGGGAGGCTTCGAGAAAGGTGACGGGATGGCGTGTTCTTTGCCCCGAAGCTGTACAAAGGTACTGCGAGTGGGCAAAAACACGACAAACGCACATTAAAGTTTCGTCGTTTCTCCGAAATTTATAAAAGATTCCTCGCTATGCTCGGAATGACCCGAATGGTTAGCTGTTTGCCGAAGGCTCTTTGTAATAATGTGCGTGTTCCCGGTGCCTTTATCGACAGTCTGAAGAGGGTTGTCGAAAGACAACCCTCTTATTTATCATTAAGGGGATTTTACTGATCGGGGTGAGTTTTGCTTGAAAATTATGTACGATTTAAGCTATCTCCTGTTAATAATTATTCCAATAATATCTGTATCGGTATGTTTAGTTTTTGAGCTTGCGCAAGGGGAAAGAACAGAAGAGTTGATCTTCGGGTTGATTTGCGGTTTGTTTATTGATATTATATATCTGATCGGTTACAAGCTTTATAGAAAACTTCGTGAAAGGTAAAGGGTATGGCAAAACACGAATTCGGTATTATGCAAGCGGATCCTGAATCCGGAAAAAGATACGATGAATACGAACCGGAAAAGTATAACTGTATTTCAGTTGATGATAAGTACATCGAAAAAATAGCGGATGAAATAAGCAGTATTGATTTTTATTGGCACACCCTTGATATTCCGGCAAAAGGAATCGCATACTGCGGTGTAACGCTGATACCGCCTGAATCAATTGAGTCAGTTATAACGGTATTAAAAAATAATAGTGAATTGGTACAACTTAAGGAAATGTTTGAAAAGGCATCTGCTGAAAATAAATGGGTAATTCATTTTGGATTATAAGGGTAAAGAGCTATGGTTATTCTGATTACAGGTGCATCGCACACAGGGAAAACGCTGTTGGCACAAAGGATGCTTGAAAAATATAAGTATCCTTATCTTTCTATTGATCACCTTAAAATGGGATTGATAAGAAGCGGAAACACAGCTTTGACACCAACAAGTGATGAGTCGGAGCTGACGACATATCTGTGGCCGATTGTCCGTGAAATAATCAAAACGGTAATAGAAAACGAACAGAATCTGATTATTGAGGGATGCTACATACCGTTTGATTATAAAAATGATTTTGACAAAAACTATCTTGAGCACATCGAATGTTATTGTCTTGTGCTGAGCGAGAATTATATAAAAGAACACTTCGGTGATGTTGTAAAATATGCAAATGTCATTGAAAGGCGTGTTGATGACAGCGATTGCACATTGGAATCGTTATTGTCAGATAATGCAGAGACTTTGCACAGAGCAGAAAAAAATAATTTAAAAATTGTTTTAATTGACGATAAATATGAAGTTAAAGTATAAAAGACAGCGGCCTGTTCAATAAGAACAAGTCGCTGTTTTGATCTTTAAATTATTCTTTTGTTTTAACCGCAATGCCGAGGTCATCAAGCTGGATGCTGTCAACAAGAGCAGGACATTCCGTCATGGGTTCGGAAGCATTCTGTACCTTCGGGAAAGCAATTACATCGCGAAGGCTTTCGCAACCGAGCATCTGCATAACGATTCTGTCAAGTCCGAGACCAATACCACCGTGAGGCGGTGCGCCGTATCTGAAAGCATCTGTAAGGAATCCGAATTTTTCGTGTGCTTCTTCATCGCTGAGGCCGAGAAGCTTGAAAATTCTCTGCTGGAGTTCAGCATTTGTAATACGGATTGAACCGGAAGAAAGCTCGATGCCGTTAAGAACAAGGTCGTATGCCTTTGCGCGGACGTTAGCTTTATCTGTTTCAAGATAGGGAAGACATTCATCCATCGGAGAAGTGAAAGGATGATGCATTGCAACGAACTGACCGAGATCTTCATCCCAATCAAAGAACGGGAACTCTGTAATCCAAAGGAAGTTGAATTTGCTTCTGTCAATGATATCAAGCTTCTTTGCAACCTCCTGACGGAGAGAACCGAGTACCGAAAGAACGGAAGAATTCTTTGTATCGGCAACGATAAGAACAACGTCACCCTTTTCGGCGCCTGCTGCTTTAAGCAGAGCTGCATTTTCTTCTTCGGTAAGGAACTTTGCGAACGAAGAAGCAACCGAGCCGTCCTCATTAAGGCGAGCCCATGCAAGACCCTTAGCGCCGATACCCTTGACAAACTCTGTAAGCTTGTCGATTTCTTTACGGGTAAGTGTTGAAACAGCATTTTTAGCTGTAATACCTCTGACGCTTCCGCCGTTTTCGATAGCGCCTGTAAATACGCCAAAGCCACAACCTTTGACTGTGTCTGTAAGATCATAAAGCTCCATTCCGTAGCGGGTGTCGGGCTTGTCGGAGCCGTAACGGTTCATAGCCTCTGCATATGTAAGTCTCGGCAGGGGAGTGGGAATATCAACATCTATAACTTCGTTGAAAAGGCGTTTGATATAACCTTCAACAATACCGAGGATATCCTCGACATCGACAAAGGACATTTCAAGGTCGATCTGAGTGAACTCAGGCTGACGGTCGGCACGAAGGTCCTCATCACGGAAGCAACGTGCAATCTGCATATAACGGTCAAAGCCTGCAACCATTGAAAGCTGTTTGTAAAGCTGAGGTGACTGGGGAAGAGCATAGAAAGTGCCCTGATGAATTCTGCTGGGAACAAGGAAGTCACGTGCGCCTTCGGGAGTGGAACGGATGAGGATCGGAGTTTCGATCTCGATAAATCCGTTTTCATCGAAGTAGTCACGAGTGACCTTGCTGACCTTGTGACGGAGAATGATATTCTTCTGAAGATCGGGACGGCGAAGGTCAAGATAGCGGTACTTAAGTCTTGTAAGCTCAGAAGTAGGACAGTTTTCAATAATTTCAAAGGGAGGAGTTTCGCTCTTTGAAAGAACACGAAGATCGGTTACTTCAAGCTCGATTTCGCCTGTGGGGATTTCGGTGTTTTTTGAAGAACGCTCTCTGACGGTGCCTTTTGCCATCAGAACGAACTCGTTTCTTGCCGAAAAAGCTTTATCAAAAATTTCACGGTCTGTGCTTTCGTCAAAAGCTAACTGTAAAATACCTGTGCGGTCACGAAGATCGATAAAAATGAGTGCACCGAGGTCTCTCTGGCGCTGTACCCAGCCTGCAACGGTAACTTCTCTGCCAACGTCGCTGATACGAAGATTACCGCAGTAGTCGGTACGTTTAAGTCCTGTCATAAAATCCATATTTTTTACCTCCAAAGGTTATTCTTCAACATTGAACATCTGATTCAATGAATCAATAAGACGGCTTGAAAAAATCTCTTCAAAATCTTCAGAGAAAGAGTCAACGGCCAGATCGAATGTCTCGCCCGTGCTCATATCTTTAACCGTTACGCTGTTGTTGTCAAGCTCATCATCACCGATAACAACCGAGTATAAAGCGTTAAGCTTGTTTGCATATTTCATCTGAGCTTTAAGCGAACGTCCTGCTGTATCAAACTGTGTGGGAATGTCGGATATCCGAAGATCAAGTGCGATTTTTGAAGCTTCAAGCTGTGCTTTTTCGCCCATTGCAGCAATATACAGAACACAAGGATCGTATTCGGGGAAAGCGATGTTCTGAGCCTGCATAAGAAGCAGGAGTCTTTCGATTCCGATAGCAAAGCCCAAAGAGGGAACGTGAGTTCCGCCAAGCTGTTCAACAAGTCCGTCATAACGACCGCCGCCGCATACAGCTCCCTGAGCGCCGATTTCGTTTGAAACAAATTCAAATACCGTTCTTGTATAGTAATCAAGACCACGGACGATTCCGGGATTGACGGTATATTCTATATTCATTGCATCGAGATGCTTTTTGACAGATTCAAAATGATCACGGCAGTCATCGCAGATGTAATCAAGAACGACGGGAGCGTTCTTTGTTATTTCGGAACAAACGGGACTCTTGCAGTCGAGGATTCTCATCGGATTCTTCTGCAATCTTTCAAGGCAGGTTTCGCAAAGATCACCCTTGCGTTCTTCAAAGAAAGAAGCGAGAGCTTCGTGATATTTTTTTCTGCATTCGGGACAGCCGATAGAGTTGATTTCAAGCTTTATATTGCTGATATCAAGAGCGTTGAAAAATGTGTATGCAAGAGAAATGATTTCGGCATCGGCAGAAGGCTCGGAAGCACCGACACATTCAATGCCGAACTGATGGAATTCACGCAGTCTGCCTGTCTGAGGCTTTTCGTATCTGTAGCAAGAGGTCAGGTAGCTTGCCTTAAAGGGAAGCGGCTCGTTAAAGAGTCCGTGCTCAAGGAATGCTCGGATAACACCTGCCGTACCCTCGGGACGAAGTGTTATTGAACGTCCGCCCTTGTCATCAAATGTATACATTTCTTTCTGAACAACGTCGGTTGTATCACCGACACCACGCTGGAAAAGCTCAGTATGCTCAAAAACGGGAGTGCGAATTTCGTGATAACCGAAGTTTTCGGCGATTCTTACAGCAACCTCTTCAACATAACGAACCTGATTGCTGTTTGAGGGAAGAAAGTCCTGTGTTCCCTTGATTGCTTTTGTTAAAAGTGCCATTTATAATCATCCTTTTCAAGTGAACAAAAAACGGACAACACTCGTTTGTCCGCTTTTGAACGAGATTTTAAGAATTCATCAATTCTTTTTAGCTCTGACGATATCACGCCAGTCAAGATCGCCCCTGTTAAGGCTGTGGATAAGCGCTTCACCTGTTGCGATATTGGTAGCGACGGGAATGTTGTGTGCATCGCACAGACGAAGCAAGCCTGCCTCGTCCGGCTCGTGAGGCTTGGGCGAGGAGGGGTCACGGAAAAAGATAAGCAGGTCAATTTCGTTACAGGCAATTAATGATGCTATCTGCTGATCTCCGCCCTGTGAACCACTCAGAAAACGCTGAATGGACAGTCCCGTAGCTTCGCCGACAAGCTTGCCTGTTGTGCCTGTAGCAAACAGATCATGGCGGCTGAGAATTCCGCAATATGCTATACAAAATTGAACCATCAGTTCTTTTTTTGCGTCATGTGCAATCAATGCTATATTCATAATTACCTCCTCGAATATTTGTGTAAAAAGATTATGTTAAAACTATATCAGAAAATCTATCAGTTTTCAATAGGTTTGTTGTCATCGGACTCAGAATTTTCGACAGCTTCCTCACTTACGGAATCATCCTCTTTTGATTTTTCCGTAATTGCCATTGTAACGATCTTTTCTCCGGGAGTTGCTTTCATTACACGGACACCCTTTGACGGTCTGTTAAAGATGCTGATGCTGTCAGCAGGGATTCTGATGATAATACCGTCAGAGGAGATGAGAATGATATCCTCGTCCTCGCTGACACCTGAAACAGAAGCAACCTTGCCGTATTTTTCGGTATGATAGTTGATCGTACCGATACCGCCTCTTGACTGCTGACGGTAATCGTCAATCTTGCTTCGTCTGCCGTAACCTGTTTCCGTTACCGTGATAACCGTCTTGCTTTCATCAAGAACAACCATGCCGACAACCTCGTCGCCGTCACGCAGAGTAATTGCCTTGACGCCTCTTGCCGTTCTGCCGATGGCACGTGCATCTTCTTCGTTAAAGCGGATACCCATACCGTTTTTTGTTGCGACCAAAAGATCGTCGTTGCCGTTTGTCATATGAACCCACGCAAGCTCGTCATCGTCGTCAAGATTGATGGCAATAACACCGTTCTTGCGGATGTTCTTATATGCTTCAAGCTCTGTACGCTTGATAATGCCTTTTCGGGTGACCATACAAAGGAACTTGTCCTCAGCATCGAGATGCTCCGAGGGAACACAGATCATTGCTGTGACCTTTTCTTCGTTTGTGATGGGAAGAATATTTACGATATTCATACCCTTGCCCGTTCTTGACGATTCGGGAATCTCAAAGCCTTTGACACGGTAGGCTCTGCCACGGTCGGTAAAGAACATAATATAGTCGTGTGAGGAACAGGTGAACATTGTTTCGGCAACGTCCTCGTCGCGTCTTGTCATGCCCTTGATGCCTCTGCCGCCTCTGTTCTGAATGTGGTAAACATCTGCAGGCATACGCTTGATATAACCCATATTGGTAAGAGTGTAAATACAGGTTTCTTCGGGGATAAGGTCCTCAATATCAACCTCACCGCTGACGTTCATGATCTCTGTACGGCGGTCATCTCCGAACTTGTCACCGATTGCACGAACCTCCTCCTTTACAAGAGCGAGAACCTTATCGTGGCTTTCAAGAAGCTCGGTGTATTCCTTGATCTTGTCACGAAGAGTGCTGAGTTCTTCTTCAATCTTGATGCGTTCAAGACCCGTTAACTGTCCGAAACGCATCTGTACGATAGCGGTAGTCTGTATATCGTCAAGACCGAAGCGTGCGGAAAGAGCCTCCTTACCTTCGGGGATGGATTTTGATTTGCGAAGGATGTCGATTACTTCATCAATATAATCAAGTGCAGTCAGCAAGCCTTCAAGGATATGAGCACGCTCTTTTGCCTTGCGAAGGTCATAGCGTGTACGGCGCTCGATAATCTCACACTGGAAGTTGATGTAATGAGTGAGCATCTCTTTGAGAGTGAGCTGCTTCGGTTCGCCGTTTACGAGAGCGACCATTACTGCACCAAACGTGGACTGCATCTGTGTATATGTGAAAAGCTGATTCAGAATGACCTGCGGATTTGCATCACGCTTTAAGTCGATGGAAATATACATACCCTTTCTGGAAGAGTAGTCATTGATATCGGAGATGCCCTCGATACGTTTTTCCTTAACAAGATCGGCAATGCTTTCGATAAGCTTTGCTTTGTTGACCGTGTAAGGAATTTCAGTAACACGGATTTCAAATCTGCCGTTTTTCTTTTCGACGATCTCGGTACGTGCACGCATTGTGATTTTGCCTCTGCCTGTGGCATAAGCGGCACGGATACCCGATCTGCCGAGGATGAGTCCTCTTGTCGGGAAGTCGGGACCCTTGATGTGCTCCATAAGCTCGGCAAGCTCTGCATCGGGATTGTCTATAAGACAGCACATACCGTCGATAACTTCACGAAGATTGTGAGGAGGGATGTTTGTTGTCATACCGACAGCAATACCCATTGAGCCGTTTACAAGGAGATTCGGATATCTTGACGGAAGAACCGTCGGTTCCTTGAGACGGTCATCGTAGTTGGGAACAAAGTCAACCGTTTCTTTTTCAATATCGGAAAGCATTCTCAAAGCGAGACGGCTCATACGGGACTCTGTATAACGGTAAGCAGCAGGCGGGTCGCCGTCAATCGAACCGAAGTTACCGTGACCGTCAACGAGCGTATAACGCATCGAGAAGGTCTGGGCAAGACGAACCATTGCATCGTAAACGGAAGCGTCACCGTGAGGATGGTAACGACCGAGAACCGAACCTACCGTATCGGCACACTTACGGTATGCCTTGTCGGGAGTCAGACCGTTTTCGTGCATGGTATAGAGGATTCTGCGGTGAACGGGCTTGAGACCGTCACGTACATCGGGAAGAGCACGTGAAGTAATAACCGACATTGAATAATCAAGGAATGAATTGCGCATTTCCCTGTTAAGATCTGCATTGATAATCTTCTGATTCATCAACGCTTCTCTGAAATTTTCGTGATTAATCTGTTCCACAGCGGTATCCTCCTTTCTTAAATATCAAGATTCTTAACGAACTTGGCGTTCTTTTCAATGAACTCTCGTCTGGGCTCTACCTTTTCGCCCATCAGAAGCGAGAAGGTTTCGTCAGCTTCGACAGCATCTTCAAGAGTTACACGAAGCATGATTCTGGTTTCGGGATTCATGGTAGTTTCCCACAGCTGTTCGGGATCCATTTCACCAAGACCTTTATAACGCTGGATATCACAGCTTCCGCCGAGCTCTGCGATCTGTCTGTCACGCTCTTCATCGGAAAAGGCATACATGAATTTTTTGCCTTTGCTGACCTTAAAGAGGGGAGGCTGTGCAATATAAATATGACCTTCATCAATAAGAGGTCGCATATATCTGAAGAAGAATGTAAGAAGAAGTGTGCGGATATGAGCACCGTCAACGTCAGCATCCGCCATAATGACAACCTTGTCATATCTGAGCTTTGTTATATCAAACTCGTCACCGATACCCGTTCCGAGTGCGGTAACAACGGGAGAAAGTTTATCGTTGCCGATAACCTTATCGAGACGTGCTTTTTCAACGTTGAGCATCTTTCCCCAAAGCGGAAGAATTGCCTGATACTGTCTGTCTCTGCCGTCCTTTGCAGAGCCGCCTGCCGAATCTCCCTCGACGATGTATATCTCGGTAAACTCATTACTCTTTTCCGTACAGTCGGCAAGCTTTCCGGGCATTGAGCTGTTTTCAAGGACGCTCTTTCTTCTGGAGGCTTCACGAGCCTTTCTGGCGGCTTCTCTTGCACGGGAGGCATCAAGAGCCTTGGAAAGAATTGATTTGGCGACAGAAGGATTCTCCTCAAAATATGTCATAAGCTTGTCGTAAACGGCAGAGGAGACAAGCGATGTGATATCGGTGTTGCCGAGCTTGCCTTTTGTCTGACCTTCGAACTGTGCCTCGGTAAGCTTTACGCTGACAACAGCGGTAAGACCTTCACGGCAATCCTCGCCCGAGAGCTTTTTGTCACCGTCCTTGAGAATTCCGAACTTGTGACCGTAATCGTTGAAAACTCTTGTGAGGGCTGTTTTGAAGCCTGTTTCGTGAGTACCGCCGTCAACGGTATTAACGTTGTTTGCGTAAGAGAGGATAAGCTCGTTGTAGCTTTCATTGTACATGAGAGCGATTTCGGCCTCTCTGTCCTCCTTGACTACGCTGAAGTGAATGGGCTTTTCGTGAATGGGAGTGAGCGCGCGAACCTTGTTGAGATAGTCAACAAAGCTTGAAAGACCGCCCTCATAGCAGAAGATCTCTTCCTTGATGTCATCGCTGTTTCTGGAATCCTTGAGAGTGATGCAAAGACCTGCATTGAGGAATGCGGATTCTCTGAGTCTGCGTTCAAGAATTTCAAAATCATAAACGGTTGATTCCGTAAAGATTTCGGGATCGGGCTTGAAGCGGACGAGAGTGCCTGTAGTTTCGGTATCGCCGATTATGTTAAGAGGAGTTTTTATGTCGCCTCTTTCGAATCTTTGCGCATGAACCTTTCCGTTACGGCTGACTTCGACCTCAAGCCACTCGGAAAGTGCGTTAACGACGGACGAGCCTACACCGTGCAGACCGCCCGATACCTTGTAGCCGCTGCCGCCGAACTTGCCGCCTGCGTGAAGAATTGTAAGAACAACGGTAACAGAGGGCAAACCGACTTTTTCGTTCATTTCAACGGGAATGCCTCTTCCGTTGTCACGAACGCTGATGATGTCACCGGGAAGAATCTCAACATCAATCTTTGTACAAAAGCCTGCAAGAGCCTCGTCGATGGAGTTATCGACTATTTCATAAACAAGATGATGAAGGCCTCTGGGACCTGTAGAGCCGATGTACATACCGGGACGCTTACGGACGGCTTCAAGTCCCTCAAGGATCTGAATCTGATCGGCGCCGTATTCCTCGGAAACGGCAGTATTCATCGATTCGATTGTGTCTTCTGTAATGCTCCCGTTTTCGTTAAGGAGAGCGTCTTTATTCTCGTTCATTTTAAATAAACCTCCGAAAAGAGTTCTGATCACATACCTAATCCGTTCTGATTACCGCCCATTAAGGAAGACATAAGACTCTTTTTTTGCTTTTTGGGCTTGTACTTGGGTGGGTTTTCAAGGCGCATACGGGCGCTTTTTCCTGCGGGGGAATAGAGATATTTATTGACTCTGATAACATTTACGCACAGCTCGTCACCCATATAGTCAACACAACGTGCGATGAGGTTTTCATCGTTTTTAAGCTCGCCCAGTATGGAGACAACAATGAGACTCTGGACATCGTTTGTTCCGTTATCATAAATCTCGTTGAGCAGGTTAAAGAGCTTTTTAAGCTTTGTCGGATCACCGCCCTTGATTATTGAAATAATGTGGGGTGTTCCGTATGATTTAAAGAATTCTTCGGGAAGAAATTCGCCGTAAGCGTTAATATTGTCCTTGAATTTATCGCGAAGCTCGGGGTATGTCGATGTGATGCGGCTGCCGAATGAGGACATATCGTAAAAAGCGCCGTTTCTGACAGCGGCTTTGGATACTGCGTTGGGCAGCTTTTTGACCTGAGGCTTCTTGCCGTTTGAGAACTTTGAAGCGATGGTTTCGGAGAAGTCCTCGATGATGTATTTTATATCGGAATCATCTGCTTCGTCAGGGTCAAGCAAAGAAGATGACAGACGTGTGTAGTCACCCTTCTGAGTCTCACCTGCAGGGGATTCGGCATAGAAAAGATTGAGTGTTTTATTTGAAAATTCAATCATCATTGAGCTGTTTTCGGAACCGCTGAAAAGAACGTAAGAAGTGCTGTTTTCGGTGATTTCGGGGAATTCGTGACGGTCTGTGCCGTCGGGATAATAGAGCGAGAATTTTGCAGCCTTAAGCTCTTTTTCAAGTCCGTTTACAACTGATGAAAGGACTGTGCTTTTTTCAATCATGGAAAAGATCCTCCAAAATAATTATGTTCATATTATTATATCATGTTTCTATGCATTTTTCAAGGAGAAAAAGCAGAATATATGTATTATTTTATACTTAAGTTTATATAAATATTTATATATAGTAGAAGAATATTGTCAAACAGCACGATAATTATTGACGGACGGCAAAAGGTGTAGTATAATATATCTTTAGTACAGCAATCGGAAAGAGGCGTTGATATGAAAAAGGTACTTATTATTTTCGGCGGAGTATCCTCGGAGCACGACGTATCCCTTTGTTCGGCAAGATCCGTAGCCGACAGAATCCGAAAGGATAAATGGGAGGTTCTCACTCTCGGCATTACAAAGGACGGCCGCTGGCTTTTATATACAGGTGACACACAGAATATCGAAAACGGCACTTGGCTTTCGGACAGCGACAATGTTTTTCCTGCCGTTGTTTCGCCTGACAGATCCGTTCACGGAATCACCGTTTATGAAAAGGACGGAAACAGGGATATTTATATAGATGTCATATTCCCCGTGCTTCACGGCAAAAACGGTGAGGATGGTACAATACAGGGATTTTTCAAGATCGCAGGTATACCGTTTGTCGGATGTGATACGCTTTCTTCTGCAATGTGTATGGATAAGGCGATAACCAACACAATGGCGGATCACTTCGGCTTTTTACAGGCAAAGTGGCTCGGTATTACCAAAGGCGAATATGCCGCCTGTTCCGAGAAGTTTATTGATGATTGTGCAAAGTATCTCGGCTTTCCGCTGTTTATCAAGCCTGCAAACGCAGGCTCGTCAATAGGTGTTTCCAAGGTTTCATCGGCCGATGAGCTTGAAAAGGCTGTTGAAGATGCATTTTTGCACGATACAAAAATCGTTGCCGAAGAGGGAATTGTGGGTATGGAGGTCGAATGTGCCGTCATAGGCAGCAACGAAAATCCTCGTGCGCCCATGGTCGGTGAAGTCGTTCCCTGTAACGATTTTTACGATTACGATGCGAAGTATCTTGCTAACGAAAGTGAGCTTCACATTCCTGCAAGAATAGATGATGTTACTTTTAAAACGGTTCAGGAGAATGCCGCAAGAATCTTTACGCTTCTCGGCTGTTCGGGACTTGCACGTGCAGACTTTTTTGTCAGAACGAGCGACAAAAAGGTTCTCTTCAACGAGATTAATACGATTCCCGGATTTACATCAATCAGTATGTATGCAAAGATGCTGGCTAAGGCAGGAATCGAAATAGAGGATGTTCTTGAGGAGCTTCTTTCTCTGGCGATGGAGCAGTGATTGCGGATGAATAAAAAGGATATAATCGTCACGATAAAAGATACACACACTCAGGACGGCGACAGCGAAAGCTCCGAGCTTATAACGACAGGTGTTTTTGTCGGAACGGACGAAGGCTTCAGTATAAGCTACAACGAGCAGAATGCAGAGCTTGAAAGCTGTGTCACAACACTGAGGGTGGAGGGCAACGAAAAGGTTGTTATGACAAGAACGGGCAGATATACTGCCGAGATGATAATGGAAAAGAACAAACGCCACAACTGTCATTATACAACACCGTTCGGCGGATTTATGTTGGGCGTATATGCAAAAAATATCGAGTCAAGCGTTGCGGATAACGGCTCTGAGGGTAAACTTAATTTAAAATACACTATAGACTTCAACTCTTCAAACGCAACGGAAAATGAGTTGGACATACTGTTCGAGGAGGTTAAAAGAAATGTCACTGTTAGTTGATCAGGCAAAATGTGATGTTCGTGAAAGAATTTTAGAGGCGGCAGGCCGTGCTATGGCAGACGGCACATTGCCGAGTGTTCCTACAGGCGGATTCAATGTAGAGGTTCCTGCTGACAGAAAGAACGGAGACTACTCATCCAACGCAGCAATGGCGTGGGCAAGGGATTTCAGAAAAGCGCCAAAAATGATTGCGGATGCAATTATTTCTCATATGGATCTTTCGGGAACTTATTTTGACCGTTGCGAAGCGGCAGGCGCAGGCTTCCTCAACTTCTATCTGGGCGATGCTTTTTATGCGGCAGTTCTTCGTGATATCCGTGAAAAAGGCGACAGATACGGTTGTTCGGATTACGGCAAGGGCAAGAAGATAAATGTTGAATTTATTTCGGCAAATCCTACGGGTCCTATGCATATGGGTAACGCAAGAGGCGGTGCACTCGGTGACTGTCTTGCAGCTGTTTTGTCGGCGGCAGGCTACGATGTCACTCGTGAATTTTACGTAAATGATGCAGGTAACCAGATCGAAAAATTTGCACTTTCTCTTGACATCCGTTACCGTCAGATTTTTGAGGGTGAAGAGAATGTAGAGATGCCCGAGGACAGCTATCACGGCGAGGACATCAAGGAGCACGCAAAGGCTTTCGCCGAAGAAAACGGCGATAAATATATGAGCGAAAGCGAAGACGTCCGTCGCAAGGCTTTGGTTGATTTCGCATTGCCTAAGAACATTGCTCTTATGAGAGAAAATGTTGCAAAATACCGCATTGAATACGATAAATGGTTCTTTGAAAGCGAGCTTCACAAGGGTGAAGTTCAGGAAACAATCAACATTATGCGAGAGAAAAATCTCGTTTATGAAAAGGACGGCGCATTGTGGTACCGTGCAACCGAGCACGGCGGAGAAAAGGACGAGGTTCTTGTCAGATCAAACGGCAACCCGACATACTTTGCCGCCGATATTGCATATCACCGCAACAAGCTTCTTGTCAGAGGCTTTGACAAGGCTATCGACATCTGGGGTGCTGACCATCACGGTCACGTTGCAAGAATGAAGGGTGCACTTGATGCTATCGGACTTGACGGATCAAAGCTTGATGTTATACTGATGCAGCTTGTCAGACTTATGAGCGGCGGCGAGGTTGTCAGAATGTCAAAGCGTACGGGCAAGGCTATCACGCTTACCGATCTTCTTGAGGACATCCCGATTGATGCGGTAAGATTCCTTTTCAATATGCGTGAGCCGGGCTCTCAGATGGAATTCGATCTTGATCTTGCGGTTGAGCAGAGTGCACAGAACCCTGTTTATTACTGTCAGTATGCACACGCAAGAATCTGCAGCATCTTCAAAAAGCTCAAAGAAGAGGGCACACAAAGCCGTGACTGCTCCATGGAAGAGCTTATGATGCTTTCACAGCCCGAAGAAAGAGAGCTTATACGTCATCTGGCATCGCTTACGGAGGAAATCGTAATCTCGGCAAAGAATTACGACCCTGCAAGAATAACGAGATACACGGTTGATCTTGCATCTCTTTTCCATAAGTTCTATAATGCCTGCAGAGTAAACTGTGAGGACGAAGCACTTAAACAGGCTCGTCTTTATCTGTGCGGTTGTGTCAGAGATACAATCAGAAATATCCTTACAATGCTTAAAATCAATGTTCCCGAATCTATGTAAAAAACAATCAGCGACCTGCAGATTTTTCTGCAGGTCGCTTCAGACTGCTGACAAAGTATATTGTAAAAACACAATAGTCAAAATAGACAAATCAGCTTAAACCTACAGCCTCCCCTGTGCAAGGGGAGGTGGGTCGGTGAAACCGACTCGGAGGGGTTGTCGTCGTATTTTATACAATCCCTCAGTCAAAAATCAAAGATTTTTGCCAGCTCCCTTTACACAAGGGAGCCTTTTTTGTGCAAAATGCTCAAACCTGTTTTT
>JAFQIG010000064.1 GCA_017397655.1 Clostridia bacterium | reverse complement strand
TATCCGCCCACCCATCGGGTCATTCTGAACGAAGTGAAGAATCTTGCTTTGGATGTAAAGATCCTTCGCCTGCGGCTCAGGATGACAACCGTGAGTCGGTGCATCTGACCAACCTACCAAGTAGCGTGTGCATTAAAACCTGCACAGCAGGTATATTCCGATGGCAATTTCTGTAAATTCATCCAATTACTGTAAATACTGCAATGACTGACAAGATTGCCGCCCCTACATTTTGGGTAGTGCTGTGCAATCGGTACTTGTTTTGATATCATGGTATCATGATATCATTAGCACACTAAAGCGTCAGGAGCAATGTGGTACAATGTCAAATCAGAGCATTCTACCTGATCGGGTCATTCTGAACGTATGTGAAGAATCTTGCTTTGGATGTAAAGATCCTTCGCCTGCGGCTCAGGATGACAATGTCGGTGCATCTGACCAACCTACCAAGTAGCGTGTGCATTAAAACACACAGCAGTTATACTCCGATGGCAATTTTTGTAAATTCATCCAATTACTGTAAATCGCTATCCGCCCACCCCATCAGGTCATTCTGAACGAAGTGAAGAATCTTTAACAGAAACAAAAGATCCTTCGCCTGCGGCTCAGGATGACCCCGATTTTACTTTGTGCGTTACTTGCTCTCTCCGTCACGGCTTTTGCGTATAAACTTAAACAGCCCCCTTGTGGGAGCTGTTTTTTGTAATTATATATCGTTTCTGACGAGGTCTTCGTAGGAGTCGCCTTTTACTATGATGCGTGATTCGCCGTTATTTACCATAACAACGGGAGGTCTGCCGTTCCTGTTATAATTTGATGCCATCGAGAAGTTATAGGCACCTGTTGAAAGAACTGCGAGAATATCGCCCGGTTCGACCTGCTGGATCATTGTATGCTCGCCGATGAGGTCGCCGCTTTCACAGCACTTACCTGCAACGGTTACGCACATATCTTTAGGCTCGTTCGCCTTGTTTGCACACATAATCTCATACTTTGACTGATACAGAATGTATCTGGGATTGTCAAACATACCGCCGTCGATCGCAACGTATGTACGGATGTTCGGGATTTCCTTGACACTTCCTACTGTATAGAGTGTAATGCCTGCCGCACCGACTATCGATCTGCCCGGCTCGATAAAGATAAACGGACTGTTAAGACCGAGCTCTTTTGCATACTCCTTCACCTTGCCTGCAACGGTGTTCATATAATCGAAAAATGCAGGAGGATTCTCTGTTGACAGATACTTGATACCGAAGCCGCCGCCGAGGTTGAGTTCCTTAAGCTCTGTGCCTGTCTCTTTTTTGACAAGCGCCATAAAGTCAAGCATTACCTTTGCCGCAAATACAAACGGATCAATGTCAAAAATCTGTGATCCGATATGACAATGAAGTCCCGTAATATTGATATTTTCGGTTGCAATTGCTTTTTTGACTGCATCCAATGCTTCGCCTGTTTCGATAGCAAAGCCGAACTTTGAATCGATCTGACCCGTTCTTATAAACTCGTGAGTGTGAGCCTCTACACCCGGCTTTATGCGAAGAAGGATGTTTGCCTTCAGATTCTTTTCTTTACAGATAGAATCAAGACGTCCGAGCTCCTCAATATTGTCAACAACAATTCTGCCGACACCGTTCTCAACTGCCATAGTAAGCTCCTGTACGGTCTTGTTGTTGCCGTGGAAGCAGATCTTTTCGGTCGGGAAGCCTGCGCTGATTGCAGTATAAAGCTCTCCACCCGATACTACATCGAGTCCCATGCCCTCTTCGTTGCAGATTCTGCACATTTCCTTACAGCAAAAAGCCTTGCTTGCATAAAGGACAAGTCCGTTTTCACCGTAATTCTCTTTCATTGAGCTGACAAAAGCCTTGCAATTATTTCTGACAGCCTGTTCATCAATAACGTAAACAGGGGTTCCGTACTGTTTTGCAAGCTCCATTGTATCAACATTGCCTATTGTCAAATGACCGTTTGCATTGATATTCAAACAATCCGATACAAACATATTTTCCACCCCAATTTATAAATATCTTTCAATAGCCTCTTTGAGCGCCTGCACGCCCTCACCGTTCAATGCTGAAAACGGAATTTTTGTAACTTCGCCGAAGTCTTTTAATTCTTCCTCGATCGCTGCAAGTCTTTCCTTATACTGCGTTTTATTCAGCTTATCGCTCTTTGTCATAACGACAACAAAAGGAATTTCGTTAAACCTTAAAAACTCCATCATCGACAGATCGTCTGCCGTAACGGGATGACGCATATCCGTCAGCTGTACAACCAATCGTATATCTCTGCCTGTGCGAAAGTAATCTTCCATCAAAGCGCCCCAACGCTTCTTTTCATCACGTGAGACCTTGGCATATCCGTATCCCGGTAAATCGACAAAACGTACATTCTCGCCTTTAAAAAAGTTTATTGTAGCCGTCTTGCCCGGAACGGAGCTGACACGGGCGAGATTTTTGCGGTTAAGCATTTTATTAAGAAGTGAGGATTTGCCGACATTACTTCTGCCTGCAAAAGCGATTTCAGGCATATCCGATGCTTTCAGCTGTGCCGAAACACCAAAGGATGTTTCAAAATCAAATTTATCATATCGCATTAATTCTCACCTCTTGCAAGTATAGGATGATGCGAAGTCTGCTTACATTCCGCAGGTATTACCTGTGTCTTCTCTGTACTGATATTCGGCATCTCCATAGCCTCGGACAAAACTGTATCAAGGTTCTCTGCAAAGACAAACCGTACATTCGCCTTGACCTTATCATCGACTTCGGCAAGATCAGGCTCGTTATCCTTCGGAATAATAACGGTGCTGATGCCCGATCTGTATGCCGCCATTGTTTTTTCACGCAGTCCGCCTATCGGCAAAACTCTGCCTGTCAGCGTAATCTCTCCCGTCATCGCAACGCTGCCCTTTACGGGAATACCCGAAAGCGCAGATACGAGAGACGTTGTAATCGTAACACCTGCCGAGGGGCCGTCCTTCGGAACTGCTCCGTCGGGAACGTGTATATGTATATCCTTATTTTTATAAAACTCTGTATCTATCGAAAGCTTTTCTGCTCTTGAACGGATAAAGCTGACCGCAGCCTTTGCAGATTCTTTCATAACGTCACCGAGTGAACCTGTCAGCTCAAGCTTTCCCGTACCGTCAAGCACCAGAACCTCAACTTTAAGCATATCACCGCCTACCGCTGTCCATGCAAGTCCGTTCGTAACGCCGACCTCGCTCTTTAACGAAAGCGATTCGTCCTTAAACTTTTTGGGTCCCAGAAGATCCTCAAGCATATTCTCGGTAACTGTCAGCTTTTCTGCTCCGTTTGCAACCTCGACTGCACATTTACGGCAAAGCTTTGCAATCTCTCTTTCAAGAGAACGGCATCCTGCTTCACGGGTATATCCGTCAATTATCGCTCTGACGGCACCGTCACGGATCTTTATCATCTTTGTGCTCATTCCGTGACGTTCGATCTGCTTCGGAATAAGGTGACGCTTGGCTATATTGAACTTTTCTTCGTGAGTGTAGCTTCCGAGCTCTATGATCTCCATTCTGTCAAGAAGAGGTCTCGGAATCATTGACGCATCGTTTGCCGTTGTGATAAAGAATACACGGCTCAGATCAAACGGAATCTCGATATAATGATCTCTGAACGTATTGTTCTGTTCGGAATCAAGAACCTCCAAAAGTGCCGATGAAGGGTCACCCTTGTAATCGTTGCCGAGCTTGTCCACTTCATCGAGAAGCATCAACGGATTGTTGCTTCCCGCCTGTTGAATGGCATTGATTATTCTGCCGGGCATCGAGCCGATATATGTCTTTCTGTGGCCTCTGATCTCCGCTTCATCGTGTACTCCGCCTAATGAAAGACGAACGTAATTTCTGCCCATTGCCGTGGCTATTGAACGAGCAATTGACGTTTTACCGACTCCGGGAGGTCCGACAAGACAAAGTATCTGTCCCTTGATGTCGGGAGACAGCTTTCTGACCGCCAGCGTTTCGATAATTCTGTCCTTGACCTTTTCCATACCGTAATGATCCTTGTCAAGAACCTTTCGTGCCGCCTTAATGTCAAGCTTATCCTTCGTCTCCGTCTTCCACGGAAGAGAGAGACACGTCTCCAAATATGTACGTGAAACTGCACTTTCGGGTGACTGCGGAGACATTCTGTCAAGTCTGTCACACTCCGAAAGAAGCTTCTTTTCTGCCGCTTCGTCAAAAGCAAGCTCTTTGATTTTTCTTCTGAAATTCTCGACCTCTTCCTCGGCATTAACACCGTCACCGAGTTCGGTAGAGATAACCTTCATCTGCTCACGCAGATAATATTCTCTTTGGTTTTTATCTATCTGGGTCTGTACTTTTTCGCTGATGGAATCTTCAAGCTGCAGAATTTTGCTCTCTCTTTCAATAAGAACGCAAAGCATCTGTAAGCGTTTATAGGGATTCAGCTCCTCAAGCACAGCCTGTTTATCTTCAAAATTAATAAGTATGTTGCCCGCTATGTAATCGGAAAGTCTGCCTGCTTCTTTTTCCGCAAAAACGGTAAGCATTACATCAGGCGGAAGATCAGGTACAAGATTTGCGTAATCGTTAAACCTGTCTCTGACCTGACGCATCAATGCCTCCTGACGAAGCTTTGTATCGTTACGGGAAAACAGCACGGGACAATAGCTGATTTCACCCTGCAGATAAGGCTTGTTACGTGTGAGAGATTCAAGCTTTGCACGCTTTTTCCCCTCAATAACAACACGTATTCCGTCATCACCCGGCATCTTTAAAATCTGACGCACGGTTGCAGTTACACCGATTCTGAATATATCATCCTCGCCGGGATCGTCAGTCATCACACTTTTTTGCGCAACAAGGAAAAGCTGCTGATTGGATGACATCGCCGCTTTGAATGCCGCTATTGACTTGCTTCTTCCGACGTCAAAATGCATCTGTGCGCCGGGGAAAACCACTAAGCCTCTGAGTGCCACTATCGGCATTACAGCGGTCTGGAGTTCTGAATTCTTCATAGTATTCACACAAGGGATGCACATTCAAAAAAGAATATGCACCCCTTCAATCCTCTGCAATATTATTGATTGACTCTGCCCTTTATGAAGCAGGATTCTTTTGCTTCATTTTGGGAGCAGAAGCTTTTTCTGCTTTTCTGAGCTCTTTTCGTGACGGGTCACGCTCGATAATCGGCACGGCATCATCAGTTATGCACGGTGCCGTGATGCATACAAGGCTGACCGTCTCGTCAGACGGTACCGTATACATTACGGGCATAAGGACATCCTCCATTATGGAACGCAGTCCTCTGGCTCCCGTTTTCTTTTCAAGCGTTTTGTCCGCTACTGCCTCAAGCGCAGCCTGCTCGAACTGAAGTTCTACTCCGTCAATATCGAACAATGCCTGATATTGCTTTAAAATAGAATTTTTAGGTTCAGTCAGTACTCTGATCAAAGCATCTCTGTCAAGCTCGTCAAGTGTTGTTATGACAGGTAATCTGCCGACAAGTTCGGGGATAAGACCGAACTTTACAACGTCCTGTTGAATAATCTTCGGCAACAGCTCTGCCTGACTGTATTCTTTTTTGGCTCTGATCTCGGCACCAAAGCCGAGTGCCGAGCCGCCTATTCTCTTTTCGATGATCTTTTCGATTCCGTCAAAAGCACCACCGCAGATAAACAGAATGTTGGATGTGTCTATCTGGATAAACTCCTGCTGAGGATGCTTTCTGCCACCCTGAGGCGGTACGTTTGCAACTGTGCCCTCAATAATTTTGAGAAGTGCCTGCTGCACGCCCTCACCGCTGACATCACGTGTGATGGAGGCATTTTCGGATTTTCTTGAGATCTTGTCAATTTCGTCAACGTAGATGATTCCACGCTCTGCCTTTTCGATATCGAAGTCAGCTGCCTGAATAAGGCGAAGCAGAATATTCTCGACATCTTCGCCGACATAGCCCGCTTCGGTCAATGTCGTGGCATCCGCTATTGCAAAGGGAACGTCAAGTATCTTTGCAAGCGTCTGAGCAAGCATTGTTTTGCCGACACCCGTAGGTCCCATAAGAAGAACATTGCTCTTCTGGATCTCTACATCGTTGTGTGTGCCTGCGATAATTCGTTTGTAATGATTGTATACGGCAACGCTGAGAGTAAGCTTTGCCTTTTCCTGACCGATGACATATTCGTCAAGCTGAGCCTTGATCTCGGCAGGCTTCAAAAGCTCGGAAACCTCTTTACTGAACTCCCGTTCCTTTCGTGTACCGAAGGAATCATCCTCTTCAATAATAGCTTCACAAAGCTCTACACATTCGTTACAGATATAAACACCGGGTCCTGCGATGAGCTTTTCCACCTGACCCTGTCGTTTATGACAAAACGAACAACAGACATTCTTTTCGTATCTTTCGTCATCTCTTGGCATGAGATATCTCCTTAATATGACGGAAATTTATCTTTTATACAGAACCTTGTCAACAAGGCCGTAAGCACACGCTTCTTCAGCCGTAAGATAATTATCTCTTTCGGTATCACGTGCAATCTCTTCAATAGGCTTTCCTGTATTTTCGGAAAGAATCCTGTTGAGCTTATCTCTCGTTCTGAGAATGTGATCGGCAACGATTTTGATCTCGGTAGCCTGACCTCTTGCACCGCCTAAGGGCTGGTGAATCATAATCTCGCTGTTAGGTAAAGCGATACGCTTTCCCTTTGCGCCCGATGACAGAAGGAATGCACCCATCGAAGCCGCCATACCCATACAGATTGTAGATACGTCACACTTAACATATTGCATAGTGTCGTATATCGCCATACCTGCAGTTACGGAACCGCCGGGGCTGTTGATATACAGGCTGATGTCTTTTTCGGGATCCTGTCCCTCAAGGAATAAAAGCTGTGCTACGACAATGCTTGCCGTTGCATCGTTCACTTCGTCGGAAAGCACGATAATTCTGTCGCTGAGAAGTCGTGAAAAAATATCGTACGAACGCTCTCCTCTGTTTGTCTGTTCAATTACATACGGTACTAACGCCATTTACTGTACCTCCTTTTATGCGAAATATTTATGAAAAATTTCGTCAAATTATTATTGACGCCGTTTTACGGAATTATTCAGCAGCTTCTTCTGCAGCCTCTTCATGATGATGCTCACAGATAACTGCGTTATCCTTGATTACGTTGATAGCCTTTTCGCAAAGGATATCGCCCTTGAGAGATTCTGCAGAGAAGAAGCCCTTGACTGCATCTGCGGATACACCGTACATTTCAGCGAGCTTGTTGTATTCTGCATCAACGTCTTCATCGGATACTTCGATATTTTCGTCAGCAGCAATCTTTTCAAGTGCAAGGCGAACCTTAACCTGCTGTTCAGCCTGCTCTCTCATATCAGCATCAAAGCGCTCTTTTTCGATGCCCATGTACATAAGGTACATATCAAGCTCGATGCCCTGCTGGCTGATTCTGCGTGCAAAGTTTTCCTTGTTCTCTTCTGCTTTCTTTGCGAACATAACCTCGGGGATTTCACCCTCTACTTCTGCAGCAAGCTTAACAAGAAGCTCCTGTTCAAAGTCTGCATCTGCATGGCTCTGCTTATGCTTAAGCATATCCTCCTTGATACCCTTCTTGAGATCGTCAAGAGTTTCTGCATCTTCGCTGACATCCTTTGCAAACTCGTCATCAAGCTCGGGAAGGATCTTTTCCTTGATCTCGTTGATCTTGCACTTAAAGACAGCTGCTTTGCCGCAAAGCTCTTCTGCATGATATTCTTCGGGGAATGTTACGTTAACGTCGAACTCTTCGCCTGTCTTATGACCTGCAACCTGCTCTTCAAATCCGGGAATAAAGGAACCTGAACCGAGAACAAGATCGTGAGAACCCTTGCCACCGTCAAAAGGTACACCGTCAACGGAACCGTCATAATCAATAGATGCTGTGTCGCCCATCTTTGCTTCTCTGTCTTCAACAGTAGCGATGGTTGCGTTTCTGTCTCTGAGTCTTTCGATCTCTGCATCAACTTCTTCGTCTGTTACTTCAACAGCGTGCTTGCATGCCTCAAGACCCTTATAGTTCTTAACAGTGATTTCGGGCTTTGTTGTAACCTTCATTGTAAGCTCAACACCGTTTGCACCGATTTCCTTGATATCTACATCGTAGGGAACATCAACTGCATCGATGCCTGCTTCTTTGATAGCCTCATCGACTGCTTCGGGATAGAGCATCTCAAGTGCGTCATCATAAAATACGCCCTTGCCGTAGATTGTCTCGATCATCTGTCTTGTAGCCTTGCCCTTGCGGAAGCCGGGGACAGTGATCTTGCTCTTCTGCTTGTTGTATACCTTATTGATAGCTGCTTCAAAAGCTTCGCCGCTGATAGATACTGCAAGCTCGCAAACGTTGGTTTCGATTTTTTCACAAGATTTCAAACTCATTTTGACCAGTTCCTTTCAAATACAAGTCCACGGCAAAATGCCGCAGTTTAATAATTCGTATAATTATAACAGAAAAACAATTATGTTTTTATCTTTTAAAGAATTATAAGATAATTTTTATATAAATATCAATACTTTTCTGCCAACTTGGGACAGAATTTAAGGTAATCGGCAGATATCAGTGACATATGTATACCGTCTTTTTCTCCGTTGAAGGCATTATTACACGATATTCCGTGCAAGTGACCGTAGTACACACGGCGGATTTCCATTTCCTTAAGAACATCAAAAATCTCTTTACACCACTCGCCCGTACCGTCAACAGGAGGATAATGAAGAAACGCTATCGGCTCTTTGCCTGTTTTGCGAGCTTCAAGTGCGGACATCCGCAGTCTGCCTGCTTCTCTTGCGAGAACCTTTTTATCCTCATCCTTGCAGCAATCCTGCACCCAGCCTCTTGTGCCGCAGACGGCAAAGTCGCCGACCTCGTAAGCGTTGTTGAACAGGATGCTCAGACTGTCCAAACCTTTTTCTTTGAAGAAATTTTCGGACTTCGTTTTGGTTGCCCACCAATAGTCGTGGTTGCCCTTCATCAGTATTTTTCTTCCCGGCAGCTCGTGCAAAAACCGGAAATCCTCATACGATTCGTCAAGATCCATACCCCACGATATATCGCCCGGTATCACAACCGTATCATCGTCCGTTATGATTCTTTTCCAGTTATCGGAAAGTCTTTCTTCAAAGTTCTGCCATCCGCCGAAAATATCCATCGGCTTGTTGGTACCGAAGGAAAGATGCGTATCCGCTATAACAAAAAGCGACACGTCGGTCATCCCCCTCGAATCAAAGCATTATTTTAAGCATTGCTTCTTCCATTTCGTCACGCTTGCAGCATTCGCGGAAGCGTACACTCTTGCTGCGAAGTGAAAGCAACTGCTCGGGACACTCAAATCCCGTTATTTCGTGAAGTCTTTCGACCATATCGAATTCATCATTGAGATTTTCGTCGGGCGAAACTGCTTCAAGAACGCTCTTTGAGAATTTGTAGGGACTTGCCGTTGATGCCACTACGGTAGGTGTAGCGTCACCTGTTGCTTCTTTATAGTTATTGTATACCTTTACACCGACTGCAGTATGAGTATCGCAAAGATAGTTATCTCTCGAAAAGACCTCGGCAATAAGAGACTTTGTCTCTTCTTCGTCACAGTAACCGCCGCAGAAGAGTGCTTTGATCTTTCCGAGCATTTCGCTTCCGATATCATAAACACCGTTCTCGGACAGCTCTTTCATCCAGCCTGCAGTTTTTACATCATCCATTCCCGACATAAGGAAAAGAAGACGCTCAAGGTTGCTGGAAATAAGAATATCCATTGACGGTGAAGATGTGCAGTAAAAATCACGTCTTCTGTCATAAACGCCTGTTTCGATAAAGTCCGTCAGAACCTTATTCTTGTTTGATGCACAGATAAGAGTCTTGATCGGAACTCCCATCATCTTTGCATAATATGCGGCAAGGATATTGCCGAAGTTACCTGTCGGAACCGTTACGTTGATGCTGTCACCGTTTCTGACGACGCCCTTTGCAATAAGATCGCAGTATGCCGAAACATAATATACAACCTGCGGAACAAGTCTGCCCCAGTTGATTGAGTTTGCCGATGAGAACATCATATTCTTTTCAGCAAGCTTTGCAGCTACTGCGGGATCCGTAAAGATCTTTTTAACACCGCTTTGTGCATCGTCAAAGTTACCTTCGATAGCGCAGACAGCAACATTGCCGCCTTCCTGTGTAGCCATCTGAAGCTTCTGCATGGGGCTTACACCGTCGCTCGGATAAAACACCATAATCTTTGTATTCGGAACATCCTTAAAGCCTTCAAGTGCGGCTTTACCTGTATCGCCCGATGTTGCAACAAGAATAACGATCTGTTTACCGTTTGCCGTCTTGCCCGCAGAAACGGTAAGAAGATACGGCAAAAGCTGAAGTGCCATATCCTTGAATGCACAGGTGGGACCTCTCCACAGTTCAAGAATCTGTGTTCCGTCGGAAAGAGCGACTAAAGGTGCTGTTTCGCTGCTGCTGAACTTTCCGTCTGCGTATGCTCCGTCAACGCATGAATCAATCTCTTCTTTTGTAAAATCTGTCAGATACAGACTTAAAACTTCTTTTGCTCTTCCTCTGTAATCAAGCTTTGAAAGTCTTTCGATATCCTCTTTTGACAATGACGGGATCTGTTCGGGAACAAATAATCCGCCCTCTGCCGAGATACCTCTTGTGATCGCTTCGGAAGATGTCACTCTGATACTCTTATCTCTTGTGCTTGTGTATAACATCCTTGACCATCCTTTCGGAAAACTATAAAAAATATTATATCATATATTAATTAATTTTTAAAGTAAAATCAGTGCATTTTCTTTAAAAAAGTTTTTCTGTGTACGGGTGAAATGCCAAACTCGTTGAGTTTTTCGTAATGAAGCTTGGTGCCGTAGCCTTTATGCTGCAAAAAACAATACTCGGGATACTGTTTGTCTAGCTCTGTCATAAACCTGTCCCTGCTCACCTTTGCAAGAATCGAAGCTGCCGCAATGCTCATACACACCGCATCACCCTTGATTACCGTATCACCGTCCTGCTCCAGAGGCGGTAATCGGTTACCGTCTACAAGAACATAATCCGCTTTTATCGGTAGTGCGTCAACAGCTCTTCTCATTGCAAGAAAAGTTGCTTGCAGAATGTTGATTTCGTCAATCTCTTTTTCGCTTGCAGATGCTATTGCGTAACAAACCGCCTTTTCACATATTTCATCAAACAGCTTTTCACGCTTCTTTTCGGACAGCTTTTTTGAATCGTTGAGTCCGTCAATCCTGATATCATCGGGAAGAATGACCGCTGCCGCATATACAGGTCCCGCCAAAGGACCTCTGCCTGCTTCGTCAACACCGCAGACTGCCGTAAAGCCACGTTCCTTAAGCTCTTTTTCAAAAGGTTCCCAAACAGCTTCCATAATGCACCTCACAAAATCAAAAAAAGTTTAAATCAAAGCAAGCTCTGACTCAAACTTTTAAAAAAATCTACTCGGGTCTTTCAAGTGTAATTCTTCCGAGCCTGCCTGCACGGTACTCATCAAGCAGAGTGTTTGATGTACGCTCTGTATCAATCTCTCCGCCACGAACGAGCATCCCACGTTTTTTGCCTATTTTTTCAAGGATTTCCCACGCTTCTTCATTCTCATCAACGGTAACGCCGTATCTGTCGGTAAGTCTGCTTCTGTAATCCTTTTTCAAAACCTCGATAAGCCTCATCGCCATAGTCTCGCTGTCAAGAATCTCGTCCTTGACCGAACCGATAAAAGCAAGCTTGTCGCCGACCTCGGGATCCTCAAACTTAGGCCACAGAACACCGGGTGTGTCCAGAAGCTCTATTCCCGAGCCTATTGCAAACCATTGATTCTGACGTGTGACGCCGGGTTTATCGGCAACCTTTGCACGGTTTCTTCCCGACATCCTGTTGATAAATGAAGATTTACCTGTATTGGGAATACCGACAACCATAACACGTAATGCCTTACCGGACATCCCCTTTTTTTCGTTACTTTCTATTTTCTGTGCCAGAACCTTTCTGACAAGCGAATGATATGCCGAAAGTCCTTTACCGCTTCTGCAGTCAACAGGCAGAACACCTGCACCCGTGCTTTCAAAATAACGCATCCATTGCTCGGTTGCTCTTTCGTCGGCAAGATCACACTTATTAAGAAGAACTATTCTCGGCTTTGCTCCTATCAACTCTGACAGCTCGGGGTTACGGCTGCTCATGGGAATACGTGCATCAAGAAGCTCTGTAACGGCATCAACAAGCGGCAGACTTTCTTTGATCTGTCTGCGAGTTTTTGCCATATGACCCGGAAACCATTGCACTGTATTCTGACTCATTGTTAACTCTCTTCCTGTTTAATAGTCGTATTCGATATTAACGTCCCACTTGCCGAAAGGCATAAGACGGAACGAAACTTTGCCTATAATATAGTCATTGTCTATAAGACCGATTGCAGATGATCTGCTGTCCGATGAGTGAGGTCTGTTGTCGCCGAGTACGAAAACCTGTCCTTCAGGCACCGTTACGGGATAATTGTCAAGATCCTCACGCTGTGTGACAACGTCGGGGCTGATATACTTTTCAACAAGAAGCTCGCCGTCAAGATATACATGACCGTCTCTGATATCAACGGTCTGACCCTCGGTTGCGATGACTCTTTTGACAATGGGTTCGTTAAATGCGTTGGGCTGTGTGATAATTACAATGTCGCCCGCTTCCGGATTCTTTAATGTAGCGGTAACCGCAAGCCAGTCGTTCTCAAAAAGAGTCGGCTGCATGGAAGGACCGACTACACCGACAAACCTGAATCCGAATGTGAACACAAGCATAATCGCAAGGATAGCCGTACCGATTATGGATGCAACATCATAAACGGAAAAAGCTATTCTTTCTTTAAAGTTTTTGGGTTTGCTCTGATCCTCTTCAACCGTTTCGACGGTCTGTTCAACAGTCTCTTCGACCGATTCCTGCTGCTCGTTTAAAACAACGTCTTTATCCTGTTCCATAAAGTACTCCTGATCAGTTAATCTTTTGAGGCTTGGGTAAGATCTTAAATTCTGCCGTTCCGAGAATATAGTCAACATCAACACATCCTACCGCTTCCCAACGGCTGTCGGTAGAATCGTTTCTGTTATCACCGAGCACAAAAACTTTGCCTGCAGGTACGGTAAGGGGGAATTCAACATCGCCCTTCGCAGCGATCGGCTCGCTTATATACTTTTCGTCAAGAACCTGACCGTTGACGGAAACCTGATTGAGATAAAAATCAATATTTACAACATCGCCCTCTATGGCAATGACACGTTTCACGATAGATTTGTCAAGTTTATTGGGCTCTGTGCTGACGATAACATCGCCTCTGCTGACTGTCGATGACGGCATAACAAGAAGCCAGTCGCCGTTCGAGAGTGTCGGAAGCATCGAATTGCCGACAACACCCACGGCACGGAACACAAATGTGAACAATATAAATATTACAAATACCGCCGCTGCGGCAGTAGAGCTTGCTTCATATATAAAAGACCAGAGCTTCGACTTTGACAGATCCTGCTCTTCCTCTTCGATATTTCTGATAAATCTGAACCAAGTATCCTGCATTGTTTCCTGCAAGCTGATCACCTCTCAATAATAAAAAACAAAACCCGACACCGGACAATACATCCGTACATAATCCGACCTTGCAAACACAAGCGGACATTACAACAGGTGCATTGCCTCATGCCGGGCATTGGTCAGACTCTGCGATCAGAAACCGCAGAGTCCTCAACTCACACTTTGCCGGCACATTGGAACGCCGACGAAAAACGATCCTGTCAGATCTTCTCCTTAACCTTTGCAGCCTTACCGACTCTGTCACGAAGATAATAAAGCTTGCTTCTGCGGACATGACCCTTTCTGACAAGCTCAACCTTCTCTACGTTGGGAGAATGTACGGGGAATACCTTTTCAACGCCTACGCCGTAGGATACTCTACGAACTGTGAAAGTCTCGGCAACGCCGGAGCCTCTCTTAGCGATAACTGTTCCCTCAAAGATCTGAATTCTTTCTCTTTCGCCCTCACGGATCTTTGCATAAACCTTAACGGTGCTGCCGATCTCTACCTGGGGCTTCTGTTCCTTGATGTTTTCCTGTGCGATGAGTTTGAGTGCATCCATTTTTCTTTCCTCCGGTTTTTTCAGACGTTCGTAATATACAAATAACAGAGGACCGTCCGCTTTAATGTTTTGGCATTAAACCCCGTCCCGTGAGACGGACACAAATGCTTAGACAGTATAACACAACGCAAAGTAAAATTCAAGTCTTTTTTTAATTTTTTTACTTTTATTTATAAAATTCTTTACACACAATAAGTCATGTGCTAATATAAAATCGGGAAGGGTGATTAATATGAAAAAGGAAAGAATTTTATCATTATTTCTTGTATTGGCAATGATTGTCGGATTATCATCTGTTGCTTTTGCTGACGATGATACAATTATTGTAAAGGCAATCAATATTAATGTCAAGGGTTTGCCGAGTTTTACGACAAACGTCGGCGAAAATCAGAAAAAGATCGGCAGATACATAAGCGACAATGAATTTGACATTGCAGCCGTACAGGAAGATTTCGGTAAGCACAGACAGCTTGTCTCGGCACTTGACGGGTATAATTATTCCACCAATCACACAGGATATGTCCCCGGTGGTGACGGCATGAACATCTTCACACGTTCAATGCCCATCTACAACGAAACAAGAGTTATGTGGAATGCTGCACACGGTGTCATTGAAAACGGTGCCGATGTTCTGACTCCAAAAGGAATTCTCTATACCGTTATTGACATCGGTAACGGTATCTACGTTGACTTTTATGATATTCACGCAGATGCCTTCGGAAGCGACGGTGATGTTGCCGCACGTGAAAAGAACTTTGAACAGCTCGCCTCGTTAATAACCTCTAACAGCGAAAAGTATGACAGACCCGTTATCGTAACAGGTGATTTCAATGTCTATACCCACTCACCTCTCAACAGCAAATTCCCGTACTATATGCATGAGCTGTGCTCGCTCAAGGATGCATGGACGGAGATTCACAATGACGGCAATTATACTCAGTTCGGCACATGGCCGTCACTCGGTGATCCGTGGGGTACATGGAACTCCGTTGAAAAATTCCTCTACAGAAGCGGTGGCGGCGTAAATATTGAAGCTCTTGATTTTGAATATGTCTGGTTAAGAAACGAAAATAACGAAAAGCTGTCCGATCATGCTGCTGCCGTCTGCAGCTTTGAATTTACCAAAACAGAGGATTATGTCGAGAATACACAGGAGCTTAAGATTGTAAAAACCTACGGCACCTTCTTTACACATCAGCTTCCCTGGTTTTTCCGTGCACTCAGACTGATCTTTGAAAACTTTAACGAGCTTATTTCATTTCTTAAAACGCTGTAATATATCCACTTGAAAACGGTACTCCGGTGCGTTATAATACTGTTGCAAATTTTAGCAAGGAGTACTGTTGTAAATGGATAAAAAATTAGTTGTAGGTAATATTGGTCTGCAATTCGGAAGAGCACACGTTGAAGGTGCTATGGGTGTGGGTGCAGAGATCGCCGCTTTGTGCGATACCGACAAAGAGGCACTTCGCTTTGCAGGCGAAAAGTACAACATCCCCGAGGACAAATGGTTTACCGATTATCACGATCTTCTCAACAATGATGATATCAATGTTGTCAGTATCGCTATCCCTGATCAGCTTCACAAGGATGTTGCCGTTGAATTTTTACGTGCAGGCAAGCACGTTCTGTGCGAAAAGCCTCTTGCACTTACAAGATCTGATGTCTGTGACATCGTAAAGGCTGCCGAAGAATCCGATGCAAAATTTATGGTCGGTCAGATCTGCCGTTTCACTCCCGCTTTTGCTAAAGCCAAGGAAATTATTGATTCGGGACTCATCGGTGAGATTTACTTCATTGAATCCGAATATGCTCACGACTATATGAACATCGTTGCAGACAAAAACAACTGGCGTTCTGATCCCGTACGTCACGGTGTTATCGGTGGCGGCTGTCACGCTGTTGACCTTATCCGTTGGCTTGCAGGAGATCCCGTCGAGGTTTTTGCTTACGGCACGCACAAGGTTCTTCCGCAGATCACTTACGATGATGCAACCATTGCCGTTCTCAAATTTGATGACAACGTTGCAGGTAAGGTTTTTGTTTCGACAGGCTGTAAGCGTGACTACACAATGAGAACTCTTGTCTACGGTACAAAGGGTACAATCATCTGTGACAACACCTCCCCGACAATGCAGCTTTTCGTTGCAGGTGAGGACGGACTTGCCCACGATCCGCAGATCATCGAGCTTGAAGTAAACAATCACAACTACCTCAAGGAATTTGAAGTTTTTGCTGATGCAATTCTCAACGATACTCCCGTACCGACAGATGCCGTAGAAGGCGCAAAGACTGTCGAGGTCTGCCGTGCAATTGTCGAATCTGCAACAACAGGTAAGCCTGTTGCCCCCAATTACAACTTTTAAATCATAATAATAAATCAGCGGTTTGCAAAGGATTTCTCCGATGCAAACCGCTTTGTTTTTACTCTTTTATAAGTGCTATCGCTTTTTCAAGACTTTCGGCAGTCATCATTCCCGATGCATACGTTACGATCTCTCCGTCAGCATTGATAAACACGCTCATCGGCAGACCGTATGCTCCGTAGGCATACGTAGCTTCAAGGTTTGTATCATAGAAAACAGGAAATGCAAAACCGTTGCTTTCGATATAAGCTTTCGCCGTGTCAAGCGTTTCCTGTCTGCCGTCGGTAACATTGACCATCAAGAACTGAACATCCGTATGATTCTTTGCCGCCTTGTCAAAGTCGGGCATTTCCTCCTTGCAGTAATAGCACCACGATGCCCAGAAGTTAAGGACTACAGGCTTGCCGACAAAGTCGCTGAGTTTTACGGGATTACCGTTTTCGTCATAAACCGTAAAGTCGGGTGCCGCCGTCTTTTGCGTTTCGGTTACCGTCTGATCGGTCACTTCGGAAACTTCTTTCAGATCGTTAACATCATAATCCGCCTTAAGCTTGTTATACGCAAAAAATATACCGATAAAAACGATCACGCTGACCGTTGCCATTAAAATCCATTTAACAGAATTCTTCATACATACTCCTATCCGAGAACATCAAGTAATCTTCCCAAAAGTCCCGTCATCATCAGTATTCCGAGCAAAACAAGCATTGAACCGCAAATCGTATTAATTGCTTTATAGTGCTTTTTAATGAATGCAAAAGCACCTTTCAGCTTATCAATCAGAACTGCGCTGACAACAAACGGTACTCCGAGTCCGAGCGAATATGCCGTCAGCATCAGAACACCCGTAAGCGCACTTCCCTGCTGCGAAGCGAGCATCAATGCAGACCCTAAAAACGCACCGACACACGGTGTCCATCCGATTGAAAATACCGTTCCGAGCAGTAACGACGAAAAGAATCCGACATCCTTTGTTTTGCCGAAGCTTTTCATTCCCTTAAAAAGCTTTAACTCAAACAGTCCGAGAAAGTGAAGTCCGAACAATACAACAATAAGTCCCGTTATGATATTGAGTGCTGTTCTGTACTTTATCAGAAAGCTTCCGACAGTACCTGCGACTGCTCCCATCAGAATGAACACAACGGAAAATCCGAGCACGAATCCGAACGCATTTTTAAGAGTCTTTGCCGTACTTCTTTCATTTTTGCCACCTGCAAAATATGAAATATACACGGGCAGCATCGGCAGAAGGCACGGCGAAATAAATGTTACAATGCCCTCAAAAAATGAAATGACATATTGCATTGTGTACACCCTTTAATCAAAGTAATTCTTTTGCAAGTGCTTTGATCTGTTCTTCGTTTTCCGCCTTTACTGCCGAATGTATTGTAACCGTCGTATCGGTAAAGGTCAGATTCTTACTGTTTTCAAACATCTTTTTAATAGTTCTCGCGGCAACAGGTGCCCATGAGCCGTTTTCGATAAGTCCGATTGTACGATTTTTATATCCTCTTTCCGTCAGCTCATTTATAAACTCTCTCATAAACGGAAACAGCTCTCCGTTATATGTCGTTGTTGCAAGGACTATTTTGCCGTATCTGAACGCATCCTCGACAGCCTCTGCCTTGTCGCATCTTGCAAGATCGTTTACCGCTACCTTGGGACAACCTGCGGCAATCAGCTCTTTTTCAAGAAGCTCTACAGCCTTTTTTGTGTTACCGTATACGGATGTGTAACAGATAACTACACCTTCGCTCTCAACAGAGTATGATGACCAAGTATCATAAAGACCGATATAATAAGAGAGATTCTCTGTCAGTACGGGACCGTGAAGCGGACAAATAGTCTCTATATCAAGCGTTGCCGCTTTTTTAAGAACTGCCTGTACCTGTGCACCGTACTTTCCGACAATACCGATATAGTATCTGCGAGCCTCGCAAGCCCAGTCCTCTTCAACATCCAATGCACCGAACTTTCCGAATCCGTCTGCAGAAAAAAGTGTCTTCTCTTTGCTGTCATAAGTCATCATAACCTCGGGCCAATGAACCATAGGTGCAGTACAGAATGTAAGCGTTCTTCCGCCGAGATCAAGAGTATCTCCGTCACCGACTACGATTCTGCGATCTGCATAATCCTTTTCAAAAAACTTTTTCATCATCGCAAAGGCTCTGTCGGTCGCAACGATAACAGCCTGCGGATACTCTGTTGCAAATACGTCAATGTTCGCTGAATGATCAGGCTCCATATGCTGTACGATCAGATAATCGGGTGATCTGTCACCTAATGCTTCTTTGATATTTGACAGCCACTCATCCCCGAATGACGCATCAACGGTATCCATTACTGCAACCTTTTCACCTTCAACTATATACGAATTGTATGACATTCCGTTGGGAACTGTATACTGTCCTTCAAAAAGATCTATGTTGTGATCATTAACACCGATATATTTTATCATTTTTCTTTCTCCTTAACCTAAAACAACATCAAAAACAAGCATAAGACAGAAACCGGCAAGAAGCGAATAAGTAGCTCCCCTCTCACTTCCGTGAGCGTGAGTTTCGGGGATCATTTCATCGCTTATGACGTAAAGCATCGTACCGCCTGCAAAAGCGAGCGCAAACGGCAGAATCGCGCTTGATATGCTGACGGCAAAATACCCGAGCAAGGTACCGATAACCTCAATAATGCCTGTGATTAGCGCAATAACAAAAGTCTTTGACGGCTTCATTCCCGTAGAAAGCATCGGTCCTATTATAACCATTCCTTCGGGAATATTCTGCAACGCTATACCGCCCGCTATTGTCAGCGCATCGGCAGTATTGCCCGTGCCGAAGCCTACACCTGCGGCTATTCCTTCGGGAAGATTATGGATTGCTATTGCGATCACAAAAAGCAATACCTTGTTAAGCTGATTCTGCTTTTCGGGATGTATTTCGCCCTCAACGCCCGTCATTCTGTGAAGATGCGGAACAATCTTATCAATCACATTGACACATAACGCTCCGCAAAAAACACCTGCTATCGTTACAACGAGCGCATATTTTCCGCCAAGCTCAACCGAAGGCACAACAAGACCTATTACGGATGCCGCAAGCATTACTCCTGCCGCAAACGCAAGTACAATGTCGCTGAATCTGTGAGTTGTTTTTTTGAAAATAAAACCGAAGAGTGCACCGATTACCGATGCACCTCCGACGCCTAAAGCGGTTAAAAATACAAGTTTCATAAGCTCTATTATATAATCTCTGCTGTATAAATAAGATCAAATATTCCGCCCTTCGGCAAGCGCATTATGGCATCCTTTTCGCTGATATCCGCACGCTCTTTTCGGTCATCGTTGACACCGCACCAAGGCTCAATGCATACATACGGTGCACCCGGCTTTGCCCAGATTCCGAGATACGGAACATCACCGAATGTGAAGCGTACCCGTCTGTCGTGATTGTCACTTCCGAGAGTTATCGCTCTTGACTTGATTCCGGACAGAATAAGTGCATCGTTATTGAAAATATCCTTCGTTATAACGATCTTTTTCTCATCATTGAGAACAGGCGTTTTTTCCGCAAGACGGATAGAATCCGAATCAATCGTCTCGGTGCTGAGCGTTTCGTTCTTGTCGAACATAAGCCAATCACCGATTTCACAATTAAAGCCGGGATGTCCGCCTAACGAAAAATACATCTCACCGTCAGTCTTGTTTACGACCGTATGAGTAGCCTGCAGCGTCTTGCCGAGAAGCTCAAACTTTACATAAAGCTCAAACTCAAACGGATACTGCGAGAGCGTTGCTTCGTTACTCTTCAGTACAAAAACAGCCGTGTTTCTTTCACAGGATACAACGTCAAAAGTCATCTTTCTGGCAAAACCGTGCTTCTGCATTGTATATTCTTTGCCGTTGTAACGGTATTTATCATCAAGTAATCTGCCGATTATCGGGAAAAGCACGGGCGACTGTCCGTACCAGATATCGGGGTTGCCCTGCCACAGATACTCAAAGCCGTTTTCCTTTGAATACAGCGAATGAAGCTCTGCGCCTGCATCGTTGATTTCTGCAGTAAGATAATCATTTTCTATTTTATAAAACATTTTCTTCTTCCTTTACCATACAAATGTTGCCTTGCATATAAATACATTTAACAGGACATCCGTCAACGCACTTGCCGCATCCCGTACATTTTTCGGGATCGACCGTTGCACAGAAGTTGATTACGGATATTGCGCCTGCTTCACAATTCTTGACACACTTCATACATCCGATACAGCCTGCCTTACATTCTTTTCTTGTAAGTGCGCCTTTATCGTGATTCATACAAAGCACAACTGCATTCGCCTTTTCTTTCGGAATCAGCGAAATAATATGCTTGGGACATTCGGAAATGCACATTTTGCACGCCTTACACTCATCGGGATTGATTCGTGCAACACCGTCACAGATGGAGATTGCATCAAACTGACACACCTTCTCACAGTCGCCGTAACCGAGACAGCCAAAGGAACAGGATTTCGGTCCGCCAAAGACCTGAATTGCCAGCTTGCAGCTTTCAATACCCGAATAAATCAGCTTGTTCTCTGCATTGACATTGTTACCTTTGCAATGAACAACCGCTGTCATCGGGATCATCTCGCCTGCTGCAAGACCCGTAATTTCGGCGATTGCCGCTGCTGCATCCGCACCGCCGGGAGCACACAGAGTAGTGTCTGTTGTTTCGCCCTTTGAAAGTGCAGCTGCATAACCGTCACAACCCGAAAAACCGCAGGCACCGCAGTTTGCGCCCGGCAGACATTCACGGATAGCTTCAGCCTTTTCGTCAACAGGCACAGCCATAACAATAGATGCTATTGCAAGTCCGAGACCTGCAATAAGTCCGATAGCTGCAACAATAATTACTGCAAGTAAAATTGGACTCATATGCTCTGCTCCCCCTTATCCGAAAATATTTTCGACAACGCCGCCGAATCCGAGGAAGGATACCGATACAAGCGATGCCGCAACAAGCGTTATCGGAAGTCCCTGCATAAACTTCGGAATATCGGCAGATTCCAGCTTGCTTCTGACACCCGAGAACATAACCATCGCAAGAAGGAATCCGAGGCCTGCTCCGACAGAATTGAACATAGATGCAGCAAATCCGAACGAAGCGTCAGCGGCAGCCTTTTCAACGTTGAGAAGAACTACACCGAGAACGGCACAGTTTGTAGTAATAAGCGGAAGATAAATTCCGAGCGCGCTGTAAAGTGACGGAATAAAACGCTTGAGTGCGATCTCGACAAGCTGTACAAGCGCCGCAATAACAAGAATGAAAACGATCGTCTGAAGATATGCAAGATCGTTGGGGATAAGCAGGAATTTATTAATGGGATATGTAACTGCAGTTGCCATTGCCATAACAAAAATAACTGCCATAGACATACCGACTGCGGTATTGAGCTTTTTGGAAACACCGAGGAACGGACAGATTCCGAGGAACTTTGCAAGAACGAAGTTTTCGGTCAGAATTGCCGTGAGGACTATTGCAATATAATATTTGATCATTGTGCCGCAACCTCCTCTTTGATTTCTGTTTCGCATCCGCCCTTAAGCGCACAGGCAGCAGCCATGGGACAGCTCTCGCATCCTCTGAGATCCGCTTTCTTTTTGCCCTTCTTTTCCGCAAGACGGTTCGCCACCGCCATAAGAAGACCGAAGGTAAAGAATCCGCCGGGTGCAAGGATAAAGATGAGAATGGGTTCGATATTGAGCGATTCGGGAAGACGCGAGAAAATCTCGATTCCCGTAAAGGATGTTATTCCGAAAAGTCCGAGAAGACTGTCTGCACCGGTAAAAAGTGTTCCGTTGCCGAAGAATTCACGGATAGTTGCCATACAGAATACCGCCGCAGTAAAGCCGATACCCATTCCGAGACCGTCTGCCGCAGAAGCAATTACGCTGTTCTTACCTGCAAAAGCTTCCGCTCTGCCTAAAAGAATACAGTTAACAACGATAAGCGGCAGGAAAACACCGAGTGCTTCGTCAAGTGCGGGAATAAACGCCTTAATAAGAAGCTGTACAATTGTAACAAACGATGCGATAACTACGATATATGCGGGAATTCTTACTTTAGAGGGAATTACTTTACGAAGAAGCGAGATAACGATGTTGGAGCAAAGCAAAACGATTGTTACCGAAATGCCCATACCGATGGCATTGACCATTGATGTACTGGTAGCGAGCGTGGGACACGTACCGAGAACAAGTCTCAATACAGGGTTTTCGGCTATAAGACCTTTAGTAAATTCCTGTCTGAGCGTTTTCTTTTCAGCCATTTACCGCACCTCCTTTTGCAATTTCGCCATAAAGTGACAACGCAAGGTTAACTGCATTTGTAACACCGTTTGATGTGTATGTGGCGCCTGTCAGGGCATCAATGCTGTTTGCCGCTTTTTTGCTTGCAGTCGAAACACCGATAATACCCGACATTCCTGAAAACTGATCTTTGAAGCTGTCTTTTTTTGCATTTGAACCGAGACCCGGAGTCTCGTTGCTGACATCAAGAACTTCGATAGCGTTAATTGTTCCGTCTGCATTAACGCCTGTCATAATGGCTACATCGCCGCCGTAGCCCTTTGATTTTGTAGAAAAGGTATATCCGATAACATTGCCGTCTGCATCAAAAGCTTCGTTGTACGAATATTCGGCACCGTCAAGTGTGACGCTTTTGTTTTCGCTGAAGCCGTTGGCATCGGGAAAAACAGAGGCTCTCGCCTTATTCTCTGTTTCAACTGCTATCAGAGCAATTTTTTCTGTCGTTACGGAATTGGTAAGTCCTAAAAGGAGCGCCGCTACAAGACAAATACAAAACAGAGCAATTGCAGGAACCATAATCTGTTTCAAATTCTTCATTATTTCGCCGCCTCCTCTTCACCTTTTTTACTCTTCTTTTCTTTGGTGGCGCCAAAGGGAAGCGGTGCCGTAAGGTTATCGATATGAGGAACAAGGATATTCATTATGATGATCGAGAAAGAAACACCCTCGTTCATATTGCCGAACAGCCTTATAAGTGACGTAATAAGTCCGCATCCGATTGCAAAAATAACCTTTCCCGACGGGCTTGTCGGTGATGTCGTATAATCGGTTGCCATAAAGATTGCGCCTAAAAGAAGTCCGCCCGCAAGTATTTCGTTAAGCATAAATACGAGTGCGTTTCCTTCGCCCTTTACAAGACCGAAAACAAGCATAATCACAGCTACCGTTCCGACATAGCAAAGCGGAATAATCGGAGAAATAACCTTGCGTATAACAAGATAGATACCGCCGATAATAAGTGCAACGGCACAAACCTCGCCAAGACTTCCCGCCTTGACAAACAGCATATTGAAAAGAGACGGCATTGTGCCCTCGCCCGTTTTAAGCACGGCAAGAGGTGTCGCCGATGTGAGTGCATCGGGAGTCTCGCTTCGCCACGCAAACGGCTCTGCCCATGAAGAAAGCATAGCCTTCGGGAAAGAAACCATCAGAACGATTCTGGCAAGAAGTGCAGGATTTACAAAGTTCTGACCGATACCGCCGAACATCTGCTTGACAACTACGATTGCGATAAGAGAACCGAGTACCACCATCCAGATAGGCATGGTAGACGGCAGATTAAAGCCGAGGATAATACCTGTTACAACGGCACTCAGATCACCGATTGTATTGTGTCTTTTCATTGCTTTTCTTGAAAGCCACTCAAACAAAACACATGATGCTACCGCAGAAGCAGTAACGGCAAGTGCTCTGAATCCGAAAATAACTACGGAAGCGATGAGTGACGGAATCAAAGCGATAATAACATCGAGCATAATGGAGCGTGACGTATCACGTGTACGAACGTGAGGAGACACGCTTGCAGTCAACAGTTCGTTACTCATTTTTTCGCCGCCTCTCTGATTATTGTTTTAGCAAGTCGCATATTCTGGACAAGAGGTCTGCCTGCAGGACAGGAAAAAGCACAGCTTCCGCATTCCATACAGACATCGGCACCGACACTCTTGAGTCTGTCGGCATCGCCTGTTTTTGCAATAGTCGTAATAACACCGGGACGAAGGCTGAGAGGACACGCAGCGGCACAGCGTCCGCAGGCAATGCAGTCCGTTTCCTTCTTCATTCCGTCTTTCTGAGAGAATGCAAGAATCGCATTATTCTGCTTCATAACGGGGATGTCGGTATTGATAACGGCAAGACCCATCATCGGACCGCCTGTAATAATCTTATACGGAGGAACCTTGAATCCGCCGCAGAAGTCAATAACCTCGCCTACATTCATACCGATGGGAACACGGACATTGGCAGGCTCTGAAACAGCTGAACCGTCAACTGTCAGCGAACGGCTGACAAGCGGTTTACCCGTCTTTATATAACGTGCAATAAACGCAACCGAAGCGACGTTCATAACAACGCATCCGACATCCGACGGAAGCTTTCCGGGCGGAACCTTTCTGCCTGTTGCAGAGTAAATCATAACCTTTTCAGCGCCCTGAGGATAGACGGCATCCAGCTTCATTACCTTGATTTCATCCTTACCGTGCTCCTCCTGAGCAGCTATTTTTGAAAGAATCTCGATAGCCTTCGGCTTATTCTTTTCTACAGCTATGACAACGTTCGGAATGTTAAAGATCTCTTTAAGTATTTTGATACCCGAAAGGATATCCCACGAATTCTCAATACATTCTCTGTAGTCAACGGTTATGTAAGGCTCACATTCAGCCGCATTGACAATAAGCGTGTCAATCTTTCCGTCGGGGAAGCGAAGCTTTACGTGAGTCGGGAAGCCTGCTCCTCCGAGACCTACAAGACCTGATCTGTGAACAGCCTCGATAAGATCCTCTTTAGTCTCGATATGCGGAGGCTCTATCCCCTCGAACTGTCGCATTTCGCCGTCCGATTCGATTGTAACCGCACTTGAAATATTACCGTTGGCAAGCTTGATATTACCTATAGCAGTAACCGTTCCCGATATAGATGCGTGGATCGGTGCGCTTACAAAAGCCGTTGTATCACCGATGCACTGACCGACAGAAACGGTATCTCCGACATTAACTACGGGAACACACGGTGCTCCGATATGCATTTGCATAGGGATTATAACCTTCTGAGGGGAAGGCACTCTGACGAGCTCACATTCGGCAGTATTTTTGTGGTGCTGTACGTGTACGCCGCCACGAATTTTACCGACCGCGTGAAGAACGTCTTTGACGATTTTTCCCATTGCCACATCTCCTTACAGTTTTAATTAAAGAAATAAAGTCATTGTCAATTATAAACCCTTTTTCGCTCAAATGCAAGTTTTTATTGTGTATTTTTTATAAATCTTTACCTATAATTAAATGTATGGATATAATGCTGATTTTTCTTGACATACGGACAAATGCGTAATATACTTATTTATATGTATATATGAAAGGTTCTGGAATTTTATGGAATTTAAAGAATATGATTTTCTGCCTGTTATCCTCGGCGGAGATATTACGGCGTACAGTCTTATCCGTTCGTTTTATGAAGAATATAAGATAAAGTCGCTTGCAGTCAATATGTCTCAGGGCGGTCCCGTTGTTATGAGCAATCTGTGCGAAAGCCTTTACTATGAGGGACTTGAAAATGTTGATGTACTGATCCCGACTCTCCTTGAAGTAGGCGAAAAATACGGCAAAAACAAAAAGCTTATGGTCCTCGGTTGCGGTGACTGGTATGTTCGTATCCTCATCGAAAACAGAGAGGTTCTGTCCAAGTATTACATCATCCCCTATATCAGCGAAGACCTTATGAACCGCATAGTTTTAAAGGACAAGTTCTATGAGCTTATGGAAGAGCTGGATATTCCCTACCCCAAGACGTTTGTCTATGACTGCAAGGAGAAAACTCCCATCCCGGACAAGTTTGACTTTGACTATCCGATCATTGCAAAAACGGCAAACAGCGCCTTGTACCACTATGCCAAATTCCCCGGCAAGAAGAAGGTCTTTTGCTTTGATAACAGAGAACAGCTTGACACGATGCTCGGCAACCTCGCAAAGAGCAGCTATGACTATAAATTCCTGATTCAGGACAGAATACCCGGTGACGATACGGGAATGAGAGTTCTGACCTGCTACTGTGACAAGAATTCCGATGTACGCTTTGCAGCCTTCGGTCACACTCTTCTTGAAGAGCACACTCCCTCTGCACTCGGCAATCCCTGTGCCATCATCAACGAAGTAAATATGGATGTTGTCGATCAGGCACAGCGTTTCTTAAAGCATGTCGGTTATGTCGGATACGCAAACTTTGACTTAAAGTACGATCCTCGTGACGGCAAATATAAATTCTTTGAAATCAACATCCGTCTCGGCAGAAGTAACTACTACATTACAGGCAGCGGCTTCAATGCCGTCAGATACCTTGTTGACGAATATATCTACGGCAAAGA
Organism: Clostridia bacterium; assembly: GCA_017397655.1. GTDB lineage: Bacteria > Bacillota > Clostridia > Oscillospirales > Acutalibacteraceae > UBA1425. The sequence goes on along the minus strand of JAFQIG010000064.1, from coordinate 9,864 downwards.
ATTCAAAGGCCTGACAGTTGCAGACAAAGAGCATCTTTTCACCTTTGTACCCAAATACGTTATCAAAAAGTTTGTGGCAGACAAGGAACTTCGTGCGCGTGCACTCCGCCTTTTCAAGGAAGGCAAGTGGAGCAATCCCATTATCTTCAAGCCCGATATGAATCTTAAACGCTACGCTTACGTTGCCGCTTACGAATTCAATCAGATCAAAAAGTTCAACAAATATTATAAATAATCCGAAGGAGCATTTCAGAATATGTGCGGTTTTGTAGGATACATTGACGCAGAAATCCCCGTCAAAGACAGCTGTATCAAAGCGATGGCTGACACCATCATCCACAGAGGTCCTGACCAGGACGATTATTATATCGAGGACGGTGCGGCTCTCGGCTTCCGCAGACTCAGCATCATTGACCTTGAAAACGGCAGTCAGCCTATTGAGAATGAGGACGGCACAAAAGTCCTTGTCTTTAACGGCGAAATATACAACTTTCAGGAGATCAGAGAGGATCTCATAAACAAAGGTCACACATTCAGATGTCACGCAGACTCCGAGGTTATCCTTCACGGATACGAAGAGTACGGCAAAGACATTCTCAACAAACTGCGCGGTATGTTCGCTTTTGTCATTCTTGACAAAAAGACAAAAAAGCTTTTCGGTGCACGTGATATTTTCGGCATCAAGCCTTTTTACTACTATCTTCGTGACGATGTTCTGCTTTTCGGTTCCGAGATAAAGAGCTTTCTTCCGCATCCGTCATTTGTGCGTGAGCTGAACGCAGAGCGTCTGCCCGAATATCTCTCGTTCGAGTACATTCCCGACCGTGAAACGCTTTTCAGAAATGTTTACAAGCTTCTCGGCGGAGAATGCTTCACATATGAAAACGGCAAGCTTACAACAGAGCGTTACTTTGATTTCAAATACGAAATAGACAACAGCAAAACTATTGATGAGTGGGCAGATATCATTGCAGACACCTTTGCAAAATCAACTGCAGCTCACAAGATCTCCGACGTTGAGGTCGGTTGCTTCCTGTCAAGCGGTGTTGACTCGTCATATACCGTTCACGAGCTTAACAAGCTTCAAAAGCTCAAGACTTTCTCCGTAGGCTATGCCGAGGAAAAGTATTCCGAGCTGTCTTACGCTCAGGAGTTTGCCAAGGTTGAAGGCGTTGAAAACTATGCCAACAAGATAACTGCCGACGATTTCTTTTTCAGTTTCCCGACTGTTCAGTATCACATGGACGAGCCGCTTCCCAATCCGTCTGCAGTACCGCTTTATCACCTTGCAAAGAATGCTTCAAAGTATGTCAAGGTCGTTCTTTCCGGTGAGGGCGCAGACGAGCTTTTCGGAGGTTACAATTACTACAAGGAACCTCTTGATTACGAAAAGTATATGAAGGTTCCGCAGCCTGTACGTACCGTACTCGGCACGGTAGCCTCACGTCTTCCCTCTTTCCACGGCAAACGTTTTCTTGTCCGTGGACGCTACAGAATTGAGGAACGCTTTATCCGCAACAACTACGTTTTTGACTGGAAGGAAAGAGGTCGCTATCTCAAAGGCAACCTCCCGTCACGTAATCCTGCCGTATTTACAAAACCTCATTTTGACAAAGTGAAGGATCTTGACGATGTAACAAAGATGCAGTTTGCCGACCTTAATACATGGCTTCTTTATGACATTCTGCAAAAAGCCGATAAGATGAGTATGGCAAGCTCGTTGGAGCTTCGTGTTCCGTTCCTTGACCGTGAAATGCTCAAAGTAGCTTTGTCAATTCCCGCAAAGCACCGTGTTCACAAGGATAAGACAAAGGTCGCTCTTCGTCTTGCCGCATCAAAGCAGTTACCGCAGAAAACTGCAGATATGAAAAAACTCGGCTTCCCGACACCGCTTAACGACTGGCTTTGTCAGGAAAAATACTACAACCTTGTTCACGAAGCTTTTACAAGCGACGTTGCCGACGAATTTTTCAACAAAGCTGCCATCCTTTCACTTTTGGAGGATCACAAAAACGGTAAGGCTAAAAATATGAAAAAGATCTGGACGATCTACACCTTTATCGTCTGGTACCGTGAATTCTTTATAAACAGGTGATCGTATGCATATACCCGAAATAATCACCGTAACTCTTAATCCCTGTATTGACAAGGCTGTGGAAATATCCGACTTTCAGACAGGCAAAACCAACCGTGTTCTGAACAGCCGTTCCGATATCGGCGGTAAAGGCATCAACGTATCGCTCGTTCTTAACACAAGCGATACCCCGTCATTGGCTACAGGTCTTGTTGCCGGTGTATACGGTAAAAAAATCATTGACAGGCTCGATTCGCTCGGAATAGCAAATGACTTTGCAGAAGCTGAGGGTGAAACAAGAGTCAATACTAAAGTTCTTGATATAAACAGCGGTGTTATGACCGAGATCAACGAAAAAGGCTTTTTTGCAGGCAGTTCGTTTGATGTTTTCAGATCAAACCTTATTTCTGTTCTGCCTCACGCTAAGGTTCTTGTTCTGTCAGGCAGTACACCTCCCGATGTCGGCACAGGCATTTACAAAGAGCTGATCAATATCGCAAAGGAACACGGTGTCAAGGTTATCCTTGATGCTGACGGTGACCGTCTTAAAAAAGGTATTGAAGCTTCGCCCTATGCGATCAAGCCGAATTTTGATGAGTTTTGCGAGCTGATCGGAAAGGTTCCCTCATCAATAGATGAAATCATTGACGAAGCAAAGCTTCTGAATGAATCCGGAATCAATACCGTTGTTGTTTCTCTCGGAGAGAACGGTGCGGTATTCGTCCGTGACAGTCTCGCAATACATACAACGCCGTTCCCGATCGATTTTGAATCAAGCGCAGCCTGCGGCGACTCTATGGTAGCGGCACTTGCATACGCTACCGTAAACGGTCTGACGCTTCTCGAAACAGCACGGCTTATGACCGCTGCAGGTACCTTGACCGCATCAAAGCCGGGAACGCACACCTCAGAGTTCTGCGAAATTTTTAAATATGCCGATTCTGTATCAGTACAGATTATAGACAACTAAAAGGAGAAATTATTATGATCAATGTAACAGTATGGTTCGAATCCGACAAGCATCATTTCAGTCAGGCGGTTCTGGATGTCTATCCCGAAGGTATCGCACAGGCTATCGGTGATTTCCTTTGCAAATGTGACGATTTCAATGTCCGTGTTGCAACACTTGATGATCCCGATTACGGTCTTCCCGATGATGTTCTGAATGATACCGACGTTCTCCTTTGGTGGGGTCACGGCAGACATAATCAGGTTCCCGATGATCTTGTTGACAAAATTTATAACCGTGTAATGCGCGGAATGGGCTTCATTCCGCTTCACTCGGCACATTTTTCAAAGCCGTTTATCAAGCTGATGGGTACATCCTGCTGTCTCCAGTGGCGTGAGGGCGACAGAGAACGCCTTTGGTGCGTACTCCCCTCTCATCCCATAGCACAGGGCTTTAACGGTGACTTCGATTATATCGACATTCCTCAGGAAGAAATGTACGGCGAACGCTTTGACATTCCTCAGCCCGATGAGCTTGTCTTTATCGGCTGGTTCAAGGGCGGCGAGGTTTTCCGTTCGGGTTGCTGCTGGTATAAAGGCAGAGGCAAGGTTTTCTACTTCCAGCCCGGTCACGAGACAAATCCCACCTTCTATATCCCCGAAATCCAGCGCATCATAATCAATGCCGTTCGTTGGGCAGCTCCGTCTGTTCCCGTTACAGAGCTTAATGCTCCCCACGCTAAAATATCTCCCGAAGAAAAAATTATGCAAAACGCCGATTGAGGAGCTTTTCAATGAAAGAGAATAATGCTGTCAATGCACCCGAGAAAAAAGCACAGGGACTTCAGCTTAACAAAAAGACAATAATTTTTATCACATCGGTAATCCTTCTTATTATGATTGCCGCAGGCATTCTGACTCAGGTTGTTCCCAGAGGCGAATATCTTACCGATGAAACAGGTACAATCATCGCTGTTGATGAAAGCGGTAATTCTACGTATCACGAAATTGATTTTCGTCTGCCGTTCTGGAAAACCTTTACTGCGCCTATCGAAGTTTTCGGATCAAGCGATGCTTTGACAGGTGTTGCGATAATTCTGTTTATCATTCTTATCGGCGGAACTTTTCTGATACTTGACAAAAGCGGTGTTCTGTCGTACATAATGTCGTCGGTTGTCGGACGGTTTTCAAGCAAAAAGTATCTGCTCCTTCCGATAGTTATATTCATTATGATGGCTCTTTCATCGATTGTCGGTATCCTTGAAGAAAGCATCACAATAGTTCCGCTTTGTGTCGCCATCACGTTAGCACTCGGATGGGACTCACTTGTCGGTATAAGCATAAGCCTTATAGCAATTGCCTTCGGCTACTCTGCCGCAACGTTCAATCCGTTTAACGTTGTTCTCGTTCAGTCAATGGCGGGACTTCCCATTTTCAGCGGCATAGGCTACAGATTGCTCGTGTTCGCAGGCGTTTATGTAATCCTCACGACATTCGTTATGCTCTATGCTAAAAAGGTTGAAAAAGATCCTTCCAAATCAATTGTCTATGACAGCGACAAGGCTCTGCGCGAAAAGTATTCCGACGCTCTTGACGACAGCATAATAAAGGATCCGCTTCTTAAAAAAGCCACAAAAGTTTTTGTCGGCTGTATCGCAGGTGTTCCTGCTCTTGCCGCAATCAGCTTTATCGTTCAGCAGATAGATGCCGTTCCGTCAATCATCCGTGAAAACATAAGCTACGCTCCCATGGTCGGTATGGCGGTTCTTTTCACGGTCGGCGGTCTTCGTGCAGGATATATAACGGGAATCCGTGGCAAGAATCTGCTCAGTGGCTTCTTTGAAGGTGCAAAAACGATTGCTCCGATAGCTCCGCTTATTATTTTCGTTATGGCTATCACCTTCCTTTTGAGAGAAGGAAAGATCATTGATACGATCCTCTACCACATCTACTCTGCGATAGACGGCTTTGGTCCGACAAAGTCGCTCCTTCTCATCACTCTTTTTGTTATTGCTCTTGAATTCTTTATCGGCAGCGGTACAGCAAAGGCATTCCTCATTATGCCGCTTATTCTTCCGCTTGCCGATATGGTCAACATCTCTCGTCAGTCAATCGTTCTTTCTTTCTCGATGGCTGACGGCTTCAGTAACATTCTCTATCCCACAAGCGGAATTATGCTCATCGCCATTGGTCTTGTCAACGTTTCATACGGCAAGTTCCTTAAATTCACATGGAAGCTGTTTATCCTTGAATTTTTATTTGCTGCATTGATGCTTGTCGGCGCAGTCGCCTTCGGCTACGGCTATTGAGTTTTAAAAACAAAATATACACTCGCATCAGCGTCTTGCGGAGCTTCCGTAAAGACGCTGTATTTTTTGCCAAGCTCCACAAGCTTTTCAAATCTGAACATCAGCTCATCGGAATCCTCAGAAAGCTCCGATAACGCTTCAACCGTACCGCCTTTCATAAACTCTTCTGCCGCTTCAAAAATCTTTGAAAAATTCTCAGCATTGCTTCCTTCTGAAAGTGATGTCAGCGCCGATAAAAGCTCATTATTATCCTGCAAAAGCCTCGAAAGCTCGGACAGATGCTCTATCGTCTGCGGAAGTGATTCAAGAGATTTCTGCACTTCTGCGGAACCTATATCCTGAGCAAACGCCGTCAGCGACGGCATAAGACCGACGAGCGACTCTGACACGGTGCCAAGATCGGCAATCAGCAACTTGAAGGTCGGATCTGCAAACAGCTCGGCATACTTTGAAAATTCCACCTTTGACAGATCGTTCATAAGATTTGTTAACAGTTCCGCATTCTCGTTTGTCAGGTGCTTTGCCAGCACATCGACAAGTGCCTTTTGCTGTGAAAAAGACTTAACCGTTTTTGTTGCCGCATCGGCAAGTAAGGCTATCTTGTCCGACTGCGAAATAATGCTTTTGAGCGATGTGTCACTTGACAATGATGAAAAAATCTCTCCGAAGCGTGAAAGCGAGTCTCCGATACCCTTTGTATCGGCAAATACGGATGACAGAATATTCTCTCCACCCGACAGGGAAACAGGTATCATTGCAAACATAAGCTGAGGCTTTTCGTGAGACGAGCTTTCATAAGATACCGAAAAGCTTTCCGGAATATTTATTTTTTCTTTGTCAAGTCCCAGACTGTCAGACAACCCCGGCAACATAAAAGCAAATACAAGCTCCTTTTGTCCGTCACCTACGCTCGTTCCGTTTGTAACGCTGACGCCTGACTGCGTTCCGTTAAGAAGCATTCCCCCGACAATCAGAAACGGTGTGCTGATATTCATAATTTTTCCGTTAAGCTCGACAGATTCCATTGTATCGTTTTCGGATATTACGTTAATTTCCACCTTGCCGCTTTTACCTGCGATATCCTTTGCATCGACCTTTTTGCCGTTAAGCGTATACTCAATTTTCAAACTGACAGGCAGACTTTTATCTGTCTTGCCGCTGTAATACAGATCCTGTGTGTTCATATGCCACACAACATCACGTCCGTTGATATGAGGTGTTTCATCACCCTTGATGTTTTTAATATCCGAAAGACTGCTGACGTCGTCAACCCTCACCTGCGACGAATCCGATGTAAGCCTGTCGGTTACACTGATCTCTCTGACCGTGCCGTCCGATGACAATGTAACAAAAACGGCTTCCTTCTTTGTCAGTGAAGTCGGACTTTTGGTATACGTATTGCCCGACAACACCTCTGCGTTGTGAACCGTGTGTTCTGTCGGATCCTTAACCTCTGCTCCTTTACACGAAGCAAGACAAAAAAGCATTGAAAATGCCGTAACAATGCTGATTGTTTTGGTTCTGTTCCTTTTCATTATTATGACCTCCTTGTTTTTTATTGTTTGTTGATATTATAAATTTATACTTTTTGAAAAGTATACTATATTGAAATACTCGTTAATTTAATGTATAATCCTGATATAAGAACAAAAGGAAGTATTGTATGATTACAAAAGAAGGTATTGAAAAACATCTGAAAAACGACTTTGACATAACGGTTTTTGACTGCATACCGTCAACCAACACTTATCTTAAAGAAATCGCAAAAAGAGGAGCATCCGAGGGCACCGTTGTAATTTCACGCTCTCAGTCAAACGGTAAAGGAAGGCTCGGAAGAAGCTTTTTTTCACCGGGCGGCACGGGAATATACCTCAGTCTTTTGCTTCGTCCCGATTCATCGTGTGACAATGCGTTGTCAATTACCGTCTGTGCCGCTGTTGCCGCCTCAGAAGCTATAGAATCCGTTACGGGTGTCAGTGCAAAAATAAAGTGGGTAAACGATATTTACTGCAACAACAAAAAGGTTTGCGGAATACTGACAGAGGGACAGATCGATCCCATCACCTCTCACCTTTCATTTGCCGTTCTCGGCATAGGCATCAACGTACACCCTCCGAAGGACGGTTTTCCGAAAGAGCTTTCCGACATTGCAGGCAGTATATTGCCGTACAGCGAAAACGAGGATATACCGAACAGACTTACAGCAGTATTTCTCGATAACTTCATCGAAAAGTATCGGCACCTCGGCGACAAAAGCTTTTTAGATTCTTACAGACACCGTTCCAATCTGATTGATAAACGTGTCAGAGTACTGAATTCCGATACCGTCGGCACCGTTGCAGGGATTGATGAAAATTTCAGATTACTTTTAAGGCTTGATGATAACAGCATCCTTCCCCTGTCATCGGGAGAAGTCAGCGTGCGTGAAGCTCCGTAATTCAATCGAACTCAGCAAATTAAGCCAATTTTTTTGAAGTATTATCATAATAGGTATTGAAAAAGCTTTTCTGATTTGTTATTATATTTTTATACTTTTTTAGGAGATGTCTCTATGATCGATATTAAGTTTTTAAGAGAAAACCCCGATGTAGTCCGTCAGAACATCCGCAACAAGTTCCAGGACAAGAAGCTTCCTCTTGTTGACGAGGTAATCGCTCTCGATGCTGAAAGCAGAGCTGTCAAGACTGAGGCTGACAACCTTCGCTCAAGCAGAAACAAGATCTCCAAGCAGATCGGTATGTTTATGGCTCAGGGCAAAAAGGAAGAGGCAGAGGCTGCAAAAAAGCAGGTTGAAGAAAATGCCGCACGCCTTGCAGAGCTTCAGAAGCTTGAGGCTGAATACGAAGAAAAGATCACAAAGATTATGATGACCATTCCCAACATTATTGATCCGAGTGTTCCCATCGGCAAGGACGACAGCGAAAATGTTGAGGTTCAGCGTTACGGTGACCCCGTTGTTCCCGATTTTGAAATTCCTTATCACACAGATATTATGGAGCGCTTTGACGGTATTGACCTTGACAGCGCACGTGACGTTGCAGGCAACGGCTTCTATTATCTTATGGGCGATATCGCAAGACTTCACTCTGCAGTTATCTCCTATGCACGTGACTTTATGATCGACAGAGGCTTCACATACTGTATCCCTCCGTTTATGATCCGCAGCAATGTCGTTACAGGCGTTATGAGCTTTGCTGAAATGGATGCCATGATGTATAAGATCGAGGGCGAAGACCTCTATCTCATCGGCACAAGCGAACACTCAATGATCGGCAAGTTCATTGACAAGATTGTTCCTGCCGAAACTCTTCCGCAGACACTTACAAGCTATTCTCCCTGCTTCCGTAAGGAAAAGGGTGCTCACGGCATTGAAGAACGCGGTGTTTACAGAATCCATCAGTTTGAAAAACAGGAAATGATCGTTGTATGTAAGCCTGAGGACAGCCCGATGTGGTTCGACAAGCTTTGGCAGAATACCGTTGATCTTTTCCGCAGTCTCGATATTCCCGTTCGTACACTTGAGTGTTGTTCGGGTGACCTTGCCGATCTTAAGGTCAAATCCGTTGACGTTGAAGCATGGTCTCCCCGTCAGAAGAAATATTTTGAAGTCGGCAGCTGTTCAAATCTCGGTGATGCTCAGGCACGCCGTCTGAAAATCCGTGTAGCTGACGGAAAACAGAAGTATTTCGCTCACACTCTCAACAATACGGTTGTCGCTCCTCCCAGAATGCTTATCGCTTTCCTTGAGAACAACCTCAATGAGGACGGCTCCGTTAATATTCCCGAAGCACTTCGTCCTTATATGGGCGGCAAGTCCGTTATCGAAGCAAAGAAATAAAACCAAAAAAGGAGCTAACAGTTTTTGTCAGCTCCTTTTATTAAAGTGGGGTAAATTAATGAGAAACGTTATATTCAATTCACTTGCGGCAGGATTCCTTATCTCCATAGGCGGAAGCGTTTTCCTCGGTTGCGAAAGCAAAGTTGTCGGCGCCGTGCTTTTCACCGTTGCACTTCTGACTATCTGCAAAATGAAGATGTATCTTTTTACGGGAAAAATAGGCTTTATTGCAGAAAGCTTCAAGAAGGTCGATGCACTTCACCTTGTAACGGGACTTTTAGGCAACTATGTTGCGGCAACTCTTTTCGGACTGATGATCAAGTATGCCGTTCCGACAAGTGCCGAAAAAGCTCTTTCGATCTGTGAAAAGAAGCTGACTCAGGCTCCTTTGCAGACTTTCATTCTCGGTATTTTCTGTGGCGCTCTTATGTACATAGCTGTTAAAATCTACAAAGAAAACAGCATTTCAGGCATCATCTACTGTGTTCCCGTGTTCATCCTCGCAGGCTTTGAACACTCCATTGCGGATATGTTCTACTTTGCGGCAGGCGGACTCTTCAATGCAAAATACGTCCTTTTCCTTGTTCTTGTAATACTCGGAAACACGGTCGGCGGCGTAATTGTTCCATTGTTCAAGCGTCTTGCAGGTGCAGACAAATAAATTACAAACGGTCAGGTGAGCAATTCACCTGACC
>JAFQIG010000063.1 GCA_017397655.1 Clostridia bacterium | reverse complement strand
TCGTATTTCCGCTGATTTTTGCCTTGTTGTGACAAAAATCTTCTCTTTCAAAACTGCGTTGCATCTGAAATGCAATAGGTTGCGTGCAGTCGGGCATTTCTTCGATGTAGCCATACTGACGTATGGCAAAGAGAAAAATGGGCGAATGTGCGTGAAATATTGTATTTCAGACATATGGAATTGTCTTATCAAAAAGTATACTTTTTGAAAAGGAGAGTGTTACAATGTCAAACGGAATGACACGCCGCGAGCGTGAGGTAACGGATATTAACGAAATTATCAGAATACTTGATAAATCAAAGGTATTGCATTTAGGACTGGTTGACGGTGACGAGCCGTATGTTGTGCCGATGAACTACGGATATATTATGGAAAACGGCAAGCTGACGGTATATCTTCACGGCGCCAGAAGAGGAAGAAAGATTGATATTATCAGAGTGAATCCAAAGGTCTTTTTTGAGCTGGATTGTGACATTGTACCGTTTGAGGGTGATGTTGCGTGCAAGTACGGTATAACGTATGCATCCGTTATGGGAAAGGGTACGGCTGTTCTTGTTGACGATGTTGAGGAAAAGAAAAAAGCACTCTCGATCCTTATGAAAACACAGACGGGAAAGGACTTCACGTTTGAGGACAGACTGACAGAGGTTGTCAGCATCATCAGAATTGACGTATCCTCATATACGGCAAAGCACCGACCCGCTCCCGTAAAATAACTATGTATACACGTGTTTATGTTGAAATAACTAATATTTGTAACAAAAACTGCAGCTTTTGCCACGGTCATTCGAGAGAGTATGAGAGAATGACGGCAGAAGAGTTTTCGTATATCCTGAACGAGCTGAAGCCCTACACAAAATATATTTATTATCATCTGATGGGTGAGCCGTTGACACATCCTGAACTGCCGTTGTTTTTAAATATTGCAGAAAAAAACGGCTTCAAGTCGGTTATTACAACAAACGGCACATTGCTGTCACAGCGGAAGGAAGAGCTGTTGTCGCAGAATATTCACAAGCTCAGTATTTCCGTACACAGCTTTGAGGACGGAAGCGAAGAATCCTTCAGATCATACATAAATAATATTGCATCAGTTGCCGAAGAGTTTTCAAAAAAGGGTACAATCGTTGTTCTGCGCTTCTGGAACAACGGTTATGATGATGATAAAAAGGCGTCGGCGTTATCCTTGATAAAAGAGAGGCTGTGCGGTGAGTGGGAAGACAACAGCAAGGGAATCCGTGTACACGAAAAGCTTTATATTGAATGGGGAGACCGTTTTGATTGGCCCGATATCGATGCACCTGTACAGGGTGAAGAGTTCTTTTGCTACGGTATGCGTGATCACTTCGGAATACTATGTGACGGAACGGTTGTGCCGTGCTGTCTTGACAGCGACGGTATCATTAATCTCGGTAACATATTCAATCAGGGTATTGATGAAATATTAAATTCGGAAAGAGCAAGAAAGATAGAAGAGTTTTTCAGCTGTCGCAAGGCATCGGAAGAATTGTGCAAAAGATGCGGTTATGCACAACGGTTTGTAAGGAGTGGTAGGTAATGTCAGAGAGAAGATTCGGTATAAGCTCGTCAACGCTTCATATAATCGGTATGATTTTTATGCTGTGCGATCACCTGTGGGCAACGGTGATTCCGGGTAATGACTGGTTGACATGTGTCGGCAGGCTGACGTATCCCATTTTTGCGTTTCTTGTCGTTGAGGGATATTTTCACACGAGTAACCTCAGAAGGTATCTTCTGCGAATGGGAATTTTTGCACTCATTTCAGAGATACCGTTCAACCTTATGTACGGCGGCTCCGTCATTTATCCCGTGCATCAGAGTGTAATGTGTACGCTTCTTATCGGACTTGTTCTGATAATTTTAAACGAAGCAGCAAGAAAAAAGAATAAACTATGGCTGACATTGATTACTGCCGTATGCACGGTATTACTCGGTGCACTTCTCGGAGTGGTTACGTTTACTGATTACAGCTCGGTCGGTGTACTGACGATACTCGTATTCTACTTTTTCCGCAAACGGAACATATGGCATTTTCTGTTACAGCTTGTATGTCTTTATTATCTCAATGCCGAGGTTCTGCAGGGGATGTATTTCACGGTTGAGCTGTTTGGAAAAGAGTTTGAGATTGTTCGTCAGAGCCTTGCCGTTCTGTCGCTTATCCCGATATGGCTCTATAACGGTAAAAAAGGAATCAGAAGTAAAGTGTTCCGATACTTCTGCTATGCCTTTTATCCTGCGCATATGCTTGTCTTATGGATAATAAAAAACACGGATATTATCGGAGAGTGGTTTTTGTCATTATGACGGTATTTGATGATTTTAAAAAACACGGAACATATGACGGCGAAAGCTTGTTGTGTACAGAAAGCTTTTGCTTTGACAAAAAAGTTTCCCGCCGTGACAAAGGCTTTGTCGTTGTCAGCGATGCGAAGTACAAAGGCCGGGCTCCTCACATCAGTTTTTCTCTGACAGTTGACGGACAGGCGGAGCCTCTTTATGTCTCACACGATTATATAATCGGAGGCGACGGTGTCTGTGAATTTCAGAAGCATCGTATTGCGCCGATATTTCTTGACTCAATGACGCTGACTGTCCGTGTGGAAATTCCGAACGGTACACAGCTTTTTATAAAGAATTTTGATTTTTCTGACGTGCCCGAAGTGCCGTATACCGAACGTAAAATAAGATTCAACGCGCATCTCGGTCTTTGGGGGATGGCACCCGACAATACTTTATCTGCGTTCCGTCTTGCGGCGAACGCAGGCTTTCTTCATTGCATAGCCGTTCCGAAGGTTACGAAGGACGGTGTGATTGTCTGTATTCACGACGACACAATCAACAGAACGGCAGGAAACGCTCCGACAGAACCTGTCTGTGTCCGTGATCTTACATATAATGAGTTGATGGAATTTGAATACGGTTCATATAAAAACGAAGTTTTCAAAGGTGAAAAGCTTCCGAAACTTACCGAGTTTTTTGATATATGCAAAGAAACGGGAATGACGCCGATGTTCAGCACTCATCCCGATCTTCCTGTTGAGAAGTGGCAGGAAGTAAAGGCGGAAACAGATAAAAGAGGTCTTACTTCTGCGTTTCATATCAAGGGCTTCGGTGCCGATATTTTAAGGAATGCGTTCTCAGTATTCGGTAACGTCATCGACGGATATACGCTTGATTCCCGACGCTTTGACGAATCGCTGATAAAGGATATTCTGTCAATCGGTATTGACCGCAAAAAATGCAGAATCGGAATCGAGATTCCTTTTGACAGATATACAAAAGAGATTGCCGACAAAATACTTGCAGGCAACCTCTTTGCGGCGGCATATTCAATTAAGAAAAGATCGCAGGAGGAGTACCAAAGACTTGTTTCATACGGTGTAACGGAATTTACCGAAGATCTTCATTGTCCGTGCTGACTGTGTTTCCTCTGTCCGTGATACTGCCGACATTGTGTGAGGTTATGTTAAACGGAGCGTCAAAGCTGTTATTCTCGATGATCGCTTCGCAAAGGTGCTCAAGGTGGATTGAGTGAGAGTCGCAAACGGGATTTCTGAATATATTTCCTTTGACTGTCAGCTTTTTATGTACATATATGCCTTCTGTTTCATTCAGAACCTTCGGAGTGTAGCGGATAACAGGTGCGCCGTCATATGTAATGTGATGATCGCAATGATCAACGTTGTTGCCGATAAAGCTGATGTTTGTCGTATATCCCGATTCAAACCAGAAGTTGCAGTCATCCTCGATGAGCAATGCGGGACCCCACAGCTTTTCAAAGTGATTGTTTTCTATAACAACCCTGCCTCTTGTTGTGCACAGAATACCTCTTCCTGAGGTTGATCCGAAGCGACATCCGCGTACAGTCAGATTCGGTGTGTATGTTGCATTCTCAAGCACGTCTTTTCCGATTACCGCAGAATCCGGGACAGCGTCAAGAGTCAGCAGTATATCGGTATCGTTCAGCCGTTTTACTCCTGTGACCTTTGACGTAAAATAGGGAATGAGCGTGTCATAGCGGATAAAATCTACCGTATCACCGACAAAGAATGCATCGAATCCCCACGATTCGTCGTGCATAAATCGGACCGTTACTTGATTTTTATATCTTTCTGTAATGCGCAGATGAGTTCCGTGAACATTCACATAATCATCGTGAGCACCCTTAGCCTCAATGTTTTCGAGAATTATATTGCCTTTGCAGCCCGAAAACTGAAAGAAGTCAGCGGTACTTGCAACGGTTCTTCCGTCTGACGGGGTGAAGAAGCAGTCGCGGTAACAGATATTTTCACAGTACTGTGACACCATACCGAGTCCATGCATAAATCTGATATGAAGATTTCGGAAGAAAAGGTTTTTGCAGTTCTGAAAAAGACTGCCCGTGTGATCGCGTACGATATTTCGCGTCTGAACAATTACTCCTTGCGGCAGATCTGCATTTTTGTTTTTTAATATAACTTTCAACGTGTTCGGGGCTATCTCTTCAACAGATTCAAAATCAATGTCTGCACGGCCCGAATCACGCGTCAGATCTGTTGACGGATCATATATTTTGAAATGGCGGCGGTTGCCGTTGTGACAGTCCTGCCAGTACGGCTTGCCTGAAAGATCGTCTTCGCCCATCCACACAATCGTGTTGTCTTCGATTCTGTACAGACATTCATCATTGATTCTGATAACACACTCGCCGTGATCGTTTGACAGAACGCGGAACTCTGACATTGTCGGACACGCATAGTCAACAGTCAGATTGATAACGGAAATATTTTCACAATTGTCAAACAGGAACGGTGTCATCTTGCCGTGAATAATCAGCGAAGCACCGTTGCCGTCAATTGTAATATCCTTTTTGTTTTTCAGAAAAATTGCGGTATCACGTCTTCCGTTCGGGTTTTCGTGTTTTTTGGCCGTGTTGCTGCAATAATATCCGTTCAGAGTAATACAGTCATCCTGTCTGACGTGATATATCCTGTCTTTTTCAAGCGTTATTGTATCACCGTTCACAGCGGCAGAAATTATTTCCGATAAAATATTCATAAATAAACCTCACTTTTTTACAGTTTATCACAGTTTGATTATTATGTAAATAATGACTGCGTTTTTCTTGACTTGCAGTTGATCATTATGATAAAATTTAAAAAATATTATTTCAGGAGGATGTTATGGCAAGGATAATCGGTTCATCAATACCCAATTTACCATGGGAAGAAAAACCCGAAAATTTCAGATACCCCGTTTGGCGCTACAGCGGTAACCCCATTATTACAAGAGATAATCTGTACGGTGCCAACAGTATTTTTAACTCTGCCGTAGTTCCTTTTAAAGGCGGCTTCGCAGGCGTTTTCAGAGTTGATAATATCAGCCGTGACCATACGTTGGTAGTCGGTTTTTCCGATGATGCAATCAATTGGAAACTCGAAGAAAAAGTAATCTTCAAAGGCTTTGATCCGAGAGTATGTGAGATTGACGGAAAGTACTATCTTTCTTGGGTAAATCTTCGTCCGAAGGGAACGACAATCGGTCTTGCCGTTACGACGGATTTTATGGAATGGGAACAGCTCGAGGATGCTTGCTATCCCGTTGCGCGAAACGGCGTGTTATTCCCCCGAAAGATAGGCGACGAGTATGTTCTGCTTATCCGTCCGTGTGACAAGGGGCATACTCCTTACGGCGATATCTTTTTAAGTCACAGCAAGGATCTGACATATTGGGGAAAGCACAGATTCGTTATGTCTCCCGTCAAGAACTGGGAGAGTACAAAGGTCGGCGCAGGTCCCACTCCCATCGAAACGGATGAGGGCTGGCTGATGTTCTATCACGGTGTGCTGACAAGCTGTAACGGCTTTACATACAGTATGGGTGCGGCTATTCTCGATCTTGAAAAACCGTGGATAGTCAAGCACAGAGCTGACTGTTTTCTGCTGTCTCCGCAGGAAATATACGAATATGTCGGCGATGTTCCGAATGTAGTGTTCCCGTGTGCCGCGCTTGCTGACAGCGATACAGGCAGAATCGCAATTTACTACGGCGGTGCCGATACAGTTGTTGCTCTTGCATTCACAACAGTTGATGAGGTCGTCTCTTTCGTAAAAGAACACGATCTTTTGGGGGATAAATAATGAAGATTCACTTTTTAGGTACGTGTGCAGGAACGGAACCGATTGCGGGCGTACATCACGCTTCGTTTACGATAACGGTCTCTGACCGTGTTTATTGGTTTGATGCAGGCGAGTGCTGCTCGTACACGGCACATCTTCTCGGTGTTGATCTTTTATCTGTATGCAAAATCGTGATTTCTCACACGCATATGGATCATATCGGAGGACTCGGAAATCTTTTATGGAATATCCGAAAATTGACTTATGTAAAAAAGCAGGAACCTGTTTTCAGTGATATTGATTTGTATATTCCCAAGCTTGAATCTTACCGTGGACTTGAGATGCTCCTTAATAATACCGAAGGCGGTTTTCAGAAGAACTTTAATATTCTTCCTCACAAGACGGAGGACGGCGTTCTTTTTGACGACGGCTTTATGCGTGTAACGGCTCTTCACAATTCTCACAGACAAAGAGAAGAGGTGGACGGTGAGCATCTGTCCTTTTCCTTCCTTATTGAAGCAGAGGGCAAAAAAATTGTCTATACGGGTGACACGGGAGAGTATACCGATATCGATCCCTTGCTTTGCGGCAGAGTCGATGCTCTGATTGGCGAAACAGGTCACTTTACCGTTGAGGAAGTTTATGATTATACTAAGGATAAAGAAATTGATAAGATGATCTTCTTCCACAACAACGGTGTTATTGTGAAGGATTTTGAAGGTGCAAAACAAAAGGTCGAAAAGCTTTTTGAAGGTAAAGCTGTCATCTCGTACGACGGCCTTTGCCTTGATATGTAATTTTGTCAGCGGCTGTTTTTGGCCGCTGATTCAATAGATTATGGTGATGATGTTATGAAGATAAAGGAAAAAATCAATCTTGATCTTGACGGACTGATTGAAAACGGTCCTATAACAATTGTGGCATTCGGCGACAGCGTAACTCACGGTGCCGTAGCTCACGATGAAATGAATTATGAAACTGTTTACTGGAACAGACTGCGCAAAAAAATTATCGACAAGCGCAATTTTGTTCCTGTTAATGTAATTAATGCAGGTATCGGCGGTATTGATGCAAAAACTTCCGTCAAAAGGCTTGACAAGCAGGTATTGTGTCACAATCCCGATCTTGTTATTGTCTGCTTCGGTCTTAATGACGTCAACGGTGAGCTCTCTGTTTATATAGATTCGTTGCGGATTATTTTTGACAGATGTAAGAAAAGCGGTGCCGAGGTAATTTTTATGACCCCCAATATGCTCAATACGAGTGTTGCGGATGATGTTGCACCGATTCATTATGAGTATGCAAAAAAGACTGCGCAGATGCAGAACGAGGGCAGAATGGATCTGTATATGGACAGCGCCAAAAAGCTGGCCGAAGAGATGGATGTTACTGTCTGTGACTGTTACGGTGAATGGAAAAAGCTGAGCGAAAAACAGGACGTGACTGAACTTCTTGCAAACAGAATCAACCATCCGACAAAGGAAATGCACGAATTGTTCGCAAATGCCTTGTTTGAAAAGATTTTTGAATAATGAAGAACGAAAATACATACAAGCTGAATCTGATACTTTCTATGCTGATCTTCGGCACCATAGGGCTTGTTGTCAGGAACATACCGCTTCCGTCATCCTTCATAGCCTTCGCAAGGGGAGCGATAGGGAGCGTAGTTCTTGTTCTCTTTTTTGTTATCAGAAGGAGAAAACTGTCGTTGTCAGCGATAAGACAGAATATTGCGCCGCTTTTGATTTCGGGTGTAGTGCTGGGACTGAACTGGATTTCACTTTTTGAAGCGTACAGATACACTACCGTAGCGACTGCAACGCTTTGCTATTATATGGCGCCGGTCTTTGTGATGATCGTTTCTCCGCTTTTTCTGCACGAAAAGCCCGAGTCACACCGAGTAATATGTGTGCTCGTCTCACTTGTCGGGATGGTGCTCGTTTCGGGTATAACCGATTTCAGGAATTTTGATATAAGCGAGCTTCGCGGAGTATTGCTCGGACTTCTTGCTGCATCGCTATATTGTTGTATCGTTATATGCAATAAAAAGCTTACAAACATCGGATCCGAGGACACAACGGTAATACAGCTTGCCGTGTCAGCCGTTACAATGCTCATATACGTATTGATAACTGAGGATGTGACTGCTTTTGTGTTCACAAAAAGCTCGGTTTTGTGGCTGCTGACGGCAGGTATTGTCCATACGGGAGTGGCATATCTTCTCTATTTTGCTTCGGTCAATAAACTCAAGGCGCAGACAACCGCGGTCTACAGCTACATTGATCCACTGGTGGCGGTTGCCGTCTCTGTACTGATTCTGAAAGAGGGGATGACACTTCTTTCTGTTGTCGGAGCTTTGCTGATTCTCGGATCAACACTTTTCAGTGAACTTTTTTCAGCAAAGAAAAAAAGGACGGTTGACATTAATAAAGATTAGTGTTAAAATAATATGTAATTATCCGTTTCGGAGGAATAATTTATGAAAAAAAGATTAATAACCATTTTAGCATTAATGATAGTTGTCTCCTCGTTCTTTTGTGTGGCACAGAACGGCGCGCTGACTGCAGGTGCTGAGGATACGACAACTTCATCGGCGGCTAAGTCAACAACATCTTCGGGAGAAAAAGGCGGAGACGGCGAGGAATATGATACTACTACTACTCAGCCGACAACAGGTTCTACTGCTGCTCCCTCTGACCCGAGCGATACTACATCGTCAACCGGTACAACGGAAAAGACTGACGGTGTCAAGGGATCGACTACACAAAAGATTGACTGGGGTCAGCTTTTTCCGACTAAAGGCGAAGAGGATGACAAGTCTGAGCCTGCCGACACACCTACGGAAGAGGCAAAGCCTACGGATGTGAACCCGTCCGAAAATAATGACGATCCTTCAGAGCAGAACGGCTCAACAAAGCCTTCCACAACAAAAAAGAAGACTACAACCAAGCGCTACAAGCCCGGTACAACAGTTCCGAAGATTACTATCCCGACTGTCGAGAATACACAGGTAGAGGGTACAACACTCAGCCCGATGGATGCTTATTTTGAAAGAATCAGCGGAATGAGTGAAGAGGATACATATCTGTATGATGAATCTACTACCGAGGCGGCACAGGAAGAGGACGAAAGAAACCTCAGTATGGGTGCGATCATCGCTATCTGTATCGGCGGTATAGCTGTTGTCACCTGCGGTCTTACGGGACTCTTTGTTCTCCGTAATAAGAAGGCTGCGGATGACGAGGACGTCGAATATGATGACGAGTACGAAGAAGATTACGAAGAGGATTATGTCGAAGAGAGCGAGGTGCCTGCAGATGCAGACAGCACCGAGGTTGATAACACGGGTACATTCAAAATTGTAAGCTTCGACAGCGAAGAGTATAAATAATTCTTATTAGAAATATAACACCGTAAATTGTGGTTAAACTCCGTGATTTGCGGTGTTTTTTATTTGTTTTACTTGCAGAATTTCACAAGATATGGTATAATAAATCGATAATTTTTAACTTGGTGGTTTATATGCTGAATTTGGCAGATATCGGTACCGTGAAGGAAATTTTGCGGCAACACGATTTTTCTTTTTCAAAATCCCTCGGTCAGAATTTTCTGATCAATCCTCATATCTGTCCGCGTATGGCTGACAGTTGTGCCTGCGGCGCGGCCGATTGTGTTGTAGAGATCGGTCCGGGTATCGGAGTACTGACTTATGAGCTGGCACAGCGGTTTTCACGTGTTGTGTCGTTTGAGCTCGACAAGCGGCTTTTGCCTGTGCTTTCACAGACACTTTCCGAATTTGATAACGTGTCTGTTATTAACGAGGATTTTTTGACGGCCGATGTCGAAGCTATAATGTCAGAGTATTTTGACGGCAAACCGTTCAGCGTATGTGCCAATCTGCCGTATTATATAACTTCACCGATACTTATGCATCTGCTTGAAAGCCGATTTCCGATTGATAATATTACCGTTATGGTGCAGAAGGAGGCGGCTGACAGGATCTGTGCCGAACCGGGAAGCAAGATGTCGGGGGCGATATCATCGACGGTTCATTATTATTCTGAACCGCAGAAGCTTTTTGATGTATCAAGCGGATCTTTTATGCCTGCACCAAAGGTTAACAGCGCGGTAATTCAGTTGAAAGTCAGAAAACAGCCGCCCGTATCGGTAGATGATGAGCAGTTTTTTTTCAAAGTGATCAAAGCGGCATTTGCACAGCGCAGAAAGACTGCTTCCAATTCGCTGGCATCAGGGCTCGGATTGTCAAAAGCGGTTATTGATGATGCATTGATTCAATCGGGTTTTGATAAGAATATTAGGGCAGAAACCTTTACATTAAAGAATTTTGCTGATATAAGCAATTTTTTGTCACGGTGTTGATTTTAGGAGGAATAATATATGGCTAAGGTTCAGTGGAAGGACGGTCTGATTATTTTCATCAGAACGCTCAATAATTATAAATTTGCTCAATCAATATCCGCACTTCTGACTCAGTTCGAAAACAGCGGTATGGAAATACATCTCGTCACGCAGTCACAGCCTACAGGTAACGATTATATCAGCTGTGAAAACCTCATCAGGCATTCGCTTGATTATTACGAGGTTAACGGTTATACATCGGAAGAAGCGTTTATAAAGGTTATAGGAGATATTCCGATAAAAACGATTGTTTTTGCGGGTGATATTTACGGTAATACACTTTCGTTCTTCAGGTCTGCGCAAAGGCTCGGAAGATGTATAATCTACGATACCGACCGTTCACCGCTTTGCTATATACATGCAGGACAGGAGAAGGTGACTTTCTCCAACCTCTATATGCTTCGCAATGCTGATTATGTAATCACTCATTCTCAGACAGATAACAGGATTATCAAAGGAATGGGTGTACCTTGCTGCGAATATGTTCCGTATTATTATCCTTATTCGGATGAGGAAGTACGTGCAATCGAATTCAGCGGCGGCAGAATCGTCTATTACACCACCTATGGCGGACGTAACGTTTCAACTCCGGTAGAAGCTTTTGCAAGGCTTCTCGAAAAGTACCCCGATGCTCGTATGACGGTTGTTCCCGTTGGAGTAAAAAAGAGCGAAGCGTTTGACGAATTTATTGACGGAATCAGGAATTCTTCTTTTTCAGGACGCATCAGCATAGAACTTAATGTATTAAAGCCGCTTCGTTTTCTTCGTGATTGTGATATATGTATTAATTATTCTCATCTTGTAACTGCACCTGAAACGGTTATAGAGAGTGTCAGCCTCGGTATACCTACCATCAATATTACCGATGCTGATTTTTCCGCCGACGAGTCGTGCGTAATCTCGATTAATGCAGCTGATGAAAAGGCGATTGAAAAGAGCTTTGAGTTCTTTATGGATACCGATAACTGTCGCAAATATTCTGAAAAAGCAAGAGAGAATCTCACCGATGCAAGAAGAGCGGATACAGCTAAACTCTGGTTCGATTGTGTGTGTAAAGCTAAAGAACTTTACGAAAATAAACTCAAGGCTTCTGTTGACAAGTTGAATGACTTTACATCAATAATCAAGGTGTCTTCGTCTCTTTCTGAGGCGGTGAAGTGTATGAAGCTTCGATATGCGACATTGGCTGAGGTCTTCGGTGCACTTATTGCAAACGGAATCGGATTTGACAGGGCTTTGCAGGCTTTCAAAGAGGCAGATCTCATTGCAGGCAAGGATTACAAGACTATGAATTCACGTTCGGGCGATCTTTCCTGCTATGAGCCGTCCGACACCGACAGCGTTATCGGTGCAAAGGTTTTAGTGTGTGACTTCGTTGCTCGTCTTGCAGTATCGGGGATGTCGCTTGACGCAATATCCGATATAAAGGGTGTGTGCATAGATCCCGAACAGGCGGCATATGTGCTTCTCAGTACATACAATATTGAAACTTCGATCAAGACGCTTCGGATGCCGTTTGACGGTGAAGAGTCTCTCGGTGTGGCTGATCCCGTTATTCTTTCATCTCTCAACGCGTACAGAGCTTTCTGTCTTGAAAATATCAAGTATCTGAACGGTAAGAAATATCCGTTGGTTTCCCGTTCGATAAGAATTATGGATTGGGCATCACGTCCGTTTAAAACTCACAGTATTCTCGGCAAGATAGTTCTTTTCCCCGGCAGAGTTTTCTCTGTGTCTAAAAAGAAGATCAACAAACTCGGACGAAAGAATCTTATGAAACGTGAGGTCGTCGAGATCGCTTCGGAAGATGTCAGAAAGATTCAGCTTATGGTTCTTAAAATGATGCTTGAATTTGAACGCATCTGTCAGAAACACGGACTCAGGTATTACCTTGCAGGCGGCACGATTCTCGGCGGTATCCGTCACAAAGGCTTCATTCCGTGGGATGATGATATGGATATCACAATGCCCAGACCCGATTACGAAAAGTTTTTAAAGATTGCACAGAAAGAGCTGTCACCGGAATTCAAGCTTGACAAGGACTGTGTACCTTTCTGTCACAACAGAATAGAATATAAGGATTCAGCTTTTGATACCAAGTGGCGAAACGGCGGTATTTTCCTTGATATTCTTGCTCTTGACGGCAGTCCCGATGATGAAGCGGAGCGCAGAATTCACGAAGAGAAGACACGTTACTGGCGTTCGTGGATGCTTGACAAGGCACTTCCTTTACCTGCACTTACAAGCTCTCGTGACGTAATGATGGTCTTTGCTCGCAGACTTATTTCCCGATTCATCCCGAGATCCTTCCTCAAGTGGCGCTGGCACAGCTGGGCGGCGCGTTATGACTGTAACGAGACATCGAGCTGGGTCTGTCTGCCTGCAAGCATCTATACTTATGAGCAGGAAAGATTCCCCAAGGAGTATTGGGGTGAGCCTGTTATGATGGAATTTGAGGGTCATATGATGCCCACAATGAGCCATTGGGAGGATTATCTTATCTGCCACTTCGGTGATTATATGAAGATGCCTCCGCTGACTCTTCGCAAATCTCATCACTTTATTTACAAATATGATCTCGGAAAATATCATAATATCAAGACAGAAGATCTGGAAAAAGAATTGAATACAAAGAGGGGAGAATAACGGATGTCGGCAGAATACAGCGATTCCAAAGGCAGGCTCTATTACTTTGACAACGCAAAATTTATTCTGATTTTTCTTGTAGTGCTCGCTCACGCGATCTCGCCGCTTAAAAGTCAGTTTCCGTTTTGCCACGTGTTATGGACACTTATTAACACGTTCCATATGCCTGCATTCATATTTATTTCCGGTTACTTTGCAAAAAGCTATATCGCAAAAGACAACTCGCTTAAGGTTCAGAGAACAACCAATTACGTAATTCTTTTCCTTGTCTGTCAGGTGCTTGTTACTGCTTTTGAGCTGTTTGTTTTAAAGGAACGTTTTATTCCCAGTATCTTTGCGGCGAGAAGCTCCTTGTGGTTTTTGCAATGTCTCATCTGGTGGCATATCGTTTTACCTTATGTTGCGCGCTTTAAGCCGTGGCTGGTTCTTGTCGGCACGGTTCTTGTCGCTCTTGCTGTCGGATACGAAAAGAATTGCGAAAATTTTGTTTCGATTTCAAGAACGTTCGTGCATTTTCCGTTCTTTATGCTCGGATATTACACAACAAACGAAAAGCTTCAGAAGCTGTTTAAACCGTCAGTCAGAATTGCAGGTATTTTAGTGTTTGTCGCAGCAGCTGTTCTTGTTGCGGTTTATCCCGAAATTTCTGTAAGCAAGATTATTACGTGCAACTATTCCTATCTTAATATCCGTGCTCTTGACGTAATTCCGTTTATGTTCAAGTGGGTTGCAAGAGTTATCTTTTATGTTTCTGCCGTACTTCTCGGGGCATCGTTCCTTTCGTTTATACCGAGAAAAAAGATGTTCTTTACTTCGCTCGGATCAAAGTCTCTGTCAGTGTACATTCTTCACAGATTCCCGTATCTTGCACATCTTAAATATGCCTGGGCGATGCACTTTGACAGTCCGCTCGGCATTGCCGCATTATGTCTTATTGCGCTTGCGATGACTGTATTGTTCTCAGTTAAACCGTTTACGTTACTTTTCGATTATATTCAGAGGATCAGAACCGATAAACTTTTGAAAAAACAGTAATATCTCCTCTCTGACAGCATATAATTTCATGTAAAAGATCTATTGACAATAATTTATTGTGTGATAAAATAATTATAAATTGATAGATTGAGGCGATTTTGTTGTTTAGAAGAGTATCGGGAACCGTTACTGCGTTTTTACTGTTAATATCAATTTGCTGTGTCAATGTATTTGCATCGGAGCCGACTGTGCGCGAGTATCCGTTCAACGTGTGTTATGATGAGTCAACCTGCCGTATTTATAACAAGAACGGCAGGGGATTCCTCTTCGGATTCGATTATGACAAGGATGATAATTATTGGTATGCAGCCGTCAATGCGTGGCAGAGAGCGTTCGGTTATTCAAAGCACTATGATAACCTTGCATTTCTTATCGGGTGCTATTATGATACTGTCCGTGTAACTTTTGAATACAAGGATAAAGAATGGCTTGTGCAGTATTGGAAGGGTATCTACGGCTATACCAGCGGTGCGGAAATAGGTGTTTATTACAGACCTGTCGGTTCGGACGGAAGCTTTTATAAATGTGTTGATAATGATGATATGCCGAAGATGTCTCTTTCCGTTAAGCGCGGCGATGAGGTTTTCTTTGCGCAGCCCCGGCAGGAGCATTGGTGGCTGACCGGTTTTGTTTTGCCGTCAAGAGCAGAGGCTGAAGAGCTGACTTGCGAAATGATAATCGACAATGGTGATGCAGAGTTCGCAAAGAGACTTTCCGACGGTCTGAAATCACAAGGGTATTCCGAATCGGCAACAGTAAAAAAGCTTGGTACGCAAGTGGTTTTTATCTGGTAAATTATGGCCTTAAAAGAATAATAAAAAAATTTGAAAAATTTTAAAAAAATTTGAAAAAAAGTATTGACAAATCGATAGAGTTGTAGTATAGTATACAGCGTCGTCGGTAACAAACCGCTTCGATGTGGGAGCATAGCTCAGCTGGGAGAGCACCTGCCTTACAAGCAGGGGGTCACAGGTTCGAGCCCTGTTGTTCCCACCAAATGGCCCGGTAGTTCAGTTGGTTAGAACGCTAGCCTGTCACGCTAGAGGTCGACGGTTCGAGCCCGTTCCGGGTCGCCATTTTTTTGCTTCTGT
>JAFQIG010000062.1 GCA_017397655.1 Clostridia bacterium | reverse complement strand
TTCAAAACTGCGTTGCATCTGAAATGCAATAGGTTGCGTGCAGTCGGGCATTTCTTCGATGTAGCCATACTGACGTATGGCAAAGAGAAAAATGTCCGACCGTGCGTGAAATATTGTATTTCAGACATATGGAATTGTCTTTTCAAAAAGTATACTATGCAAAAAAGTCTGTTTAAATTACTTGATTTTTTTTATCATAGTGCTATAATGCTATTGAAGCCAAACTGAAAGGACGATTGAATATGATTAAACAGATTCCCGGCGGAGTATATCCGACAATGATTACTCCCTTTACGGAAGATAACAAGATTGATTACAATGCGGTTGAGCAGCTTATCAATTGGTATTCGGGCAAGGTTGACGGTATTTTTGCGGTATGTCAGTCAAGTGAGATGTTCTTCCTTGATTTTAACGAACGTCTTGAGCTGATGCGCTTTATCCGTGAAAAGGCACCGAAGGATATAGCCGTTATCGCATCGGGTCACGTTGCAGAAAAGCTTGATGACCAGATCGAAGAGGCAAAGGCATTTATCGACACAGGCATCGATGCTTATGTATTTATTTCCAACCGTTTTGCAAACGCCGACGAGAGTGACGATGTTTTCCTTAAAAACGTTGATTACGTCGTCAGCAGAATACCGGAGATTGCTCTGGGTATTTATGAATGTCCCTATCCTTACAAGAGACTTATGACTCCCGAAACGCTGGGAAAACTTGCACAGGGCGGACAGTTCACATTCCTCAAGGATACTTGCTGTGACGATGCCATTATCAAGGAAAAGATCAAGGCTGTCGAAGGCACTCCGATGAAGATTTTCAATGCAAACTCTGCAACACTTCTCAAGACTCTCCGTGACGGCGCATCGGGCTTCTCGGGTGTTATGGCAAACTTCCATCCCGAAATTTACAGCTGGCTTTGCAAGAACTTTGACAAGGATCCCGAAAAAGCAGAGATTGTCCAGAACTTCCTCGGCTTTGCATCGCTGACAGAACGTCAGATTTATCCCGTTAATGCCAAGTATTATCTCTCACTTGAGGGACTTGATATCACTACCGTTACTCGCTCCAAGGACTATAATATGACAAAGGGCGAAAGATACGAGATTCAGCAGCTTCGCGAATCTACAAATACATTCAAATCATTTATGGATATCAAATAATTTTTCTTGACTATGACACACCTGCAGGTTATAATGTAGGTGTGTTTATTTTTTAATGGGGTGTTGAATATGACGAAAAAGAAAATCCTCGCAATCCTTGCTCCGATAATGGCTGTTGTAATCACGCTGACAGTCGTACTTTTCGCTGTCACGGGCAACAATACTCCTGTTGATACCGAGTTTACCTTTGCCGTTGTTGACGGCAATGCCGTTATCACAGGCTCCTCCGATCCTCTTTCGGGCGCAGTTATGCTTCCTGACGAGTTATCGGGACTTAAAGTAACTGCCATCGGTGACGAGGCATTTAAGGGATGCTCCGATGTTACTGCATTCTTTATTCCCGAATCGGTCACATCTATCGGAAGCTATGCTTTTGAGAATTGTACTTCTCTTGCAAATGCGACACTTCCCGACTCTCTTACAGAAATCGGCGACGGTGCTTTCTTTAACTGTTCATCACTTCTGAGCGTAACCGTTCCCGTTAAGGTTGAAAAGATCGGTACCTGTGCTTTTTTCGGATGTAAATCTTTAAAGAGTCTTGTCGTTCCGGGAACAGCTGTTTCTGTCAAGGGAATCTTTAACGCAGCACTTGATATCGGTCAGGTCGTTGCAATCGGTTCTCCTTATCAGAATCTTCTCTCCGAAGTAAACACGGTACTTTATTGCTACAATGCATCAACGGCTTATTACGATATCATCAATGACGGTGATGTATGTGCATATTCTCTTCTTGACAACGCAACACTCACAGAATATACCGTAAAATATGTTGATACAGACGGCAATGACCTCTATGATGCAAAGACTGTTTCGCTTCAGCCGACAGGTATTTCGGTCAAGGAGGTTGCGGCACAGATCGACGGATATGAATATCCCGATGCTGCGATAGTTACAAAGACCCTCTCAGGTGATGATGTAATTACTTTCACTTACGAGGAAGAGGTTATCACGACAACCGAAGAGCCTACTACAGAAGAGCCTACTACAGAAGAGCCTACAACCGAAGAACCTACTACCGAAGAACCTTCAACGGAAGAGCCTTCAACCGAAGAACCTTCAACGGAAGAACCTTCAACAGAAGAGCCTTCAACCGAAGAGCCTTCAACCGAAGAGCCTTCAACGGAAGAACCTTCAACGGAAGAACCTACTACCGAAGAACCTACTACCGAGCCTGTATTTGTTGCTCCCGAGCTTGTAGCGGTTGACAGCGCAACGGTCAATAATGTAAACGGATATATTTACGGAATCGATCTTGATCTTGATGAGAAAGAGCTTATGTCCGATTATCTCAAGGTAACGGGCGACGGATACGCAAAGGTTTCGTCCTCGGTTATCGGAACGGGTACGACCGTCACGCTTTACAGCAGCAAGGATGACAGCGTTGTTGCCGTATATACAATCGTTATCTTCGGCGATCTTAACGGTGACGGACTTGTCACATCGTCTGATATTACATTACTCAAGAGATTTATCAACGGTATCGCAAGCGAGGGTGAAGCTCCCACGGTTTATATGGCGGCTGACCTGAACAATGACGGCACCGTAAGCTCAACCGACCTCACATATGTAAAGAGTGTCCTTAACGGCGCATTTGAATATGACCAGGTCGAAAGAACAGTCAAATAATTTCCGATGATTAACAGGAGTCGCATAGAGCGGCTCCTGTCAGCTTAATGACAAACCTCGTCCCAAAAACAGGTTTGAGCATTTTGCACAAAAAAGGCTCCCTTGTGTAAAGGGAGCTGGCAAAAATCTTTGATTTTTGACTGAGGGATTGTATAAAATACGACGACAACCCCTCCGAGT
>JAFQIG010000061.1 GCA_017397655.1 Clostridia bacterium | reverse complement strand
TTTTCAGTTCCAATATCTCTTTTTCATGTTCTTTGATGTGGCGATAACTTCTGGACATAAAATTTCCTCCTATGATAGATATCTTAATTCTACCATAGGAGGGTTCTTTTTTCTATTGTCCGTTTTTAACGGACTTGTTCACAAACGAAGACAGTTCCTTTGTTTTTACTTATACTTGTGCTTACGTGCAGCCTCTGACTTCTTCTTACGCTTTACAGAAGGCTTCTCGTAGTGCTCTCTTTTGCGGACTTCCTGGATGATACCGTCACGAGAAGTCTGACGCTTAAAACGTCTGAGTGCGCTATCAAGAGATTCGTTTTCTTTAACTTTTACCTGACTCATTCTATGTTCCCTCCCCTCTGTTATACAGGGGTCAATATTTAATCGACGCCAAATATTATACAATAGCCGGACACAGATGTCAATATGTTTATTTGAATTTTCTATGAACAATCCAAGATATTTTTTACATTTTGACAACAATATTGACAAGTCTGCCCTTTACATACAGCTCTTTCACGATCTGCTTACCGTCAATATTAGCGGCAACCTTTTCGTCAGCCTTTGCAATTGCGATGACTGCATCGGCTTCTGTTGCGGCATCAACAACGATCTTTGTCTTTACCTTGCCGTTAACCTGAACAGCAATCTCTATTTTATCATCAACGCACTTTGCCTCGTCATACTGCGGCCATGCGTTGTCGGTAACCGTTCCTCCGAAGGAAAGCTCTTCCCAAAGCTCTTCCGAAAGGTGCGGTGCCATAGGATTGAGAAGCATAAGGAATACTTTAAGCTCTTCCGTTGTGACGCTGCCCTTTTCATAGAATTTGTTAAGAAGCGACATCAATGCGGCAATTGCCGTATTAGCCTTAAGGTTGTCTATATCCTCGGTAACCTTCTTGATCGTACGGTGGATTTCACTTTCAAGATCGCTTGAAACGGCACCATCCTTACAGATATCCTGAAGTGCCCATACTCTGTCAAGGAAGCGCTTACAGCCCTTGATGCTGTCGCTGTTCCAGGGAGCCGCCTTTTCAAAGTCGCCGATGAACATCTCATAAAGGCGCATTGTGTCGGCACCGTACTGATTAACGATATCATCGGGATTTACAACGTTGCCTCTTGATTTTGACATCTTTTCACCGTTTTCGCCGAGGATCATACCGTGGCTTGTACGCTTCATGTACGGTTCTTTAGATGAAACAACACCGATATCATAAAGGAATTTATGCCAGAAACGGCTGTAAAGCAGGTGAAGTGTTGTATGCTCCATACCGCCGTTATACCAATCAACGGGAGTCCAGTACTCGAGAGCTTCCTTTGAAGCGAGAGCATCGGAATTGCAAGGATCGCAATAACGAAGGAAGTACCAGCTGGAGCCTGCCCACTGGGGCATTGTATCGGTCTCACGCTTTGCATCTCCGCCGCAGCACGGACATTTTACGTTGACCCAATCGTCAAGCTTTGCAAGCGGTGATTCGCCGTTATCTGTCGGCTCATAGCTTTCAACCTCAGGCAGGCGAAGCGGAAGCTCGCTTTCGGAAAGAGGAACATATCCGCACTTGTCACAGATAACGATGGGAATAGGCTCGCCCCAGTATCTCTGACGGGAGAATACCCAGTCACGAAGCTTGAAGTTAACCTTCTTTTCGCCCTTGCCCTCATTTGTTAAGTATTCAATAATCTTTACCTTGGCATCCTCAACGGAAAGACCTGTCAGAAAATCGGAATTGACCATAACGCCCGTATCGCAATCGGTAAAGGCTTCCTTTTCGACATCTCCGCCGCTGACAACCTCGATAATCGGCAGACCGAACTTCTTTGCAAATTCCCAGTCTCTCGTATCGTGTGCGGGAACTGCCATAATAGCACCCGTGCCGTAGGAAACGAGAACATAATCGGAAATAAAGATCGGGATTTCCTTGCCGTTTACGGGATTGATTGCACGAACACCCTTAAGCTCTACACCGGTCTTATCCTTGTTGACCTCGGTACGCTCAAAGTCAGACTTGTGAGCCGCCTTCTGACGGTATTCGTTTATCTCATCCATATTCTGAAGAACATCTGCCCATTTGTCAATAAGCTTGTGTTCGGGAGAAACTACCATATAGGTAGCTCCGAAAAGTGTATCGGGACGTGTTGTATAAACACGGATCTTGTCGCCTGTTGTTGCGGTAAAGTCAACCTCTGCACCTGTTGAACGACCGATCCAGTTCTTCTGCTGAGTCTTGACTCTTTCAACGAATGCCAGATCGTCAAGGTCATCGATAAGTCTCTGAGCATACTCTGTGATCTTGAGCATCCACTGACTCTTTACCTTTCTGACAACCTCGCTGCCGCAGCGTTCGCAAACGCCGTTGACTACCTCTTCATTTGCAAGAACGCACTTGCACGATGTACACCAGTTAACAGCCATTTCGCTCTTGTAAGCAAGACCTTTTTTGAAAAGCTGAAGGAATATCCACTGAGTCCACTTGTAGTAAGCGGGATCTGTCGTGTTGATCTCTCTGCTCCAATCGAAGGAGAAGCCGAGCGACTGAAGCTGCTGTTTAAAGCGGGCAACATTGTCTCTTGTTACGATTTCGGGATGGATGTGATTCTTGATAGCAAAGTTTTCTGTCGGAAGACCAAAAGCATCCCAACCCATCGGATAAAGAACGTTAAAGCCCTGGAGTCTCTTTTTTCTTGCAACCGCATCAAGTGCCGTATACGAACGGGGATGACCTACGTGCAGACCCTGTCCCGAAGGATAAGGGAACTCTACAAGGCAATAAAACTTCGGCAAGGTGTAATCCTGTTTTGCGTGGAAGACGCCGCTTTCTTCCCACTTTTGCTGCCATTTCTTTTCGACAGCCTTAAAATCATAGTTTTTCATTTACTGTATTTTCGTCCTTTCGGAATAAAATCAATCTTTCAGAAGATGAGAAATGTCAATAACATTTGCATCAAGCCAGAGACGTTCAAGATTATAATACTCTCTGCTCTCTTTGTCAAATACGTGAACGAGCACCGAGCTGTAATCAAGCAGAACCCAACCTGTAGCTCTGCCCTCGATGTGACCGTCATGGATACCGATCTGCTGCAGCTCATACTCGACATCGTCGGCAAGCGATCTTACGTGAGTTGACGAAGTACCTGTTGCGATAACAAAATAATCCGCAACGATTGTCTGCTCCGTAACCTCGATAAGCTTTATATCCTCTGCCTTTTTGCTGTCAAGTATCTCTACAGCCTTAAAAGCTAACTCTTTAGGTGTCATTGCTCTCTTCCTTTCATTCTGTTAATAACAATTTCATTATAGCATCCGATGCTGTCAGGGTGGATAAGCCCGCCCTTTTCGCACAGATCGGATATTGTGAACGTCAGACCGAAGTACATAGCCTCTTCAAGCGACTGCTCAGAAAGTGTACGCATTTTTTCGATCCCGTTATACGTTCTGTCTGCAGATGCAAAATCCGCAATATAAATTATTTTTTCAAGAAGACTCATACCACGGCGACCCGTCGTATGATAACGCACGGCATTAAGAGAGTCCTCGTCGCTGATGAGCTTTTCATTTTTAAGATAAGCATATCCCGCTATTGCGTGCCACAGCTTGGGATTATGAAGCTCCTCATCGGTAAGGATTATGCCTGCCTTTTCGATAGCCTGAAGCTGCTCACTCTTTGGCGAATCCTTCATAACATCGTGCAAAAGACCTACGGTATATGCCTTTTCGCAGTCATAACCGTAACGACCGGCAAGCTCCTTTGCGCAGTCGGCAACGCAGAACGAATGATGCAACCGATACGCAGAAAGCCTGTCCCTCAAAAGCTGTCTGTAACGTGTGTTGCCGTCATGATAAAGCTTCTTTTCCGCTATAAAAGAAGCAACCTCTTTACCGACAAGCTCCGAAACATCCTCACCGAGTCTGACCTTTTCCCTGATTTCGGTAGAGCTGATTTCTATAGGGTCAAAGTCATCGACAACAATGCAGTTATCATCAGGAAGCTTCAGACCCTTTTCTCTTGTTGCGGCACAAAGCGTACAGAGCTTTAAAATATCTTCATACCGATACCACTTGTCAAAGCTGAGAATCATATCCGAGCCGAGCAAAAAATACAGCTTTTCCTCGGGATAGATTTTTTTAAGCTCTTCAAGAGTCTCCACGGTATAGCTTTTGCCGCCTCTGTCAATTTCAATCGTGCTGACAGTACATCTGTCATCCGTGAACATCCTGCGGCACATTTCGACTCTGTCGTCACAAGAAGTATCGTTGTCCGCCTGTTTATGCGGAGGTTCAGAAGTGGGGATAATCAGAACCTTGTCAAGCTCCGTCTTATCCGCCATACTCTGTACAAAGCGCTTGTGTCCGAGATGCGGAGGATTGAACGTTCCTCCGAAAATACCGATAGCCATATTACTTGATATTTACGTGATTTGTCATAATGTTGCCTGTTGCAACATAGAGAAGTATACATACAACAGCCTCAAAGATATAGCCGAGAATCGGAATCTTAAGGAAAATGCTTGTACCGTCAGCAAGACCGATAAGCGCATTGTTGATCTCAAGTCCGATGCCCGAAGAGCCTACCGCAAGGTATACGGGAATATATGCAGCTGCAATTGTGGCTACCTGAAGAACAACGTATACAGCGAAGTAAATAAGGATTGCGATAAGGATGGGGTTATACTTCTGGCACTTCTTTGTATTTGCAACGGAAAGGGAAAATGCAACCTTGAAGATAAGGAAAAGCGCCTTGATAAAAAGATAGATAACGATTACGGAAATAACCTTGATGGCTGTTCCTACATCGGGGAAGCCCTGCATACTCTGGAGCATCTGATAGACCGTCTGAAGAGTCTGCTTAAGGCTGTCGCTTGTCTGTGCCGACCAGTAGAAAACAAGGAAAGCAACAACGGCAATAGTAAAAACAAAGCTGATTGTAACCCAGATAAGAGAAACAACAGTCTTGCTTGCAAGAAGCTGTTTGCCCGTTACGGGAAGAGTGAAGCTCAAGTATCCCTGTGCTCCGTAGAGTGATTTGTTAAACGAGCCGATGATGGAAAAAAGAGTGATGATAAGTGCACCGATACAGATTCCGCCGAGAACAACGGAGCTGAGAACCATCAGCGTCCTGTTCTTGATAAGGAACACCAATACCATTACGACAAAGGTGATCGCCGCTGACAGAAAGATACCGAACATTGAGTGTGCCGTGGATTTAAAATCATTTTTAATCAACTTGCCAAGCATACTGGAAAACCTCCTTGAACAGTTCTTCGATTGTACGACCGCTTTCTCTGATCTCCTTGACGGATGCCTTAAGGAGCACCTTGCCTCTGCCGATCATAAGAACGGAGTCAAAAATTCTTTCTACGTCATAAATAAGGTGAGTGGAAAGAAGGATGGTTGAGCCTTCGGGATGATTCTTCATAATGGTATCAAGGATGAACGCTCTTGCCGCAGGGTCAACACCGCCGAGCGGCTCGTCAAGAACATAGAGCTTTGCATTTCTGCACATTACGAGCAAAAGCTGCAGCTTTTCCTGCATACCCTTTGACATCGACTTGATCGTCTGCTTCGGGGGAAGCTGGAAGGTGTCAAGCATCTTGTATGCCTTTGCCTTGTCAAAGTCAAGGAAGAAGTCTGCAAAATATTCGATAGCATCAACACAACGCATCCAGTCTGCAAGATATGTCTTTTCGGGCAGGTATGCAACCATTGCCTTTGTATGAGGATCAGCCTCGTGACCGTCAATATATGCGTGTCCCGAATAATCCTTGATAAGTCCTACCAGAATCTTGATAAGCGATGTTTTACCGCTTCCGTTGGGGCCGAGCAAACCGATAATCTGTCCGCCCTCAAAAGAGAACGAAATATCGTCAAGTACAAGATGACTTCCGTATGATTTGCTTAAATGATCAACTTCGATAAGTGCCATTTTTATATCCTCCTAAACATTATTAATCTTCACTCAGCTTGATTTCTTCAATAACCTCTTCGGGAATCGCCTCACCGTGACGTACGCCGAAAATGCAGAGCATCGAAAGCGCAAAGCATATCGGGCAGTAAATAAACAGCGAAGCATACGTGCCGGAGATCACACGGACAAGACCGTAAACAATGGGAGTTGCGATCTGTGCCGAGAAGGTCGCCGTATAATAGTATCCCGTGAATGTTCCGACTTTTTCAAGTCCGCCGATTTCAAGAACAAGAGGAAGAGTATTTACCGTAATCATCATGTTGGCAAAGCCGCCGAGTATAAGTGCCGCCCATACAAGTGCAAGTACGGGATAGCCTGCGATCTGCTCAACAATAAGATAAATGACAAACGCCGAAATAAAGAGTGAAAGACCAAGAATGATTGTCTTTTTTCTTCCGAGCTTTTTGCCGAGAATTCCTGCAGGGATGGCACCGATTGCCGTCGATACCGCAAAGAATGTCATCATAAGTGTTGCTTCGCCGCTTGCCTTGCCGAGAATCTCTGCGGCAAAGAGCGCAAAGTATGTCTGGATCGAATTCGATCCGCAGAACAGGAAGAACAGTCCGCACAGCATAAGGATAAGACTTCTTCTTTCGCTCTTTGAAAGCTTCATTGCCTTAAGCTTTGCTTTTTCCTCTTTAGCGGCAGCCTTCTGAGCTCTTCTTTTTTCTGCCGCATCGGCTTCTTTTGCGGCACCTGCCGACAGTCTGCTGTCAGGCTCCTTGACAAAGAAGGTGACTACCATTGTACACAAGACCATTACGATCGCAGCAAAAGCGAATACGTAAGGTATGTAAAGATCCTCGTCCGCACCCTTGTCAAAGCCAAAGACCGCACAAACGATCGTAGCCGCCACAAGTGCAAACAAGCCGCCGACTCCGCCGACAAGATTGATTATGGAGTTACCCTCACTGCGAAGTGCGGGAGGTGTAAGGTCGGGCATAAGCGCAACACAAGGCGCACGCCAGAGCGACATAATGAATACAAAGCCGATAATACAAGCCATAAGAGTCGGGATGTTAGGCATATGCGGAATCAGTACAAACAGTACCGCCGCCAAAGGTGCGCCGATCATAATGAACGGCTTTCTCTTGCCGAAGCGTGTATGACATCTGTCGGAAAGCTTGCCGAAGGTCGGCTGAAAGATAACACCGAAGATGTTGTCAAACGTCATAATAATACCGATGAAAAGAGGTACAAGCGTAAAGCCTGCTGCTGCAGTGCCGACATTTTCGCCCTGAGCTTCCATGAATGTCAGCAGGAAGGGAAATTTTTCGGCAAGTGCCATACTCCAACGGGCGATAGTGTCCGAAGAGCCGAGCATCTTGTTCAGAAGAGTTGTAACGTACGGGTCATAAACGCCCCATGCTATCGACGATGCCATAAATGCAAAGCCCATAAGGATAGTTTTGCCGTAATTCAGTTTTAACTCGCCGGATTTTTTGGTTTTTTCCATAATTATCCTCCTGTAAATTACTTCAAGAATCCCTCAATTATTATCTCTTCAGCCTCGCTCTCACAAAGACCGAGCGTCTGAAGCTTGATAAGCTGATCGTTGTTTATTCTGCCGATTGCCGCTTCGTGGACAATCTGAGCATCATAATGATTTGCCGCAATCTCCGGAATGGAACGCACCTTTGCATCGTCCATTATTATGGAATCGCACTGGATGTGTGCCTGACACGGAGCATTGCCGACTGCTCTGGGATAGAAAACCTGACTTGATCCGTCCTTTGCAACCGAACGTGAAATTATCTGTGCCGATGAGCCTTCACCGTTAAGATTGATTTCCATATCCGATCCCGCAAACTGCTTACCGTGAGTCATCAGTCTTTCCGTAATGACAAGCTTTGCCCCCTTGTCAAGGTTAGCCTTCATATCTCTTTTTGTTGAATCAACTCCACGTATCTGAACGGATTCCATCTCGCAGAAAGAGTCTTCCTCCATCTCAACAACCGTTGTCGGATTAAGTATTCTTTCGCCTGTGCCTTCGCCCTCGCCATAGTGCTTTTCGATATAGCGAAGTCTTGCACCCTTTCCGATAAAGAAACGGTGTATGCCGTCGTGCTGAGATGCATCGCATCCCGAATTGTGAATTCCGCATCCCGCCACTATCGTAACGACTGCTCCTTCACCTATATAAATATCGTTATAAACCGTGTCCTTAACTCCCGAATCCGTTATCACTACGGGAATGTGAACGCTGTCCGCCTTTGCAAACGGTGCCACACGTATATCTATACCCGGTTTATCCGTCTTTGTCGTAATTTCGACATCCTTTGTTGACCGTCTTTCGATACCCTCACCGTTTTTGCGGATATTGTAAGCACCGTCTGACGGAATTACCTCAATATCGGAAATCTGCTTCAAAAGTGAGGAAACTATATCATCTCTCATGCGTTAAGCCTCCTTTCCTCTGAATCCGCAATTATCGCCAAACTCGCCCAAAAGCTTCGGAAAAACCTCTTCACGGCTGCCTTGAGTCCTGATTTTTCCGTTTGCCACTACAAGAATCTCATCGGCAAGCTGCATGATGCGTTCCTGATGCGAGATCAGAATAACGCTGCGATGTCTGCCTTTGCACATAACCTTGAAGCTTTCTACAAGCATTGTAAAGCTCCACAGATCAATGCCGGCCTCAGGCTCGTCAAAGATGGCAACATCAAGATTTCTTGCCATCAGCGTTGCGATCTCTATTCTTTTGACCTCACCGCCTGACAGCGATGTGTCAACCTCTCTGTTAAGATACTCTCTTGAACACAGTCCTACGTTGGTCAGATATGCACAACATTCATCCTCGGGAAGGTCGCTGCCGTGTGCCAACGACAAAAGGCGTCTGACGGTCAGCCCCTTGAATCTGGGCGGATTCTGAAAAGCATATCCGACACCAAGCTTTGCACGCTCGGTTATATCAAGATTCGTAATATCTTTTCCGTTTAACAGTATCTGACCCGATGTGGGCTTTTCGATACCCATAATAACCTTTGCAAGAGTTGACTTGCCGCCACCGTTAGGACCTGTTATTATAAGAAATTTTTCGTCCTCCAGCGTATAGCTTATGTCATTTAATATTTCCGTTTCTCTTCCGTCATCATTTATGCGGAAGGATATATTTTTTAATTCCAGCATTTAAAAACCACCTGATTAAAGAAAGAATAACAAACAAGTTTCCGCAACAAGAAGCAACAATGTTATACCGAATCGCTCCAGAAATGCACCTGCCCGCACAATTGCCGCTATCGGTAAAGCAACGACTTTTGCAAAGCCGTTCGCCTGTGTCGCCTTCTCCCAGAGATTCAACGCATCCTCATAAAGCGGAAATACGTTACAAAGAAGCCATATTCCGAAAACTCTGAGAATAATACATACCGCAAACATTATCGAAACACTGCCCGTCTGCGGATCTGTCGGTGTGACCGACAGAACATAAAGCTGTAAAAACGATGCTGCCATCATCGGTACT
Source organism: Clostridia bacterium (assembly GCA_017397655.1). Classification (GTDB taxonomy): domain Bacteria; phylum Bacillota; class Clostridia; order Oscillospirales; family Acutalibacteraceae; genus UBA1425. Next base: position 28,972 of record JAFQIG010000061.1, on the reverse strand, counting down.
GCAAGTAAAACCTGTAAAAGTCCGGGAATACAGCAAAACCACACGGAAGCCGATAATGTTTTTGTCAGATCGTGCTCTGTATGACCGAACATCTCGTTAAACTGCAGATAAGAAGCCTTTTCGACAGGGATTCTTAACAGCTTCAAAAGAATGTGCTCATAAAAGGCTCTGACCATCACCGCAGGAAACGTAACAAGCTTTGATATCAAATACAGTACCGTCATAATATCTCCGCCTTTCCGTTTATAAATACATCCTCAAACGAAAGCTCTCCGTTTATAACCTTTTCGGTAACGCTGTCACACATTCCGTACTGAGAAATATCGTCAACAGCCGCCTTGTCACGGCAAAGCTCTGCACAGAGTGTTGTCATATTGATAACACCTTGCGACAAAAGGGATGTGTCGCCCGTGATATATGCATAATAGTATGCACGGTAATACGAATCGTTATATGCCGTTTCAAAAGCTTTTTGCTTTTCGTCTTTAAGAAGCAACAAAGCACACTGATAAGCCTTAAAATCTATACTTTCGGCAAAAACCTGTCTTGCAATACGTTTAATCTGTCCGACATTGTTTGACAGATACATATTAAAGACCATTTCGCACAGCTCACCGTTAGCGGCATCACCTTCGGCACTTGCCTTTTCGGCAGCTTCTATATTGTTTTCAAGAAGATTATACTTGATTAAAAGCTTATAATATACAGGTGACTGAGGAACAGCTTCGTTCAATCTTTCGATAACCTCAAAAGCTTTTTCGGTTTCACCTTTTTTGTAATAAGCTTTTGCAAGCCACTCGTAAGGCTCTGTAAGATTTCTGTTCTTTGACAGGACAAACTCCGCTGCCTCAACAGCCTTATCATAATCACCGCTTCTGAAAGCAGAATCGGCAACCGTTGAACCGTAAACAGCATATTCGTTAGGCAAAAACTTAATCATTTCGTCAAGATAATACTGTACCTTTTCAACAAGCTCGTCCTTGCCGTCATAATAAAACTGAGTTACCGATGCCTTGAAGTACTCGTAATAGCCTTTTTCGTAAGGCGAATCGGTGTTCTGTTTTTCTTTTTCAAACTGCGCAATGATCTCGTCATAACGAAGATCCTCGGCAGAAGTAAACTCATATTTGCCGTTAATCTCCTGAACAGTGGCAAAAACCTTGTCATAAGCATCCGTTACCGAAACGTAATCGGAAAACGTCTTATTCTTTTTGATAAAATCCTTATCAAAAAGCTCTTGCACAAGAACTCCTGCTTCATATTCAGAATCTGCCATTGCACAGATTTCGCAGTAACGCTCAAAAGTTTCAGTTCCCGGAACAAAAAATTTATTTTCGCCAAAAAGCGGAAGCTTCTCTTTGACGGAAGCATCAATCGACTCTGCCATAGACATAATGTTATTCTCGTAATAATCAAAGGCATCGGAAAGATTTGATCCTTCCGCAAATTTTTCCGCTTCGTCAAGGCTTTTTATAAAAGGAACCGTAATAACGGTAAGATAAACCGAAACGACCGTTGCCAGAACAAATATCAGAGCAATCGGCACACAGTACCACTTAACAGAAGTTCTGACCATTTTTTCACAGCAATCCGCACATCGGTCACTGTCACCGTCAAAGTGAGACAGTCTTTTTACTTCACCGCAGACAGAGCAGATCCGCTTCCCCTTGGGGACAGAAAAACCTGTTCGTTCAAGATTTTCCACACCGTCACACTCCTACACATAATAATACATTATCTATCCTACCACATATTTCCTTACTTTTCAAATAAAAATTTAAACATTCACAAAAGATTTATAAATTAATGCAGTTTATGTTCAAAATTCGGGCATTTTCTGCCCTTAAAAGGTAGTTTTGCAGTAAAAGTTCAAACTCTTCTGCAGTTTTTATATCCGTATACGGACAAATCTCTCCGACTCTGCTTTTAACCGAACGTACACCCTTCGTATATGCCGTCTTTGTCGGAGTCAGCACCCTGTTCACCGTGTCGGCATCGCATCTGAACAAAAGCGTTCCGTGAAAAAGAACCCGACCGTTTTTTGTACGGCTTGCCGTTCCTGAAATTTTTTTGCCGTGCAGCAGTATATCATTTGTATCGGAAAGCTCGGTTTCTATTGAAAGCGAGTTTAAAAAGCTTCGTATCGGTTCTGTATATTCCAACAGAGACGGCACCGTACAATCATTTTTTATAAACGAAAAATTCAGATTGTTTTCATCGTGATAAACAGCTCCGCCGCCCGTGCTTCTTTTAAGAACGGGTATCCGTGACAGATATTCCCCGCTCACCTCTTCGCTTCCGATCTGGTTTTTTCCGATAATCACGCAAGGTGAGTTGCGCCACAAGAGTATAAAATTTTCACGCCGCTGTGAAAAAAGATATTCCTCAGCGGCGAGATTATACTCGGGATCTTTACTTTTAAGCGAAATCAGGTAAGGTCTTTCCTTTGAAAAAAGCATTACATCACCGATATGTCAAGAAATTCCTTTTGCGTTTCTGAGCAGATATTCTTCTGCCTTTGCACACCACAGACCGTTATTTTCTTTGCAGATCTCATACAGATCTTTGAACATCGGATCTGTCTTTCCGAGAGCTTCAAAGCTGTCAATCTCGGTCAGCGGAAGAGAAATGCCTGTATAGATGAGCTTTTTACCGCCCTGAATCTGCGGAAGATTGAGCGTAGTATCAATAACGCAGTCAAGTCCGCCTATATGCGTTACAAGTGCAGCAGGATTGAGTCTGCCGTCACTTATAAGCGAAAGAGCCTCTTTCATATCGGATGCATTACCGCCCGATGTACCCACAACGTGAGTCGAGGCGTAATGAACGTTGAAGAAGTTGAACGGTGCGGAAAAAGTCGGATCGGTAGGACCTGCAAAGAAGTTTATGCAACCGTCATTTGCAAGTATCTTGTCTGCCGTCTCGACAAGTGATGTGTTGGGAGCCATAACAAAAACATCGTCAAATCCCGTCGGTGAAACAGACTTCAGTTTTTCGGCAGCATTGATATTCCACGTATTGAGATAAATCAGTTCAACACCGTGTTCTTTAGCTTCCTGAACGGTAAAGATGGATTCGGCTCTTTTAAGTCTTTGTGCGTTGATGTCGGTAACAACAAGCCTTGACGGTCTTTTATCACCGTGAATGGCATAATCAATCGTGGCAAGACCCATAGGTCCCGCACCTGCAAGAATCGCCATACAACCGCCCTCAAGTATGCCCATCTTATGCGTATACTCGCCTCTTGTAGTGTGGTAAGAAGCGTTGAATGCACCGATAACGCATGAGAACGGTTCAGTCAGCGATCCTTTGTACATCTCTGTACCGCTGTACGGCAACAGACAGTCCATCAGCATAACTTCGTTCGGGATAATGATATATGTTGCATCGCCGCCGATATATTTATAGGAATAGCCGGGAGCATCGAGCGAGCCTTTATAGTTCAGCGCAGGCTGGATAACAAATCTGCTTCCCTCTTTATATTGAGAAGCCCACTTTGCACCGACCTTTATAAGCTCACCGCAGAACTCGTGACCGATTATAACGGGATTCTCCGCTACATCGGACGGAACTCTCTTATGCTCGGCACCCTGCACCGATGCCTTGTACGAGGACATACAGATACTGTCGGAAACAACTCTTGCCAGAATTTCGTCGTCCCTGATTTCGGGAAGAGGGAACTCTTCCAGTCGAAGATCTTTTTTACCGTATAAACGGACAGCCTTGGTTTTCATGGAATCTACTCCTTAAAAATCAATGAACTTTTGCATAAGCTTAGTGCCGTCGGAAAGATATATTCCCGTTTCCTTGGCAGAGTTTTCGTTGATCGAATCGACGCCGTTCTTTTCGCACTTGCTGCTGTAAATCATATAGGGAACGGGATCGGAGGCGTGTGTCATTGTGACGATGGGTGTCGGATGATCGGGAAGAATCATTATCTTGTAGTCACCCTGTGCTTTAAGATAATCAAGCAATACGGGCAGAACAAGCGAATCTATCATTTCGATAGCCTTTACCTTGTTTTCGGGTTCGTTTCTGTGACCGCATTCATCAGGAGCTTCAAAATGAAGATAAACAAGATCCTGACCGTTTTTCCATTCTTCAACGGCAGCTTCTGCCTTACCGACAAAGTTTGTGTCAAGATAACCTGTGACACCGTCAACCTTGGGAGTATTCATCTTTGCAAGGAATCCGATGCCTCCGAGAAGGTCAACCGCCGTAATGATCGAGCCTTTAAGTCCGTAAAGCTCATTGAATGACGGAAGCGTCGTGCACGTACCCTCACCCCAGAACCATACGGAATTTGCAGGAAGCTTACCCTTTGCCACACGCTTTTTGTTAACGGGATGATCCTTTAAAAGAGCGTAGCTTTCTTTCATCATTGCGATAAGCTTTTCTGCATTTTTGTGATCGGAAAGATACGGTCCGATAACACGCTTTGAAATATCGTGAGGAGGTGTCATTTTTCCGAGCTCGGTTGTACCTCCGTGAACGATCAGACAATGACGGTAGCTGACACCGTTATAGAAGTTGAAAACATCGTTACCGAAATGCTCGGACACCGTCTTGATTATTTCTGCCGCTTCTGCAGAGCTTATATCGCCTGCAGAATAGTCGATCATTGTTTTGTCCTCATAATTTTCTTCATCGCTGAGTGTAACAAGATTGCATCGGAGTGCAACATCATCGGCAGCCATGCTGACACCGATATTTGCAGCTTCTAAAGGTGAACGTCCCTTGTGATACAGCTTGGGATCGTATCCGAGAACACTTAAGTTTGCGATATCGCTGCCGGGCTTCAGTCCGTCTGCAACCGTTTTTACAAGTCCGACTTCAGCCTTTTTTGCCAAAGCGTCAAAGTTAGGCTTATCAGCCACCTCCATGGGAGTTTTACCGTTTAAAGCAGGTACGGGGTAATCTGCCATACCGTCATAAAGTACTATTGCGTATTTCATACTGTCGCCCTTTCTTAAAAACCGTTAATGTTGCCTCGCTGCATGGCACCGAGAATTTTATATCTGACATCCTTGTAATCTTTTTCAAGGAATGTTAAAAGCTCTTTTACATTCTGTCTTTCCGTCGTACCGTCGGCAGGACAGTTACTCTTTATTACGGGAAGTGACTCAACACGTGCAACTCTTGCACAGTCACTCTCCCTTGCAAATACCATCGGCCGTATCATGTGAATGTCTTTTCTTGAAAGATATGTTACGGGAGAAAAGCATCCTACTCTCGCTTCGTTAAGAAGATTCATCATAAACGTCTCAACCGCATCATCCATATGATGACCGAGTGCCAGCTTGTTGTGTCCGATTTCTTTTACCAGATCGTGCAAAGCACCTCTTCGCATTCTTGCACACAGACTGCAGGGATTCGGCTCTTTTCTGACATCAAAGATTATCTGACCGATCTCTGTACGTTTGATAACATACGGAACATCTATTTTTTCACACAGCTCTTCAAGTGCCGTGTAATCCGTCTCTTTACCCGAAAAGCAAGGATCAACGGTAATTGCCGTCAACGAATACTTTTTGGGATAAAACAGTCTCATCCTCGCAAGACAATGAAGAAGCACAACAGAATCCTTACCGCCCGACAAGCCTACGGCAATTCTGTCCCCGTCCTCTATCATGTTATAGCGTTCCATCGCAGAACGCATATAAGACATCATTTTCTGCATAAAATACTTCCTGTCTGACTAACCCGATAAAGTCACCTTTCTCAAAGTCCGTAAAGTTATTATACCATTATATTCCGAAAACTACAAGTGTTATATTGACAACACAATACTCTTCAAGTAAAATCAAACAGAAGGGAGCGATTTTAATGTCCTATACCGATATATATTATGAAAAAAGCGAAAATCCCGTTTTCTGTTACAGAAGTGCTCTGTGCGTTTATGAAGAAACTATGCAAAGCGGCGTATTGATCTCTTCGGGATACAACGCAGGCGGATATGTTCTTAATACATTAAAAAACTGTCCCTCACGTCTTGACAGATATGCGTTTTCTGAACCGTCGGCATTCAATATCGAGCTTGACGGTCAGAGCATTGATCACGGACTTGAGTTTGTTGATTTTTGCGAAAACCGTACCGATGACGGCAGTATAAAAGCCGTTCTGACTCTTGACAGCACCTTAAAGCCTGTAAGACTTAAAATTCACACTCTTATTGACGGAACACATATGTTTTCACGTTACATAGAGATCGAAAATCTTTCCGACAGACCGATGAATCTGTCACGCCTTTGTGTTCTTTCGGGCGGTCTTGAAAGCATGAAAAAAGCAGAGCTTACAAACTGCCGTGATATCCGCAAATACTACAGTCTCGGATACTTTGACCGTGATGGCTGGGGTCGTGAAGGTGAGTTTTCCTGGCAGGATCTTAATCCCTGTATGACATCAGTTGATTTCCGTTTCGGCAGAGATCGCTTCCGTCATCCGCTTCTGTTCCTTCGCAACAACGTCACGGGAACATTCTTTTTCTCGCAGATCGAATGGACTGCAGGCTGCCGCTACAGCGTAGACTACAGAACGGATTCCGAAAACAATAATACTTCGGTTTCGCTCAAGGCAGAAATAATCTCTCACAAGCCTCTGACGGTTATCGAAGGCGGTGAAACATTCGTAACACCCACTGTACATATGGGTGTTGTATCGGGTGATCTTGACGATGCCGTCAACGAAATGCACGCTCACATAAGAAAATCCGTTCTTTGCGAAAAGGAGGCTGATCCCACAGCCTGTCTTGTCGGTGCAGGAATGGGTGCCGAGCACGATATGTCTGTTCAGACGACAAAAGAATATATTGACCAGATGGCAGAAATGGGTGCCGAGGTATTTATCATCGATGCAGGTTGGGTATGTCCTCCCGACAAAGAAATGCAGTGGGGCGATTATAACGGAATCAACGTACAGAATGATGACCGTTACCCGAACGGTCTTAAAGAGCTGTCGGACTACTGCCGTGAAAAAGGTATGCGCTTTGCACTCTGGGTTGATATTGAAAAGCTCGGCAAATTCTCGCCCGTGTACAAAGAGCATCCCGAATGGCGTGCCGAAAACATTTTCGGTGAAAAATCACACAGTCTTCTTGACCTTTCAAAGCCCGATGCTGCCGCCTGGGCAGAGGAAGAGCTTGCAAGGATCATAGAGGAGTACAATGTCGAGCTTCTCAGAGTCGATCACAATATTTCTTACCGTGAATACTTTACCGTCCGTGACGGTGAATGTCTGTCAGTAAAGCATTTCAATGCGATTCACAGGATTTATGACAACCTTCACAAGCGTTTCCCGAAGGTGATTTTTGAAAACTGTGCAGGCGGCGGCGGACGAACAGACCTTGCCATGATGAAAAGCTTCAATCACACCTGGGTTTCCGACTGGCAAAAGGTTCCGCATTCCGTAATGATAACAAACGGAATGACTATGGCGCTTCCCCCCGAAAGAGTTGACAGACTCTTTGCAGGAATGGGCTGTCACACCGTCGGCTCACTCCATGCTCATATGAGAAACGTAATGCTGACTCATATGTCGCTCAACGTCATAGCTCCCACCGATGTCCGCATAAATTCCGATCAGATGAATTTTGTCAGACACAGCGTGAATGTTTATAAGAATTTCATAAGACCGTTCCTGCCCACATCAAAAATTTATCATCATACTCCCGATGTTGCAAAGAGTCTTGATGACGGCTTCTGCTCGCTCGAAGTTGCTTCAGATGACAGAACAAAAGCGGCTGTTGCTCTGTTCACACTTACAATGCCGAAGGATAACCGCTTCACCGTTATTCCGAAAGGTATCAACTCATCGTATGATTATAAGGTCACCTTTGACAATTCGGGCGACATCATCACTTTAAGCGGATACGAAATCATTACAAAAGGCATCACCGCCCTTATCCCATCTGCACTTCACTCTGAGCTGGTACTTATTGAAGCAATTAAGTAAGCAAAAACGATGGCTGTATAAAAACACGTCAAATCACATACCAAAAAGATTCTTCACTTCGTTCAGAATGACCCGATTGGTTTTTTCACAGAAACTTATTGGTGTCATTCTGAGCCGCAGGCGAAGAATCTTAAATTTTATACGCACGTTCTTGGCTTCTTTATCGACAGTTCCAAGCTGCAATGATTCATTCATCACAACTCATTTTTATCAAAAATTACATTTTCAGTGTCAAAAAATACAATCATTACAAATTCCCCGTAATTCCTGTTATTATACGGGTGTCAACAGGAAACAAAAAACAAAAAAGGGGTAAATAAAAATGACAGTAAAAAAAGTAATCTTAACCATCACATCCGTAATCGCAACAGCAGCCGTTGCCGCAGGTATTTTCGCAGGTGCAAACGGCACAAAATCCGAAGCAGTCGGCGAAACCGAAACAAAAGCCGTCATCACCGTATCACAAACAAGCGAAGCAGACAGAATCATCGGCAAGCCTGACTACGATGCACTCAAGGAAACAGCTGAAAAATGCGGTGATGATGTTTACTACATCTTCAATGAAGAAAGCGGCGAGCTTTTCATCTTCGGCACAGGCGCAATGGATAATTGCACTCACCTTAACTTTGCACCGTGGGCAGAGCTTGATGTCACAAGCGTAAGAGTCGCTGACGGCGTTACAACAATCGGTGAAGGCGCTTTTCAGTATCTGTCAAACCTTAAAAGCATTTACATTCCCGACAGCGTAACAATGATTATGTACAGTGCTTTCTGTGACTGCGAAAATCTCACTTCAATCAACATTCCCGAAAGTGTAACATACATAGGCGGCGGTGCCTTTGCAGGCTGCACAAGTCTTAAGGGCATTACTCTTCCGCAAAGCCTCACCACCATCAATATGGAAACATTCTCTTACTGCACAAATCTTGAGACTGTCGTTCTTCCCAAAAAGCTCATCAGCATCGAGCCGTACGCATTCAGCAGTTGCACCTCTCTGACAAGCATCACTCTTCCGGAAAACCTCAGATGGATAAGAGAGTTTGCCTTTTACGATTGCAGCAGCCTTAAGGAAATCTACATTCCGAAAAATATTATGGGTATTGAAACCATGGCTTTCGGCGGATTGGAATCCGGTATCGAAAAAATTACGGTTGACAAGAACAATCTTTATTATTCAAGCGACAGCTTCGGTGTATTGTTCGACAAGGACAAAACAGCTGTTTATCAGTATCCCGTTGCAAGCAAGAACACCTCCTACTCAATCCCCGACTCCGTTACAATTATCTGCGAATACGCTTTTGCCTTCAACAAGAATCTTTCAACAATCAGCATCCCCGACAGTGTCGGCTATATCTCAGACTTCGCTTTTGCAGGACTCTCCGATGTATCAGAAATCAGCATCCCCGACAGCGTTTATTATGTAGGCTGTCTGGCATTCTCGCACAAGCTCACTCCCGAAAAAGGAATCGACATCCACGTAGACAACACCCGCCTGTATGTCCTTAAAAACTGGAACAGCAGCTGGTCAGACGACAACACGAACGTCAGCTACAGATTCTTTTAAATCATAAAAATAGCAAGAGAAAAGGAGGCTTTCCTCTCTTGCTATTTTACTTTTTCAGTTGGAAATTATAAAAAAGCAAGTGGCCTGTACGAATACAAGCCACTTTTATTTTGCGTATTAATCTTAGTCGTCGCAACCGTCACAGCAACCGCAGTCGCAATCCTCGTCAAAGTCGAATTCGAGAAGCTCGTTGCAGTTGGGGCAGTTAAGAGAGCCGTCCTCAAGAACGCCTGCATCTACGCAGATAACTTCACCGCAAGCGGGGCACTCAACCTCGAAGCACTCGTCATCGTCATCATCAAAAAGATCGTCATCGTCCATTTCGTCATAAACGAAGGTCTCAAGCTCGTCGAGATCCTCGTCAACGGCGTCAAGCTGTTCGTTGATAAGAGCGATGTTATCCTCGACATCTGCACAAGTAAGTGCAAGATCGTCAATAACGTCCATGATAGCGTTGAACATCTTTGTCTCTGCCTTTTCGGGATCAAGTCCGAGACCCTCTGCAAGTCCTCTGAGATATGCAGCTTTTTCTGTCAATGTCATAAGAAAAACCTCCATGCTGTATAAATTTAGTTGTGCAATTATGCACGGCTGAGATATTCACCTGTACGTGTGTCAACTACGATATCCTCACCCTCATCGATGAAGAGAGGAACCTTGACCTCTGCACCTGTCTCAAGCTCTGCGGGCTTTGTAGCATTGGTAGCTGTATCACCCTTGAAGCCGGGATCAGTCTTAGTAACCTTAAGAGTTACCGTTGTGGGGGGTTCAAGACCGAAAACGTTGCCCTTGTAGGAAAGGATACGGCAAACAACGTTCTCCTTGACAAACTTGAAGCTGTCGGGAAGATCGCTTGCGTTGATGGGAATCATATCGAATGTTTCGGGATCCATAAAGTAGTAAAGATCGCCGTCATTGTAGGAATATTCCATTTCCTTACGCTCGATATAAGCTGTGGGGAACTTGTCAGTCGGGCTGAATGTACGCTCAACTACTGCACCGCCGATAACGTTTCTGATCTTTGTACGAACAAAAGCAGCGCCCTTGCCGGGTTTAACGTGCTGGAATTCGATGATCTGGTAAACCTGACCTTCCATTTCAAAGGTTACGCCGTTTCTGAAATCGCCTGCTGATACCATAATATTATTCCTCCGATTTTCTTTTTTACTGATTTATTTTATAACAAAAGTATTATTATTGCAAGTGTTTTTAAACAATTAGTTCCGATTTCTTGTATAAAAAGCTGTTTTCAGGACAAATTACAGCCCGTTTTGGCACAAAAGATCATAGAATCGCCGTATTCTTCTCTTTTAGAAAGGCAAAAGCTGATCTCTGCATCACCTTTTTTGTCGGACGAATAGAGCATTTTTATCACATATTCGCCTGTCGTAATATCGTCACTGATCTGAATATCCTCTGTCGGAATAACAATCTTTTTACTCTTGCTTTCGGTAACTATACCGTAATAGACATTTTCGGGATTTGCAAGATCGTGGTCGATCATTGTCTTTTTGGAAAAGCGCATGATAAAGCCGAGTGTTTTGCCGTTGTCGGTCCACTTTTCGCACTTGACCTCGTCACCCGAAACCTCTTTGTTTGCAGTCTTTTCCTCAAACGGATCTATCACAACGGGATTTTCTTCATCCGCAAAGCCTGCAGCCGTCTGGCTGTGCATATCCGTTTCACCGTCAGAGCACGCTGCAAAGCAAAAAAGCATTGCCGTTAATAAGAGTAATGCCGTCAATCTTCTTTTCATCGAAGCACCTCCGCAGTTACTTTTTGCCTGTTGAGCCGAAGCCGCCTTCTCCACGCTCGGTTTCGTCAAGCACATCCGTCTCAACAGTCGGCATAAGCGATACGGGCATTATGACAAGCTGAGCGATTCTTTCCGACGGAGTTATCGTATAATCCTCATCAAACTGATTCACGATACCGACACAAACCTCGCCTCTGTAGTCGCTGTCAACAACACCGACTCCGTTAAGAAGCCCCATACCGTGCTTGATGGCAAGACCGCTTCTTGCAAAAACAAACGCCGCATAACCGTCAGTCGGCAAAGCAATCGCAATTCCCGTAGGGATAAGCGCATGACCGCCTGCCTTTACGGTAATCGGTTCATCAATACACGCATACAGGTCGATACCTGCACTACCCTCGGTGGCACGCTTCGGGATAACAGCATTATCACGAAGCTTTTTTATCTTCAATACTTCCATAAACAAATCCTTTCATCAGCTGTTGCTGATACCGAGGCGCTTTGCCATTTCTGCCGTTTTAAGTTCAAGCAGCTTGGAAACGCCCTCCTCCTGCATTGTAACACCGTAGAGGATGTCTGCCTCCTCCATGGTACCACGTCTGTGAGTGATAAGAATAAACTGAGTATTCTTTGTCATACGGCGAACGTACTGTGCGTAGCGTGTAACGTTGACATCGTCAAGCGCCGCTTCGACCTCGTCATAAACACAGAACGGTGCCGGTGAAACCTTAAGAATCGCAAACAGAAGCGCAATTGCCGAAAGTCCCTTTTCACCGCCCGAAAGAAGGTCGATGTTCTGAACATTCTTTCCGGGAGGCTGTACACGGATACTGATATTACATTCGAGAGGCTCTGACGGATCATCAAGCACAAGCTCCGCCTTACCGCCGTCAAACAACTCGGAAAACGTCTCGCCGAAGAAGGAGTTGATCCGTGAGAACTGTTCTCTGAATCTTTCCGACATTTTGCCTGTCAGATCACCGATAAGTGTCAGAAGCTCTTCCTTCGACTTTTCGATATCGTTTATCTGACCGCTCATATATTCAAATCTTTCGGAAACCTCTTTGTATTCCTCAACAGCTCCGACATTGACGTTGCCGAGTGCTCTGATCTTGTTTCTGACTTCCTGCAGCGTTCTTGAAGCTGTCTGGGGATCGTCGGGGATCCTTCCGACCTCCTCCGCTTCACGAAGAGTCAGACTGTACTCGTCATAAAGCTTTTCCTTTGCACTTTCAAGTGCGGTTTCCATATTGTTCTTTCGCTCTTCAAGTCGTGCAAGCTCCGAGCTTAACGTCTCTTTTACGGAAAGCTTTTCTTTTTCTGCCTGACGAAGCTCTGTATCCCTTGCTTCGTTGGAGGCTCTGTTTCCGATAAGCGCCTTTATATGCTCCGATATCTCTGCACTCTTTTGCCTTGCCTGTGCAGAGCGCTGTGTCAGCTCTTCTATTATCTTTTCCGTTTCGATATTCTGCTTTTCGATTTCTTCAATTTCTTTCTGAAGTGACAGAAGGTGCTCGCCTGCCATCTGCTTTGATCGCATACAGGATGTGATCGTTTCCTGTCTTGCTTCGATGTCCTTCTGTGCAGAAAGAATCTGAAGATTAATTTCGGACTGAACGGCGGCGAGCTCATCTCTTCTTCTTTCAAGCTCTTCACGGTTTCTGCCGATTTCACCGAGCTGTTCCTGAACAGAGTCGATCTCTCTTGTCTTTTCAGCAATGGCAACTGCCGTCAACCTGACTGTTTCCTGATGTTCGGCGATTCTGACATCGTTGAGACGACGTTCTTCACGAAGCTCCGACAATGCCTTGCCGACCGATGCCTTTCTGTCAAGAATCAGCTTAAGGTCACCGTCTCTTCTGATAACATTTTCTTCCGCACGCTTGAGGTCACCCTCGGTACCGAGAAGATCCGCTTCAACAGAAGACAGCTCCTCCAGAAGCTGTTTATGCTCTTGCTGAAGCTTTTCTGTTTCTTCGTTAAGCTCTTTTGCAAGAGTGCGAAGCTTTTCTATTTCATTTGTTCTGCTGAGGAAGCCCGAATTATGACCACGGGAACCGCCCGTCATCGAACCGCCTGCGTTAATTATCTGACCGTCAAGCGTTACGATCTTGAAGCCGTAGCCGTATTTTTTTGCCATTGCTATGGCACAATCGATATCCTCGGCAACGACTGTTCTGCCGATTTCGGAACGGATTATCTCACCGTACTTTTCGTCAAAATCGACAAGCTTGTCTGCCATATCGACAAATCCGTAGCAGTCCTCTAAGCCCTCCTCACCCTTGAACGGCTTTGCCCTGACAGATGTCATGGGAAGAAATGTTGCACGGCCTGCCCTGTTCTGCTTCAGAAATTCGATGGCACGCTTTGCGTCATTTTCGTTATCGGTAACAATATGCTGGATAGCTGCACCGAAAGCCGTTTCAACAGCAACTGCATACTCCTCTTTAACGCTGATAAGCTGGGCAACCGTTCCGTGAATTCCACGAAGTGCACCGTTTCTTGATTCCTTCATAACGGCACGGACACTGCCCGAATAGCCTTCCATGTTCTTTTCAAGATCTTCAAGCATCTTTGCTCTTGCCAGCTTCTGATGAGCATCGAGCATCTTGTCGTCAATTTTTTCTTTCAGAGCATCCGCCTTTTCCTTGCGCTTACCTGCACGAAGTCTGTAGCCTTCAAGCACGTTGGAAAGCTCTTTGACTTTTGTCTGAAGCTCTGCTATCTCCTGTGAACACTCCTGCTCCTCGGATTCGATATCCGAAAGAAGAACGCTTCTTGAATCAATGACTGCATCAATGTTAAGCGATCTGCCCTTTATCTCTTCAATTGATGACTGCGCAGCGGTATTCTTTATTTTTTCATCCGAAAGCTCAACGGTAATCTCGGCAAGTCTTTGCGACAGCTCTGCACTCTTTTCGGCAAAAACGCTGTTTTCGTCACGGACATTGCCGATATCCGAAACCGCATTGCGGAGCGATTCGTTCTTCTCTTCTATAAGCTCTTGAAGCTCTTGTATCTCTTTTTCAGCCAAAGCGACCTGCTCGTCAACCAGACGATCGTCATCGTTTGACTTTTCCATATCCTTGCGAAGTCTCTCAACGGAAGCTTCGTTATGCGACACGGTATTGCGGTTAACCGCCGCTTCACCGTCGATTCTTGTTGCCGTCTCTTCCAAAGAAGCAACCTCTGCACGAAGTGCCTCTATCTCAACGGTTATCTGCTGACCTGCGGAAATAACCTGTTCGATCTCCTGTTCGATCTTATTTATCTCATACTCAGCCTGCTCGTACTGTGCGGTGGCAAGCGACAGCTTGTGCTCCTGCTCGATAAGTCCCTTGCGTGACTTCTCGATCGTGTGAAGCCACAAGCCTATTTCAAGCTCTTTTCTCTCTGCCGCAAGCACGATAAACTTCTGTGCTTTTTCGCTCTGAATTTTGAGCGGACCTATGCGGCTTTCAAGCTCTGCTAAAATGTCACGAAGACGTATTAAGTTTTCTTCAGCCTGATCGAGCTTTCTTGTCGCATCAAGTCTTCTGTATCTGAAGGCAGAAATACCTGCCGCCTCTTCAAGCATCTCTCTTCTTTGAGAAGAACGTGAAGAGATCATATCGGCAACTCTGCCCTGACTGACCATGGAATATCCGTCACGACCAAGACCCGTATCCATAAAAAGCTCGTGGATATCACGAAGCCTTACGGTCTCGCCGTTCATTATATATTCACTTTCACCCGAACGGTAATATCTTCTGCCTACGGAGACCTCGTCCTTGTCACAGCCCTCAAGAGATCTGTCCGAGTTGTCAAGACGAAGCGTAACCTCGGCAAAACCGAGTGCCTTACGGATTTTTGTACCGCCGAAAATAACATCCTCCATCTTTGCGCCACGAAGATTTTTGGTTGACTGTTCACCGAGAACCCACCGTATTGCGTCGGAGATATTACTTTTGCCCGATCCGTTGGGACCGACAACGGCGGTAATACCGCTTCCGAAGTTTAAAACCGTTTTATCGGGAAAGGATTTAAAGCCTTGCAGCTCAAGTGATTTTAAAAACATCCTTTTCACCGTCGATACACATTAAAAACGGTATCGATTCCTTTCTTTATTGATCGAGATTGATTCCCATCAGGATGAGCGCTTCACGAGCCGCCTCCTGCTCGGCAACCTTTTTACTTTTGCCGATGCCTCTGCCGATTACGTTGCTGTTAAGATGAACCTCAACCTCAAACCTTTTATCATGGTCAGGACCGCTTTCCCCAACGTGTACGTATTCAACGCTTTCTTCGGGATTTTTTTGCGTAATTTCCTGAAGCTTTGTTTTATAATCATGGAACGAGCTGACTTTTGACGATGCTTCCTTCACAAATCCCAATACGAATTTTTTTGCCTCGTCAATTCCGCCGTCAAGGTAAATTGCGGCAATCAATGCCTCAAACGCATCTGCAAGTATTGACGGACGTTCTCTTCCTCCCGTATAAATCTCGCCACGTCCGAGAAGCAGAAACTCACCGAGACCGATCTTTCTGGCAAACACGCACAACGACTTTTCACAAACTGTCGAAGCACGCATTTTTGTCAGTTCACCTTCGGGATAAGTTTTAAGGTTTGTATAAAAATATTCTGCCGTAATAAAGCCGAGAACGGAATCTCCGAGAAACTCCAGTCTTTCATTACACTCGCCGCCACCCTGTCTTTCGTTTATGTATGACGAGTGTGACAGCGCACGTATAAGCAATGTTTTATCCTTGAAGGAATATCCGATTCTGCTTTGCAGCAATGCGATATCCGTCTGCATAACAATCACCGTCGGTGTCCTTGCACGGAACCGTCCCTTTCGCTAATTTATGTTGGAAAGTGCATTTTTCATTGCCTCAAGACCTCTGTCGGCAATGGCTTCGTAACGAAGCTTTTTATCTCTGATTTTTTCGGGCAATTCGGGAAGAATACCGAAGTTTGCGCCCATCGGCTGAAAGTTTCCCGATACACACGACTCCACGTGTCTGCAAAGCGCACCCGTCATTGTCTCCACAGGCGGAATAAACGACTCTTTTCCGGACAATCGTCGTGCAAGATTCATTCCTGCAATTATGCCCGATGCCGCCGATTCCATATAACCCTCAACACCCGTTATCTGCCCTGCAAAAAAGATGTTCGGATTGTCTCTCATCGAGAAGTCACCGAAAAGAAGCTTCGGCGAATTGATAAATGTATTACGATGCATTACACCGTATCTTATGAATTCGGCATTTTTAAGTGCAGGAATCATTGAAAAAACACGCTTCTGTTCACCGAATTTAAGATTCGTCTGGAATCCGACCAAATTATAAAGTGTGCCTGCTTCATTCTCTTTGCGAAGCTGTAAAACCGCCCACGGACGGTGTCCCGTTCTCGGATCACGCAGTCCCACGGGCTTCAGCGGACCGAATCGCATCGTATCGGCACCACGGGAAGCCATTATCTCGATCGGCATACAGCCCTCGTAAACATTTTTACCCTTTTCAAAGCTGTGAAGCTCCGCTTTTTCCGCATTTATGAGCGCTTCATAAAAAGCCTCGTACTCTTCCTTATTCATAGGGCAATTGAGGTAATCGTCCTCGCCGCCTCTTTCGTATCTTGAAGCGGTAAAAGAACACTCACGGTCGATGCTTTCTGCAGTAACAATGGGAGCTGCCGCATCAAAAAAGCTTAAAAAGCCTCCGCAAAGCTTTTGGATACTCTCGGACAAAGCCTCAGACACAAGCGGTCCTGCGGCAATTATAACGGGAGTGCCTGTCGGAATCTCTTTAACCTCTTCACGGACAACCGTTATATTTTCGTCAGAATTTATACGTTCTGTTATAATGGATGAAAATCTGTCTCTGTCAACGGCAAGAGCGCCGCCTGCAGGAACCTTGCATTTCTTTGCCGCTTCAACACAGACGGAACCCATCAGCTCCATTTCGTGTTTCAACAGTCCTGCCGCAGAGCCGAGCCGCTCTGCCTTCAAAGAATTGGAGCATACAAGCTCCGCCAGATTTTCCGATTTATGTGCAGGCGAAAACCTTTGGGGCTTCATTTCATAAAGCGTCACCTTTAACCCTGCTTTTGAAAGCTGAGCCGCCGCTTCAACTCCCGCAAGGCCTCCGCCTATTACGATACAATTATTCATCATCTTTTTTGTCATCTTTACGTTTGCGCTGTGCCTTCTTTTCAAATCCGCAAGCCTCGTTCGAGCAGGCAACTATACCGCCCTTTTTCTTGAACATCGACTTGCCGCACTGAGGACAATTCTCACCTGCAGGCTTATCCCATGTGCTGAAATCGCACTGCGGCCATGACTCGCAGCCGTAGAATACGTAACCCTTCTTTGAACGCTTTTCGATAATTTTGCTTCCGCACTTGGGACAGGTTGCACCCGTTTCGGAAACAAGCGGCTTTGCGTTCTTGCAATCGGGATAACCGGGACACGCCAGAAATCTGCCGTAACGTCCCGTCTTGATAACCATCATTCTTCCGCACTTGTCACACGGAATATCTGTAACATCCTCCGCGAGAGTAATCTTGACATCCTTCATCTCTTCCTTTGCCTTGGCAAGAGTCTTTTCAAGGTCATCATAGAATGTATGAAGGATTTTTACATAATCTTCGTTACCCGATCCGACCTCGTCAAGAGAGCTTTCCATCTGAGCCGTGAACTTGACATTGACAATCTTCGGGAATCTTTCCTTAAGAAGCTTTGTGGTAGCCTCGCCGAGCTCCGTAGGACGAAGAAGCTTTGCCGAGCGCTTGATGTATCCTCTTTTAACGATAGTCGTAATTATTGAAGCATACGTACTCGGTCTGCCGATACCCTCTTCCTCCATCGCCTTGATAAGCGTCGCTTCCGTATATCTTGCAGGAGGCTGTGTAAAGTGCTGACTTCCTGCAAGCTCTTTGAGCTTTACAACATCACCCTGTGACAGCTCGGGAATCTTTTCATCCTTGCTGTCCTCTCCGTCATCGTAAAGCTTTGTATATCCGTCAAATTTTATGCTGTATCCCGATGCAACGAAGGTACAGTATTTACCCTGTGCCGCATCATTTTCATCGGCGCCGCGAATCTCTGCCTTAACCGTATTCTGGACACAGCTTTCCATAAGACTTGCCATAAAACGCTTCCAGATAATGTCATACAGCTTGAACTGATCGGGAGTCAGACTTCCCTTGACTCTGTCGGGAGTGAGTGACGGTGTTGTCGGACGGATAGCCTCGTGACCGTCCTGAGCATTCGCTCTTGATTTATAATAACGAGGCTTTTCGGGAAGATAACGTTCGCCGTAAGTCTCCTTGATAAACTCTGTTGCAAGCGCTCTTGCATCCTCGGAAATACGAAGAGAGTCGGTTCTCATATAAGTAATAAGACCGATTGCGCCGATTCCCGCAACGTCAACGCCTTCATAAAGCTCCTGTGCGGCACGCATGGTTCGCTGTGCCTGGAAGCCGAGACGGTTTGATGCCTCCTGCTGAAGCGTAGATGTAATGAAAGGAGGTGCAGGATTCTTTTTTCTTGTACCTCTTTTAACGGAATCAACCTTGTAGGAAGCATTTTCAAGTCTCTTAAGGTATGCATCCGACTGCTCCTTGCAGGTGATTTTAACCTTTCCGGTCTCATCTCCCGTAAAGGAAGCGTTTATAACTTTTCTTTGAGAATTAGTGAATTTTGCATCAAGAGTCCAATACTCCTCGGGTTTGAAGGCGTTGATCTCTTCTTCTCTGTCAACGATAAGTCTGACCGCAACGCTCTGAACACGTCCTGCGGAAAGACCTCTTCTGATTTTCTGCGAAACAAACGGGCTGATTCGGTAGCCGACAAGTCTGTCGAGAATACGTCTTGCCTGCTGTGCATTGACAAGGTCCGTATCAACTGCACGAGGTGCACTCATTCCGTTCTTAACGCCTGTTTTTGTGATTTCGTTAAATGTAACACGGTTTTTTTCGTTAAGATCAAGACCGAGTATTGTTGCAAGATGCCAGGAAATAGCTTCTCCCTCACGGTCCGGGTCGGTCGCAAGATAGACTGTCTCGCTTTCGGCAGCCATCTGCTTAAGATCCTTGACAAGCTTTTCCTTTCCTTTTATTATCGCATATTTGGGTGCAAAGTCATTTTTGACATCAACGCTGAGCTTTGCCGCAGGAAGATCCCTGACGTGACCCATCGAGGATGTAACCTCATAACCCTCACCAAGATACTTTTTGATACTTTTTGCTTTTGCCGGAGACTCTACAATAACTAATTTTCCCATATACTGCTCCTATTCAGATATTAATCAACAATGTATCTTTTACCTTCTGTCATTTTAATAAAACCATATATTTCAAGTTCTGTCAACGCTGTAAAAACAAGATTAGGCTCCAATTTTGTCAAAGCGATGATTTCATCGGTATAAAGCGGTATATCCGACAGTACGCCGTAGACCTTTCGTGAGCTTTCCGATACCGAGTCGGGAAGTGCCTTCTTTTGTACGGGAACGCGTTCTTTTACAGATTCGGATTGCCTGTTGTCCGCACCGGAGTTCTGTGCCGATTTCATCATTCTCGGTTCAATATCGGCAACAGGCGTCTCCTCGGGCAGATCGTATACCCACATATATTCGGAAAGAACGTCTCTTGCCGAAAAAACAGGCTTTGCACCGCCTCTTATCAGCTTGTTGACACCCGTATAGTCGATGCTGGTGAGGTCTCCCGGAACGGCAAATACATCCCGTCCCTGTTCAAGTGCATATCTTGCCGTAATCAACGAACCGCTTCTTTCGCCTGCCTCTATGACAAGTGTTCCCCGCGAGAGACCCGATATAATTCTGTTACGTATCGGAAAAGTCCTTTGCGACGCAGAAACATCAGGATGAAACTCGGTAATCAAAGCTCCGCTTAAAGCGATTCTTTTTCTCAGCTCCTCGTTGGTTCTGAGATAATCGGTATTGAAGCCGCATCCGAGAACGGCAACAGTCTTTCCTTTTACAGACAATGCGCCCTCGTGTGCGGCGCTGTCCACTCCGAGCGCACCGCCGCTGACAACCGCAACGCCTGCACGTGCCATATCAGCCGATATCGTCTGTGCTATCCGCAGACTGTACTTTGACGCCGAACGCGAACCTACTACCGCAACGCACAAGCTGTCGCCAAGACACGATAAATCGCCCTTTGTATAAAGCACCAACGGAGGATTTGCGATATGGCGCAACAGGTCGGGATATCGCTTGTCATACATGGTGACAACGTCACACCCCGTCTTTTCACAGGTTTTCAGTATGGCATACGCCTTGTCTATTCTGTATGACGTTATCCTTTTCAGCTGACTCGGAAGCAGTGCTCCCGACAAACGCAGCTCTGTTTCGGACTGATTATAAACAGATTCGGGCGTACCGAATACGCCGAGCAAGCCGCTGAGATCCGCACCGGGACCGATCGCATTCTGAAGCCAGACCGAATAAAGCAATTCTTCCGTCATGTTCCCTCCGTCATTCACGAACCATTTCCCACAAAAGAACGGATGCTGCAGCCGCCGCATTAAGCGACTCCGCACGGCCCTTCATCGGAATGGTAATCATCTTTTCACACACATCAAGAACAGGCTTTCGGATACCCGATCCCTCGTTTCCGATGACGCAAACAACACCGCCCGAGAAATCAGTCCTTGTGATTTTTTCGGCGCTGCTGTCAGGTGTTGATGCATAAGTTTTTAAACCGATCGATCCGCAATAGCTCAGAAGCGAGCACAGATCATCGGTGCGTATGACAGGTAATCTCAAAAGCGATCCCATTGCCGCACGCTGGGCTTTGGGATTATATATATCACAGCCTGCATAAACGATCATGCCGTCAATGCCGAGTGCCTCTGCAGTACGTGCAACCGCACCGAGATTGTCGGGGTTCTGAACATCGTCAAGAGCGATGTATTTTTTATCTGCAAGAGGCAGAGTCGCCGTTTTTTCACTCATCCGACAAACGCAAAAAACACCTTGCGGGCTTTCCGTCTCTGACAGAAAGTCACAAAGCTCCTGTGATATCCTATATACCGAACGCGATTTTTCTGCTGTCTCTTCGATTTCGGCACCGTACTTTTCAAAGGCCTTGTCCGAAAAGAACATAGTGTCAATGTCGGTGTTACACTTTGCAGCATCGGCGCAAAGTCTTGCTCCTTCCAAAAAGAACAGTCCCGTTCTTTTTCTGTCACGTGCACTTTTTCTGACAGCGACAGCTTTTTTTACACGCTCGTTTGCTCTGCTTGTAATTATTTCAATATTATCAATAATCATCATTAACAAAACGAGAGGCCGTATACAGCACGTAGCAAATATTTCTGCCGGTGTTTCCAATACAGCCTCTCGGTTCAATTTATTCTGTTTGCTGTTTCACCGATAAGGCAAAAAACGAAAAACAGCTTATTTCAATGCTGCCTTTGCCTTTTCTGTAAGAGCAGTAAAGCCTGCGGGATCAGCAATGGCGATCTCAGAAAGCATCTTGCGGTTAAGAGTGATGTCAGCCTTCTTAAGTCCGTTCATGAATGTAGAATAGTTCATGCCGTTGAGCTTGCAAGCTGCGGAAATACGTGTGATCCAAAGGCGGCGGAAGTCACGCTTTTTCTGCTTACGGCCGATATATGCATACTGGCCGGACTTCATAACAGCCTGTTTGGCAGTCTTGAAAAGCTTGCTCTTTGATCCGTAATAACCCTTAGCGAGTTTTAAAACTTTATTTCTTCTTTTGCGAGTCATCGTCGCGCCCTTAATACGAGCCATAATAAGTTACCTCCGATAATCAGTTAGTGTTAAATCTTATTTGTAAGGAATGAGACGCTTGATCTGCTTCTGGTTTGTTGTATCAGCAACAGATGTCTTACGAAGATTTCTCTTACGCTTTGTGCTCTTCTTTGTAAGAATGTGCGACTTATACGCATGGGCACGGATGGGCTTGCCATTCTTGGAAAGCTTAAAACGCTTTTTAGCTCCGCTATGTGTCTTGATCTTGGGCATTTTGGTTGTTCCTCCTTTAAATTACTTGCCGGCCTTTGCGCCAAGGAACATAAGCATCTGTCTGCCTTCCAGCTTAGCCGGTTTTTCGACATTGCCCCACTCCTGACAGGCCTGTGCAAATCTTTCCATAATTGTTTCGCCGATTTCGGGGTGTGCCATTTCACGACCGCGGAATCTGACGGATACCTTGACTTTGTTGCCGTCCTCAAGGAATCTTTTTGCGTGTGCGACCTTCGTTTCAAAGTCGTGCGTGTCAATCTTGAGCGTAAGGCGTACCTCTTTAATCTCAATAACACGCTGATTCTTCTTGGCTTCTCTTTCCTTTTTGGCCTGTTCAAAACGGAACTTGCCGTAGTCAACGATTTTGCATACAGGCGGTTTTGCATTAGGCGCAAACTTAACCAAGTCGAGATTTCTGCTCTCGGCAATTCTCAGCGCTTCAGCCACGGACATAATACCGAGCTGTTCGCCCTCTTCATCGATTACACGAACTTCCTTGTCATGAATAGCTTCATTGACCTGTAATTCTTTGATAGCGATGGTAAAGCACCTCCAAAAAGCACTTTCATAAAAAATTTAAAGCACGGACAGAATCTGTCCATGCCAATCAACACAATAAGACACAGGGACGCAAAGCCCCGTCAGTCCGTATTGACCGTGCGCAGGACATACCCCGCAGGTGAGAACAGTATCTGTTCTGCTTCATTGTAGAAGTATTCTATCAGTATCTTTCCCGATTGTCAAGTGTTTTTTCAAAATCTTTTTTATTTTTTGCTTTCATCCTTGACAAAGTCTCCCGGTGGTGTCAAAATAGTTAAAAAAACACATTCAGGAGGCTCTTTTATGGGTATTATCGCAGCACTCGGCGGCGGAAGCTTTGACAACGGTGAAATGATCCCCGTCGCAGAACATATTATCAGTCTGTCAAAAAAATCCAACCCGTCGGTAGTTTTTCTTCCCACGGCAGGCTTTGACGACATAAACGGTGATGAGCCTATCCGTGATGCTTTTTTGTCTCTCGGATGCTCGTTTGACATTCTTTTCCTGACGGATAAATCCCTCAGCTATGACGATATTGAAAAGAAAATCCTCGGCTGTGACATCATCTATGCAGGCGGCGGCAATCTTCAATTCCTTATGGATACTCTGAAAGCCACAGGTGCCGACAAGGCTCTTCGCAAAGCGTATGACAACGGTGTCGTTATGTCGGGACTCAGCTCCGGCGCCATGTGCTGGTTTACGGAAGGCTATGACGATTGCGGAGAAAATGCATCCTTCGTCTTTGTTGACTGTCTCGGCTTTCTGCCTCATTGCTACTGTCCCCACTTTATAAGCGAGCATTGGCAGTCCTTCTCGAACGCAATTAAATCCCGTCCCCACAGCGGTATCGGAGTTGAGGACGGCGCCGCTCTCGTTCATGACGGTGAAAAATACTACGTTATCAGCGGAAACGAAGACGGCGATGCCTTCTTCTTTGATAAGAATGACGGTTACAAAAAAATCAATATCACCAATAACGCCGATATTCTTTGAATTAATAACGAAACGCTTGCGCAGTTTTATTCTGCGCAAGCGTTTTTTAATTTAAAATTATTTTGTAAGAACCTTACGAAGAAGTGTCAACGGTACTTCAAGTGCAGCTACAAGAGCCTTTACGATTGTATCGCAGATTGCAGATGCTACAAGTCCTACGTCAACAAATACGCCGCCGTCTGTCTCTTCGGGAGCACCCTCATAATCAAGCATAAATGCCTGAGAATACATAATGCCGCCCTTGCCGAAGAACTCTGCTCTGACATAGCTGCCGATCTTGTCGGAATAATCGTCAAGGTCGATTGTGTTACCTGTAGCGATAACTTCGCCGTCAGCAATCCAATGAACAAGAAGAGCGTTTTCTGTATCGACAGAGATTGTATCTTCGTCATCATCAACAACGATATTTGTTACCTTAGGAGCAGGAATTGACATATCCTCAACGTGGAACTTTGTTCCCTGGTCGCCTTCAGCAAGCTCAAGTGCGATCTGATCAACATAAGTCTTGATAACTGCCGCAAACTCTTTTGCCTCGCTGTCTTCACTCGCATTAAGAGTGTTGTAGTAGCCGAGAAGCTCGTCATAGTTTCCTACATAAGAGCTGGCAGCGAAGAAAGAGCCCTCTTCCATAGCTGTTCTGACATTCTTTGAAGTAAGCTCGGGAAGAACCATTACAGTATAGCCGGAATCAACGATGTTAAGGTTATGAGCGTCTGTTGTAGCAATTGCGTGGACATTTCTGCCTGCGGGAACTACTTCCTGAAGAAGGATATCCCAAAGCTTTCTGTCAAAACGTGTTCTGCTGTCGCCCTTGCTGTTGATATCAATACCGATACAGCTGTCATAATCCTTAAGGAGGTTGATGAATCTCTGAATCTTGTAGTTATAGATAAACTCGTCTCTGTTGTAAGCATCCTCTGTGTAAACTTCGTCTCTTGCGTTTGTGTACTCACCGGGATGGTTGATAACCGAGAGACCGCCACGTGCATGAACGTTCTTGATGGGGCTTACATAGTTACTTGTACCGCCGACAACACCGTCGCCGTAATTGACAAAGAAGGAGTTAACGTGAGCATTGTTGAAGGAAGTGGGGTTCTGCTCGTTACCGAAGGGAACACGAAGCATTTCTCTTTCGCCTTCCTGAGCATAATACTCGTCATTATCTCTGAAAGTAACGGTATAGTTGTTACCGTTTGCTGCAGTACCGCTTTCGGAAAGAACATCATCATAAAGACCCTTGTTCTTGATAAGAGAGAAGAGAGTCATGGGAGCATTGAACTCCTGATTTGTGAAGCCTGTGTTAACTGTACCGTGATCGGTAACAGCCATAGCATCAAAGCCGTACTCATAGTGTCTTTCAACCATATCGGGAAGAGGATTTCCGCCATCGCTGAATGTTGTATGAGTATGCAGGTCCGTCTTGTACTGACCGTATGTGTCCCAATCAACGTTTGCGTACGGATTTTTGATAGCGTAATCAATGTCTGTCGCTGTTGTTTCGTCTGCAGCGAAAGTAAGCTGTGAGAACGAAAGAATCATTACTGCAGACATCATGACTGCAAGAATCTTTTTAATCATTTTTATACCTCCGAAAAATATTGCGTTTCCGCTACTAAATTATAACAGAAGCCTTATGTTTTGTAAATATCAGAATCTGATTTTTTCTGCATTTTCTTTAAGAACCATAGCAATAAAGTCATCTTCGCTCATGGCACCGATGTCGCCTTCGCCTCTTCTGCGTACGGAGAATCCGCCGCTTTCAAGTTCCTTATCACCGACAAGAAGCATATACGGAATCTTTTCAAGCTGTGCCTCACGGATCTTATAGCCTGTCTTTTCGCTTCTTGTATCACAAGTTACACGGAAGCCGAGTGCGCTGAGCTTGTCGGCAGCAGCCTTTGCAAATTCGTGATGTCTGTCTGCAATCGGAAGAAGTCTTATCTGTTCGGGAGCCAGCCACAGCGGGAAAGCACCTGCATACTTTTCAATAAGAAGAGCAAGTGTGCGTTCATAACAACCGATGGATGTTCTGTGAATGATGTAGGGATTCTTCTTTGTTCCGTCTGCATCAACGTATTCCATACCGAACTTTTCAGCAAGCATCTGGTCAACCTGAATGGTGATAAGCGTATCTTCCTTGCCGTGAACGTTCTTGATCTGAATGTCAAGCTTGGGACCGTAGAAAGCAGCCTCACCGATACCGATTTTATATTCGATTCCGAGGTGATCGAGAATCTTTTTCATGATGCCCTGCGCTTCGTCCCATTGCTCTTCGGTTCCGATGTACTTCTCTCTGTCATCGGGGTCCCACTGTGAGAAACGGTAGGAAACATCCTCGTAAAGACCGATAGTTTTGAGCATATAGTTTGCAAGCTCCAGACATCCCTTGAATTCGTCTTCAAGCTGTTCGGGAGTACACATAAGGTGACCCTCGGAAATAGTGAACTGACGGACTCGGATAAGACCGTGCATTTCGCCCGATGCCTCGTTGCGGAAAAGAGTAGATGTCTCGTTATAACGAAGAGGAAGATCACGGTAAGAACGTGCTCTGTTAAGATATGCCTGATACTGGAACGGACAGGTCATGGGACGAAGTGCAAATACCTCATCATCGGTTGCTTCGTCACCCATAACAAACATACCGTCCTGATAATGATCCCAGTGTCCCGATACCTTGTAAAGATCACTCTTTGCCATGTAAGGAGTCTTTGTCAGAAGCCAGCCTCTCTTCTGCTCCTCGTCCTCAACAAATCTCTGAAGAATCTGAATTACTCTTGCTCCCTTGGGAAGAAGAATCGGAAGTCCCTGTCCGATAAGATCGGAGGTTGTAAAGAGCTCAAGCTCACGGCCTAATTTGTTATGGTCACGCTTCTTTGCCTCTTCAACAGCTTCAAGATAAGCTTCCATTTCGTCTTTCTTTGTAAAGGCTGTACCGTAAATTCTCTGAAGCATCTTGTTTTTTGAGTCGCCTCTCCAGTATGCACCCGTGCAGGATGTCAGCTTGAAAGCCTTGATTCTGCCTGTGTCGGGAATGTGAGGTCCTGCACAAAGCTCATCAAATTCGCCCTGACGGAAGAATGTTATCTTTTCACCTTTACCCGAATGTTCACGGATAAGCTCTGCCTTGTAGATTTCGCCCTTCTGCTCCATCATAGAGAGTGCTTCGTCTGCGTCAAGCTCGTACTTTTCAAGAGGAAGTGCTTCCTTGACGATCTTTTTCATTTCTGCTTCGATCTGCTCAAGCACTGCAGGCGTAAACGGTACATCAACATCAAAGTCATAGTAAAAACCGTTTTCGATCGCAGGACCTATGGCAAGCTTTGCTTCTGGGAAAAGGCGCTTGACGGCCTGTGCAAGAATATGAGATGCCGTATGACGGAATGCATATTTGCCGTCTTCA
This sequence comes from Clostridia bacterium, assembly GCA_017397655.1. GTDB lineage: Bacteria > Bacillota > Clostridia > Oscillospirales > Acutalibacteraceae > UBA1425. The sequence goes on along the minus strand of JAFQIG010000061.1, from coordinate 1,777 downwards.
TCGTCAAAAGTCAGTATTTCAAGCGCACAGTCTGCTGTGATGGGTGTGCGAAGATCGCAAACCTCTCCGTCTATTTTACAAACACAAGCAGCCTTGTAAAGTCCCATTCCAAGAGACTTTGCAACTTCTGCCGCTGTTGTGCCGTTTTCAAATTCCTTGATAACGTCACCTTTAAGCTTTACATTAACCATTAAAATCTCTCCTTTAAAAAAATAAAACCTCATCCCTGTTCCGGGATGAAGTTATAACTCCACGGTTCCACCCTGTTTACAGAGCAAGGCTCTGTCACTCAATAAGCTTTAACGCAGCCATACGGTGAGCCATTTCCTGCTCACACTCAACAGCGGTAATGCAGTTCACCCCAAGACCGTACTTTCAGCACACGGTACGGCTCTCTGTCATGGAATATCGAAAAGCACCTTCTGTCTCAACGCTTTAAAATATTCGGATTACTTTAATAATAACACTCGAAAGCCAAAAAGTCAATGCCGATTTTTGATAAATTCCGAGTTCATATTATTCGTATTGATGTTCGTATTTAATTACCAGCTTACCGTCCTCAATTATATATTCGGTCGTGATATATTCGACGTATGCCCCGTCGTCGGTTTCATAATCGAAAATCGGAATAAACTGTTGTCCTTTTTCCATCCATTTCAGATCCTCGGGAGTCGCCACAATGACAAAGGTAACCTCAGGCTCATTTGTCATCGGCATTGTCAGGACGCTGTCACTTTCCTGCATCACACTCCAGTGAAGACTGTCATCGGGATTTATGGCAGTTGCGGTGTGAAGTGCCGTATAGCACTCGCTTTCCTCGTAAAATGCAGAACCTTTGAACGGGCTGTCGCTTTCCGTTGCATAGTATTTTTTTCGGTTTCCGTTTTTATCCGTAAAAACCAAATCCATTAATCTGCCGACCATATCAGGTATGTCGTCAGAATCAGCATCTCTGAAAACGAAGATCTGCTTGTCATTTTCAACTTTAACCTCAACAAGCTCAATAAAATAATCTTCCGAATTGTCATATTCCCAGACGATACCGGCTGATTCGTCAAAGGGCAGCTCCAATTCTGTTTTGGGCTTGCCGAAAACAGCAGTAAAAATATTTCCGAAAATGCTGTAAATAAGCATAACGGGAATAATTACGATAAGCCATATCGAAGAACCCATGCAGAACACCCCTTCATTTTGATTAAAATATATTAATATAATAACATCTTGAAAGATAAAAGTCAACGATGGGGGTCATCTGTGATGTGACAATTACTACGTCAAAAAGCAAAGCTTTTTTGCACGAACCCGTGAGTCCGTGTCATCCGAAAGCAGACGAAGAACCTTTTGATTTTGTTAAAGATTCCTCACTTCGTTCGGAATGACAGCTATGGTTTGATCGACTGAATTTGCATTGATCTTTACACCGTAAAATTTAACCGTAAAAGCAAAGCTTCGCATAAACCGAGCCTCCCTTGTGTAAAGGGAGGTGGGTCGGCGACAGCCGACTCGGAGGGATTGTCATATCATAGCCGATTTTCGGTATTAATTCTCAATGAGTCTGAATAACAATCCCTCAGTCATTTTCGGTGAAAATGACAGCTCCCTTTACACAAGGGAGCCCTGCTTGTCGAAAAAGTATTTTTTTCGGCAAGCAGGGAGGCTTCGAGAAAGGTAACGAGATGGCGTGTTCTTTGCCCCGAAGCTGTACAAAGGTACTGCGAGAGGGCAAAAACACGACAAACGCACATAAATAATTACCAAAAGATTCTTCGGCTTCGCC
>JAFQIG010000060.1 GCA_017397655.1 Clostridia bacterium | reverse complement strand
TGGATGAATTTACAATATTTGCCATCGGAGTATAACTGATGTGCAGGTTATAATGCACAATTAGTCTGATTCGATGTTATTAAGTGAATTGATGCGTTGCATCGTGAATCGGCTTCGCCGTGATTTCTCGCTGACGCTCCATGATTTGCATTGCGATACAATGCATTGAGGGTGGGACACCCGCACCTGAAAAGACCACATAGTAAAATCGTTGTCATCCTGAGCCGCAGGCGAAGGATCTTTTGTATTTGTTTAAAGATTCTTCACTTCGTTCAGAATGACCTGATGGGTGGGCGGCGCAGAAATGAATGATGAATGATGAATAATGAATAATGAAATAATCCTGTAGGGAGGGTCTGCGCACCCTATTTACAGTAATTGGATGAATTTACAATATTTGCCATCGGAATATAACTGCTGTGTGTTTTAAAGCTGACATTGTAGGGAAAGGGGTTATCCTTTCCGCAAGGATTCTTCACTTTGTTCAGAATGACACGGGGAAGTCGGCGGTCGCAGTAACTTTTGTCTCTCCCTCCGTCAAAACTTCGTTTTGCCACCTCCCTCATCAGATGGAGGCAGGGTCGGTGCAAAACGATGGTTATTCAGTATGAATATTTTGCGCTGCAACTTTCGGCGTTTTCCCGTGACTGAGGGAGAGAAAATCTATTTTAGATTCTTCACTCGGAATGACCCGATTGGCTCTGTGGTCGCAGCATCTAAAATACAGGGTCGACAACGGTTTTCGGACAAAAAAGCCGGGAGAGTTTTCACGCTCTCCCGGTCGTATTATTTAATTTTTCTGCGTCGGATTACTCTGACAACTATTACGATTATTGCAACGGGGATAAGAATCAGAACAAGGTACGGCACGGATGAAAGAATCTTTATTGCCATTTCACGCAAAGCTGTAGAAACCTCGTAGAAATTATCGGAAAGACGTGAGGCAACCTCGGAAAAGAAGCCTTCCTTTTTTGCGCTTTGTTCACGCATTACCTCGGAAACGGAAAGTGTCACCTTTGAAAAAGTGATCTGACTGTCAAGCGATTTAAGCTGTGATTTCATCGACTCAAGATCGGAACGCACGCTCGTCAGTCTTGACTGGATTTCCAGCACATCGCTTAAGGACTCCGCCTTCTGAAGAAGCGAAAGGAGGGTTGTCTGCTCTGTTTCAAGAGCCGTTATTCTGCTTTCGATATCAATATACGAGGTTGTGACATCCCGTACACTGACTGTTTTGCTCGTAACCGTAGAAGCATCCGAAACCGTTGACAGGAACGCATCCAGCTTTTCGCTCGGTACACGAAGCACCAGCTCGCCGAAGCGATGTCCGTCATACGAGCTGACGGAAATGTTGCTTGATTCGACATAGCCGCCGTTAGTTTTCATCGACTGCTCCAGCTTTTCGGAAAAATCGTCATAATCCTTTGTCTGGACGTTTAAGAAAGCATCCTTGATAAGCTTTCGGCTGTCAATGGGAACCATTGTTCTGTCCTCTTCACCGTCAACGGCTCCCGGTGCGACTGCATCGTAATTACCGTCCTCCTGCGGTGCGAATTCCTCGTCATACAGCGTAAACTTTCCGTTTGTTCCGAGTGCGGCAGAAGTATTCCGGGTATAAATATACTCGCTCTCTGCCCTGTCTGCACTCTTTGCTCCGAAGAGCGCAGGGACTGCCGCCATGCCTGCTGTCAGCACGACAAGGCACACGGCAACAATTGACGATATCTTTTTTATTCTTTGCTTTTTCGGTTTTTCTTCGGTCATCATATTCTCAATATCCGAAAGGAGCTTTTCGTCCGGATGAAGAGAATCAACTTCTCTTTTGTAAAGCTCTGTCTTTTTCATTATGCGTCACCTCTTTCTTCAAGATCCAATTTAAGTGCGGAACGGCTGCGCTTCAGCCACGAAAGAACAGTATTGGTGCTGACTGACATCAGCCTGCCTATCTCCTTTGCGGTATATCCCTCGTAATAGTGAAGATAAACGGCATTACGCTGATTGACGGGCAGCTTTTTTACCGCTTCAAGAACGGAAAAATCGTCGCTGACGTCATCTGCGACAGGCTCTTCAACGGTCCTGACGGTATGCTTTTTATCACGTCGATAGTTGTGACATTTGTTGAGCGTGACACGGATAAGCCACGCCTTCAGATGCTCCGAATCACGGAAGGTCTTTGCACTTTTGATCAGTGACAAAAACACCTCCTGTGTGATATCCTCGGCATCGGCTGCGGAATCGGTGTTATGTACGGCAATCCTGTACACCGTATCGGAATAATTGCGAAAAACATATGATAATGAATCGGTACCTTTCATTATTACATTCATCGGTAAGCCTCCTTTCACTTATAACACACACCAAACAAATAAATTATTGCACTTTATTTCAATATAACTGCAAAAACTTAAAATGTCAACAATAAATCCACAAAATATTGTACATACTACACAAAAGATCAAGACAATAGCACTCAAGCCTTGAATAAAATACTCAAAAACACTTGAATTTTTCTTTGCTGTTTGATATAATACAGATTAGAATAGTTTGTGGAGGTGTCTGTATGGGCGTTGCAGAATATTTTTTTCATCAGGGCACTAATATCAAGGCTTACGAATATATGGGTTCTCACCGTCTCTGTGACAACTCGGTCGTTTTCAGAGTATGGGCACCGAATGCCGAAAGCGTTCAGGTAGTCGGAGATTTCAACTCGTGGAGCGACGATGCACCTCCTATGAAGAGAATTACCGACAACGGCATATGGGAATACATTTGTACTCACGTTGATGACTTTGCTTCATACAAATACCGCATTACACCAAAAAACGGCAAGGCTTTTCTCAAGGCGGATCCGTACGCTTTTCACAGCGAGACACGTCCCGGTACCGCATCAAAGTTTTATGACATAAACGGCTTTGACTGGAGTGACAGCGAATGGATGTCAACGCGACTTTCCTCTAACATCTATGAAAGTCCCGTTAATATATACGAAGTTCACGCAGGCTCGTGGAAGCGTTATCCCGACGGTAACTGTTATTCGTACAGGACACTTGCCGATGAGCTGATTCCCTATGTCAAGGAAATGAACTATACACACATCGAGCTGATGCCGATAAACGAGCATCCGTTTGACGGCTCGTGGGGATATCAGGTCACGGGATACTTTGCCCCGACTTCAAGATACGGCACTCCTCACGACTTTATGTATTTTGTCAATGAGTGTCACAAAAACGGTATCGGTGTCATCCTCGACTGGGTGCCTGCACACTTCCCGAAGGATGCACACGGTCTTTATGAGTTTGACGGCAAGCCTTTATACGAATATTCCGATCCCAAAAAGGGCGAGCACTACGGCTGGGGAACGAGAGTATTCGACTACGGCAAGCCCGAAGTACGCAGCTTTTTATACTCTTCGGCAATGTACTGGCTTGATATGTATCACATTGACGGACTGCGTGTTGATGCGGTAGCGTCGATGCTGTATCTCGATTATGACCGAAAGCACGGCGAATGGATTCCCAACAAAAACGGCGGTAACGAAAACCTCGAAGCCGTGGAATTTTTGCAAAAGCTCAATGAAGCCGTGTTCCGTGAGCATTACGATGTAATGATGATTGCGGAGGAGAGTACCGCCTGGCCTATGGTGTCAAAGCCTGTTTTCATGGGAGGACTCGGCTTTAACTTCAAATGGAATATGGGCTGGATGAATGACTGTCTCAGATACTTTTCGCTTGACGGAATTCATCGCAAAAACAATCACGACTGTCTGACGTTTTCGTTTATGTACGCGTTTTCCGAAAACTTTGTACTGCCGATATCGCACGACGAGGTCGTTCACGGAAAGTGTTCGCTCATCGGAAAGATGCCCGGTGAGTACGACGAAAAATTCGCGGGAGTACGCGCTTTTCTTGCATATATGATGGCGCATCCCGGCAAAAAGCTTCTGTTTATGGGCAGCGAATTCGGTCAGTTTATCGAATGGAATTATGAAAAAGAGCTTGACTGGCTGCTGCTCGATTATGAAAAACACCGACAGCTTCAGAAGTTTACAAAGGAGCTGAACCGTTTTTATAAAGAAAATCCCGCTTTTTATGAAATTGATTACAGCTGGGACGGATTTTCGTGGATATCGGGGGATGATAAAGATAACTCGGTAATCGCTTTCAGAAGAATTGACAAAAACGGCGGTGAAACGGTAGTAATCTGTAATCTCACGAATGTCCCAAGGCATGATTATCGCATCGGAGTACCCGAAAAAGGCACGTACCGCATCGTCTTTTCAAGCGACAGCGAAGCCTTCGGCGGTACGGGCAACGGTCAGAAAAAGAGTGTCAGAGCAGAAAAAATCCCGATGCATTCATTTAAACAAAGTATATCCCTGTCTTTGGCGGGAATGTCTGTAATGTACCTGCAAAAAAGCGTTTCCCGCAGAAAAACATCTGATAAAAAATCAATTACAAAACAGGAGGAATAAATATGGCTCGCAACACAGAATGTATCGCCATGCTTCTTGCCGGCGGTCAGGGAAGCCGTCTCGGCATCCTTACAAAAAACATCGCCAAACCTGCAGTTCCCTACGGCGGAAAGTATCGTATCATCGACTTTCCCCTGTCCAACTGTGTGAATTCGGGAATTTACACGGTTGGCGTACTGACCCAGTATCAGCCGCTTGAGCTTAACAACTATATCGGAAACGGACAGCCGTGGGATCTTGACCGTGAAAACGGCGGTGTACACATCCTGTCACCGTATCAGCAGATCAAGGGCACAACGTGGTACAAAAATACCGCCAATGCCATTTATCAGAACATCAACTTCATTGACCGTTACGATCCCGAATACGTTGCGATTCTTTCGGGCGATCATATCTACAAGATGGACTATTCCAAGATGCTCGCCTATCATAAGGAAAAGAATGCCGACTGTACCATCGCAATGCTTGAGGTTCCGTGGGAGGAGGCTCCCCGCTTCGGACTGATGATTGTCGATGATGACAACGCCATTACCGAGTTTGAAGAAAAGCCGAAAAATCCCAGAAGCAACAAGGCTTCGATGGGTGTATATATGTTTACGTGGAAAAAGCTTCGTCAGTATCTTCTTGACGATGAGGCAGATCCCGATTCGGGCAACGACTTCGGTCATGACCTGATCCCTGCAATGCATAAGGCAGGCGAAAGGATGTTTGCATATCCGTTTGACGGATACTGGAAGGATGTCGGAACAATCGACAGCCTGTGGGAAGCTAACCTCGATCTTCTTGATCCCAAGGTTGACCTTGACCTTTCCGACAATTCGTGGAAGATTTATTCAAGAAACAACGCTCTGCCGCCTCACTACATCTCCGATGATGCATCTGTTCAGAACTCGATGATCGCCGAGGGATGCCAGATCGAGGGTAATGTTGACTTTTCCGTGCTGTTTGCCAATGTTACGGTTGAAAAGGGCGCAACCGTGCGTGATTCCATCATAATGCCCGGTACCGTCGTCAAGAGCGGCGCCGTCGTTCAGTATGCGATCGTAGCCGAAAACGCCGTTATCGAAGAGGGCGCTACGGTCGGCGAACGTCCCGAATCCATGCAGAACATCGACGATTGGGGCGTATCCGTTATAGGTGAGGGTGTCACCGTCGGCAAAAATTCGTCCGTTGCTCCCAAGGCAATGATCGACGAAAACGTTGCGGCACTGTAAGAGAAAGGAGCTTCGTTACAATGAGAGCAAATAACGTTATAGGACTTATCTATTCCAATGCCTACGACTCGGCAATCCCCGAGCTGACAAACCTTCGCACAATGGGTTCCGTACCCTTTGGCGGTCGCTACAGAATGATCGACTTTGCACTTTCCAATATGGTCAACTGCGGTATTGCAAAAGTCGGTGTTGCCACAAAGAGCAACTATCAGTCACTTATGGACCACCTCGGAAGCGGTAAGCCGTGGGATCTTTCCAGAAAAAATGACGGTATGTTCATTCTGCCTCCCTTCTCTTCAAGTGAGGGAAGTATGTATTCCAACCGCATCGAAGCACTTCGCGGCAGTATGCGCTTTATCTCTCGCTCCAACCAGGAATACGTCGTTTTGTGCGACTGCAATGTCGTTGCAAATATAGATTTTGACCAAATTTTCAAGGCTCATACAGACAAAAAGGCGGATATTACCATAGCTTATGCCAAGGGCAAAAAGCCCTCGCTTTCCGATCTTATGACCTTTGATCTTGCTGATGACGGAAGAATCTCCTCGATCGCCGTCAATACCGTCAGCGATGAAGATGAGAATTATTCGCTCAACATTTTTGTTCTTCGCAAGGCGCTTCTTGAAAGGCTCATAAACGAGGCAACAAGCCTTCACCTTGACAACTTTGAGCGTGATCTTTTCCAGCGCAATGTCGATTCGCTCAGAATCTGCGGCTACGAGGTTACGGGCTTTGTCAGAGTTCTGTCAAGCCTTCAAAGCTACTTCGATGCCAATATGGAGCTTCTTGACACCGCAAACCGTAAGGCACTTTTCCCGACGGACAGACCCGTCTTTACAAAGGTGCGTGACGAAATGCCCACGATCTACGGTCTCGGCTCCTGCGTCAAAAATTCGCTTATCGCCGACGGATGCTCCATCGAAGGCACGGTCGAAAACTGTATACTTTTCCGCGGTGTACGCATCGGCAAGGGTGCCGTTGTTAAAAATTCCATCATTATGCAAGGCTCCTACATCGGCGAAAATTCATCACTCAACTGCATCGTAATGGATAAAAGTGCAGTCGTAAAGCCCTCAAAAACTCTTTCGGGAGACAAGTCTTTCCCGATCTACATAGGTAAAGAAATCATAATCTGACAATAAGAAAGGATGACAGTAATGAAGGTATTGTACGCAGCAAGCGAAGCGCTCCCCTTTATGGCAAGCGGCGGTCTGGCAGATGTTGCCGGATCTCTTCCCCAGGCATTGCGCAGAAGATTCGTCGGATGCCACGTTGTAATGCCTCTTTACAGCGGTATTCCGTCAGAGCTTCGTGAGAATATGAAGTTCATCACTCACATCACAGTTCCCGTTGCGTGGCGCAGACAGTATTGCGGCATTTTTGAGGCAAAGTACGGCGGAGTAACATACTATCTTCTCGATAACGAATATTATTTCAAGCGTGATACAATCTACGGTCACTATGACGACGGCGAAAGATTTGCATTCTTTTCACGTGCGATTCTTGAGATTATTCCGCATATCGGATGGAAGCCCGACATCATTCACTGTAACGACTGGCAGACGGCTCTGACTCCCGTATACTATCAGACAATCTATGCAAATATCCCCGGATACGAAAATATCAAAACCGTCTTTACCATCCATAATATCCAGTATCAGGGCAGGTACGGCTTTGATATTCTTGAGGACGTTTTCGGAATCGCTCCGCAAAACGGTTATTTACTTGAGTACAGAGGCGACATCAACCTTATGAAAGGTGCCATCGAATGTGCCAATGTCGTTTCGACGGTCAGCCCGTCATACGCTCAGGAGATTATGGATCCTTGGTTCAGCTACGGTCTCGATCCCATTCTTCGTGACAGAAGCTTCAAGTTTTACGGCATACTTAACGGCATTGATGTAAAGAATTACGATCCCGAAACAGATCCCGCCATCTGGCAGAATTATTCCGACGCAAAGCCCGAGGGCAAGGCTGTCAACAAAACAGAGCTTCAGAAGTTCTTCGGACTGACAATTGACGAGGACGCTCCGCTTATCGGTATCGTTTCACGTCTTGTCGCTCACAAGGGCCTTGATCTTATCCGCACCGTACTTGAAGAATTACTTAACACGAGCAATGCACAGCTTGCCGTTCTCGGTTCGGGCGACAGCGAATATGAGGAGTTCTTCCGCTATATTGCAAATAAGTATCCCGACAGAGTCGGCGTCCGCATAGGCTTTATCCCCGATGTCGCAAGAAAAATCTATGCAGGTGCCGATATGTTCCTGATGCCGTCAAAGAGTGAGCCCTGCGGTCTGTCCCAGATGGTAGCTCTGCGCTACGGAACAATCCCGATCGTCCGTGAAACAGGCGGTCTGCGTGACAGCGTTTCCGACAGCGGTGACGGTGAGGGCAACGGCTTCGTTTTCAAAAACTACAACGCCCACGATATGCTCCACGCCATCCGTCGTGCCATCCTCGGCTATCAGAGCAAGGAAGGCTGGCACATCCTCGTTTCACGTGCGCTTGAATGTGATAACAGCTGGAGCAAATCCGCCAATCAGTACATCAATATGTATAAATCAATAGATTGATATTTTTTCAATCATCTGACTTGCCACATCCGCAAAGTGTCTGCGTGTTTCCGTTATTACGGTCAGCACACTTTGCGGTGCGCTCTCGTCACCTTTTAACAGCGTGATCTTTTCGTTCTGCGGCAGATCCGACGACAGGTTCAGCGAGTTTATGATTCTGACCGTCTCACGGGCGGCTGATACCGAATCTATACCGAGCCAGCTCGCAGGAATTTTTCCTGCACACACTCCTCGGACAAGCTCTTTATACAGATAAAGACACGGCTCCGTAAGGGAGCCGGATGACTGCTTCTCCGATGAAGTCTCCAGCTGTCTGCACAGAACTCCCGCGGCACGTCTCAGCGTCGTGTAGCTCAGCTTTACGTCACCCGGATGTATCGTTCCGATAATCTCTTCGGTTGCCGACTTCGCATCGCTGACTCCCAAAAGATAGTCTGTCGTGACAGAGTAAAATTCCGCTGCCTTTATGACAAACTCTACCGGGCACTGACGTATTCCGTTCTCGTAATGCGACAACAGTGCCTGCGATATTCCGAATGCCGAAGCGGCTTCCTTCTGGCTTATTTTACGCTCTTTCCTCAAAGCCGAAAGTCTTTCGGCAAATATATTTTTCACAAGAATTCCTCCCTGTATATTTACAAATAACAGATTTGCAATCATTATACTATATGTATAATAATTTGTAAATACAGTTTTAAATTATACACAACTCGTTAGCCTGAATTGTAAACTGAGAGGCAAAAGATTGTGCGTTAATAAAACCTATCGGGTCATTCTGAACGAAGTGAAGAATCTTTAAACAAAAAAGATCCTTCGCCTGCGGCTCAGGATGACAACCGCGAGTCGGTGTGTCTGACCAACCTATCAAGAAAGTCGTGCATTAAAAGCGCACCGCAGTTATACTCCGATGGCAATTTTTGTAAATTCATCCAATTACTGTAAATGCTTCAGTAACCGGCGGCAGATTGCCGCCCCTACATTTTGGGTAGTGCGACCACAGAGCCGATCGGGTCATTCTGAACGAAG
>JAFQIG010000059.1 GCA_017397655.1 Clostridia bacterium | reverse complement strand
ACATTTTTACAACAACGAAAGAATCCAACTTAAAACAAAACTGACTCCGCTTGAAAAACGAAGTCAGTATGTCGCTTGAAATTTAATATTCAACACCATAGGGGGTGTTTTTGTACTGTCCGCACAATTTGGGGCAGTTCATTGAAAGGCAGTTCTTTTAATTTATTGAAACTATATAACAGCATCGGTGGGTTATTTATGAATATCGAAAAGTTAATTTCATCGCTTCCCGACTATGCCGACGGATTCCTTATAACGAGCGAGTGCAATATTTTTTATTTCACGGGATTCGAGTGTGATGCAGGTGTTCTGCTTGCAACCAAAAACGGCAGTTGCTTTTTTACGGACAGCAGATATACGGAGGCGGCAGAAAATACAATCAAGTGTGCGCAGGTTCTCGACAATGCCGATTTTCCTGAAGTTTTTACAAAAGCTTGCGAAAGGTTCGGTGTCAGACGGCTGCTTTGCGAAACGTCGCGTATGACTGTCCGTGCCGCAAAACGATACGGCGAGCTGTTGAAGGATACGGAGCTTCTGTTTGAGGATGACATCTCTTTTATCGGAAATATCAGAAGGCGCAAAAGTGAGCAAGAGGAGTTGCTTATCGAAAAGGCACAGCGCATTTCAGAAAAAGCGTTTACGGATGTTCTTCGTGAGCTTCGTCCCGGAATGACCGAAAAAGAGATTGCGTTAAAGCTTGATTTTGCGATGCTGAACGGCGGCGCAGAGGCGTTGTCTTTTCAGACAATAGTTGTATCGGGTGAAAATTCGTCAAAGCCTCACGGTGTCCCGTCAGACAGAAAAGTCGGCTTCGGCGATATGATCACGTTTGACTTCGGCTCGGTTGTCGGCGGATATCACAGCGATATGACAAGGACCGTTGCGTTGGGCAGTTGCTCCGATGTACAGAAAAATGTTTATTGTGTTGTGCTTGAAGCACAGGAAAGAGCACTCCGCGCAATAAAGCCTGATGTAACGTGTGTGTCTGTTGACTCAGCGGCAAGGGATTTTATCCGTGAAAAGGGATACGGTGACTGCTTCGGTCACGGCACGGGTCACGGTGTCGGTGTCGAAATACATGAATATCCGAATTTAAGCCCTCTGAGCCGCGAGACGTTAAAGCCCGGTGATGTCGTAACGGTAGAACCCGGAATTTATGTCAGAGGCAGCTTCGGTGTCCGTATCGAGGATATGGTTATTGTTAAAGAAAACGGTTACCGTAATTTTACACAGTTTGATAAAAACCTGATCACAATTTTTTAAGAAACCATTAAGAATTACAGAAAAGTTACAAAAGATTACAGAAAATTGCGTTTTTGTGTTGACATTTTCGGCTTTTGGTATTATAATTACTTTCGTTAATATGCGTATCGTTCTTTTTCCGGAGGTTATATGATGAAAAAATCAGATTTTTACGGAAAATGTATACGTATTGCGTATGTGTCGGTTGCGCTGACTGCCATAGGCACGGGGGTTTATTCGATATTCGCCGACAACGGATTTATCCCGCAACCGAAGGTATCGGTGTCGGATTCAAAAATCGGTAAAGCGGTTTCTTTTGTAAAAGAGCTGTTACCGAAAAATTAAACGGAGGTTTTACTTATGAAAAAGATTAAAAAAATCGCAGCTGTAATTCTCAGCTCATCCCTTATGACATCACTTTTCACAATGATTTCCTTTGCAGGTGAGACAACTTCAGAACAGGCTGCTTCCGACGGAAAGCTTTTCGATTTTATCAAGATGCTTTTCAGCAATGTTGACTGGGGCTCCATCATCACTATCCTTAAGCAGACAATCCAGACTCTCATTGATATGTTCAACTAATCCTTTAAGCTAAAAGGGGAAGTGTATTATGAAAAAGTTTAAAAAGCTCGTAGCGGTACTTTCCGGTACGACCGTAATGTCCATGTTGCTTACAGTTATGTCTTATGCCGAGACTACGGCTGAACAGGCAAAAAGTGACGGTGCTCTGATTGAGTTTATCGTTAATCTTTTCAAGGCGGTTGACTGGGGTCATATTCTTAAAATTCTGGGAGATACATTCAAGACTATTTTTGATATGATAGGCAGCGGTCAGCTTGTACCGCTTCTTAAGAATTTGCTGGGCGGTCTTTTCTGAAATTGATTTTTTAAATTGAAAGGAAGATTATTATGAAAAAGTTTATTTCAGTTTTTCTTTGTTTGGTTATGATGCTTACATTCGTTCCCACCGTTATGGCTTCTGCAGCTCCCGTAGCTGTTGCTGAAGAGACAGAGGCTCCCGCAGAAGGCGGCGAAAGCGGCGGCGGACTCGACCTTGGCGGTCTCGATCTCAGCTGGCTTGGTGATTTCTGGAAGCTTATTACAGGTCTGTTTGATCAGATCGGCGGCGAAACAATCATCACAACTATCAAAACTTTCTTCGCAAAGTTCCTCGAGGTTGTTTCTCTCGGCGAGTTCTTCGACAGTATCAAGGCTATCTGGAACGACGTTAAATAAGATTTTTGATGACAGGGCAGGAAAGAAATTTCTTGCCCTGTATTTTTATTTTTTATAATTGGTTATAATAGTATAAAGGAGTGAAGCGATTGAATAAACTATTAAAGATTTTAAGTGTAGCGGCTATTGTAACCGTAATGATTGTTGCTGTCGGCTCAGTTGTTGTCAAGAACGATAAATGGGTTGCCGAGGATGATGTAACTCAGACGGAAGAACAGACTGTTTCGCAGAATGTTGCGGCAGAGGCGACAACGTTTGAAGCAAAAACGACCGAAAGACAGACAGAAACAACTACCGAAACACCGTCGGACAGAGGCACATATACAGGTCTTTTTCCTCTGCAACCGATATCCTTTACGGCAACAGATCCCGAAAACAGCCGCAGGCTGTCTACCGACAGGATTGATCACAGCTTCGGTGTGGCAAAAAACAGTCAGCCCAACAGCATTTCGGTAAGCAGTCAGAAGTTTTTTGAAACGCACGGATACAAGGCGGTAACGTATGACAACAAGTCAGAAGAAAAAGTACTGTATCTGACTTTTGACTGCGGATATGAAAACGGAAACACCGAAATCATCCTTGATACGCTGAAAGAAAAGAATGTTCCTGCAGCATTCTTCTGTACACTGTATCATATCGAAACAGAGCCTGAGCTTATCGCCCGTATGATAAATGACGGTCACATTGTGGGAAATCACTCGGATAATCATCCTGATTTTTCGTCAATAAGCCGAGAAAGAATGGCAAAAGAGATCGAAACGGTTGAGAATTGCCTGCGCACAAAGTTCGGCTACACATCGTCGTATTTCAGATTCCCCGAGGGAGCATACAGCGAATGTGCGTTAGAGCTTGTCGGTTCATTGGGATATACAAGCGTTTTCTGGTCGTGCGCATATGCCGATTGGGATACCGGAAATACAAAGGGTGCCGATTATGCAAGACAGACCGTTGTTTCACGCTTGCATCCGGGAGCTGTCATACTTCTTCATTCTGTTTCTCCCGATAACGCACAGGCGATGGGGGATATTATCGATGATGCAAGAGCTTTGGGATACGAATTCAGATCTCTTGATCAAATGACACATTGACTTTTTGTTAAAAATAAGAGATAATATAGGTATAACAGAATAGGAGGTAAAAATATGGCAAATCGTATAGTTCTTAACACAATTTCTTATCACGGTAAGGGTGCAATTGCGCACATATCCGACGAGCTTACAGCACGCGGATACAAAAAGGCTTTTGTATGCTCGGATCCCGATCTTTTAAAGTTCGGTGTTACAAAAAAGGTTACGGATGTTCTTGATGCAGCAGGAATCCCTTATGAGATTTTTTCTGAAATCAAGCCCAATCCCACTATCGAAAACGTTAAAAGCGGTGTAGCAGCTTTCAAGGCATCGGGTGCTGACTGTATCGTAGCTATCGGTGGCGGTTCTTCAATGGATACCGCAAAGGCTATCGGTATTATCGAAACAAATCCCGAATTCGCTGATGTACGTTCTCTTGAAGGTGTTGCTCCTACAAAGAATCACGCAGTATTCACAATTGCAGTTCCCACAACGGCAGGTACTGCTGCAGAGGTTACAATCAACTATGTTATCACTGATGTTGAAAAGAAGCGTAAGTTCGTTTGCGTAGATACAAACGATATCCCCGAGGTTGCAGTTGTTGATCCCGATATGATGAGCACTATGCCCAAGGGTCTTACAGCAGCTACAGGTATGGATGCACTTACTCACGCTATCGAAGGATATATCACAAAGGGTGCATGGCAGATGACAGATATGTTCCATATCGAAGCAATCCGCCTTATTGCAGGCAGTCTTCGTGAAGCAGTCATGAACGATCCCAAGGGCAGAGAAGATATGGCTCTTGCACAGTATGTTGCAGGTATGGGCTTCTCCAACGTCGGTCTCGGTATCGTTCACAGTATGGCTCATTCACTCGGTGCCGTTTATGACACTCCTCACGGTGTTGCCAACGCTATTCTTCTTCCGACAGTTATGGAATATAACGCTCCCGCAACAGGCGAAAAATACAGAGAAATCGCAAGAGCTATGGGCGTTGAGGGTGTTGACTCCATGACTCAGGACGAATACAGAAAGGCAGCTTGTGACGCAGTCAGAAAGCTCAGTGCAGATGTCGGTATTCCTGCTGATCTCAAGGAAATTGCAAAGGACGAGGATGTTGATTTCCTTTCCGAATCTGCATTTGCAGATGCTTGCCGTCCCGGCAATCCCAAGGATACAAGCGTTGAGGATATTAAGGCACTCTATCGCAGTCTCATGTAATGAAAACTAAAAAAAGTGGTGATTATTCGTAAAGAATTTTCACCACTTTTTTATTTCTCTGGCATAGGCAAGCGTTTGCTTCAGAGCCTCTTCTTTCCTGACTCCCGAAAGACGCAACTTGTGTGCATATTGCAGGTATTTTGAAAAGCTTGCATCAGGGGTCAGTCCTGCTTCAATAAGATCTCTGCCCATTACATACGGCCGTTTCATGTATTCGTTATAAATCGAAAGTCTTTCGTTGAAAAAAGCTTCGTTGTCTGCTTCGCCTTTTTGTGATATTCTTCCCTTTTCGTCTGCCATTGCGATGAATGTGAGCGCTTCGGGATCCATGGCACAGTCAAACATTTTGTTTGTCGCTTTTACCGATGAGTTGTTTGCCGCCAGCATATTCGGTCTCATATGAAGCTCTGTAAGGTTTAATGCATAGCGGATTGTTTCTGTAGTGTTCGTCAGACGGCATAAGAATTCTTTTGCAATCGGCACTCCTTTTATTTCGTGCAGATAGCTTCGTATCTCACCGTCAACAGTCTCGGTGCATACCGCTTTGCCCATATCGTGAGTTAAGGCGGAAAGCATAAATGCCAAAGGATTTGAAACACGTGCTCTGTAAGCGGCTGCTTCGTCAAGCACCATCATTGTGTGTGTCCACACATCACCCTCGGCATGATATTTTGGGTTCTGCGGTACATCGATAAGATCTTTTAATTCCTTGAACCATTCGTCAAGTCTGTTCATCTGTCGCAAGGTTTCAAAGAATACAGAGGGTTTGTCAGCCTTCAACAATGCTTTTTGCATTTCGCCCATGATTCTTTCTTTCGGCAAGGATGACAGCTTTATATCACGGCACAGCCGAACGGTTTCGTCTGCAACGGTAAAGTTGAATCTTGCCGCAAACTGTGCAGCACGAAGAACACGTAAGGCATCCTCTGCAAAAGTATCATTGTTTACGTGACGGATTATTTTGTTATGAAGATCTTCTCTGCCGCCGAAAAAGTCGAGAATCTCACCCGTCAGAACATTCTGCATCAATGCGTTTATTGTAAAGTCTCTTCGAAGTGCTGCGTTACGTTCACCGACAAACGGATCAACAAAAATATCAAAATCCTTGTGACCTGTGCCTTTTTGCTTTTCCTTGCGGGGCATAGCAATGTCAATCGGATATCCCTTTATGGAATAGATTCCGAAGCTCTCACCCATCGACAGACGTTCTCCGACGGTATCCAGTATTTCTTCAAGCTGTGAGGGAAAAATTCCGTGCACTTCAATATCGATGTCTTTTGTATCAATTCCCATAAGATGGTCACGAACAAATCCTCCGACATAGTAAGTCTTGCCGCCTTTATCTTTTACGGCTTCTGCTATTCTTTTTGTTGTTTCGATGTCTTTGCTCACAGTGATCACCTCCCGAAGTTAATACCTATATTATTATGCCAATAGTGATACCGTATTGTCAAGGTTGTTTAATAACTTTTTGTGACGCTTTGCGAAGAATGGAGCCATGCAAAAACTAATGAACTGCAAGTCGCGGATTAACGCATTTTCGTATCCCGAAAGCCGTACAGAATGAGTGTATCGGAGGAAAAGCGTTAATAAAAATTTTTGTTGCAATTTATACTTTTTGATAAGACAATTCCATATGTCTGAAATACAATATTTCACGCACATTCGCCCATTTTTCTCTTTGCCATACGTCAGTATGGCTGCATCGAAAAAATGCCCGACTGCACGCAACCTATTGCATTTCAGATGCAACGCAGTTTTGAAAGAGAAGATTTTTGTCACAACAAGGCAAAAATCAGCGAAAATACGAGGCTATTTCAATGATTTTTAACGCAGTTGTGGCGAAAAGATT
>JAFQIG010000058.1 GCA_017397655.1 Clostridia bacterium | reverse complement strand
TGCCGCAGAATCAGCATATCGTGGTTGCTGATCTCATGTTTTACTTCATGTCTGAATTGCAAAACGGCATTCCTCCTTTCTATGGCTACCATTATACTTGGTCAACCTATGAGCTACATTAGAAAAACCTTCCCATGTGTGAACGAACACGGGAAGGTTTGTGAACATTTATTGAAATCTAAAATCTGGCGGTAAAACGAATGCTGTCATCAGAGAAATATTCCGCTGTCAGCTTGCCGCCGAAGTTCTCGCAAATAGCACGAGCCGCAGATAAGCCGATACCGTAACCGGAGGATTCCTTTTGCTGTGTACGGGCAGCATCCCCATGGTAAAAGCGTTCAAACAGTCTCTCCGGGTTTGGCTCAAGGGACGGGTCGCAGTTGTTTTCCGTGATAATCTGGAAGTGTCTCCCATCCCTTGCAAGCGATAAACGGATATAGCCGCCCTGGGGCGTGTATTTGAGAGCATTGTCGAGCAGGATCGTCAGCAACTGGCGGAAACTGTCTTTGTTGGTCTGAATCATAATGTCCGGTTCAATCTGCACAGCAAAGTGTATATTTTGTGTCTGTGCATCGTCCTCGTAAACAGGAAGCAGCTCGTTTGCGATCTCGCTGATGTTTACCATTTCTGTCGGCAGAGGGATTTCCTCATCCAGTTTGGCAAGAGTCAGCAGATTGGACATCAGTACATTCAGCCGTTTCGTCTGATTACGGATGTGCACATTGTACTTATTCTCACCATGGATCAGCGCCATGGTGTCATTATTGGACTGAATAATGGCAAGGGGCGTTTTCATTTCGTGTCCTGCATTGGTGATGAACTGCTTTTGCTTTTCCATGCCCACAAGTACAGGGCGAATGACCTTGCCCGAAAGCAGGATCACAATGAGTAGCAGAATCACCCAGCACAGCACCGCTATTGCCGTAGATGCAAACAAAACCATGCGGAAGTTTTCGCTCTGCTCAGAAGTATCCATAAAGAATGTCAATTTGTTCGGCCCCAACTGCTTGACTGCAAATTTATATCCATGCATCCGACCGGATGTGTCATCTGCTTTCAATACTTCCAACGCATAGCTTTTTGCAGTTTCATGGTCTATGGCAGATATTTGGTCGATATTTACGTCTACGATGTTGCCGCTTTGATCACTTCGAACAATGAAAAATCGGGAAGCACGCATCCTGTCCATATCCAGAGGGCGTGAAAAAGGCGGCGGGCGGTTAAAATCCATTTGCTGAAAGCTACCGTCTGCATCCACAAGGGTTTCCAGCATCATATCAGACTGGCGTTCCAGCATCATCCAGTTCAGACTATTGATGGCAAGCACAATGAACACCAACAGACAGGTAACTGCCGTCATTGTGAATATGATAAATCGTCTTTTTAGTGTCTTTGTCATGGCTGAAACTCCAGTTTATATCCGATATTACGCTTTGATACGATCTTGACCTTGGAGTTCATGGCAGAAAGACGCTTGCGCAGATAGGAGACATACAGCCAAACGCTGTTAATATCCGTTTCGGTATTAAAGCCCCACGCTTTCACCAGTAAATCCTCGGAGGACATGAACATGGTATTGTTAAGCATGAGCTGTTCCATCAAACGGTATTCCTGCTTGGGCAGTTGAAAGGACATTTCGCCAACGCTGATCTCACCGGACTGCATATTCAGCGTCAGGTCTCCAAATTGAATCAGATCGGGGTGAAATTCCTCTCTGCGTCTGAGCATGGCACGGATTCTGGCAATCAGTTCGCCCATATCAAAAGGCTTGGGCAAATAATCGTCCGCACCGGTATCCAGTCCACGGATGCGATCTTCCACCTGTGTCTTTGCGGTCAAGAGCAGTACCGGAGTTCTGCATCCGTTTCTGCGGAGGGCAGACAGCACTTCCAAACCGTCACGCTTCGGCATCATAATATCGAGAATAATGCCGTCATATTCGCCGGACATGGCGTAATCGTAGGCATCGGCACCGTCATATACGGCATCCACAATGTATTTGTGGTATACAAGATAATCCACAACGGCTTCAGACAAAGCCGGTTCATCTTCGGCATATAAAAGCTTCATGGCAACCTCCTTTGAGAAAAGTATTTTATATTATAACACACAAATGTGACCATTTCTTGGACGCAGCGTGTGAAAGTACAGTTGTACATTGTAATTATACTTCTTGAAACTTAGATATACATAGGAAAAAGCCACGACCTCTGTTCAGAGAAAACATCAGTCGTGGCTTATTTTTAGCCCAAGGGTTTATACTCTGTAACAGTTTTTAGATAGGTTTCGGGATCGCCGTTTAAGATAAGGTCTGCATACTCCAAAGGAGCATTATAGATAAGGTAATCAAGCTCTGACCGTTCATACATATTACGGGCAACTTCGTTCTCAACGGCGATGGTGTCAATCGCAATCATGCTACCATCATTGAATTTCAGCTCCACGCAGCAGTTATCGAAGTTATATTCACAGGAAATCAGTTTTTTCATAGGGTTTACCTCCAAAATTGTTTTGTTTGGAAGTAATGTAAGCGTGGGTTTTTAGTGTGGTATCTTTAAGTTTGGGAAACCCCGCATTCCCAACGGGAAACCGTACGGGAATTTACATTCAGTTTTTCTGCAACCTGCTCCTGAGTAAAGCCTTTGGAAATACGGAATTTTTTAAGGTTTTCGGTAAAAATTCTATTCATAAGTGCCACCTCTTATTTTCTGTAAAGATTATAGCACGCACATAAACGGCAGAAAAGGTCTTATTTTATGAGCAGACTCCCGATTTATGTACAGTTCCACGAAGCGTAGGTTGCGAACCGTGCAGGTATGATTTATAATGACTGCATAAAGGAGAAGCGGATATGGATAATTATATTACAGGAGCAACTATCAGACGCTTGCGTGAAGCAAAAGAGATCACACAAAATCAGCTTGCAGACCTGATAGGGGTCAGCAGTAAGGCTGTATCAAAATGGGAAACAGCCAAAGGTTTGCCGGACATCACGCTGATTGAGCCTTTGTCAAAAGCGCTCGGTGTATCGGTTATGGAGCTGATGTCGGGCGAAACGGTTATCAATAAAAATATTTCATCAAACATTCTCAGATCAAAGTTTTATGTCTGTCCCGTATGCGGTAATGTGATCCGTACAACAGGTGATACAGTAATAAGCTGTTGCGGAATAATATTACCGTCTCTTGAAGCGGAAGAGCTTGACGATGCACACGGGATAACAGTTGAAAGGGTCGAGGATGAACATTTTATTACAGTCAGTCATGAAATGACAAAGACGCATTTCATTTCGTTTATAGCCTATCTTACGTCCGACAGAGTACAGTTTGTCAAGCTTTATCCCGAAGGTAATGCCGAAACACGACTTCAGCTGCGTGGCAGAGGATATATATACATTTACTGCAACAAGCACGGACTTATGAAAAAGAAGATATAACAAAAAGCCGTCCGGGCAATCGGACGGCTCGATTTATTCTGAAGTAACGCTGCAGTACTCTCCGATATCAAACAAGCGTTGCGGATTGTTTATCCGTTTACCGCAGACAGAAATATTATCAAGCGTAACCTGTACGGTATTTGTGTCGCTGCCTGTACCTGCTATTTTAGGTTTCATATAGGAAGAGTAAGAAATATTTTTGAAAACAACGTTTCTGATTTCAAAATTCTGTGCCTTCTCATCGTAAATCTTTACAAGAATCGGTCTGCCCTCGTCACGGAAGATTTCGATATTTTCAAAAAGAATACCGTCAATAATTCCGTCACATTGCTCTGCCACGACAACAAGAGATCCGATTCTGTCATTGTCCCAGGTACCGTCACGGTAAATAACGGCACAGTCACGAAAAGTAATATCGGACATTCTTTTGTTTGCTTCGCCCGTGATGCCGAAGCATCTTGCATAACCGCCCCAAGCAATACATTCTGAAAAAGTAATTCTCTGACTGTCCATAATTCCGCCGAGTGTCTTTACTTCAAAAGTATCATCGGCTACTCTTGCAAAGCAGTCATTTACGGTTACATCGTGACTGTTGCATATAGCAAAGCCGTCACAGTTTCCACGGTTTCCGATAATATCAACATTACGGATACTGACATCCTTACAGCAGTAGGTGATAAGTGACCATTCGGGAGAATTAATAATTTTGATTCCGCTTATGTTGATATTGTTGCAGTTTGTAAAAACAACACCACGTCTTTCACGTCTGTCAAGATGAGTCATATCAATTACTCCCCTGCCTGTCAGCGTTATGTTGTTGCAGTTGAAAAAGTTAAGAAAAGGATATCTTGTAAGCCCGATGGCATTATCACCCGATGCTCCGGGCTCTGAATATTTGTTTTCATCTTCGGCACAGTCAATATCAAAAAGATGATTGGCAATAACGTATGCGCCTTCACGAAGATAGATTACCTGATTACTTTGTGCCACAAAATTTACATAGTCGTATTTATATACGCCTTTGTCAAGTACGATTACGTTGTCTTCTCCGTACTCTGCAATATATTCTGCAATTTCGGCATCCTCATCTGTCTTTTCACGAACGATAAGTGTGTAGCCGTAATACTGATTTGCTCCGTTAAAAAGAAAAGTATAAATGCCTGTTTTGTTGATTGAAGCAGTAACGGTATTGTTCCGACACTTTGTTCGGATACAGTGTGATTGCGGAAGAACGATTGCATCCCTGAGCGTTACATCAGCACCTTCAATCTCAATGTTAAATGAAAAATCGGTATCCGAATCAACATAAATTTCAGAAAAAGAGTGAAGTGTTCCCGTATTGTCAACACGGATAAAAACTACAGATGCGTAAACGGGAATTTCAGTATCGCCTATTTTTGCAGTATAATAGGGAGAGATCGTTATTCCGTTTATGTCATCGTATCCGCCCGACTGAACATATTCGGGCAGTTCTGCCGAAGCACGTCCGACAAGCTCCTGCTCTGAAAGACCTGCTTCCTCAAGTGTGATAATTGCTTCTTCAGGATACTCAAGAAACGAAAAATCAAAATTCTCGCTTTCAGGATTAATTACGGCAGGAAAAAACAGGTTGGAGCAAAAAACAGATATTGCCGTTAAAACGGTAAATAAAAGCTTTATAAAATTATACATGGAAACATCCTCCGTTTATTTTTGTATGCTTTGTTTTTTAAACGATGTTTTACTTCATAAACATTATAAACCACAACCCGTATGAGATGTCAAGAGATTATATTGCACTAAGTTTTAATCCGTGATATACTTTAAACAGATACTGAAAATAGTTTTGGAGGAAAAATGAACAGACCGTATATAATTTGTCATATGACGATGTCGGTTGACGGAAAAGTAACTGGAGATTTTTTGTCAACGGATGCAAGCACTGCCGCTTGTGAAGTTTATTATGAAATCAACAGAAATCGCAAAGCAAACGGTTTTATCTGCGGACGTGTCACGATGGAAGGGAGTTTTACGGGCGGATATTATCCTGATTTATCTGAGTACAAGTCCGTAAATCACGGCAAGGATTTTTTGCCTGATGATATGACGGGATTTTATGCAGTAGCATTTGACCCTAAGGGAAAACTCGGATGGAAATCCAACAGGATTGAAGACCCCGATTCAGATCCCGGATATGACGGAGCACAGATTATCGAAGTGCTGACAGAGCAGGTTGACAAGCGTTATCTCGGATATCTCGAAAGTATGGAAATTCCCTATATATTTGCAGGAGAAACCGAAATCAGCGTTGAACTCGCTCTTTCAAAGCTGAAAAATATTATCGGGTGTGAGGCTCTGCTTCTGGAAGGCGGAAGCATTATAAACGGATTTTTCCAACGGGCAGATGTCATTGACGAATTAAGTCTTGTCATAGCGCCTGTTACGGCAGAAAAAGACGACAAGCCGTTGTTTATGCACGGAAGCATGGCCGATTTTGAGCTGACTAAAGCGGAAAGCATAAACGGAAATGTTGTTCTTAATTACAAAAGGAAGGGATAGTTGCACTTATAAACGGTGAAGATTTTCCGCAGTTTAAGTGGTTGTTGTGTGTTATGATTCTCGGATTTGTTGCATACGGATTAAGCATTCATTTTTATATTATGGCGCAAAAGGATCCGGGAGCTGCAAAGACAAGTGCATATTATTCTGTTGCTCCGTTTATCGGTGTATTATTCAGCATTATTCTTCTGCGTGAAAGACCTTCAATTCAGTTTTATATTGCATTGCTGATTATGATTATCGGTACCGTTGTTATGGCAAAAGACACAGTCGTCCTGCAACATACTCACGAGCATAAGCACGTTCACACGCATCTGCATATACACAACGGTGACAGCGAAAATCATACACATAAGCATAAACAGACAGATCATCAGCACAGTCATGCTGTTTAAAAAATCAGAGGTGTTATTATGAATTTTAATGTAAAAGATTTCAAATGGACAAGAGAGCCTGCAGATTACTTTGCAAGTGAAGAAAAAATCGAAATAATCACAAACCCGCATACGGATTTGTGGCAAAGAACGTATTATCATTTCAGAAATGATAACGCACCTGTTTTTCAGACGGAAACAGACGAAAAGTTTTTCTCGTTTATTGTTAAAACAGAGTTTGAAAGCAAGCACCGTTTTGACCAATGCGGAATTGTAATGTATCTTGACAGTGAGAACTGGATCAAAGGCTCTGTAGAGTTTGAAAATGAAAAGTTTCAGCATCTCGGATCTGTAGTGACAAACAACGGATATTCCGACTGGGCAACAACCGAAATCGGTGCAGACGTAAAATCAATGTGGTACAGATTCAGTCGCAGAGAGGATGACTATTGCATTGAATGCTCGGATGACGGTATTGTTTTTAAGCAGATGAGAGTATGTCATATGTTTAACGGTGGCGGAAAAATCCGATTCGGCATTTATGCCTGCAGTCCTGAGGAATCATCATTCAAAGCGACTTTCACAAATATGGAAATCACCGATTGTAAGTGGCTTGCCCATGACGGACAACAGCCCGATGACGAATAAATAAAACGGAAAAAATCCCGAACTCATACTTTTTGATAAGACAATTCCATATGTCTGAAATACAATATTTCACGCACGGTCGGACATTTTTCTCTTTGCCAGAGGCTATTTCAATGATTTTTAACGCAGTTGTGGCGAAAAGATTCCTTTCAAAACCATATTAATTGCCTTTTCAAAAAGTATAGTTTATAAGAAGAGATAAGAATCAAACATAATATATTAAGAATCATAACGGGAGGATACAGTATGAGTCTCAGTATATTGCATTGCGACGGTGAAAAAATCATCAATGCCGAAGGAAAACAGGTGTTTTTGCGTGGAACAAATCTTGGCGGCTGGCTTCTTGATGAATTATGGCAGGGCTTTTTTAAAGGCGGAGAAGCTCAATGGGATATCGTAACCACGCTTGAAAGACGTTTCGGCAAGCAGGAAGCAGACCGACTTATAAAAATCCGTGAAGACAACTACATTACAGAACACGACCTTGACTATCTTCAGTCACTCGGTTTCACCTGCGTGCGTGTGCCCTTCTGGTACCGCAATTTCCGGACGGATGATTCAGGCACCCGTAAGCTTAAAGAAAACGGTGAAATTGATTTCTCACGGCTTGATTGGATTGTTGAAGAATGCGGAAAAAGAGGAATGTATGTCATTCTTGATATGCACGGGGTACCGGGTCATCAGAGTATCGCTCAC
Source organism: Clostridia bacterium (assembly GCA_017397655.1). GTDB lineage: Bacteria > Bacillota > Clostridia > Oscillospirales > Acutalibacteraceae > UBA1425. Next base: position 8,641 of record JAFQIG010000058.1, on the reverse strand, counting down.
CATTGTTGCCGTGTAAACCATTGCCGACTTTATGACGAAACGGAAGAGGGTGCCGCTTTCCGCTCGCTTGCTTGTGAATTGTGGAGCGAAATTGCCCGCCACTTTGCAGGTAACGGAACGGTTGCCGCCTATGACCTGATGAACGAGCCCATGTGCGATTACGAAGGTGATGATAAAGTCAACAGCAAGTATCATGATGTTTACTCTATGCTTTACGATGCAGTCAGGGCAAATGATCCCGACCATATCATAACGCTTGAGGCAATCTGGACACCGGATGACATACCGCATCCGTCAGAGCGCGGCTGGGAAAATGTGATGTATCAGTATCATCTTTATGACGATTCAAACGACAGCTTTAAAGAAGTGACTCTGCACCACGCAAGCAAAAATTTCAATGTACCCGTGCTTGTGGGTGAGTTTTCTCCCTGCCGAGGAACTGCAACATGGGAATACATACTGAAGCTTTTCAACGAATGCTCATATAACTGGCAGACATGGACGTACAAAGGTCATTGCAGCGAAGGAAAAACAAGCGACTGGTTTATGATGGGTTCGGATGACCCCGATAATGTTGTTGACATAAACAACGACTCTGCAGAGGAAATTGAGCGTAAATGGTCATCTGTCAGAACGGAAAACTGCTGTAAACCGATGAACGATCATGCATTGCTTTCTGAATATGCAAAAGCATAATTATAAACGAATCATTCTGATAAAAAAATTGTTAAGTTCATAAATACATTTTCAGATTACACGCACAATAAGGAGAGGTCTATGATAACAAAATGTGAATTATGTACAGATGTTTTAGTTCTCGGAAGCGGACCTTCAGGATTTGCGACTGCTTATACAGCGGCTAAAAACGGAGCAAAGGTTGTTCTTGTTGAACAAAGCGGTGATGTTGGCGGAATTTCCACTTCGGGACTTATGAGCCATTGGACGGGAAGCTGCGGCAGTCCGCTTTATTATGATATTCTGAAAAGGTCATCCGAAAACAACGAGGGTCAATTCAAGAATAAAATAACCAACATTATTGATCCCGAAAAGCTTAAAACTCTTTATCTTGAAATGCTTGATGAGGTCGGCTGTAAGCTTATGCTTTACACATTTGCCGAAGATGCGATCTGTGACGGCGACAAGGTGCTCGGTGCAACCGTTATCAACAAATCGGGCAAAACGGATATATATGCAAAAGTTATTGTTGATGCCACGGGTGACGGCGATATTGCTGCAAGAGCCGGTGCAGAATTTGTTCTCGGCAGAGAAAGCGATAATAAGATGCAGCCTGCAACGTTGATGTTTAAAGTCGGCGGTGTTGATTATGACCGAGCCGTGTTCTTAGGCTCATTTGAATCCACTTATGAAACACCAAACGGCGAGCTTCAGGCTCTTGCAAAAGAACATATTCCCTACCCTGCCGGACACATTCTCACTTATAAATCAACGCTTCCCGGTGTTGTTACCTGCAATATGACAAACGCCGTTGAAATTGACGGCACGGATGCCGATGACTTAACAAAAGCGACCTTGACCTGCCGCAGACAAATGGATGATATTGTAAAGTATTTAAGGAAATTTGTTCCCGGATATGAAAACTGCTTTATCATCAGCTCCGCGTCGCTTATAGGCATTCGTGAAACAAGGCACTTCAAGGGCAAATATACGCTTAACGAACAGGATATTCTTGAAGCAAAAGTGTTTGACGATTATGTTGTGAAGGATGCTTACTTCAATTTTGATGTTCACAACATCACGGGCGCAGGACTCGACAAGACAGGCGTGCAGAAGCATTTCAAGCAGACAAAGGGATATACCATTCCGTACCGTTGTCTGATTCCTGAAATCAAGGAGAATCTTCTGCTTTGCGGAAGAAACATTTCGGGCACACATATGGCACACTCGAATTTCAGAGCTATGCCTATCTGTGTCGGTATCGGCGAAGCCGCAGGTGCGGCGGCATATATCTCTGTTTCGCAGAACCGCAAGCTGAACGATATTGACGCAGGTGAAATCAGAGAAATCATCGGAATATAAATTTTAAGATATAATGAAAAATAAGTGACAGCACAAAAACTCCGTTTACCTTTGACAGGCAAACGAAGCTTTCGGGTCAGAGTTTTTCTGAGATCAGTCCATAGCTTCCTGAGTATCGGATACGATGCCGTTCTGAGGATCAAGGAAGCTGCTGTCACTCATGCCTTCGGAAACAACCTCGGAAAGCGATTCCATAAAAGTACCGCCTTCGGTAGGCAATGTGATATCTCCGTCAGTTTCATTATTATAGAAAGATTCGGTCGGAACATCATCGGGATCGGTTGTAAGCATATTACGTCCGTCATCCGTAGTTCCGCACGAAGCGAGAACAAAGCACAATAAAACTGCGGTGATCATCAAAAATACATAACTCTTTTTCACTGTTGTCACTCCTTATAATCGTTACGATTTCTGAAATAGTATGAGCAGATTATAAAGACTTATGCAAAAAATTAAAAATTTAAATTTTTTATTGATGTGATTTAATTTTTGTGATAACATTAGTATAAACACACAGAAAGGATCTGATGTTATGAAATTCCCTATCGCATTACAGCTTTATTCCGTCAGAGATGATATGGCTGTCGATTTTGAAGGAACTCTGCGCAAGGTCAAAGAGCTTGGCTATGACGGTGTAGAGTTTGCAGGACTTTTTGACAAGGATGTATCTTTTGTCAAATCGCTTCTTGATGAGCTTTCGCTTGTCGCAATTTCAGCTCACGTACCGTACTATGATGCAGTTGACGATCCCGAAGCGGCATTTATGCCCTACAAGGAGCTCGGCTGTAAATATGTTGTTGTTCCGTATCTCACACCCGAGCGCCGTCCCGGCACAGAGGGCTATGATGAGACTGTGGCAGGTATCCGCAAAATGGGTGAAGCGGCAAACAAACTTGGAATGCAGCTTCTTTATCACAATCACGATTTTGAGTTTATCAAGATTGACGGCAAGTATGCGCTTGACATTCTTTATGATACAATCCCGTCCGAGTATCTCCAGACCGAGATTGACACCTGTTGGGTTAACGTAGGCGGAGAGGATCCTGCCGATTACGTTATCAAGTATACAGGCAAGGCTCCCGTTGTTCACCTTAAGGACTTCTGGAAGAGCGGCTCAGGTACCGGCAAGATGTATAAGCTTATCGGCATTGACGATGAGGAAGAGGATTCGGGCGAAAAGACATTCGAGTTCCGTCCCGTCGGATACGGTGTACAGGATTTCAAAAAGATTCTTGCCGCTTGCGAGACCGCAGGTGCTTCGTGGGTTGTAGTTGAACAGGACGATCCCAGTATGGACAAATTCCCGCTTGAATGTGCTCAGATGAGCATTGAATATGTTAAATCAATAATGTAAAACGAAAGGATTTTTACCATGAGTGATGCAGTATTAAATCAATTCACACAGTCTGTTGAAGAGGAAAAGAAGGTTTCCGAAAAGAAGCTGAAGGTCGCCATTATCGGAACAGGTTGGATTGCAGAATCTCACATTGAGAGCTATCTTGATATGGACGATGTAGAAATCGTTGCTTTTGCTGATCTTATTCCCGGTAAGGCAGAGAAGTTTGCCGCACGCTACGGCGTTGAAGGTGCACGCTTCTATCCCAGCCACAAGGAGCTTCTTGACAATGAAGAGCTCGATGCAGTCAGCGTTTGTACATACAATGCAACACACGCAGAATGTACAATTTATGCACTTGAAAAGGGTGTAAACGTACTTCTTGAAAAGCCTATGTGCGTTACAACAGAAGAAGCTGTTGAGATCATGCGTGCAGAGAAGAAGAGCGGAAAGATCCTTTCCATCGGCTTCCAGCCCAGACTTGACGAGAATATGAAGATGGTCAAGCAGATCGTTCAGTCAGGCGTACTCGGCGAGATTTATTACATCCAGACAGGCGGCGGCCGCAGACGCGGTATCCCCAACAGCACATTTATTGAAAAGAAAACAGCAGGTATCGGCGCTATGGGTGACATCGGCTGCTATTCTCTTGATATGGTTCTTAACGCTATCGGTTATCCGAAGCCCCTCACCGTAACAGGCTATACCTCCAACTTCTTCGGAACAAATCCCGAATACAACAATCCGACTGATGCAGCACGCTTTGATGTTGAAGACTTCGCAGCAGCATTTGTTCGTCTTGAAGGCGGAATTATCCTTGACTTCCGTATTGCATGGGCAATGCATATCGACTCTCCCGGTGATACGATCATCCTCGGCAAGAAGGGTGCTCTCCGCATTCCCGCAACAGATTGCTGGAACGGCAGCATCGGCGGCCCGATGACGATCTACTCCGATATGGCAGGTAACAGAGTAGAGACAAAGATCCCCGTATGCCAGAACAAGGGCAAGGGACTCTTCTACAAGAAGGTTCGTTCTTTCCTCGATGCTATCCTTGAAGGCGGCAATGCTCCCATCCCGTCAGAGCAGATTATCTACAACCAGGCTATCATTGACCACATTGTTAAGTCTGCAGAGCTCGGCAAGGAAATCGAAGTAGTCATCCCCGAAATCTGATTTTAGAATTAAACAATAGTAACCCCCCGGCTTAGCCGGGGGGTTACTATTTTAAATATAAAGTTTTACTTCAATATCTTGACGGCATTTCACACGGCAAACTTAAAGAAGTTGTACCGTTAACCCTTAAAGGTACATGTAATTCAATACACAAAAAGTGGATCCGTACGATAAAAAACAACTTGAAAGTTTGAAACCAATGAAGTATAATTTAACCATACCAAAACAAATGGAGGATGATTTATATGTTCGGTAAATTTAAAAAGTCACTTTGTTTAATTCTTTCGGTGATATTTGCTGTTACAATGGCTTTTCCTGCTTGTGCGGCAGATACTGAGAAGAATTATATAATTGACAATCCTTATGATGATGTCGATTGGGATGCATGGGATGACTATAAGACCCAGCTTCACTGTCATACAAATGCGAGTGACGGTTTTCTCCCTGTTGAGCAGTTCTGCGATATGCACTACGCTCTCAACTATGAAATCGTTGCACTTACCGACCACGGCACACTCAACCGCGGTTGGAATGTTGTGCCTGACATCGTACCGCTTATGCGCATTATAAAGAAAGAGCGTACCAACAACAACACACCTATCATTCCCATCAGTGAAGAGGCATATCAGGGTTATCTCAACGGTACAAACCCTGACAGAACATACACCAGCACCGCCGGAGATACACTTACCCGTACAACAACAAACGGAATGCTTGATGTTCCGCTCGGCAACGAGCAGAATATGGCAACTCCCTTTGCAGACTGCCACCTTACAAGCTACTGGGCAGAGTACGGTAACGGCTATGCAGGCGTTTTCGGTGATTACGAAACTCCTTGCCGTGAGGTTGCAAAGCTTGGCGGAATAACCTTCCTCTCTCACGTTGGTGAGTATGTATATCCCAAAAAGGATACGGCAGACCACGTCGGACAGAAGATTGATGAGTACTATGTAAATAAGTTTGCACGTATTTTCCTTGATAATCCCGGGAATTCACTCGGCATGGGTATCAACAGTGCAACCGACGCCCATACACGTTGTGACCGTATACTTTACGACCAGATTTTGCAGAAGACAATTCCCAACGGTGTTGTGCCGTGGGGCAATACCTTTGCCGATTCTCATAATGAAACTTCTCTCAACGATGCTTATACAATGAGCTGGATGCCGGAGCTTACTCTTGATGCTTTCCGTAAGTGTCTTGAAAAGGGTCAGTTCTTCTCCGTCTCTCATTTCTCAAACGGTGTTGAGCTCAACGGCATGGAGGAAATGCCGGGCTTTGTAGAGCAGGATGTTTATGATACCAGAGCTTACTGGCTTGATAACACTCCGCAGGTAAAGAGAATTACAGTTGACCAGGAAAACGATACAATTACTGTTGAGGGTATCAACGCAAACATCATCACTTGGGTTTCAGACTGTAATGTTATTATGCGTACGGAGCTTGTTGACGGTAAAGCAACACTTGACCTTCACAGCGAGGATCTTCTTGCCGATCCTAACCTTTATGTAAGATTTTACCTTTCAGGTGACAACGGCATCTGCTATGCCAATCCCATGGTACTCAATGTAGAGGGCGAGAAGTTTGAGCCTGTCAATGTTCCCAAAACACACGATATCTCAACATTCCTTCGCGGACTTGTTACTGTTCTTGATGTTTTAGTTTTCAAGTTCAATCCGATAATCTGGATCTTCAAGTATTTTGCGCTCGGATACAATCCGCTTACACAGCTTTTTAAACTCTATTAATTAAAGATATTCGGCTGCCCCGATTTGTACTAACTGCACAAATCGGGGCAGTTCAGTTTTTAAAATAATCTTTTGTCTTGAACTTTAACGGTTTCTTTGATAAACTAAACAGCAGACAGAAAGTATGTCTTGATATTTTATTCTACTAAAAGGAAAAGCTATGAAACGTGCAAATGAATACGGTTTTTTACCCGGAAACGACGGTCTGATTAACGCACAGGCATTACAGACAGCAGTTAATTCAGGTGGAAAAATTATTGTAGAGTTGCCGGGAATATATGATCTTTCAGAAACTGTTGAGATCGGTAATGATACAACCATAATCTTTTCAAAGGGAGTACAAATCCGCAGACAGTCGAGTGTCACAGGGCGTAACGGATGTGCTTTCATTAACAAAGGCTTTGCATCGGGAGAATATAACCGAAACATCAGCTTGTTCGGATTACATCTTGATTGCAACGGAACAGAAAGTGCAGATTGGGGAGTAGACAGTCGTCTTGTCGGATTGCGTGCACATGTCGGAATGATTAATATCAGCAATCTTGTTATTGAAGATTTTGAATGTACCGGTCTTTTGAAAAAAGATTATGCCATACAGGTTTGTGCATTTAAAAATATTTGTCTTGAAAATCTGTATATTACAGGAGAAAAAGACGGTGTACATCTCGGATGGGGCAAAGGGTTTGTAATAAGAAACGGAAGGTTCCGCACTTTTGATGATCCGATAGCTCTTAATGCCTTTGATTATTCCGTATCCAATACACATGTCGGTTGGATAGAGAACGGTATTATCGAAAACTGCTGTGATTTATCCGATGATACGACCACAGGCTTTTTCTGCCGAATTCTTGGCGGAGCGTGGTGCGACTGGTACGAGGGTATGAAGGTTCAGCATTCCGATACGGTTTGCTCCTGCGGACGGGTGTACAGAGTGGTCATGCAACCTGACGGTGAAGTATATACATCGCATACACGACCGGAGCACTCTGTAGGAGTTAAGGAATATGACGGGATTAACTGGGTATGTGTGCGGAATGAAGCGGTCTATGATTGCGGATGTCGCAACATCGTTCTGCGTGATATCCGTTTGCAAAAAAGACGTCATTGCGCTGTAGGAATTTCTTTGAATTATGACAACTATGCCAGAAGCTTTTATGCGGGATGCAAGATAGTTGCGCAGTCAGGCATAGTTCTTGAGAGAGTCTCGATTGAGAATGAAATAAAATATCTGCTTGAATCAAACTATCCTTCAGAGAATATAAAGATTATTGATACAGATTTAAAAGATTCAAAGGTTTACTTTCGATCTTCCGATATTGACGGTTTGTCCTATCCTGCGGTTGATATTACGCTGAGTAACGTTGTCCGTAAAAATGACAGCATTGTTTTTGATGAAAATCATCCCGTCAATATAAAAGACATATAATCAAAGGCTTTGTAAAACAATGAAAAAGAAAACTTTTTATACAGAATTATCATATGTTTTAGGCATTATTATAATGGCATTCGGTGCCGCTTTTACGGAAAAGGCGGATTTCGGAATGTCGATGGTAGTGGCTCCTGCCTACATACTGCATCTGAAAGTCTCTCAGATACTGCCCTGGTTTACATTCGGTGTGGCCGAATATGCTTTTCAGGGTGTGCTTGTTCTTATAACGGTAATCGTAATGAAAAAATTCAAGATGTCCTATTTGTTTTCGTTTGTTACGGCTGTGCTGTACGGAACATTACTTGATACTGCCATGGGCATTATTTCTCCGCTTCCCGAAACAGCAGTTTACATACGTGTACTCTGGTTTGTTATCGGTACGGTATGTTGCTCGGTTGCGGTGTCGCTGTTTTTTCACACATATCTGTCACCGGAGGTTTATGAGCTGATTGTTAAAGAGCTTTCCTCTAAGTTTAATCTGAATATAAATAAAGTCAAAACGGCTTACGACTGCTTCAGTACATTTCTGGGAGTGGTTATGTCCTTCATCTTTTTCGGCTTCGGAGTTTTTGAAGGAGTAAAGCTCGGTACGGTAATCTGTGCCTTTATCAACGGCTTTTTAATAGGTCGCTTTTCAAAACTGCTTGAACACTTTTTCGTGTTTAAAAACAGGTTTGATATTGAAAAGTATTTTATATAGTTTTTAGTTATCCTGTAATAAATTAATCTCCACAGATTTAAGGTCTGTGGAGATTTCTGCTTGTCGAAAAAGTATTTTTTCGGCAAGCAGGGAGGCTTCGAGAAAGGTAACGAGATGGCGTGTTCTTTGCCCCGAAGCTGTACAAAGGTACTGCGAGAGGGCAAAAACACGACAAACGCACATAAATAATTACCAAAAGATTCTTCGGCTTCGCC
>JAFQIG010000057.1 GCA_017397655.1 Clostridia bacterium | reverse complement strand
ATCGTTGTTTAATTTTCAAGGTGCCTCGCTCTCTTGGAAACTTCCGTTCCCCCGAAGCGCTTGACTATTATATCCCCTTATTCCACCTTTGTCAATCCCCTTTTTGACCCATTTATCAACTGTTCCGTGCGTGCCACTATTTGCTGAATTTTGTTGAATTTTGAAAGATTACATTTTATACTATATCTATTGCTTTATGCCGATTCTTGTTATATAATTTGTATATATATTTTCCAAGAAAGTTGGTGAGTGTTTGAAAAGATTATTTCAAAAATATTTTGCAATCCTTTTATTTTTGTTGTTTTCTGTCGGTTTTGTAGTCTTTGGCATACGAATGACAAAAAATTTTTCTCCCACTTTCACGGTCAGTAACGGCACATTTTCTCAATCAATCACTCCTTTTGAAACCGAAAACGGAACTCTCTGCGTCTTTTTACCGTCATACGCTCAGATGCGGAATATAACCGTTAACTGCAACTTCGGCAAAAAGCTTTTCATTAATGATACTCTCATTGCCGACGGAACAGACTGTTCAGACTTTAAAACCGGCACTCCGTACAGCTTCAGACTCGGCAGAAACGACGAAACCGAAATCGTTTTTTATATGTCTTCGTCAATTGCAACTCTCGACATACGTACAGAATCCGGTACTATGGAATATCTTGACAGCAATAAGAATCACGAAGAAGTTGTTTATATTACTTTATATAATACCGACGGAACTGTTGACTGCACCGATTCCTATGCACATCTTAAGGGACGCGGCAACTCCACGTGGAATCTTGACAAAAAGCCGTACACGCTCACGCTATCGACCGACAAACCTCTGCTCGGAATGAATTCCTGTTCGACTTGGATTTTACTCGCAAATGCAGCAGACGAAACAAATCTGAATAACAAGATAGTATACGATTTTGCGAAGAAGCTTGATTTTGAATGGTCACCCGACTGCCGTTATGCAGATGTATATCTTAACGGCGAATACAACGGACTTTATCTTATTTCGGAAAAGGCTGAAATTGACGAAAGCCGACTCAACCTGCAAAACGGGGATTTTTTGTGTAAAAACGAATTGGATTCGAGATTTGATTTTTTGAACAATCCCTTTATAACCGACAGCGGAAGAACGGTTGAAGTCAACTTTCCCGATGGATTTACAGAATTGGATACAGCTAACGCACAACACCTCATAAACGAACTGGAACAGAAGATCTTTTCGGGAACGGATCTGTCCGTCAATACATTTTTTGATCTTGATTCGTGGGCTTGTAAATATCTTGTTGATGAGATTTTTGCAAACATAGATTCGGACATTGCAAGCAGCTATTTCTACTTTTGCGACGGCACCTTCAAAGGCGGACCGATATGGGATTATGACATGGTTCTGGGACACAACAACCGCAACAGATTCCCGACTGCACTAATTGCGATGCAAAAAGCAAAATCCGTCTCTCTTAAATCGCCCTACTATGATGCTCTTTACAGAAACAAATCTTTCTATTCACGTATGACAGAGCTTTATGCAGCCGAAGCCTTACCGCTACTTGAAGGCATCATTTCCGACGGAATATCGGAGCTTTACAGACAAACCGAATCCGCCTCACGCATGAACAGCATAAGATGGTCACAGATGTTTGAAGAGCTGTATTCGTCATCAACATTTCCACGTTCAGCGGAATACATAACCGAATATCTTCGTAAACGGACAGATTTTTTAAGTGACATATGGATCAACAAGGCTCAATATCACACTCTGCAGTTACAACCTACCAAAGGTGCGGCATACACATTTTTATCCGTAAAACACGGTGATACGGTTGATATGACCGAATACTTCCCCGAATGCGGTGAATGGACAATTGATGATACAGGCGAAACAGCCGATTTTTCAAAACCGATCACATCGGATATGTGTCTGACGGCAGTACCTGTTGAAAAGCCCGCAGCAAAGAAAGAATCAGCTTCCACGAACAATACGAAATTCGCTTTGATAATCGTTGCCGTGATGTTTATCTTTTTTACGGTTGTTGCAGCCATCAATATTATACATTATAATAAGAGGAGGAAAGCCGATGACTGAAAGCTCACAGAAATACCGTCACGAATACAAGTATGTGATCAGTGCGGCAGAGATTCCTCTTCTCAAAAACCAGGTAAAGGCGATTATGAAGCCTGACCCTCATGCAGGAGCTGACGGAACATACAACATCCGAAGTCTTTATTTTGACGACTACAACAACAGCTGTTATTATGAAAACGAAAACGGAACTGATCCAAGGGAAAAGTTCCGCATCCGCATCTACAATCACTCATCCGATCGGATCACGTTGGAGTGCAAAAGAAAAGAAAGCGGAAAGACGCTTAAAACCTCGTGTCCGCTGACGTATGAACAAGCTGACCGACTGATAAAAGGGCTACCTCTTGAAGAAAAGGTTGAATCGGCAGTATTACAAAAATTTGTTTTGAAAATGAACAACAGCCTTTTACATCCCGTAACCATTGTCGAATATGACCGTGTGCCATACATTTATAAAACGGGAAATGTCCGTGTCACGTTTGACACCAACATTTGTGCATCCTCAAAAACCGAAGATTTTTTCAAGGATGTTATCCCCAAAAAGCCGATTATGCCTGCAGGGCATCATCTGATGGAAGTAAAGTTTGACGAATTTTTGCCCGACTTCATTTATCAGAGCCTGAATCTCGGCCACTTCCGACAGACAACCTTTTCAAAGTTCTACCTTTGCAGAAAATTTACATTGATTTAAAGGAGCGTTTATCATGAATTTTTCCGATATTTTCAAAAAATCCTTCCTTGACGGCTTTACCGCTGCCGACATAAACCCATATACCGCACTGACTGCAATGGCAATTTCCTGTTGCGTTGCGCTGTATATATTTTTGGTTTATCGGATCATAACAAAAAAGACCTTCTACTCAAAGAGCTTTAACATCTCGTTGGCAAGCATCTGCCTTATCACATCGGCAATCATACTGACGATTCAGTCAAGTATTGTCGTATCGCTCGGTATGGTCGGTGCATTGTCAATCGTACGATTCCGTACGGCTGTCAAGGATCCCATGGACTTGACATTTTTATTCTGGGCTATCGCAGCAGGAATTATCTGCGGAGTAGGTCTTGCGGAAATCGCATTCATTCTGTGTATCGCACTTACCGTTCTTATCGTTATTTTAAACGCTCTTCCTGTTGCCAAAGCACCTCTTATCCTTGTTGTAAACACATCGGATTTTAACAGCGAAAACGATATTCTGGATACCGTCAAAAAATACACAAAGAGCTATAAGGTAAAATCCAGAAATATAACCAAAACTTCGCTCGATCTGATAATAGAGCTGCGCACAACCGATTCGGGTGCACTTGTCAAGGACATAATCGCACATCAAGCGGTCCTGTCGGCATCCCTTATGTCCCATGACGGCGAAGTTACATACTAATTTTTTAAAATTTCATAAAATCATTTATTCATAAAAGGTTATATTTATTAAATCTTTATATTGAAAATCATCACAAGCGGTGATATAATATTCACGCTGATATGGTAAAAAATTAAAGGAGATATAAAAATGAAGACACTTTATTCCGGAAAAACAAAAGACGTTCTTCTTGACGAAGAAAACAAAATCGTAAATCTTCTTTTCAAAGACAGCGCAACAGGCGAAAACGGCGTGTTTGATCCCGGTTCAAACAGTGTCGGCGGCAGCGTTGAAGGTAAAGGAAAAATCGGTCTTACCATCTCCAAGTACTTCTTTGAACTTATGGAAAAAAACGGTATCCCCACTCATTACATTGCTGCAGATATCGACAAGGGTCTTATGCAGGTTCGTCAGCTTACGGTTCCCAAGCTTGAGTTCGTTCTTCGTTATTTCACGGCAGGCAGCATGTGCCGTCGCTTCACTCTCGAAGAGGGCATCGTATTCAATCCTCCTTATGCAGAAGTTACTCTTAAGGACGACATCCAGGGCGATCCCCTTATCAGCGAGCGTCTTTGCCTTATGAAAGGTCTTCTTAAAGAGGGTCAGTATGACGAGGCTCTTGACATCCTTCACCGTGTAGGCGAAGTTCTTAAGGCTGAGCTTGCTCCCATGGGTCTCACACTTATCGACTTCAAGATCGAAATCGGCTATGACGAGAACGGCAAAATGTACGTCGCCGATGAAATCACTCCCGACATCTGGCGTGTCCGTGACGAAAACGGCAACATCCCCAATCAGATCGACTGTGCCAAAATGCTTCTTGAAAAAATGGGCATCTGATTTTAATTGTTTTTACGGGCTAACCGGCTTTAAAACCCGGTTAGCCAATTTTTTATATCGCCTTTACTTGAAGAAAGACAAAAAATATTGTATAGTAGTCTTACAAACAGCTTTTATGTTAGGAGTTTTTATATGGATAATCTCAACAATCTTTTGCTTCTTGATCCTGTTCTTGAGCAGTACAAGGAAGTACCCGGAAGCCTTATTACCGTTTTGCAGAAGACTCAAGACATTTTCGGATATCTTCCTGAAAGTGCCATTGCATACATTTCCGAAAAAATGAATGTTCCGACATCAAAGATCTACGGTGTCGCAACCTTTTATACCCAGTTCCGATTTAATCCTGTTGGCAGATACTTTATCCAGTTATGTCAGGGTACTGCCTGCCACGTCAACGGTTCACAGCTTATCGAAAAAGCCATAAAGGATGAGCTTGGCATCAGCGACGGTGAAACAAGTGATGACGGACTTTTTACATTAAAAAACGTTGCCTGTCTCGGATGCTGTTCTCTGTCCCCCGTTATGACGATAAACGGTGAAACCTTTGGGTCTCTGACACCGTCAAAGGTCAGAGGTATACTGAATGAACTTAAATCCTCAGCAGAAAGCGAGGCTGAATAATATGATGAAAATTAAAGTAGGTCAGGGCAGCTGCGGTATATCGGCAGGTGCGGCAAAGGTTTACGAAGCCTTAAAAACCGCCTGTCCCGAAAGCCTTGCCACAGTCTCTGTCACAGGCTGTATCGGTATGTGCTTTCTTGAACCGATTGTTGACATATACACAGAATCCGGACTTGTGCGCCTTGTAAAAGTCAGCGAATCAGATACAGAAGATATAATAAACTTTATAAAAACGGGAGATATAAATTTCGTTTCACGGCTTGTTATCAAAGATGAGGATAAACAGTTCCTTGAAAAACAGACAAGAATCGCCCTGCGCAACTGCGGAAATATCGATCCCGAAAGCATAGACGATTACATCTCGGCAGGAGGCTACAGCGCACTTCAAAAAGCAGTATCGGAAATGACTCCCGATGACATCATAGAACAGCTTAAAGTCTCGGGACTTGCAGGCAGGGGCGGAGCAGGCTTCCCGACGTGGTTCAAATGGAATGCCGCAAAGAGCGAAACAGGTGAAGAAAAATATCTTATCTGCAATGCCGATGAGGGCGACCCCGGAGCTTTTATGGACAGAGCCGTAATAGAAGGCGATCCGCATAATCTTATCGAGGGTATGCTTATCGGTGCATATACCATCGGAGCAAAGGAAGCCATTGTTTACGTACGTGCCGAGTATCCTCTTGCCATAAAGAGACTGACAAAAGCTATTGAGGATGCAAAATCAAAAGGAATCATCGGCAACAATATTTTCGGCACAGAGTTCTGCTGTGATTTCCGTATCAAGGCAGGAGCGGGAGCTTTTGTCTGCGGTGAAGAGACAGCTCTGATCGAATCGCTTGAAGGAAGCCGTGGTATGCCACGCATCAAGCCTCCTTTCCCTGCAGCTTCGGGATACTGGAAAAAGCCCTCTAATATCAATAATGTAGAAACCTTTGCAAACGTGCCGTGGATAATCGAAAACGGCGGTGAAAAATTCTTCTCTCTCGGAACACAGAACAGCAAGGGCACAAAGGTCTTTGCTCTTACGGGAAAAATCAAAAAAGGCGGACTTGTCGAAGTACCGATGGGCAAGAGTCTGCGTGAAGTTATATTTGATATAGGCGGAGGAATGCGTTCCGATAAAGCCTTCAAAGGTGTACAGCTCGGAGGTCCGTCGGGCGGATGTATCCCTGCCGAGTTCATTGATACCGTAATAGATTATAAAGAGCTTTCAAAAACAGGTGCAATTATGGGATCGGGCGGAATGGTCATAATGGACGAGAGCACTTGTATGGTTTCGATGGCACGGTTTTTCCTTGACTTTACCGCAAAGGAATCCTGCGGTAAATGTACTGCCTGCCGTATCGGAACAAAGCGACTTCTGGAAATTCTTGACCGCATCTGCAAAGGTGAAGGCAAGGAAGGCGACATCGAGCTTCTTTCGGATCTTTGCGAGCGTATCAAGGAAAATGCTCTGTGCGGACTCGGACAAACTGCTCCCAATCCCGTTCTGACAACAATAAAATATTTCCGCAACGAATATGAGGCTCACATAAAGAACCGTTGCTGCCCTGCAGGCGAATGTATTGATCTGATTCACTATTCCATAGATCCCGAAAAATGTACGGGATGCTCGCTCTGCAGTAAAAAGTGTCCCGTCAGTGCAATTACGGGAAAGGTACGTGAAAGCTTTTCAATCAACCGTGATCTTTGCATCAAGTGCGGACGTTGTATGGACGCCTGTCGCTTCGGTGCAGTAAGGAAAGGAAGTGGTGACTGTGAGTAATCTTATCAGATGTACAATCAACGGTGTTGAATACAGTGTCGAAAGCGGTATTACAATCCTTGCAGCCGCTACGCAAAACGGTATAGAGATCCCCACATTATGTCACGATGAGCGTGTGGAAGCTTACGGCGGATGCGGTCTTTGCGTTACCGAAGTTTTTTCAGGCAATATGTCAAAGCTCATGCGTGCCTGCTCAACAAAAGTATCTGACGGTATGGTTATCGAAACCGAATCCGAGCGTGTCCGCACATCAAGAAAGTTTGTTCTTGATATGCTTATGTCGGATCACATCGGTGACTGTGTAGCACCGTGCTCTCTCGCCTGCCCTGCAGGTACCGACTGTCAGAAGTATGCCGCACTTATCGCAAACGGCAGATATGACGAAGCGGTAAAGGTTATCAAAGAGGCTCTTCCGCTTCCCTCTTCCATAGGACGTATATGTCCTCACCCCTGCGAAAAGAACTGCAGACGTGCTCTTGTGGAAGAGCCCGTTTCTCTTGCGTCTCTTAAATATTTTGCAGCCGATAAGGATCTTTTCGGTGACACATATATACCTTCCGTAAAGAAAAACACAGGCAAAAACATTGCTGTTGTCGGTGCAGGTCCCGGTGGTCTGTCTGCCGCATATTTTCTCAGAAGAAAAGGTCACAACGTCACGGTATATGACAAGATGCCTCTGCCGGGCGGTATGCTTCGTTACGGAATCCCAAAATACCGTTTGCCCAAAAACATTCTTAATAAGGAAATCGGAATCATCGAAAAGCTCGGTGTCAGGATTCTCTGTAACAAGACGCTCGGAAAAGACTTTTCGCTTGACTCTTTAAAGGCAGAAAACGATGCCGTTATCGTTGCAACGGGAGCCTGGCTCAGCAGTAAAATGAGAGTTGTCGGCGAAGAGCTTGACGGTGTGCTTGGCGGAATAGATTTTCTTCGTGAATGTGCTATGGACAATGCTCCGCAAATCGGCAAAAACGTAGCCGTCTGCGGTGGCGGTAATACAGCAATGGACGCCTGCCGTACAGCAGTTCGTCTCGGTGCAGAAAACGTTTACATCATTTACAGAAGAACACGTGACGAGATGCCTGCAGAGGATATTGAAATAGCAGAAGCCGAAGAAGAGGGAGTTATTTTTAAATATCTGACAAACCCCGATGCCATTATCGGAGAAAACGGTCACGTCACAGCCATAAAGCTTCAGTGTATGGAGCTTGGCTCACCCGATGAAAGCGGAAGAAGAAGTCCCGTACCGATTGAAGGAAAATTCGAAGAGATCTCCGTTGATACCGTCATTATGGCGATAGGACAAAAGACCGATCCCCACGGACTTGAGTGTCTTGAAAAAACATCAAAAGGCACCGTTTGCGCCGATACGGCAACCTTCCGCACATCCGACGAAAAGATTTTTGCAATCGGTGATGTATCAAACAAGGGTGCCGACATTGCGATTTCTGCCATCGGCGAAGCAAAAAAAGCATCCGATGTCATTGATGCATATCTTAACGGAATTGACGCTCCGTACAAAAAGCCTTTCATCAGCGAAAAAGAAGTTACCGCAAAGGATCTTTGTGACAGAGAAAAGCTTTCACGTCAGAAGAATCCCACTCTCACACCCGATGAGCGTAAATCGAACTTTAACGAAGTTGCTCTCGGATTCTCGGAAGAAGCCGCACGAAAAGAAGCTTCACGCTGTCTTGAATGCGGATGTCTTGACTATTCCGAATGCAGACTCATAAGATACGCAAGAAAGTATAATGCCGATCCCACACCGTATCTCGGTGAAAAAGCAAAAAGAACCAAAGACGACTCTCACGAGGTCATAATGAGAGATTATAACAAATGCGTTCTTTGCGGACTTTGTGTCCGTGCGTGTAAGGATATAGAAAAAGCATCCGTACTCGACTTCACCTTGCGTGGCTTTAACGCAAGCGTCAATACAGAATTCGGCATTTCTCTTTCCGAAACAGCCTGTACATCCTGTTCACTTTGCGTAGATGTGTGTCCCACAGGTGCAATGTACAAAAAAACAAAGAATATGAAAAACGTTTCCGTCTGACCCGAAAGGAGCTGTTATGGAACCTAACGAAAACAAAAAGAGATCAAACGATACTCTTGTAACGGCAATAGTCATTGTCGTTGTCGTCAGCATTGTTGTCGCTTTATTGATTCCCGTTATCTCACGTTCAGTCCAAAAAAACAAAGAGGAAGAAAAGTATCCCTATGTGCTGGTTCACGGTCTGATGGGATACGGAACCTCCTCTGCCGTCAACGGTGTTGTTTCGTATTGGGGAGCAACGGCAGGCAGACTCACATCCATGCTTTCAGCCGAGGGCTATGACGTATACGAAGCCTCCGTCGGTCCCATTTCTTCCACTTGGGACCGTACGTGCGAGCTGTATGCACAGCTTTACGGCGGCAGAGTTGACTACGGTGCCGCACATTCCGAAAAGCACGGTCACGACAGATACGGCAGGATGTATGAACCTCTTTTTGAAGGAATGGAAAACGATTCGCTCAAGGTGAATCTTGTCGGTCACAGCTTCGGTGGCGAAACCGTACGTCTGCTGGCATCGCTGATGGAATTCGGTGACGAAACGGAACAGAATGCCTGCAATGACGCATCACCTCTTTTCAAGGGCGGAAAGGGCGAAAAGATCTACAGCGTAACAACGCTCTGTTCACCTCATAACGGCACTACGGCAATTTACGTTCTTGACAGCGCCTATCCCGTATCCGATCTTCTTGTTGATATGGCTCTTCTTCTCGGAGGAACGGCAGGCAACGTCACAAACGAGCTTTTCGACTTTCAGCTTGACCACTTCGGAATTACCACAAAAAAAGGCGAAGCGATGACTGAGGATGAGCTTCACAATACGGTGACAACCATCCTTGCCGATAACGAAGATCATGCCGTAACCGATCTTTCACCCGACGGAGCAAAAAAGCTTAACGAACAGATAAAGCTCTCTCCGCACACATACTATATTTCTTATGCATTTTCTTCAACTCACGAGGGCTCGCTTCTTGATGTTCAGGTGCCGAACGCAGATACCTTTGCACTTTTGAGACTTCCGTCACGCCTTATCGGTTCGTACTCAAAGAATACGGTCACGAATTACCCGATCGACCGAAGCTGGCTCGAAAACGACGGACTCGTCAATGTCGTATCGGCAAAGTATCCTTTCGGCGATGAATACTGCGAATACACCGAGGGTGAAAAAATCCAAAAAGGCATATGGAATGTTATGCCCGTACAAAAAGGCGACCACGCAAAAGCAGTCGGCATGGGGGTGTCCTCAGATACGCTTGAAAGCTTTTTCCTGGGATTCATCCGACTTATCGAAGAAGTTAAATAACAAAAAACACAGAGGTTTATAATATGAATGACTTTATCAAAAGACTCACCGCTGTATTAGCTTCAATCATAACAATGCTTACAGCAATTTTTGCACCTCCCGCATCCGTTACACCCGAATTCCCCGAAGAGACAACGCAGGTGAAAACAGCTTTTGATGAGGGCGAATTTGTTATGGGTCCCCGTGATATTATTGTCTCTGCCGACGGCGATGACAACAATCCCGGCACACTTGCCGCTCCTGTCAGAACTCTTGAAAGAGCCAAAGAAATCCTGAAGGCAGAAAAGGGTAACGAAGCCGTTACCGTCTGGTTCAGGGAAGGTACATATATAATTCACGATACCGTCAGTTTCACATCGGCAGACAGAAGCAATGTTCTTTACCGTTCCTTCCCCAACGAAAAAGTAGTTTTTTCAGGCTCAAAAGCCATTTCACAGTGGACAGAAACTACGATCAACGGAGTCAATGCATTTGTATCCGATGTTAAAATTGATTCCGATGCAGATTACTTCCGTTCGCTGTTCAAGGGCGACAAGAGACTTTCTCGCTCCAACTATCCCAAAACGGGACTTTTAAAGGTTGCTGATCCGAAGCTTGATGAAGCGGCAGTACCCGAAGTTGATCCGAGCTTTTTCACACATTCGGCAGTTTTCTATGCACATAAAAACGATGTTTCGGATTTTGCAAATCCCAAAGACATTGATATAAGAATTATGCACTTCTGGTGCGACGAGCTTTTACCTGTTCATTCGATTGACACCTCAACAGGCAGAATCGAAACAAGAAAGCCTACATCCATGACAATCAGAGTTGACGACAACTACATCTTTGAAAACGTCAGAGAGGCTCTTTCGCTTCCCGGAGAATGGTATCTTGACCACAGCGAAGAAAAGCTTTACTACATTCCCGAAGAGGGCGATACAGTAGATAACACGATCCTTTACGCAGGAATGACAGAACAGCTTATCACTATGAAGGACGCCGAAAACATTCGTTTCCGTGGTATCAGCTTTGAAAAAACAGAATGGCAGCACGTCGGCAAAGGTGGCGGATTTTATCAGAATCTTTTTGATGAATCTCATCCCCTGTATGAAAATATCGAATATACTGTCCTTCATCCTCAGGCAGCATACGAGATACCCTCTGCGATTTATATTTCATCCTCAAGCGGTATTGATTTTACCGATTGCCGTTTCAGGAATATCTCTTACACGGCAGTCAAGTTTGACAAGGCTTCCGAAAACTGCAACATAACAAGCTGTCTTTTTGAAGAGATCGGAGCAAATGCAGTTTTCATTCACGGTGATTTTGTTGTTCCCGCTTCAACAAAAAACATCAACGTTACCGACTGTCACATAAACAAGTACGGTCGCATATTCAATAACGCAATCGGAATTCTTCTGACTCATGCGATTGACTGTGACCTTACCAATAACGAAATCCATGACGGATGGTATACGGGAATTTCCGTCGGTTGGAACTGGGGTTATTCCGCCAACTCCACCAACAACATAAACATCAGCAACAACCTCATTTACAACATCGGCAACGGATGGCTTTCGGATATGGGTGCAATTTACACTCTCGGAATTCAGCCCGATACCGTAATCAGCGGTAACGTCATTTACAATGTCGGCTGTGACGAAGGCAGATACGGCTATGGCGGATGGGGTATATATCTTGACGAAGGCTCAAGCGGTATGCTTGTCGAAAAGAATCTTGTTTATGACTGCTCATCGCAGACATTCCATCAGCATTACGGCAAGGATAATATAATCCGCAACAACATCTTTGCTTTCGGCGGTGACGGAGCTTTCAGAATCACCAGAAACGAAGATCACAACTCGCTTACGCTTACCAATAATATTTTTGTAACCGACAACGCAACAATGTATGCACTTACAACCGAGCGTGATTGGTTTGTTGATGACAGCAACCTTTATTGGGATTACACGAACGGCGGCAATGTGTATTCGGGTGATTCGATGGGCTTCTTTGAAAGAAAGTCAATGGTAATCATGACAGCAAGAGGATATTATAACAACGCTGTTTTTTCCGATCCTCTGTTCAAAGATCCTCAGAACCGTGATTTCACACTTGCTGTTAACAGCCCTGCGCTTGATACGGGCTTCGTCGCATGGGAATACGACGCAGGTACAAAAACACTTTTTGAATGAAAATAAAGATATAAACACACCTTAAATAATTCTTAAAAAAATCTTAATGCTTCTCCTAATTGTTTATTAATAATTTTTTGGTTAAAATATAACTGTAAACAAAAACAAAAAGGAGGGCTCAGAAATGAAAAAACTCAAGAAAACGGTAAAAACACTCAGCAAAAGGATCAATTCATTGATTCCGCCTATCTGCGGAAACGATTTCGATATGGAAACAGTCCCCGACTTTTTCTGTCTGAGACTCAATGAGCCCGATCTTTTGCGTGACCCCACCGTTAAAAGGGCTAAATAAGTAATACAAAACACCGTATCGCTTCACACACGAAACGATACGGTGTTTTTCTGTTCTGTTCAGTTTTTCTTCTTTTCTGAGATCAGTCGATGCTTTTCGTCCCAAAGCTTCTGTGACAGATCGACATAGTAGTTATGCGGATTTTCAAAACGGAGCACCTCGTCCCACAAAGTATCAATCTGCTCAAGACAGTACTTCTGTATTTCTCCGATAGACGGTGATTCATAAACACACTCACCGTTTTCAAAGATCGGGACAAGCAGCGGCTTTGCCGTAAAGTTTTCTATGGTTTTACGCTTCCAGGTATAATCGGGATCGAACAGCTCATAGGGCTTTGACTCGTCAACAACCTCATCCGAAAGTGTAATAAGGTCAGCAATCGCCTTGCCTGTTTCGTTATCGAAAAGACGGTAAACATTCTTTACACCCGGAGTTGTGACCTTTGCAACATTTTCGCTGATCTTGATTCTCGGTTCAACCACTCCGTCCTTCTCAACTGCACAAAGCTTATACACGCCTCCGAATACAGGTGACGATGACGATGTAACAAGTCTTTCGCCTACACCGAAGGAATCAACCTGCGCACCCTGCTGAATCATATCTCTGATAAGATATTCGTCCAAAGAGTTTGAAGCTACAATCTTACAGTCGGGATAGCCTGCTTCGTCAAGCATTTTTCTCATTTTTCTTGAAAGGTAAGTGATATCTCCGCTGTCAACACGAACGCCCTTGGGACGGAATCCCTTCGGCTTCAGCACTTCATCAAACACCTTTATTGCATTGGGAATACCCGATTTTAATGTATTATAAGTATCAACAAGAAGCGTACAGCTATCGGGATATGTCTCGGCATATGCCTTGAACGCCTCATATTCGCTGTCAAAAAGCTGAACCCAGCTGTGTGCCATCGTACCGAGTGCAGGAATGCCGAACATTCTGTCAGAGATCGTACACGCCGTACCCGAACAACCGCCGATATAAGCCGCACGGGCGCCGTAAACAGCTCCGTCAAAGCCCTGCGCCCTGCGTGAGCCGAACTCCATAACAGCCCTGCCTGCCGATGCTCTGACAATTCTGTTTGCCTTTGTAGCTATAAGTGACTGATGATTGATGCACAGCAGTACCATTGTTTCAATAAACTGAGCCTGCATCACGGGGCCTCTGACCTTAACGATCGGTTCACCGGGGAAAATCGGTGTACCCTCGGGAACTGCCCACACATCACAGCTGAACTTGAAGTTTTCAAGATAACCGAGAAACTCCTCACTCATACCTCTTTTGCGAAGGTATTCGATATCTTCTTTTGAAAACTTAAGATTCTTAAGATACTCGATAAGCTGATCGACACCCGCCATAACGGCAAATCCGCCTGCATCGGGAACCTTGCGGAAGAACATATCGAAATATGTCACAAGATCCTGCTTGCCCGATGCAAAGTATCCGTTTGCCATCGTCAGTTCATAAAAATCGGTTAGCATTGTCAGATTTCGTTTATTTTCCATGATCATTTTCCTTTCCAGAAAAAGTGTAAAAAATGTTGATTTTTATAGGTTTTTAGGGGTAATAATATATCGAAAAGGTATTGAAAAAAATTTTTGGATGTGTTAAAATAGACATAGTGTAGTTTAGCGATCACTTTTGCAACTTATTAGTATGTGCAATATATATTTAAATAAATGGGGTATTAATTATGAGAATCAGAAAACAAGCTCTCGGCGATCGCAACATCATCGGTGCGAAAGTTGAGCAACAGCGCAAATCCATGGGAATGAAGCAGAAAGATCTCCTTACACAGCTTCAGATCAAGGGTATTGATCTTAATGCTTCCGGTCTCTCAAAGCTCGAAGGTCAGCTTCGTTATGTTACTGACTTTGAGCTCAAGGCCATTGCTGATGTACTTGGTGTATCGGTCAACTGGCTTCTCGGATTAGAATAATCCTTTGCGCAGGAAATGCCGTCTTTAATGACGGCATTCTTTTTTTGTTTTCAATCGATCGAATTGCAGATTTTCTGATGCTCTTCAAAAGTTTCGGAGTAGTAATAGTTTCCGTCACTGTCTGTAACAAAATAATAATACTCTGTCTCTTCGGGATACAGCGCCGCATTGACAGCCTCCATACCGGGGTTGCATATAGGTCCTGCAGGCAATCCCTCAAAACGGTAGGTGTAGTAAAGATCGGCATACTTTTCGTATACATCATCGTTCCACTCTTCGCCGCAAAGATACGGCATTATCGCATCTTTTATATAGTTATAGGTAACATCGCATTCAAGCTTTGAATACGAGCTGTCAAGGCGGTTGTGAAGCACGGACGAGACTGTTTTCATCTGACTGACAATTCCTGCTTCCTTCTGAATAACGGAAGCTATTATCAATATCTCATCAACGGTATAACCAAGCTCTGCCGCTCTTTCTCTGACCTCGTTGCCAAATTTTCTTTCGCTGTTTTTCAAAAAGCGTGAAAGCACGCTTTTGGGATTCTCGTTAAGATAAAATTCATACGTATCGGGAAAAACGTAACCCTCCAGAAGAAAAGGTCTTTCATCCGGATTTCTGATGCTTGTCGCAAATGCAGAATCAGAAGCGTTCACTTCATTTATGAACGCTTCTGCCGAGCAAACGCCGTTTTCTTCCAGAAGCTGTGCTGTCTGAAAGATGTTTTTGCCCTCCGTAAAAGTGATTTTTGCCGTATTTGACACAACCGTCTCCTCGGGAGCAGTTGTGTTTTTCTGTTCATCATCAGAGCAAGAACAGAAAGCCAAAAACATAAAAGCCACAGTCAACAAAAGGCAAAATATACGCTTCATATTAATTTCCGTACCGTTCCTTTCGTGTTACCTATCAGTACTCGACAGCAGGATTTGACATTTCAAAAACGCCGTTATTGTAATTAATGTCGGCACAGAATGTCGCCAATGAATAATCAGGAATCGCGCTGTCGCTGAAACTGAGTCCCGGAACAACCTCTACCGTAATGGTGTTGCCGAGAGTGAAGTCCTGTACGGCATCAAAGTACATTCCGAAAAAGTCGCCCTTGTTCTTTATTTCAATCTCCTGTCTCTTGCCGTTAATAAAGAAGAAATAGCTGTCGTCCTTGGTATTATTCTCTGAAAAAGTCAGAATACCCTTTGCATCTATTGCGCAGGTCTCGTGAGTGTACAGACAATCCTCGAGACTGCCGTCACGGTTCATAAGGATGTGCAGATCCTCGTTATAGTTTGTCTCACCGACATTGCTCAATACAGTTACGGCAATATCCTGCAAACCGTCGTTGTTGTAGTCGGCTACGTGTACATCAGGCTTTGCGATGGTGGGAGTCAACATTCTCCACGAAAAATACTGGATATATCCGTCAAACTTGACAAGAATACCGTTATCCGACTGGTTGCTGCATACGTATGCATAAACATCGCTTTCAGGTTCCGCAAAGAAAAGCGGGTAATCCTCATTATAGTCAAGCAGTTTTGCAGGATCCTCGGAAAGACTCTGCGTATTTATCTGAAGTTCCTCCGGTACTTCTACAAGCTTATACTTCTTTTCGCCCGAACAGCCAAACAGCGAGGCACACAAAAAAGCCGCTATCAAAACCGGAAAAATAATTTTTTTCATTTTAATCACCTTTATTCTTTCTGAATACAAACAGTTTGCTGAATACATAGTTCAGAATAACAACAATAATCTGAACCAGCACCTTTGATACCATTTCATTAACTGACATAACCGTAACCAAAAGGAACATCAGCAAAGAGTCAATTGCAAATGTTGCAATACGTGCTCCGACAAAGGAAAAAAGCTCTTTTGCCAGAGTCTTTTTTTCAAAGCTTTTTGAATCAAAAACAAACAGCTTGTTTGTTATAAACGCAAATGCTACCGCACAGATAAATGAAATAACGTTGGCATCAAGATAAGCGAAGTCCTTTTCGCTTCCCGAGATATAGTGAAAAATACCGAGCCAGCCGACCGTCGAAAACAGCTTGTCCGCAATATAAAACGATACAAGCGACACAACGGTTGTCATTGCACCGAAAAACAGATACGACAACACCTCTCGGTTGAATATCTTGCCGAAAAGCATATGCTCCGACAACTTTTTGTAAAGCGGAATTTTTTCAACAAATGTCCAGAATTTTTCCAAAAGCCATAACCTCTTTTCGGGATCACCCAAAAGGGCGATCCCGATTGATAAGATCTTAGTCTACGGTAACAGTACCGTCCTCAGAAACGGTAATCTTCATACCGTCCTTGACGTAGTTAAGGAATTCGTCACCGAGATTATCAACAGCAACGATGGAACTGTCTGTCCAGATATCTGCAAGAACAACACCTGCTGCTGCAAGTGAGTCGATTGTTTCGGAGAAAAGCATTGCGCAAGGATGAATGTTAAGTGCGCAAACCGAATACAGAACCATACCGCCCGTTGTGGAACCGATGGTCTTGGGAAGGCAGATTACCCTGTCAGTAAGATTCTTCTCATAGAGTTCGGGATTATTCTGATCAGAACAGATAACCTGCTTTGCCTTTTTCAATGCACTCTTCTGGAAGGATGCAAGAGTGTTGAAGCCTGTATGAGTAACAACAGCTTCTTTGCCATTGATAGCGCCTGCTACAACAGGACGACCTTTAAAAACCTTGCTCATTATTAAAATCCTCCTTTTACAGCGATCGTTGTGATCTCGGCATCAGTAAAGTAACGAGCCGTTGTGTATGTACGAAGCTTGTTTGAATTTGTGATGATGGGCTTTTTGCCGCAAAGCGGGTTGTTCATGTACATAAGCGGACAAATGCTTGTAAGCTTGATTCCGAAAGAAATAAGCTTGTCATAAGCTGCTTTGTTGTCCTTTTTAAAGTGATCAATAACCTCGGGAGCAGCAGTCATGATTGTCATAAGACCAACCTTGCTCTTGCCCTGCTTTTTAAGCTCTGCTTCAAAACGGTCTGCCCACTGACCGAGCTGTGCAAATGTAAGATGCGGACAACCGATAAAGCATCTGTCAGGCTGTGCATCGGGATTCTTCCAGATGTTGGGATAGCCCTTCTTTACTTTTTCAAGCTCTGCATCGTCAATAACATAAACCTTTGCATCATCACGGATGATGGATGTGCCGAATTCAACCGCTTCGGGAGTAAGATTTTCTACGTGATAAAGACCTACCGCACCGTTGGAAGCAGTAGCTGCGCCCATATCCTTAAGATATGCCTTTGCCGCATCGTTAAGCTCTGTACCGATGAACTTGTCAAGTCCCTTGATAAACGGAACATCTTCCATAACCTTCATACCGATTGCAGAACCGAGAACCTGTGCTTCGGGGATGGAGTCTGTCTTGACTTCGATGATCCACTTTGCTTTTCTGCCTTCGTCTGTAAGAAGATCAAATTCGGGAACCTTGCCGAGAATCGAACCGAAAAGCTCGATGATACCGGAGTTACGGTTACAGCGTGCACCGAGAACGGAGTTTGCATAAACAACAGCCGATGACTCTGCCCATGAAAGAATATCGCCCTTTTCGGGAACGTTGCCTACTTCATCAAGGTAACAAGCACAAGTGAAAGATTTTTCGCTGCGAAGACCGAGCTTTTTAAGCTGAACCTCATAGGGAGCCTGCATACCGTAAAGGAACTTGTTGAAGATAAGCTTTTCAATAAGATTGCACTTTACATTGGCATAGTCAATGGGACGGGGATCACAAGTGAATGTTTCGTCAACCTTGAGCCCTGCATCAATAAGCTCCTGTGTAATCGAGAATACGGGACTGAGAACGGAAATACCGAAACTCGTAACAAGATGGCCCTTGCCCTTTACGGGAACAAATCGCTCTGCTCCGAAGGCATCTCCGTAAAGAACGAGTGACTTCATAACCTTAGCCATAGTCTCGCCCTGTGAGCCGTTAAGAATACCTTCTTCTTCGGGTGTTAATTTCATGTTGTACTTCATGGTATATATTACCTCCTTTTTCCGATTAAAAAATTTATATGGAATACAGCGCATACAATTCGCTGTACAGTCCGTTCTTTTCAATAAGCTCTGCATGAGTACCCTGTTCTTCGATACCGTTTTCGGTCAGAACGATTATTTCGGAAGCGTTACGGATTGTTGTCAGTCTGTGTGCTATCGTCAGGGTTGTTCTGCCGTGCATAAGCTCTTCAAGAGATTGCTGAACAAGACGCTCACTCTCGTTATCAAGTGCGGATGTCGCCTCGTCAAGAATAAGTATGGGCGGATCCTTTAAAAACAGCCTTGCTATAGATATTCTTTGCTTCTGTCCTCCCGAAAGCTTCACGCCGCGTTCCCCGATATATGTATCGTATCCGTCAGAAAGTGACATGATAAAATCGTGCGCTCCGGCACGCTTTGCCGCCTCAACTATTTCCTCATCGGTTGCACTTTCTTTGCCGTAACAGATGTTGTCCCTGATCGTTCCCGAAAACAGATATACGTCCTGCTGAACTATACCTATCGCTTTTCGCAGTGATGAAAGCGACAAATCGTTTATATCGTGACCGTCAAGAAAGATTTTTCCTTCATCACAATGATAGAATCTCGGAATCATATTACAGATAGTTGTTTTACCTGCGCCCGACGGTCCTACAATGGCAACGCTTTTTCCTTTTTCGATCTTAAGATTCAGATCCCTGAAAACATATTTATCCGTACCTTCATACTTAAAGCTGACATCGCAAAACTCAATTTCACCGTTAAACGAATCAAGAACCTTACCCTCACCGTCAGAGCCCGGTTCACCCGAAACGTCCATAACCTCGGCAAATCGCTCGATTCCCGTAAGTCCACGGTTGAACTGTTCGCTGAAGTCGATAAGTCTTCTGACAGATCCGACAAGCGTTGTAACCATCATTAACGATGCGGTAAAATCTCCCGGCGTGGTAAGACCTTTCATCATAAAGACAGCGCCCGTAGCAACACACAGAATGTACATTCCGCCGTCAAAGAGACGTATGGTTGTCTGGAATCTTCCCATAAACTTATAGCTGTCTCTTTTAATCTTGTGATAAAGTCCCGAATTATCCGTAAACTTTTTCATTTCGCTGTCTTCTTTTACAAAAGACTTTACGACACGGATACCTAAAAGGCTGTTTTCGGTCTGAGCGTTGATCTCACCTATACGGTGACGTGATTCCTTGAAAGCCTCTTTCATCTTGACACGGTTTCTTTTGGTGACAGCAAACATTATCGGCATAAATGCAAAAACTATTACCGCAAGCCAGAGATTCATTGATGCAAAAATAGAAAAGCACGCAATAATTTTTATCGAAGTTATAAAAACTTCCTCGGGCATATGATGTGCAAACTCTGTTACGTCGAAAAGATCGGATGTCAGACGTGACATAAGCTGACCTATCTTATTATTATCATAATACGAAAACGACAGCTTCTGCAGATGTGCAAAAAGATCGTTACGCATAGCAGTTTCGATTTTTGTTCCCATATAGTGACCGTAGGTTGCCATATAGTATGCGGCAAGCGAATCGACCACACGCAACACGATATAAAGCAAAACGACCTTTACAATCAGCGACACCGTCAGCGTGCCGACTGTTTCGATGCTTGCGTTTGTGACTTCTCTGACAATAAGCGGAAGCACTATTTCGCATACGGTGGTCAGAGATGCGCAAAACAAATCAAATGCCAGCGTTTTTCTTTCGGCTTTAAGGTACGGCATAAAACGTGACAACAAAGCCTTGTTCTTTTCAAAGTTTTTAAAAAGCTTCATCCGTAAATCTCCACACTACACCAATTTTAAGTATTATAATACAAAAATCTCTTTTTGCATAGATAAAAAGTGCAAAAAATTCAAAAAAATATCTGAAATTTTATGTAATGATTGCAAACAAGCAAAAAATAATGTATTATATTCTTCGGACGTAAAAGTATTACTGCAAGAGGTGCAAAAATGTATTCAAAAGTATCCAGTACAGGCCTTTTCGGAATGGAAACCTTTATGGTTGATGTCGAAGCCGATGTTTCAAGCGGTCTGCCCGCTTTCGACATTGTCGGTCTTCCGGACAAGTCCGTTTCGGAGGCTAAAAACAGAATACGTTCTGCAATCAAAAATTGCGGATTTGATTTTCCGACAGGCAGAATAACCGTAAATCTTGCACCTGCCGACATACGCAAGGAAGGCTCGGTTTACGATCTTCCCATGCTTCTTTCCGTGCTTTTGTCCTCACGGCAGTTAAAATGCAACACCGCCTCGTGTGCCTTCCTTGGCGAGCTCGCTCTTGACGGCACTCTGCGCAGAATCAGCGGTGCCTTACCTATGGTCATATGCGCCGCTGAACACGGCTTTTCCGATATATTCATCCCTTACGAAAACGCAAGAGAATGTTCCGTTGTCCGCGGAATTGATGTTTATCCCGTCAAAAATATTACGGAGGTTGTTCTTCACCTTTCCGGCAATCAGCCTCTGACCCCTGCCGTTCCTCAAAAAAACGAAAATGCCGAAAAATGCGAAAGCTATCTTGATTTCAGCGACGTAAAGGGTCAGGCACAGGCAAGACGTGCGCTGGAGGTTGCCGCCTCGGGCGGACACAATCTTCTGATGATCGGACCTCCCGGTTCGGGCAAAAGTATGCTCGCAAAGAGGCTTCCGTCCATTCTTCCCGATATGACTTTTGAAGAAAGCCTTGAGACAACAAAGCTCTACTCCGTAGCGGGCACTTTGCCGTCGGATGTATCTCTTATAGAGACTCGACCGTTCCGTTCTCCGCACCATACCATTTCTTCTGCAGGACTTTCGGGCGGAGGTTCAATACCGAAGCCGGGCGAAATCTCTCTTGCTCACAACGGAGTATTGTTCCTTGACGAGTTTCCCGAATTTGCAAGAAGTACGATGGAAATTCTTCGTCAGCCGATGGAGGACGGAAAAATCACCATATCCAGAGCCGCCGGAACGCTGTCATTTCCGTGTTCGATAATGCTTGTCTGCGCTATGAATCCGTGTCCGTGCGGATTCTACGGACATCCCACAAAGCCTTGTACCTGTAACAGCGGTGCCGCCTCACGCTATCTGTCAAAAGTATCGGGTCCCGTGCTTGACAGACTTGATATTCACATAGAGGTTCCGCCGATAGATTTCAAATCAATGAATGACGGCGTAAAGAGCGAAAGCTCCACGGAGATCAGAAAGCGCGTCAATGCCGCCAGAAAAATTCAGCAGAAGCGTCTTGAAGGAACGGGAGCTTCCTGCAACGGCAGAATGGATGCCGCGCTGACACGTGAGTTCTGTGTTATGAGCGATGAGGCAACCGTACTTTTGCAAAAGGCGTTTGATACCATGGGTCTTTCCGCACGTGCATATGACAAGCTGCTCCGCGTCGCAAGAACCTGCGCCGACCTTGACGGCTCGGACAGAATCGAGTTTCCTCATATCGCAGAAGCGATCCAATACAGAAGCCTTGACCGAAAGTTCTGGCAAAAATAATTTAAGCGGTGAATTGTTTGAGTATAAATAAAAAAACTTTTTTATCTTCCTGTACAACGGGATTTTATGATTCGTTGGCATTGTTCCCTGCGGCGCTGTCTGTCAGCATCTGCTCGGGCTTCGGTGTGAACGGTGCAGTTATTACGGCTCTTGTATGCTGCATTTTCTCTGTGCTTTGCGGTCGCTTTTTTGCTCCGTCGTGGCTGACAGCTCTGCCGATTTTCTTCCTTTCTTTCCGTTTTTCTCCGTCTGTCGCCTGTATCGCAACTGCTCTGTCGGGAGTGTTTGTTTTTATCCTTTCAAAGCTTCCCAAAAAAACTTTTCTGTCACCCGACATCAGAGCAGGATTTCTGCTCGCTGCCGCACTTTGCACAACAGCTCTTCAGACTACAAATTATTTCGGTATCGGTGCAGTCGGGGCGGATGCCGTCGAAATAATCAAGGATTATATTTCACTCGGCTTTCACGGCAACTGGCGCGGCGTGCTGTACGGCACGGTCGTTCTTGTTACAATGGTAACGTATCCGAGAAAGTTTAAAAACTTCAGCAAAAAAGTTCCCGCTTCTTTCGTTTCGATCGTTATCACTCTTTCTATGAATCTTCTGCTTAACAGAAGCCGTGAGTTTACTCCGATAAACGAGATCGTTCCCGTCGATGCGATCTCGCTTTTTGACAACGCTTTCTTTATCGGCCCCTTCGATGTAAAAAGCATTCCTCTGATTTTGTGTACTGCCGTTGCAATTGCTTTAATCGTTACTCAGTTTTATCCGACTGATGAAACATCAACAAAAAAGTTGCTCGTCTTTTCTGCAGTCAATACCGCAGGCGGCTTTTTCGGTGCAGTCCCCGTTGCCACGGCAGATAACAAAAAAAGAACTCCACTGTCGGGCGCTGTATGTATGATCGTTTGTGCCGTATTCTTCTTTGTATGTCCCTTTGTTTTTGAAAGAATTCCGCTTCACTCACTTGCCGTAATACTTATAGTATCGGCATGGCAAAGCGTAGAGTGGTCACAAATCGGCAAAGCCTTTAAAGGCGGTGCAGTATCAGTTATATTCTTCGTTCTGTCATTTATAACCGCCTTTCTTGCAGGCGCTCATTACGCATTGCCGATGCTTCTGATCCTCAGTACAGCAAAAAATAATAAATAACAAAAAGCCGGACAGAGACACTCCTCTGTCCGGCTTTTTGAGTATTAAATGTGGGGTATTAATTTAAAAACTGTAATTGAGTAAGTTGTTTACAGATTTCATTGCAGAATTAATTTTGGATGCTGTCGGATTCTCCAGTTTTTTACAACTATCAAGTGCAGACTTTGCTTTTTTATAATAATCATACCATTTTTTAAGATCATTATATTTATACGATGATATTCCTGCTTTTGACAAGAGCTTATCGAACACATCTCCGCACTTCGCTTTAAACAAATTGTCAAGCATATCTAATCCCAGGAGCTTTGTCGTATCTTTTTTGACCTCTTCCATACACTTATTAATAGCCGTTTCCGAAAGAAGTCTGCACTCTTCCATAAAAACATTAATTGCGCTTATTACGGCACTCGGAGTTGACGAGTACGTAAAATAACTCGGCAAATGATTATTCGACCATGTAACTTCTATCGTTCCAAACCCTGCGCCACCTACCGAATGATCATCATATTTAGCCGTAAACGTAATTTCGTCTATCGTAAATGTAGCAACTGTTTTTTCATTTTTATACATTTTTGCACACTCATTAACTACATCCTCTCCGTCATACATTTTTCCAAACCATCCGTTCTTGTTGGCAAACTCTTTCGCTTTATCAATATATTTTTTTGCCAATTTCGGCTCTAATTCTGCCATTATCTTTTCGTTCATTTTCCGATGACTATTGTTAGAGGTTATTGTTGCATCATTAAGCATTATAACTTTTTCAAGTGCTTCTTCTGATTTCCCTTCTACTGACAAACATGCTCTTACAGCATCGGTAGTTTTCTTAGCAATTTCTGTTTCCTTTTTTGCAACGACCGCATCAATTGCATTGCAAAAATCACTAAACACATCGTATTGTGTTTCTGTTGTTTTTGAATCAAAATTACTACCGCTAACCGTTACTTCAAGAGTTCCCTTTAAGTTTTTCTCTTCCGTTACATTTACCGTAATGGTATCTGTAAAATTTTCACCCGGATTAATGTTTCCCAACTCAAAGCTTGCTGTTGAGCCATATGAAGTTTTAACTTTAACTTCCACATTTTCTGCCGTTGTAAACTTTTCTTCACTTAACAAATCTTTTGCTATTTCTCTTTTTTGATTTGTAATTGTGATCGAAAACTTTATTTGCTTGTAGTCATCAATATTGGTACTGTTCACTCTGTTGGGAAGCTGATTGACAGAAATCGTTATTCCCGCTTTATCAGAATCAAAAGTCGGGGTTGTCGGACTTGAATTAATGATGAAATATCCCTTAACATCATCATACACGCCCATTTCTTCACCATCACTCAAGCCATCACCATCTGTATCACTATCATCAGGATCTGTATGATAAATATAGCCGTTTGAACCTATCATTCCCGTGGTTTCTACGAGATCCGCAATTCCATCACCGTCACTATCTTTAATAAGTCCGATAAACTCTCCTTGCATCTGTGTAAACACTTCACCTATATCGCCCGGATTAGAAACATGAGCATATCCTCCGGAGGTGTTGTTAGCCATCTTTTTAAGCTCACTTTCAGAAACGCTGTCACCTACTCCGATAGCCATCACCGTATATCCGCTACCTTTGAGCGTTGAAAGCATCGAAGACGATACCGAATCCTGTCCGTCAGAAACAAACACGATATACTTTTTATAAATCTCGTTATCTGAACTGGCGTCAGGCATACTGTTAAGTATCGAAACGGCTCTGCTGAGTGCATTATCGAAATCCGTTCCTCCGTTTGCAGAAAGATTGATCTTTGATTTTATTGATGATTTGTTGCTTTCCGTAACTTTTGTTGCAGAAACAAGAGTTGATGCGCTATCTGTAAAACCAACAACGGCAATCTGATCTCCCTCGACAAGCTGATCAACAAAGTTTCGTGCCGCACTCTGACACGTCGAAATCGGTGTTCCTCTCATACTGCCGGAGCAGTCCAAGCACATAACAATATTATATCTTAAGCTCTTGCCTGTATCACGGGAGACCAACTGCTTATGCTCCCATGCCTTTAGCCACGCATCGGTATCAACAAGCACGTATTTACTGAAATGATCGGTATCAACGTAAACCTCATTTGCTTCTGTATCCACTACAACATTTTCAAGCAATACTAATTTTTCATTTGCTTCATCATACCAGATAATTCCAAGCTTTGTTTCATCAACTCCGGACAATTTGCTCTCATCATAGCAAAAGCTTATTCTTGCCGATTCCAATTCATCATTGCCAAGTAAAAGAATTGATATGGGCACGCCTACTATTCCGACAGTATTTGTAATTCGTCCGTCCGTTGACTCCTCAATACTGACTGTACCACAGCCTGTTTTAAGCGAATAAGATACCTTTGCCTTGTTCAGCGCAGATGCATCGTCAATCTGTACTGAAACCTCTCCATCCTTCAAATCCCAGTACTCATCATACTCTGCAAAAAGAACAGATTCATCCTCTTCTGTTTCTTTCCACTTTGCATAAATAACTGTATCTTCCGATAATGTACAATTAAAATAGTAGGGGTCATCATATTCCTTTGATGTGTACCAACCAAGGAATATATACTCATCATTTTCAGGATCAGTCGGCTCTATCGACAGCTTGCCGCTTTGCACACTCTGATAGCTCGGATAGCCGTCAACCGTTACTCCGCACAAATCATAATACAGCTTATTTGCTTCTGCTTCTTCGTATAAAACCTCAAATCCAAAACTGTAATTAAACCATCCGATTTTAACCTTTTGTTTATAATCCCATTCTGTAAAACGGTAAATATAGGCAGCCAAATCGCTAATAAACCAAAGAACAGGAAGAAAAATTATTCTTAAAGATAAAGGTAACGGCTGTGCTTTATATTTTATTTCAGCCGTTGCACTTTCGCCTGCAGGAATTACATCAAGCGTTGCCATTGATGTACCCTCAATATCCCAAAGCTTTGTCAACATACACGGAAAAGAATCAATCGTAATATTATTCAAATCCTTGTCCGTATTATTTTCTAACTTAACCGAGAAAACTATATAGTCCCCCAATTATATTTTTCCTTGTCCGTCGAAACACTGATTGTCGGTTTTAGTACAGCACCGTTATCATCTGCTGTTTTTGCAAATGCAACTGTTGATATTCCCAAAACAACCGAGATAATCAACAAAATGCTGACAATTTTTTTGACACTCTTCCGCACTTGTACCACTCCTTAAAGTTTAAATATTCTTTTATGCCAAATGCACATTGTAATTATATGATGTAACGCATCATTTGTCAAGTGAAATATTACATCATTTAATGAAATGTTATTTCACAATATAATTGATGTAATATATCATACGGAGGCTATTATGAGTAAAGATCCCAATATCAATGCCGAATTAGGCTTTCGTTTAAGAGAATTACGTAAAGAAAACCACATGACACGTGAAAAACTATCAGAAAAGATAAATGTAAGTACCCGTTTTTTGGCTGATGTTGAAAGCGGTAAAGTTGGTGTTTCCTTGGCTACATTAAAAAACATCTCAAAAACTTTTGGTATATCTGCCGATTATCTTCTCGGTATAACTCCTTCTTCCGAAAACTCTGCATACAATCAAATAATTAACCGCATTGCTCAAATCGACCCACAGTACTATAACCTTTTAAAAGATATTATAAACAGTTATTATGAAACTGTCGAAACAGCTACAACTCAAAAATCAACGGACAGGAACCGTTAAGCTCCTGTCCGTTAATTTTATACGGTAGGTGTCATATAGATGAACATAAGATTTATGTCTGTGTTTTCAGCGCTTCCCGTAAAGAGTCCGTACTCCTTGCCGAAGGCAATCCACGACTTGATTCTCGGCATTATTGTTTCGGAATTTGCCGTTAAATAGGATATCACCGATCCCGCTTCTTCGTCGGCTAATCTTTGAGATAAAACACTCATCGCTCCTGCGATATCTTCACTTGCAAATGCGGAAAGTGCGTCTGTCAGCGCTTTGTTCTCTTCCAGCGTTTTCTGTAAAGCCGAAAGCGTTTCGAGCGTTTGCGGAAGATTTTCCATCGCCGCCCTGACTTCGGGGTCCTTCATATCCTCTTCAAGCTGAGACGAGAGTGCCGCCAGCTCGTCTGCCGATTCCAAAAGCTCAGGCAGATCGGCAAGGAAGCTTTTCATAATCGGACTCTGAAGCATCTTTATCGCTTCTGCGGTTTGCGGATTACTCATCGCCTTTGACAGCTTCGAGATCGTCTCGATGTTTTCTTCCGTCAGATATTTTGACATAACATCAAGCAGCTTTTTGTTTGAATCATACAGCTCAATGACATCGCTGAATGCATCTGTCAGATCTTTAACGGAATCGGGATTCTGCGAAAACGCTTTGGTAATCGCTTCGATATCAAGCTTTCCGAAAACATTCATCAGACCTTCGATATCCTTTAAGAGCGCAGCCGCTTCCGTTTCGCTTCCGGGAATCAGCGTATCAACCGACATCGAGCATATCGGAAGCACTGCAAAATAAATGTTGCCGAGCGCAAAGCTGTCGGTCGATGCCGTTACGGTAAAACTGTCGGCAATCTTTATGTTACCGAGCGAAACATCCTCAGTCAGTCCGAGACTTTCCGACATTCCGGGAAACGCCAGACCGACAAGAATCTGCTTTGATGCATCGCCAATACAAAGACCGTTTTCGATATTCACCGAGCTGAAGGTGTTCTCGGGCAATATCACAAGTCCTGCCGTCAGTACGGGAAGAAAAACTTTATTTCCGTTTTCGTCTGTTTTAAAGCAGGTGTTTTTCATTTTTACACGGATTTCAACGTCGCCCTTTTTACCCTTTATCTCCTCAGCGGTATACTCTTTACCGTCAAGAAAGTAGTCAATATCAAACTCAACGGGCAACTGCTTGTTTGTTGTTCCCTTGTAATAAAGGTCAGTTGTGTCCATATGCCACGTGAGCAAATCACCGTTTTTTTCGGGGATGTTATTTCCCTTTATATCGGTAATATCCGAAAGACAGCTGACATCGTTTACCTTGACCTTTCCTTTGTCTGTGTGAAGCCAATCGGTTACGCTGACAGCAGAAACCTTTCCGCTGCTGTCAAGATTTACATATACCGTCTCACTCTTTTTAACTGACTGAGGAACATCTGTATATCTGACCTGTTTTAAAGGCTCGGTGACCTTTGTTTCTTCGACAACAGGCTCGCTTTTTGTGCATGAAGCGAGTACAAGCAGAGACATCGCCATAAAAAGCGAAAAGCATCTTTTAATTTTCATTGCCGACACCACCTTTTGTTTTCCATTTAAGGGTTGTTTTTGAAATCAATCCTTCCGAAAGATACAGTACCGCGGGAAGAATTATCATAATTACCAACGCACTGATAATCGAGCCTCTTGCCAGCAACAGACAGATACTTTTTATCATTTCGATATCGCAGACAACATAGACACCGAAGGTTGCCGCAAAGAAAACAAGTGCGCTTTGAAAAATTGATTTGCACGACGAAGTTGCCGCATTCATAACGGCAGTCTTTTTGTCATGTCCGAGTGTCAGCTCCTCTTTGAATCTTGTCGTCATGAGAATTGCATAATCCACGGTTGCACCGAGCTGTACACAGCTGACAACGGTAGGAGCTATAAACGGAATTGAACTGCCCGTAAAGAATGAAATTGCCTGATTGATAAAAATTGAAAGTTCTATCATCGCAACAAGAATCAGCGGAACGGATGCCGAACGGAAAATAATTGCAATCAGAATGATCATTGCCACAATAGAAATAATATTCGTAACCTTAAAGTCACGGTCTGTGACATCAATCAGATCCTTTGTCATAACGCCCTCACCCGTCAGCAACGAATCGGGATCATATTTTTTCAGCACAGCCTTAAGCTGTTCGACCTGATTGTTACACTCGTCCGAGGCTCCGGGAAATGATGAATTTATCATCATCATCTGAAGCCCTTCCTTCTGACAGATATCAAGTATCGCCTGAGGAAGAATTGATTCGCTGATAGCGGGACCTATAAAAGAGTTAAGAGCAATAACATCGGTGATGCCGTCAAGTGCGTTGATTTCCTCAAGCATTTTTGATGTCTGTGCAACGTCTGTTTCGGCATCAAACACGGCAAAATGTGTTGTTGCCATGTTGAACTCATTTTTAAGCTTATCAAGCGACGCTACCGAATCTATATCCTGCGGTAACGACTTTACCATATCGTAATCCTTTTCGGGCATTGAACTGAAAATCGCCATAGGTACAAACAGCACGACAAACGCCACCGTCAGAAGCTTTTTGTGTTTGACGGAAAAAGAATTGATTCTTCTGAAGGACGGAACAAGACTTCTGTGTCTGAAGCGGGTAATATATTTTTCAAACAGCAGAACAAAAGCAGGTAAAACGGTTACGACCGAAACTATTCCTATAAGAACACCTTTAGCCATAACAATTCCGATATCAACGCCCAGCGTAAGACTCATAAAGCAAAGTGCCAGAAAGCCGAAAATCGTTGTAAGCGAGCTGCCAAGCACTGCCGAAAACGTTGATCGGATCGCCTCTGCCATAGCCGATACGGAATCGGGATAATGTGATCTTTCTTCTTCAAACCTGTCAACAAGGAATACCGAATAATCCATAGTGACGCCAAGCTGTAAAATTGCCGCAATGCTCTGCGTGATAAATGAGATCTCACCGAAAAAGAAGTTTGTTCCCATATTATATATAACGGCAATGCCGAGCGATACAAGAAGTATCAACGGCAACACCCACGAGCTCATCGTTGCGGACAGCACAAGAAGCGCAAGCACTATTGCTACCGAAGCGAACAGAGGCACCTGCTCCTCGGTAAGTATTCTTGTGTCAACCATAATTGTCGCAAGACCGCTGAGAAAGCATTGACGGTTCATGACAGAACGGATATCACGTATCGCCTGCAGAGTTTCTTCCGATGCGGTACTGCTTTTAAAGTTGATAATCATCATTGTGCTGCTGAGATCCTGAGAATAAAAAATCCCTGACAGCACATCGGGAAGCATCTCTTTGGGGATGGAAATATCTGCAATATCATCGACCCATAAAACACTTGCGACACCGTCGATTTTTTTAATATCTTCTTTTATTTTCAGTATATCCTTCGACTCCATATTGTCGATCATAAGAATCGCATTAGAAGCGTTTTCAAAAACATTTGTCAACACTTCCTGAGCTTCGACGGATTCAAGCTCCTTCGGAAGATACGACAGAATGTCATAATTAACTCTTGTAAAAATGAATCCGAATACGCTCGGCACCAAAAGAATAATGGCAATCAGCAGAATTATTTTCGGATGCTTTGCAATAAAAACGGAAATCTTACTTATCAACTGTGTTCACCTCGGAAAGGAGTATTGTCAGCATATCATTGACCGTCGGCATAATTTCATCAAACGAAAACGGCTTCTCGCTCAGAACAGCT
Source organism: Clostridia bacterium (assembly GCA_017397655.1). Lineage (GTDB taxonomy): Bacteria > Bacillota > Clostridia > Oscillospirales > Acutalibacteraceae > UBA1425. The sequence continues at coordinate 12,027 of JAFQIG010000057.1, read as the reverse complement.
CTGCAGCTGACCGATGATATCATTTCGGTTATAACGTAAAGACGCTTTTTTGCGTCCTCGGCAGAGTATTTTAACTGCGTTATCAGGGATTCAAAATGCTCCTTGACTTCCCTTAACGATCCGTTCATCGCATAGCCTCTTTCGGAAAAGCATAAAAGCAGTTTTCCGTCAATCAATGCCGTAACCTTTTTGTTTTTTCTCAGATATTCCGTAATCTGCTTTGTCATAAAAACAAATTGCTGCGGTACACTCATAGAGGATTTATCAGTTCTTTCACAAAGCTTTTTATATGCATCAACAATTATTTCCGATGTGCGGAACATTACTATCTGGTCAAGGAGATCATACTTATCCCTGAAATAGAGATAAAAAGTACCCTTTGCAACGCCCGCAAGCCGTACTACATCGTCGATCGCCGTTTCGGTAACGGATTTTGACGTAAACAACTCATATGCCGCATCAAGTATACGACCTCTCTTTTTATATTTATTCTCTGCAACGCTTGCCATATTCAGTCCTCCCGAATAAAAAAATGACTGTCGGTCACTTTTGTATTATACTCAAAAAATGACTGACAGTCAATATTTTATAAAAATGTTTACCGATTCTTAATAAGTGCTGATTTCACTTATCTGCCAATGTCTGTAGCCGTCCGTTTCAACAACCGATGCAAGGATATCGGCATATGCCTTGTGATAGATCTCTCCGTCCATCTCAAGACTTCCGCCCGTAAGCTCGGTCTTGATAAGATAACTTCCGTTTTCAAGCTTTTCACATTCGTGAATAATTATATCTTCAACCTCAAGTCCCGTTATCATACAGGAAAAATAAAAGTATCCTTCATAATAATAGTAGATGCTGTTGCTTTCCCTTTGCTCGTCAAACTCGTGAGAAAAAGTTACTCCGAAAATGTTCTGTGTAATAAAATCGAACATATCCTCACGTATCCAGACATAGCTGCCTTCAAAGATTTCCATCGGATCAACCGTATCGCCTGTCGCATACTGTGAAAACGCTTCTTCGGGGAAGTTAGTAAGACTCTTTGCAACACTCATGAGTCCCTGACAGACATATCCGTCTGTCAGAAGTGTCGCAAGCTCCTCTTCTGTTGCGGTGCTTGCATTGTATTCCTTATAATGATAACCGCAAAGCATCTCTCGCAGGGCATCGAGATCATCTGCCGTTACATTAAGATTCAGTTCTGTCTCTGCACTTGTCTCTTCCGTCACGATAGCGGTTTGCGTCTCTTTTTCCGATGTGATTTCGGGAGCTTTTTCAGTTGTTTCATTACTCTGCAGGAACGAGCAACCGCTCAGAAGTAATGTGCAGATCAGTATCGCGCTTATGAGTTTAAAAAGCAATTTCATAACAATCCCTCCTCATTTAGATTAACATAACAACCCGCAAAAGTCAATGCAAAACCATGCTCCCGCCTCTGTGCGTTCTGTTGACTTTTATTTAATTGTATGATATATTTATTTAGGAAATTAATCTGGGGGAATGTTATGTCAAGCAGTTTTTTTGCCCTTTTGTCACGAATGAAATACATCAACCGCTGGGCGTTGATGCGCAATGCTCATGCCGAAAATCTAAGCGAGCACAGCCTTGACGTTGCCGTTATCGCACACGCGCTCGTTCTGCTTCATAACAAACGCTTCGGCGGCTCTCTCAATGCCGAGCGTGCGGCTGTTCTGTCGCTGTTTCACGATGCACCGGAAATTCTCACAGGGGATATGCCCACACCTGTCAAGTATTATAACGAACAGGTCAGGGATGCTTACCGCGTTGTCGAGGACAGCGCCTGCCGTACGATACTCTCTATGCTTCCCGATGATTTGAAGGATGAATACACCGACTTCTTTTTTCAATCAGAAAAAGATTCCGATCTGTGGAAATTTGTAAAAGCTGCTGACAAAATCTGTGCCTTGATCAAATGTATCGAAGAGAAAAAGGCAGGTAATACCGAATTCGCTTCTGCAGCAGAGTCTACTCTGCGTTCGATAAAGGAAATGAATCTTCCCGAGGCAAACAACTTTATCGAAGAGTTTCTTCCCGATTTTGAAAAGACTCTTGACGAGCTGAAAAACAACGGCTAAGGAGATTTTTGTATGGAACAAAAGCCCGTATACCGTCATGAAGAAAAATATTTGATAACGGCGGCAGACCGCATCGTTCTTTCATCACGGCTTAACGCCGTAATCAGCCGTGATCTTAATACAGATCCCGACGGTACCTACCGCATACGCAGTCTGTATTTTGACGATCCCGAAAACTCGGCTTTTCACGACAGCCTTGACGGTGTTTACCGCAAACAGAAATACCGCATCAGGATGTACAATAACAACAGCGAAATGATCTTCATTGAGAAAAAGATTAAATCCGATAAAGGCGGCATCAAGCTTCGTGAAAAAATTTCCGCAACCGAGCTTCGCAGTCTGACAAACGGAAACTATGATTTTTTGCTTAATAAAGATTCAGCTGTTTGTCGTGATTTTTATTCTGCATTGCGATGCGGCATCCGTCCCGTTTCGATAGTTGATTACCGGCGCACGGCGTTCTTTTCACAAGCCGGCAATGTCCGCATAACGATTGATGACGAGATTCGCTCCTTCGCATTTTCGGGCAATTTTTTTGATCCTTCTTCAAGCGGAGTAAACCTGACCGACAAGGGGCAATGCATTCTTGAAATCAAGTACGACGCTTTTTTGCCCGATCACATAAAAAAGCTTATCGGAATCCGTGATATGTTCAGGTGCGGATTCTCTAAATATTCAACCGGAAGAAATACACTATAAAGAACGGAGTTTTAAGTATGTTAAACAATGTATTGGCGGTCAACTTTTCAGACATTTTTAAAACGGATTTTCTTGAAAACTTTTCGTCTTTTTCCATTACGGACAGCATAATCTCTCTCACCTTAAGTCTTGCAATAGGATTTCTCATTTATCTGGTTTATGCAAAAACTTTTTCGGGTGTTGCATATTCAAAAAGCTTTAACATTTCACTCGTTGCAATGACGGTTGTCACGTCACTTGTAATTCTCGGCATCACATCAAACGTTATACTCTCACTCGGTATGGTCGGTGCTTTGTCAATCGTCCGCTTCCGTTCAGCGATAAAGGATCCTATCGATATCGCATACCTTTTCTGGGCAATATGCGAAGGCATCCTTTGCGGTGCGGGACTTATTCCGTTGGCACTGCTCGGCGCCATTGTTGTCAGCGTGATTCTTTATGTTTTTTCTCTCCGTCACGAGTACAGCGAGCCGTATCTTCTTATCGTCAGATTCTCCGAATCTAAGGCTGAACACGAGATAGAAGCTACTGCAAAAAAAGCCGTTAAAAAGCTTCATATCAAATCAAAGACCATAACGGCAAATACGGAAACAGAAATCATTTATGAAGTCCGTCTCGTCGGCGAAAGAGCTGACTTCCTTGATAAAATCGCAAAAACAAACGGCGTTTCATACGCGACGCTTGTCAGCTACGACGGTAACTATTCTGTATAAATCCAATTTTCAGTTTTACGGAGTGTTTCAGATGGCTTTTTTAAAAAAGATTTTATGTATTCTTTTTTTTGTTGTCATTGCTTTACCGATTTTTCCGGTCTCCTCTTTTGCAAGCGAAACAGCCGTCAGCGAAATTGACATACTCATAAAGCCTGATACCTTCCGTTTGCTGATTGATGAGAATAACCGAAAAGTGGATTTCTCTTCCGTTGTCCGAATAGACGACAGCGATTATTTTTCTGCTGACATAAACACCCGAGGTAACTCATCTTTTTTTGACGGTCAGATTTCCGACGCCAAACGCCTTCCTTTTGAATTATCCGTGAGCAATCGCTTTAATGATATTGACAAATTAAAGCTCAACTGTCACACCACGCTGTACGGACTTATGGCAGAGCTCACCGCTTACAGAATTTACGAAAAGATGGGCGTTCCCACACCGTTCGTTTCGCCTGTTTTTTTAAGCTTTAACGGTGTTGATTTTGGTTTATATCTCGGTGTTGAAGACATAAACGAGAATTATATTAAAAAAGTCTTTGGCCCTGAAGCTCTTGAAACAGGCACTTTGTATAAGTGTATCACCGAGGAAACACCCTGGGAAAAAGACGATTGCATAAAGACAGAGTTTTTCGGTTCACTGTACTGTAAATTCGGAAAAAACCACGATACCCTGTTCTCTCTCCTTGACGCTTTAAACAACCGAAAGAATTACGAACAATATCTCAATATGGATTCTTTGATCCGTTTTTTTGCATGCATCGCAGCTACAGGAGATATCGATTCATTACTTTCGTATTGCAACAACTTTTATATGTTTGCCTATGACGGAAAAATCACCTTTATTCCGTGGGATCCGTCTCTTGCCTTTTACGGGTTCAGAGCCGAAGAGGGCATCAACGGCTCTTCACCTTTTTTCTCCATCGTTTTCAGCAACGAAAAACATCTTCAAAGCTACTATTCATATATTGACCGGATCTGCGACACATTTCTTTCACCTGATATCAGCACGGCATTCGCAGAAAAAACCGTTTCCGCACTCACGCCTTTCGTTATGAGAGACCGCTCTTTCTCTATCAATAACGAAATTATGCTCCGCAACATTACAAGCGGAAACATACTTATTGACGGTAACTTCTCGCTCGCGTTATCCGAAAGCTACCGTCAACTGAAACAGCAACTCTCGGGAGAATGCTCCGCTTTTTATATTCCCGATTCCGTTGTATCTGACATCGGAACAGCCTACGAATATGAAACCATTATAAGCAAAAACCGCGCTTCTGTTCTGACAGAAATCTGCAACAACTATTCTTCGCAGCTTTACTATTCTTCCCTTATGACTCCTGCAAATTATATTCTGGCGGCTATATTGACAGTTCCTTTCGCCATCTTAATAATCCATCTTGTTTTTTCCACCGCACGATTGATTAAAACACAAAAGAAAACAATCAAACGGAGATGATTCCGATTGAAAAAATACGCTAAACGCTTTTTTGCATTGCTGCTGTCTCTTATCCTTGCAACGGTCACATTCCGGACATCAGTATTTTCAAAAAACGTGTCTGTACCCTGCATTGACATCCTTATAAAACCCGAAGCCTTTCAGAAAATGCTTCTCGAATCCAATAAGGGAACGGAGTATCCCGTATCTCTGACCGTTGATAATATATCTTTACCGGCTTCCGTAAGAACCCGCGGCAACTCGTCGTATCGCGAAGGGCTGATTACTCCCGCAAAGCGTTTGCCTTACGAAATTATATTTGAAAAAAATATGAATATCGGCGAAATCAAAAATGTTTCTTCGCTGAAGCTCAACAACAGCTTTTCACTCTACCGATTAATTGCGGAATATACCGCCCTGAAAATTTACGAGCATATGGGCGTTCCCGTATCTGAAACGGAACCCGTTTTCATATCTTTCAATTCTGTTGATTACGGGCTTTATCTCGGCATAGAAGATGTTGACAAAACTTTTATACAAAAACGCTTCGGCGCCGACGCTCTTCAGTACGGAAATCTTTATAAATCCGTAGATATCACCGAATCAACCGTCATAGACGAAAACTACTTTTCGACCTCGTTTTTCGGCACACTTCAGTTCAAATGCGGAAACCGGGATCATAAAACACTTAAAGCTTTTCTGACTGCCGTTGAAACCGGCGGGGATTTTATTCAGTATCTTGACATCGATAAGGTCATCCGTTTCTTCGCCTGTACAGCGGCATCAGGCGGCACGGATACGCTTTTGTCAACAGTTCACAATGTTTTTCTGTATGAAAATAAAGGAAAAATATCTTTCATTCCCTGGGATTTATCTCTCGCTTTTGACTGCTTTGACGACAACCAAAGCATTCTGCCCGATGATCAATTCAGCACAACAAACGATTTTTTCGACATTCTGATGGAAACCGACGAGTATAAAGAAAAATACTGTGCATACATCGAAGAAATACGTGAAACATTTTTAAATCCCGATATCAGCACCGCTTTCATTAATGATTTTCTGAAATCCGTCGGACCTTTTTACTCAAAAGACCATTCAATGATTTTTGACAAAAAAGTCACAACTGATAATATTACAAGCGGAAACTCTCTCGTTGACGGTAACATACTTCTCGCCATAAGCGAAACTTACCGCCAGCTCGGTGAGCAGATCACAGGCGAAGCAGATCATTTCTACACCCCGAAAAATCTGTACGAAAGCGTTTATTCGTTATACCATGAAGAAGATTTGTTTGCCTATAACGGTGCCGATTTTTTAAACAAAATTAAAAATAATTATTGGAAAGCTCATCTTTTTTCTTCTGACGGTACGATGATTATTGTATGCAGCTTTGCCGTTTTGCTTGTCTTTATGTTTTTATCTCACGGTAAATCAAAAGGACGCAGACGAAAAAGACGATAAACCTTGACTTTTTCAAATAATTAAACTAATATATATTGTATATTTAATAAGGGGTAATGCAGTATGGAAAACAGTAAAAAAACAATGGAATCCATCGTAGCTCTGTGTAAGGGCAGAGGCTTTGTATACGCCGGCAGCGAGATCTACGGCGGTCTTTCAAACACTTGGGACTACGGCCCTCTCGGTGTTGAGTTCAAAAACAACGTTAAAAAAGCATGGTGGCGTAAATTCGTACAGGAAAATCCCTACAATGTAGGTCTTGATTCTGCTATTCTTATGAATCCTCAGACGTGGGTAGCATCGGGTCACGTAGGCGGATTTTTGGATCCTCTGATGGACTGTAAGGAATGTAAAACACGTCACAGAGCTGACAAGCTTATCGAAGACAGCGGTGCAAATCCCGCAGGCTGGAGCTTTGACGAAATGTCAAAGTATATCGCAGACAACAATATTGTCTGTCCCGATTGCGGAGCTTGCAACTTTACTGATATCCGTCAGTTCAATCTTATGTTCAAAACATTCCAGGGTGTTACCGAGGATGCAAAGAACGAGCTTTATCTTCGTCCCGAAACAGCACAGGGTATCTTTGTAAACTTCCCCAACATCCAGAGAACAACACGCCGTAAGATTCCGTTCGGAGTCTGCCAGATCGGTAAGAGCTTCCGCAACGAGATTACCCCCGGCAACTTCACCTTCCGTACACGTGAGTTCGAACAGATGGAGCTTGAGTTCTTCTGCAAGCCCGGTACAGAGCTTGATTGGTTCCTGTATTGGAAGAATTACTGCCGTGACTGGCTTCTTTCTCTCGGAATCAAGGAAGAAAATCTTCGTCTTCGTGACCACGATCAGAAGGAGCTTTCTCACTACTCCAACGCTACAACAGACTTCGAGTTCCTTTTCCCGTTCGGTTGGGGCGAGCTCTGGGGCGTAGCAAGCCGTACAAACTTTGACCTTTCCCGCCATCAGGAAGTTTCGGGCAAGAACCTTGAATACTTCGATCAGGAAGCTAACGAAAAATATCTTCCCTATGTTATCGAACCTTCACTCGGTGCAGACCGTGTACTTCTTGCATTCCTTTGCGATGCATATGATGAAGAGGTTGTCGATGCAGAAAAGGGCGACACACGTGTAGTTCTTCGACTTCATCCCGCACTTGCCCCCATCAAGGCAGCCGTTCTTCCTCTTTCAAAGAAGCTGGGCGATCAGGCTACCGAAGTTTACAATATGCTTTCCAAAAAGTTTATGTGCGAGTATGACGATGCAGGCTCTATCGGTAAGCGTTATCGCCGTCAGGACGAGATCGGTACTCCTCTTTGCATCACTTATGACTTTGAGTCGGCTGAGGATAACTGCGTAACTATCCGTGACCGTGATACAATGGATCAGATCCGTCTTCCGATCGACGAGCTTTGCGCTTATATCGAAAGCAAGCTTGAATTCTGATTTCTTTTAAAACGGAGTGCTTTATATGTCAGATAAAAAGGATAAAACAGGTTTAAAAATTGCCGCTCTTGTCGTAGCTTTTGTTGCAGTGGTTGTTGCCGTTGTTGTCGGAATCGCAAAAGTAGTGTCATCCCCTGCAAAGGCACCTGCCCCCGTAGTTGTTGCTGATGAGTGTCACTATGAGTCCTACGAAATCAGAACGGGCGAGATTTATCTTTACTATCATATTACACTCAAAAATACAACAGGTGCTGATATTGACAGCTTCGCACTTCGTGCAGTCTTTGAAAAAGACCATAAGAGCGGATATCTTTTAGGCGCCGACGCTTCGGTAAAGCAGAAGTTTTCCAACAACTCTGTTTTTTCAATCAAGAACGGTGAAACAAAAAGCTTCGAGCTCGCTTTCGTCGCTCCGTACTACAAAAACAAAAAAGAATTCTCCAAAGAGCTTCCCGAAATGTACATCATCTATCCCGACGGCTCCGAAGGAGAAATACAGGAAAATTAATTTAAAAGTGCTGTAAAAACTCTCGTTTTTACAGCACGGTTTTTGTTTTGCATCAATCTCTAAAAGCGCTCCTTACCATTGACTTTTTAATGGTTTTATTATATAATATTGTTGGTAAATTTTAGGCTTTCAGACTTTTTGAATGTCCGGTTTGTCGAGTATTTTGTTTTAAACGAAAACGGAGGAGAAAAATGAAAACATTCAGAAGAATTACAGCATCTTTTTTGTGTTCCCTGATGATTTTATGTGCAGCACCCGTCGGTGCACTGGCAGATATTGATTTTTCGGGGTTGTTTAACTTCAAAGCTGAAGCTGCCAATGACTACTATTCCTGCGGTGATAATCTCACATGGTCACTCAATAATACCACCGGTGAGCTGATTATCGAAGGTACGGGTGATATGTATCCGGACACATCATGGTACAACCAACGTTCATCTATAAAGACGGTAAAAATTGGCGAAGGTGTCACAAGCATAAGCAGTAAAGCTTTCTATGCTTGCAATAAGATTACAAGCATTACGATCCCCGGCAGCGTTACATTCGTAGGTGATGATGCGTTCTATAATAACAGCTCTCTTACGGATATATATTATACCGGAAGCCTTGCAAAATGGTGCGGAATAAGTATCAGCAACTACAGTTCAGCTCCTATGTATTATGCGGAGAATCTGTATATAAGCGGCTCTCTTTTATCCGGTGATATTACAATTCCCTCTTCCGTTACAAGCATAGGCAATTTTGCCTTCCGTGAGTGTGACAGCCTCACAGGAGTAACAATCCCCAACAGTGTTACAAGCATAGGCGAATCTGCCTTCCGTGAGTGCTTAAATCTTGCAAATGTAAATTTAGGCAACCATGTCGCAAATATAGGTGACTACGCGTTCTATGATTGCGACGCTATTACAAGCATAACCCTTCCTGCTTCCGTTAGAAGTATGGGTACCGGTGTATTCGACTCCTGCGACGGCTTGAAAAGCGTAACACTCTGTGACGGCATCACAGATCTCGGTACATACACTTTTGAAAGCTGCGATGCCATTACAAGCATAACAATTCCCTCCTCTGTCAAGAATATAGGTAACGGAGTTTTCTATGATTGCACAGGTCTCACAAGCGTATCTATTCCAAATTCTGTTACAAGCATCGGAAACAGTGCTTTCGGCGGCTGTAGCCTTACCGAAGTAACTATTCCGAATTCTGTCAAAAGCATTGGCAAATGGGCTTTCCGGGCTTGTGATTTCGCAAGTATAACAATTCCGGACTCTGTCACAAGTATTGGTTACAGCGTTTTCTCCTTATGTAAAAACCTTAAAACCATAACAATCCCCAGCTCAATTACTGCTATTCCCGATTATGCATTCGAATCTTGCGACCGTCTTCAGAGCGTATCAATTTCCAACAGTGTTACATCAATAGGCTCCGCTGCTTTCTTTGAGTGTGTAAGCCTTACAAGTCTGACGATCCCCAATTCTGTTACAACTATTGGTGAAAGCGCATTTTTCGGTTGTGAAAATCTCGCAAGCATAACAATTCCTGATTCAGTTACAAGCATAGGTGACGATGCCTTCTCTTGCTGCATATCTCTCGCAAGCATAACTCTGCCCAATTCCGTCACAAGCTTAGGCAGTGGTGTATTTACAGGCTGCACTCGCCTTAAAAGTGCAACAATTCCCGGCTCTGTAAAAAACATCGGTTACGGTTTGTTCGATTATAGCGGAATTGAAAGTGTTGTATTCGGTAATGGTATCACGCATACAGGCGATGGAACATTCACCTATTGCTATAATCTTACAAGCGTTGATTTACCCGATACCGTTACGGAAATAGGCTCTTCTTGCTTCAATGAATGCAAAAGTCTTAAAAGTATAACTCTCCCAAGCAGTATCACAAAAATAGGCAACCGTGCGTTCTACAGTTGTGAGAGTCTTAAAAGCATAACTATCCCTGACGGAGTTACAGAAATTGGTGAATATGCGTTTATATATTGTGAAAGTCTTGAAACCGTGAGTATCCCTGCAAGCCTCACAGCTATCGGTGAATTAGCATTCCATTCATGTAGCAGTATTGCAAACATAACCGTTAACAGGAACAACAAGCTTTTCTCAAGCGACGACTATGGTGTATTGTTTAATAAAGATAAAACAGAGCTTATTCAGTATCCTATAGGAAACACAAGAAAAATATACGATATCCCCAACACGGTTAAGACAGTAGGCTATTGTTCATTTTGGAACGCAATAAATCTTGAAAACGTAACAATACCCGCTTCGGTTACATGTATCGCCGATAATGCTTTCGAATTATGCTACAATATTTCAAGCATTACAATCGGAGACTCTGTAGAGAGTATCGGTGAAGATGCTTTTTATGACACAGCATATTATAACAACAAATCAAATTGGGAAGATAATGTTCTGTACCTCGGAAAATATCTGATTAAAGGAAATGCCACAGGTGACTATACAATTAAAGATGGCACTTTACTGATTGCAGATAGTTCATTCGGTGAAATATCAGGTTACAGTTCAAATGTAAAGAGCATCAAGATGCCCGACAGTGTTCTGTATATCGGAACCAGTGCATTCATCCAGTGCTCTTATCTTGAAAGCGTAGACCTCGGAAACGGTATTAAGCGTATTGGCGGTTTGGCATTCCACTCTTGCTCCGTGCTTGCAAGCATTACTCTCGGCAGTTCTGTAACAGATGTCGATATGTATGCGTTCTACAATTGCAATAACCTTAAAGATGTTTACTTTAACGGTTCGATAGAACAGTGGAATTCTATTACAATAGCTGCAAACAATCAGCCTCTTCGCAGCGCAACAGTTCATTATCAGGCAGCAGATCACACACATAACTACACTTCCGTTATTACAAGGGAACCCACTTGTACAGAAGTCGGTATAAAGACATATACCTGTAGCGAGTGCGGCGAAGTCTGTACGGAAGAAATTGAAAAGAAAAGACATATTAACGGTTCGTGGAAGAGCGAAAAACCCGCAACCTGTACAGAAACAGGCAGCGAAATCAGAAGATGTATTGTATGTAACGAAATCCTGGATACAAGAGAAACACCTTCTCTCGGACACGATTACAACGGCGTAACAACAGAGCCTACCTGTACGCTTCCCGGCAAGACAGTCTATTCCTGCTCACGCTGCAGCGATTCTTACGAGGACGCAATTCCCGCTAAGGGTCACACCGAGGGCGACTGGGAAACAACCTCTGAGCCTACAATTGATGCTGACGGTAAAAAAGTCAAGAAATGTACCGTTTGCAGCGAAGTTTTAAAAGAAGAAGCAATTGAAAAGCTTGCATCCTCAAAAGACAAAACAACAGGCGTTGAACTAGGTTTTAATAAGAACGATTATGACGGCAGGGTTCAAATAGTTGTTGAAGAAAAAACAAGCGGTGCGGCAGTCAATACCGCAAACACACAGACAGGTGCCGTGAAGAGCCTTGTATTCGATATTACGATGACTCTGAACGGTGAAGAAATTCAGCCTAACGGCAAAGTGCTTGTCAGAATACCTCTTCCCGAGGGATATGACCCGAAACGCACGTTTGTATGTTTTGTTGATGCTGAAAAGAACACTATCGAAACCATTGACTCTGAGTATGTAAACGGTTATTTCGTGTTTGAAACAGACCATTTCAGCTATT
>JAFQIG010000056.1 GCA_017397655.1 Clostridia bacterium | reverse complement strand
GTCGATAAGACCGTATTCTCTGTTGATAAGCTCGATTGTCGTGCCTGTCGTGATAACATCGTCACTTATCTCCATGATCGCATCACCGTCTACGGAAACATAGTCCTTTACCGTCTCTTTCGTCAGTCCCGACGGCAAGCCTCTGATATTCAACTCATCATCAATCGTTGCCGTCTTTGATGTCAGATGTGATTCGTCAATGAAATGAATGTCTGTGTATCCCTCGTAAAAGTCATTCCATTTGAGCAAATACTTATGGATTTCGGAATTCTCATAGCAATAAACATTTTCACACATTTGTGAATTAATAATTAAATTAGGGAAACTGTCTGTTTCTACTATATCAGCTAATATCGTTGCATTTTTTCCTATTACAACATTTCTTATATCATAAACACCATAATGCTTTATTGTTTTCACATTGTTGCCTACTATGAGAGTATGTGTCTTAACGTCTGACCAGCTCATTCCCCATCCATAATGTGATCCCCAGAAGCCCTCTTTAAAGGCATGTTCGGCAATAGTTGTAACAGGCACACCGTCTATTTCATCGGGAATACGCAAAACCTCTTTGTCACATTCGAACATATAACCTGTGTTTGTTGAGGCACCATATCCACGTGCCTTAAAACCTTTTATGACAATTTCGGTACCGCCATTTATGTAATATCCGCCAAAGTCATCACTCGGAATCTGATTCCATTCAGCGAGCATTTGCTGTATGACTATTTCATCTTCTTCCATACCACAGGCAAAAACGTCTTGTTCAGTATCATTGTTAGCTATAATTGTGGTCGGAATACCTATACTCATAAAAATACTCATTATTAAGGAAAGTATCTTTTGAAAAAGCTTTCTCATTGTCAAAACCTCCCTAATTTATTTTATTCTTACATAACCGCTTTTTTCGATGAGATTCTGTCCCTCTTCGGACAGCAACCAGTCAATCAGCTTTTGTATGTTCTCGTTTTCATTATCTTTTCTGTAAATCGCATAAAACTCTGCGATTATCGGATACGTACCGTTTCGGATATTCTCTTCACTCGGATATACACCGTTCAATGACAGCATTTTAACATTTTCGTTTCCGACTATTCCGTCCATATAATAACGGAATGAAAAACCGATCGAAGCTCCGAAAAACGCAAGAGGTGATTTTGCTCCCGTTTCTCGCTCACCCATAAAAGCATCCATTGCCGACTGACTTCCGCTTCCCGGTATTCTTGACAGCGGATTGATTATCCTGTTCGCTCCGCCCACATCTTTCCAGTTTCTGTATTTGCCGCCGTAAATATCACGTATCTGCTCTGCAGTCAATGAGTCCACGGGGTTATTCTTGTTTACAAAGAAAACGAACGCTTCAAGTCCCACGGGAACATATTCAAGCTCGACGCCCTTTTCCTTTGCATAAAGCATCTGCTCCTTCGACGGAGATGCACAAAACAGAATATCCGTATCGCCGTCAACTATCGCAGTATAACCTCTGACGGTGTTTTTGTACTGCATTTTGCTGTCCTTTGCAAAATTCTCACCGTAATAATTGTCGTCGGAAAACGTACCGCCTTCGTAGGTTACAGAGCCTTTCGGGTAAACATTATCAATTATCGATGCGTATACAGGAACAAGTGCCGCTGCTCCGTCAAGTACAGGCAAATCGCCTTCAAGCGCAAAATCCGTTTCTATCCTTGCAAGCTCCGAATCCTCTTCATGAGGCAGAAACTTTTTTACATCAACCATTTTTAACTGCGATGCACCGCTGAAATTGTTTGAAAGACGCTGTGTCAGAAACATATAAATGCCTAAATTAAACGATGCAAATATTAAAATCACAACAAAAACCGTAAAGAAACGAGTATGTTTCATATCACCACAGCTCCTTTGCGACAAAATATATTATCGAGCCGTGCTGATAAGCGTATACATCATATATGACATGGGCTACCGTCAGCAATATGCAGATTACTACTGTAATGATAAGTATTTTTGAGAATACACGTTCGCTCATACCGCACCTCACATAGAGAGCATAAACATAGTGTACAACGAAAACAGAATAACTGCACAAACCACCAGCACACCTATTATAGTCAAAGAAAGCGTGAGATTGAGCTTTCTTCTTTTCAGTTCTTCTTTGCTGACGGTATCGGGATCAATATCTGTCTTTTTCTTTATTTTTTTGTATTTAACCAGACTGTGAATAAAGAAAATCAACGATATTGCAGGTCCCAAGCACAGAACAACATAAGTCAAAAACCAATAAGAATCCAAGAGGAAAATCTGAATGAGAATGATAATAAACAGCATCAACAAAAAGCCCAAAACAGTCAATGCCATACACAGCAATATCTTACCGTCTTTCATCTCTTCGGCACTGACGGAAGAAGGGTCTTTCTTTTCTTTATTCTTCAATTTGAAGAAACGTATCGGTGCATAGACTAAAAATGCGATTATTGCTAAAGGTAATGCGATGAGCAGTATTTCAATCAGTATATTGAGTAACACAAAATCACATCCCGGCTTAAAAAGATATTTTAAGAAATCACTTATAAAGCTTTTCTACTTCGATAGTTTCCGTATAGATGTTCTTAGGATCGTTTTCGTCAAGAACGATCAGCCTTCCGCCTCTTTCGTTGCCGTAGCTCCAATAGCCTGCACCGATGGTCTGGCAAAGAAGGATTCCGTCAACATCGATTATAAAGTCGTTCGTATGGTCATGACCAAAGTATGCCGCAACAATGTCGCCCATCTTTTTCCAGCTGTCAAACTGTTCTCGGTGACCGTCTTTAGGCGGACAGGGGAACTCACGAAGTCTGCCCGATATACAGCTTGTCAATCTGTGATAACGACCGTCCGAGTCACAAAATCCTACATATTCGCCGTCAAACTCCGTTTCCGAGCTTTCGATAAGATCGTATTCCTGCTGAACGGGAATGTGCTGGAAAAGTATCGAAGGTAACGGTTCGCCGCCGTTTTGCTCTTTAAGCTTCTTCGACGTACGCTCGTACCATGCGATCTGATCGGGATGAACATAGTCATATCCTCCCTCACGGATTCTGTCTCCATTCTCATCTCTCGGATAATCATTTGAATCAAACATCCAGATGTTAAAAGCATCCTTATCGGATTTACTGCTTTTGATCGTAAGGTTGTATGTTCCGCATCCGTGCATCTCTTCCGCATTAAGGCTTGCACGGCAATTCTCATAATCAAGATACATACACATCTGAATCTCACGATGAAAATTCAGCTCGCTGTCGTGGTTACCGAAAGCTACCGCAAGAGGAATGTTCTTTTCCTTAATCGGTGCTACGATGCGTTCGATGATCTTTGCTACATAACCGTAGGTCAGCTCTTCCCAATAACCGTTTACGATATCGCCTGTCAGAACAACAAGATCAGGCTTTGCTCTTTCGATACAGGTTGTGATTACATTCATCGTTTCCTCAAGCTTTTTCTGAGGTATGCTTCTGTCCTCTTCATCGTCCATTTCGGGATCAGCCATATGGATATCCGTAAGCTGTAAAATTCTGAACTTTCCGTCCTCTCCAAAGCGTAAAGGTTCACGTTTTGCATTTTTGTTAAGACTTAATAATCCGCTTGCCATGTTAATATCTCCTTATATTATAAATAATTGCGCCCAGTATTTTCTGCCGTTTGATTCGACATAACAATACGCACCCATCCGGGTATAGTCTTCTTTTAAAATGTTTTTTCGATGCGCTTCGCTGTTCATCCACGCATTAAAAACTTCGTCATAAGAGGTTTGTCCGTAGGCAATATTTTCGCCGATATCCTGAGTATAAACGGTGTCACACGATTTTCCGTTAGGTCTTGTGTGAGAAAATCGCAGGCTTATCTCATACGAACGGATCTTTGCCGCATCTGTCAATGATGATGATAACGTAAGCGGTGCAAGCGAGTGCTTGGCGCGCTCTTCGTTAGTCCTTTTCAAAAGCTCCGATGCCGCGTTCGGGTCATAATACGGTTTCGGAAACTGCGGTATTGTGGTTGCCGTTGTCGGAAGCGTTGTTGTGGTATAAGCTGTAGGTGATGTTATTCCCGATGACGGCGAAGCTGTGGTTGTAGTGTGAGTTGTTGACGGCTTTGTCGTTGTCGGAAGTGTCGTAACCGTCGCAGAAACTGTCGTTGTCACGGTTGTTGAATGTACAGATGTTTCCGATATCACCGCTTCGGTTGAGGTTTCAGAAATTGATTCCGTTGTTAATGTAGTTTCTTTTTCTGTCACAATAAGTGTATCCTCTTTTGTTTTTGAGCAAAACGCAAACGCAAGAAACAGCACACACGTTATTGCAAAAATCATTATGATTTTTTTAATCAATATTAATCACCCGATATATAACAGAATAAAATGCGCAATCAGCGCAGCAGCTGATGCCGATACCGCAACAACGATAAGAGGCAGGTTGAAATATGCCATAATTATTGCAACAACCGTACCTGCTACGGCTGTCATCATATTGCCTGTTGAATAGAAAATTGCGGGAATTGTCATTGCCGTTAAAACAGCATACGGAAGATAGAACAGAACACTCTTAATAAATCGTGACTTGATCTGTTTTCTGAACACGGTAAACGGTATCATACGGACAAGATAAGTCGTTATCGCCATAACCGCAATATACAAAAAGATACTCATACTTCATCCTCCTTTACGGGGAAGAATAAAGCGGTAATAACGGATGCGGCAACAGCACTTATAATAACCGCAAATCCGCTTGAAATAAATGTAAATACGTACTTTATCAAAAGACTGAAACCGATACTCAGAATCACCGCAAATAAGATATGCCTGTTCTTTTTTGCGGGAGGAACAACTATTGCTATAAACATTCCGTACAAAAGAATGCCGAGTACATCCGATATGTATGACGGCAAAACGGCACCTGCCGCCGCACCGAGAAGCGTACCGAGCGACCAGCCGATAACAGGCATAGTGATGAGACCGTACATATACTTTGCCGTGAGCCGTTCTTTTTGCGCACAGGCAACGGCAAAGATTTCATCGGTAATTCCGAAAGATACCAACATACGTCTCGGAGTGTTAAAGGTGTTATCGAGCTTCTGGGACAGCGTAAATCCCATAAGTGAATAACGAAGATTGATTACAAGCTGAGTCAGAAGCATTTCGATCAGAGTACCGCCTGCAGCGATGACGGTGACACCTGCAGCCTGCCCTGCAGAGGTTAAATTGGTAAGAGAAATACCGACAGTTGCGAGGATTGACAATCCTGCCTTGACAGCCATTACTCCGAATCCGAACGATACGGAGAGGTATCCCAATCCTATCGCTATGCCGTCAATAAGTCCTTTTGTATACGGGGAACGCATTTTATCACTTTCCTAAAAAGAATCTGAAAATATTTGAAACAGTTTCCATAAAAACCTCAAAGAGTTTTTTCAGGATACCGAAGAATGTCAGAGGTACTTCATTCTGAAAAGAATCGGAAGTTTCCGAATATGATTCAAGAATAACATCAAGGTCTACGGGATCAGAAACATCATTGATGATACCGCCCGCAACGGGAGCGATAAGCTCTATAGCGATCTTTTCGCCTGCCGTGCGAAGATACGCAATCTTTGCCGCAAGTGTGTAGACCGATGTGCTTGGCAAAAAGTACAGATCAAACGCTCCGAGCTCTGCCAGAAGAGTGTTTACGGGAGAAAGAGGAAGGTTAACAAGAGCATAAACAAGAATGGCATTAAGTGCGTTACTCAAAAGCTTGAGTTCTGTTGACCCGTGCAAGCTGAGTGCTTCGTCACCGGCATAAAAGCCTGCATAAATCCCTGCTCCTATATCAACCAGATCAACATAATCGCTTTCGGGAAGCTCTATTCCCGCAAAGGCTGCAATCTCACTTACGCTGTCAATCTCTTTGGTGTTTTCTTTATCGTAGAGAGGAAGCTCAACCGTATTCTTTAAAGTTTCAAGAAGCTCTTCAAGCACAGCGTAAGAAGCTGTGCCTTCCTTAATTTTAAGAGATTCTGACAGATCCTCAATAAGGTCGGGAATCGTTGTTGTAAAGCTTCTCATTCCCGAACGCATACTGCCTAAACTGTATCCGACAAAATCGTTTTGTATCATGTCAAGCTGTTCTTCGGTGTAACCGTCGGGCAAAAGAGAAATATCAATGTTGCGGATGTACTCCGTTTTAACATCAACACATTCATCGGAAAATGTAACTTTTCTGTATGCGTTGGGATATGTGATAAGACTGCCTGTTTCGATATCATAGATTCTGTTGCCCTTTGCCGATACGGCAGCCGATATATCATTGGCGTGACCGTGACCTGTAAAGACATATTTGATACCCCAATCTGCAAGTGCAGACGAAAATGTCCGATGATCCTCTACACAAAGAAGACCCATTGCAAGTCCCTCTATCGCAAAATGCTCAAGAACATTGTGATGCACCATGGCAATCATTTTTTTACCGTCAGCTTTGGCAGATTGCACCTGCTTTTCAATCCATGAATAAAGACTTTCGCTGATAACTGCATTGTCCTCACGGTACACACAAGCATCAATGCCGATAAGCCTGTAGTTGCTGTCAAGATCAGCAGTAAAGGATGCTGATGTATCGTGAATCTCTATCGCCTCATCGTAACCGATCTCGGCATAGATATCCATAAAATCCTCAAGATCAAGTCGGTTTTTTGACTTTGACGTTCTGATATCGTGATTACCGGGAATTACAAAGATGCGCTTGCCCGTACGCTGTTTGAATTGCAGAAGCTTTTCGGCAATAGCAAGATGTTCTTCAAAAAAACCGTCCTCGCTGATATCTCCGGGAATGAGCAGAATCTCGCTGTCGGACTGTTCAAAGCGCGACAAAAACTCATCAACAATGGCGCCTGCTTCATAGGTCATCATGCCCTTTGTGTTGCAATGAGAAAAAATCGGATCACCGGGCAGACTCTGCACCTCACCGATAGGCGGCAGAACTGTATCGGGTCTGAAGTGAACGTCCGATGCAACATATATTGACAACGGATTTTTGTCCCCTGCAAACGCAAGTGAAACAGACTGAATAATAACGGATAACACTACCGCCGTAATAAGCAGTACCCTGAATGTCTTTTTCATCCCTGTTACCTCCCGAGTTTTTTATAATTATACTTCATAAGACAAAAATATGCAATAAGAATCAGAAAAACATAATCCCCCGAAGCTGACGAAAAATGACAGCTTCGAGGGTATTTACAAAAAATTCATATTAAAGCTATTGACAAACAGAAAAAAGATATATATAATAAATTATAGAACATTTGTTCTGTTTGGTAAGCAGGCCGCAGTTCCCGACCAAAGTTACAGCAGCCTGCCACCGATCCCCACACAAGCAAAGGCTCGTGCGGTAGTTTTATTATACCGCAAAATCGGGCCTTCTGCAAGTGTAATTTCTTGCAGGAGGTGTTTTTTATGTTGTAGCAGATTTTTCTCTTATTCGTAACTATTAAAAATTATTAAGGAGAAAAATTTAATGTCAATTTACAAATTACCCATAACAGATTTGTTTAATATGGGCACAGAAGTTTTCAACGGTGTAGACGTTGGAGACGAAATTATCACTCAAGGGTATTACCATATTGATGATGGTGCAGGTGCACGCTTCCGAGTAGAACAGGGTATCGCTGCTGAAGGTTCCTGTTTCGAGTACACGCTTGTCAATACGGAAGAAAAGCAGTTCAAAGCCGTTATGATTATCGAAAACGGTACGGTCAATATCGATCAGCTCGGTGCTAAAGGTGATGCGGTTCTGCCTGAGGAAACTGTCTATAACAGCACATACAGGCAGAATACATTTAGTGCTAACACAGGTGCTAAAGATAATTCACCCATTATTACTGCAGCGTTAAACAGAGAGGATATCTGCGTTGTTATGCTTTCTCCCGGAAAAATCTACGGTGTAAAGAGCACAATCAATTATTCGGGAAGTATCGCAAAAAAGATTTGCAGTTCTGCTGCCGAGCCCGCATCTCTTTTAGAGATTGCAAATATTTCAACAGACATTATGAAGTTTACATCAAGTGCGACTGTAAATATTGAGAGCCTTAAGTTCTACAAATTCTCCGGAAACAGCGCTATAGGCTTTGTTGATGCAGAATCGGTAAGGATGCGTGATCTGGTAATCAAGTCTTTATGTGACGGCATCAAATTTTACGATACGTCAGTGAAGTATTGTACTGCGGATATTCGCTATGTACAAATTTTTGCTAAATCCTATGGAATACGCTGTTCAAATCTTTCTGGTTCTGTGTTTTCAGGTATCTCTATTGCTCCCTCAAATGCAGGGTTAAACCGAGGTATCTCTTTGGGCGATGGCAATATGAATAACTATTTTGCAAACTGCTCTATCTCCGGTAATATTGACACCGCTCGAACAGGAACAGGTATTTCATCTTCAAGCATCGTTGACAATAATCGCTTTGAGGATATATCAATAATGAATTGTGATTTAGCCATGAGTTTGTCGGGCGAAAAAACTCAATTCGACAGAGTTTTTGTGAATAATGTAAACACTTCCCTTTCTTTCGGAATCGCAGGAGATATACATTTCAACAACTGTGTATTTAAAGATACGCAGGAAACAAATGTTTATATGTACTCCCTGCGAAGCGAAAGCATAGCTTTTAACAATTGTTTGTTTGAAAGCAAATCTAATTGGGTTTACGCAAAACCCGCTGATAACACACAGGCTTTTAATATGTTTTTCTTCAACGATTGTATTTTCAGGCTCACCGATATGGACCCAGCCACAGTATCCCCGTCGATGATTTATCCGAGAGAAACCCTCAATGCAGCTTTTGATAATTGTCTGTTTGAAGTGAACGGATATCCCCTCAACGAAAGTAACAGCGATTCTGTTGCAGCTCTGTTTTACTTTGCGCCGTTTGAGAACGGTAAGGATTTGAACTGGTCTTTTGATAATTGCAGATTTTTCAACAATACAAAAGATTCAAACGGAAACATTGTCACGCTTAATTCTCCCATTTGGGTTGATTTACAGAATGCTGACAGTACAACTGTTTCTGTAAGAAATAGTTCTTTCAAAGGCTTCCGTTGGATTACGCGCATTTGCACATCGACAGAGACGTCTGCCGTTCCGTGCAAGGATGAGGAAGGTAATATCGTTCCTCAGACAGGTGTTGTAAAAATCAATCCTGCGTTCGGTGGCTATCCGGATGCAGATATTATCGAGGCATCAGAAACGCTATTCACGGATAAGAAAAGATATCTGGCATATAACAACCTATATCTTTTCGATACTCTCACAACCGGAGTTAATACTACGCATTACAAGAAGGCAGAGGAGTACGGATTATCAAATAACGAGGAATCCGAACAGTCATAATAAAAACGGTGGGTGTCCGAAAGGTCACTCACCGCATAAAAAGTAAAGGAGGAAAAATTAATGTCAGTTTATACAATAGCTGCAACTGCCGATTTAGGTACAATTTCACAGACAATAACCGACATCAAGCCGGGTGATGAAATTGTTACACACGGCTATTACAGCAGCGGAGATGGTGGCGGTGCACGCTTCAGAGTGAAACAGGATCTCGCTGCTGAGAGCTCTCATTTCGAGTACACGCTTGTCAATACAGCAGATAAGCAGATCAAAGCCGTTATGATCATCGAGGACGGCACGGTCAATATTGATCAGCTCGGTGCTAAAGGTGATGCGGTTCTGCCGTTATCATTTAATGATTCGTATAGCAATCCGGAAAGCTGTGATATGAGAACCATAAAAACGCTTAATATCAATAACGGCAGTTCCGAGTATCTGGATGAAAACGAGGTTGCTATTACAGCAACAGATAATGCAAAGTTTTTCAATGAAGCGATTTCAAATTCGGAGGTGCATTGCATTCGTCTTACCGCAGGCAAAATCTACGGAACAAAATCGACCATCAATATGCAGAGCAACAAGGTTCTTGACGGAAACAGTGCCACAATAATGTATATTAACACAACTCCACTATCAGGGTTACACTATCTCATTAATTGTCGCAACAGCGGTACTGCATTTAATGAGAATATCGAAATTATGAATGTACGACTTATCCATAACGCATTTATCAGCGATGACTATACGTACAGAGCAATCTATATTCAGCATTGCAGAAACGTTGATATTCACGATGTTACTATCGAACGTTCTCATGTAGGAATTAAATCTACAGCAAGCAAAAAAGGTACTGATTACAACACCGTTTCAATCCGTAATGTGCATATATTAGATGTTTACACAGGCTTGGAGATCGGAGATATAATGAACAGCTTGATAAGCGATTCATATATTTCATGTGATTACAATCTTCTTCTCTCTGCGGATAAAGCAAACGGCAAGCATTGCATTTACGCCGGCGGAGCAATGAAGGATTGTGTATTCAAAAATCTTACATTGCGTAATGCCGGTAAAGGTAATGCTATAAACCGCAACGAGGCACTTGATTCATTTGATTATTTCGGAGAAAACCTGTTGTTTAGCAATATTATTATTGACAACTGTGACTGTGCTGTTCATGTCGGTAAAAGAACACGTAATAGTGTCTTTAAAAATATCATTGCAACCAACGTCATGGAATCAGGTATTGCACTTTGCGGTGCGGAAGATGTACTTATCACCAACTGTTCTTTCAAAAGCATGGACGAAGCCGCTTGTGGAATATCCGTTCCGAGTGACTCTAAAGAATTGGATTATATTAAAAATGTTATTGTTGATAATTGCAAATTTGATTTTAACCGTAAATTTATTTCGATTGGAAGTAGCAGAATTTTATTCGGTGATAGTTTAATAGTAAAGAACTGTTATTTCCATATATTCTCGCCTCAGATGGCACAAGCTTCAACACCTGCGCTGGTTAAGGGAATTGTTTCAAACGTAACCTTTATTAAATGTGTGTTTGAAGCAGAACGCTTTTTTAATGACAGTCACAGTCAAAACGGTGTTTTTTTCTATTTTACCAGTGACCGTAATAAAGAGATGCATTGGACATTTGATCGTTGTAAATTCATTAATAACGGTAGTGTAACGGTTAACAGTCCTGTTCTAAGCAATTCGATGTCCGATGAAATGTATAATAATGTTGTTACTAAGAAAGTTCACTGTACAATGAAAAACTGTACTCTTGTCAATTTTCGTTGGACTATACGTGTTTCAACTACAGGTGATGACAAAAGCAGTGATACCAACCCGTGTTTTTATCCGCCGGGAGCCGGTAATAATGTGTCTGTCGATACTGCTGTTAATGCTATGAATAACAAACAGCGCTTCATAGCAATCAATAACATTCATCAATATAACGAAATTATTGACGGATTCAACACCACCCACTATGTAAAGGGTGTCGATTTCGGCATCTGATTTGACAGGGTCGGATATTTCCGATAGTCGTAAATATCCGACCCGAAACTATTGTAAAAAAGAAATATTTATGTTATAATAAAAATATAAATTATGGGAGGTTTTGACAATGATAAAGCTTTTTCAAAAGATACTGTCCCTCATAATGAGTATTTTTATGAGTGTTAATATTTCTGCAAGTGTAATAGAAACAGAGAATAATATGATCTACTATGATCCGGATATTGATCCGGGGATAATATATGAGCAACAAATGCTTGATTATTGGAATCAGATTCCAAGTGATGAATTTGGTGGCTATTATATAAATGACGGTACAGAAATTGTAATCAGAGGTTTCCGCGCAGAGTCATATGATGCAAATGGGTATGACGGTTATGAATTTTTTAACAAAAACTATAATATTAGGATTCCTGACGAAATAGATGGTATTCCTGTTACGACAATTGCTGAAAGCGCCTTTGAATGGGGGTTTGCGGGAACGATTGCTACCGATATTAAACCGCACACTATTGTTTTGGGTAACAATATTAAAACAATAGAGTATTTGGGCGTTGTGGACATACCCAATGTTATAGCAGGCAAAAATGTATCTCCTTTTCATCTGAATGATGAGCTGATGTATATAGATGAGGAGCAACCGAATTTCGGTTGGAAAATGGGACAGAAGCTGTTTTGCTATAAAGACTCCGAAATATACAACTTTTCGATAAAACAAAACTATGAAAATGCAGAAATATTTATCATCGACGAATCACATCTGACATCAAACACGGCAACAATTGATGATGAGTTGAATGTCAGAGGCTTGCCGTCGGGACTGACGAAAGAGACGGTAAAGGACTATGTTTCCGTAGACGGTGATGCGATCATGGAGATAAGTGACGATGTCATTACAACAGGTACAACGATCGAGCTTATCAACAGAGAGTACGAACTTATCGACAACACCTACACCGTAATAATTGACGGAGACATAAACGGAGACGGGTTGACAGGCGAAGCCGAGGACTTTTCCGCAATGCGTGACATCATCACGGGAAGCGATTCCGAATACTCCGACATTAACAAAAAAGCCGCCGACCTCAACGGTGACGGTATCGTAAACTCCACCGACCTCACCATAATGAAATCGTTACTCAACTAAATGAAAATCCTTCGCTATGCTCGGAACACTACCGTGAAAGCGAAGGATTTTTTGTAAAGTAAAAGAAACACTTCAACGTTGGCGATGAGATTGTAACGCTCGGATATTACGCTGTCGATGACGGCGGCGGTGCACGTTTCAAGGTGGAACAGGGTCTCGCTGATGAGAGCTCTCATTTCGAGCACACGCTTGTCAATACAGCAGATAAGCAGCTCAAAGCCGTTATGATTATCGAAAACGGTACAGTCAACATCGATCAGCTCGGCGCTAAAGGTGACGGTGCGTTTCCGATAACATTTGAGGAGTATTTGGAATCGCATAACACACCGGTAGAGCCACCCATCAAAAAAGTTCACGATTACGGCACTTCACTTGTCGCCGCAAACTCGGGCAAGACAGATAATAATAGTACAATACGTGATAATAATATTATTACAAGAATAGGCATTATTGATGATGCTTTAAGTCATGAAGATGTCAAAGAGGTTCGCCTGACACACGGTAAATGTTATTGCATCTCCGCTAAGATTAATATACCATCGGGAAAAGTGCTCAACGGTTGCGGCGCCATGCTTATGCCGTTGCAGACACTTGCTAATGGTACAGATGAAAGCACTTTGATCTATATGAGTGGTGTTTCCGATATTGAGGTAAAGGATATCAGACTGTATCATTGTCTTACGACAGGAAACAACAGTACTTATAACAAGTGTTTTTATATTGCAGATTGTAACAACATTCATATTCACGACGTTACAATGGAAAACGCAAACTACGGCATGGATATTACATCGTCAAATGCAAATATCCGACTGGAAAATCTCCATATCGAAAAAGTGATTACCGGTATTGAGTATTCCTTTGTTACCGGTGGATATCTTGTTGATTCATACATCTCCTGTGATTGGAATATTTATAACGAAGGACACGGTAATCATTGTATATATGCCTCAAGATCAATTAACAACTACACGTTTGAAAATCTCACACTTCTTAATGCAGGTGAGGGTACTGCAATACAAAGAAACTGGGCGGATGAAGCTACCGACGATATCAGGGAAAGTGATTCTCTCGTCATCAAAAACATTATTATAGACAACTGTTATTGTGCAGTTAATGTCGGTCACAATACGCACAATTGTGTTATAGAGAATATAATCGCAACCAACGTCAGATATTGCGGACTTGTTTTTGCAGGTGTAAAAAATGTCGTAGTGACAAACTGCAGTTTTTCCGGACATCCCGATTATACAAGTGCCGGCGGTGCTTTTAATATCCCATCAAACAAGAGCGGTTCACCAAACTACTATGTTAACGATCTGGTTATCAAGAATTGCCACTTCGATTTTCATCATAAGTTTTTTACTGTTGGCAATAGTAGAAATGTTGAAAACGATAATATGTTGATTAAGGATTGTACATTTAAAATAAATGACATCGTTATTGACTATACAAAAGCGAAAACGTACGAAGCATTACCTGCGCACACAAAAGGCGTTCTTAGTTTTGTTGAGTTTGCTTTTTGCGATTTTATATTCTCCCCTATACCCAACAGTGCTTCAGAGATTGATGAGTTGAGAGATATATATAGAAACGGCGTGTTTTTTTCATTTGGAAGTAATCGTAGAATTTATATGCATTGGTCATTTAGAAATTGTAACTTTATTAACAATGCTCCATATACAATCAATTCTGCTATTATGAATGAATATTATACAGAAGGCGGTTCTCATATCTTTTGCACTGTAAAAAAATGTATGTTCGTAGGTTTTAGGTTTGTTTTGAGAAATTCTAAAATAATGCAAAATTGGGATAGTGAGGCAACGATTACAGATCCGGCTTGGGATGGTGAGGTCAATTCAGAAGACGTAATAAGTGCTACAAATGCTCTTGCATCAAAAAACAGATTTGTTTCTTACAACAATATTTATTTTACAGATTATCACGATGCCCACTATAAAAAAACTGAAGAATATGGGTATGGAGTTTAAAAGTATGTATGTGTATGGAGTTTAAAAGTATTACTTGACTTATAGTATTTGTTTATACTATAATTATAATAATATTTTAACATTATCAGGTGATATTATGTTTGCGTTTATTAAGAAAATTCTTTTATATTTTCTTGTTCTGCTTATGCCAAATGCAACGATTTGTAATGATTCAATTATCGAGACACCTACTGTCGGTATATCTTCTGAAACACTGGTAGACCATGAGTATTTGGATGTTTTTATCGGCGGTTCATCAAATTCGGAAGTATTCGTAAAAGGATTAAAATTTTCTGAAGAAAGCGGATACAGTAAAGTTGAACACATCATGATACCTGATGAAATTAACGGCTATCCTGTAACAACAATCTGCGATACGGCGTTCTTTAATGAAGGCGGTTCCAACTCTCTTGATTTTATAAAGTCTGTTAAAATCGGTGACAATGTTCGATATATAGGACGTTGTGCTTTCCTTGACAGTCATATTGAAAGTATAGAGTTAGGTAAGAATGTCGAGATTATAGAACAAGGTGCATTTGAATGTTGTTATTTTTTGAACGAGATCGAGTTGAATAATAATTTGCGTGTTATAAAAGGTTCGTCTTTGGCGTTCGGTGATTATTTTAATAGTACATATATACCTCAAATGCCAGAATCAATCGAGTATATAGATTCGTATTGTTTCGGAGGAATCAGAAACACGAATACATTCGTTATCCCGAAAGGGTTGAAGTTTTGGGGTGGAAATATCGTAAACGCAAAAAAACTTGTTGTTTTAAGTGCCGAATTGAATTTTGGAGAAGAAAATATAATAAATTCGGAATGTATCGTCTACTGTTATGAAAACTCCACAATACATCAAAAGCTTAAAAGCGGAGAGATCAATAACGAATATCACCTGATCGAGAACGCATATCTGACTTCGGAAACGGTTGACATAAGTGAGGATTATGTAATATCGGGACTTCAAGGCGGACTGACTGAAAATGATTTAAAATCATATCTCAAAGTTGAAGGAGAAGCAGAAATCAGAGTTTCGGACGAAGTTGTAAAAACCGGTACAAAAATAGAACTTGTCAACGCCGATCCCGAATTTGTATACAAAACATATACGGCGGTCGTAGACGGTGACATAAACGGAGACGGTGCGGCTGTCTCTGCCGAGGACTTCACCGCAATGCGTGACATCATCACAGGCAGCGACTCCGAGTACTCCGACATTAACAAAAAAGCCGCCGACCTCAACGGTGACGGTATCGTAAATTCCACCGACCTCACCATAATGAAATCGTTACTTAACTGAACAATCGCCCTTGCTGTACCACATAGCAAGGGCGATTTACTATTGTAAAAAAGAAATATTTATGTTACAATAAAAACAGAAATAAATGGGAGGTTTTGACAATGATAAAGCTTTTTCAAAAGATACTGTCCCTCATAATGAGTTTTTTTATCAGCATAGGTATTCCCACTTCGATTATAACCGATAATGATACGGAACAGGGTGTTTCTGCAAGCGGAACGGCAGAAGATATGATATATGTCCAGAAAGTGCTTGCCGAGAGAAACAGCATTCCGAGTGATGACTTTTCCGGTCACTACATTAATGACGGAACGGAAATCGTTATTACCGGCTTCAAGGTGTATGATTATATCTTTAACTATGGCTATTTGTTTAGTTGCAATAAAGAAGTTTTACGTATTCCCGATGAAATAGACGGTGTACCTGTTACAACAATTGCTAAAAGTGCTTTTGAACTTGACACTCACGGTCCGTGGCACGAAGTAGAACTAAAAACCCTCATTATTGGCAATAATGTAGAAAACATAGAAAAATGGGGCATTTATGATGTCGAAAATATTGTAATAGGAAAAAATGTAACGACATTTGTTGGCACGATTATTAACTCACAAATATGTGAAAATGTTTATTGCTATGAGAATTCCGAAATCCATAAGTATTTGCTCAAATGGAATGACTTTTACGAGGGATACACAGACATTCATTTTATCGACGAATCGCACTTGACATCAAAGACGGCAACGATTGATGAGGAGTTGAATGTCAGAGGCTTGCCGTCGGGACTGACGAAAGAGACGGTAAGGGATTATGTATCGGTAGACGGTGATGCGATTATGGAGATAAGTGACGATGTTATCACGACAGGTACGACAATCGAGCTTATCAACAGAGAATACGGACTTATCGATAACACCTACACCGTAATAATTGACGGTGACATAAACGGAGACGGTGCGGCTGTCTCTGCCGAGGACTTTTCTGCAATGCGTGACATCATCACAGGCAGCGACTCCGAATACTCCGACATAAACAAAAAAGCCGCCGACCTCAACGGTGACGGAATCGTCAATTCCACCGACCTCACCATAATGAAATCGTTACTCAACTGAACAAAAACTATTATTAAGATTCTTCGCTTCAGGATGACAGCTTAGGCTTGATTATCTCAAAACCCCCGTGTTATCCGAAGGCTCTTTGTAATAATGTGCGTGTTCCCGTTGCCTTTATCAACAGTTTGCTGACTTCGTGAAAACGGAGTCAGTTTTTTATTCGGCAACAAGACTGTTTTCGTAATCTTCAAAAAATTGATCATATTCGGAGGAGGTAAGATCAATTGTTGTGCAGGATGTTGTTGTCTGTGTAAAGTTCTCTGTCTTTTTTTCTTCGTACTTATTTGTAAAGGATGTAAGAATGAGCGAAATTGTAAGGAAGATAAAAACTTTTTTCATAATAAATTACCTCTTTCGTCTGTGTTTTGTTGACATCCATACAATAGCACATCACACAGAGAAAGAGGTAAAGTTGTAATTTTTGATTGAATATTTGTATTTTTTGATCAGCCTTGATTTATTTAAGGGGATCCAAAATAATTCTAACGTTTTCTTCGGTTAATTTTGTGTAGGTAGTAAAAGTGTTATTATCCAAAGGTTGGACGCCCCACGCATCATTATAGACTTCAATTGTTGCATACCAATCGGGGATTTTTTCATTATAAATACGAACAAAGTCGCTTTCTGAAATTAGTTTATTATTATAGTGAAAGATTTTTTCAAGATCTAAGTCTACAACCTCGGGATCGCTATATGAAAGTTGAAAATCCTTTACAATAGTACCGTTGTTGATATAATAACAAGTTAAATCAAAAACGCCCATACCCGAATATGTTGCGAAAAATTGATTCGATCGTTCTTCAAAGTAGAGTTCGCCATATGATCCCAATCCGTCATATTCATTAAGCTCCCCGTTTGAGTAGGTAACGATTGTGACTGTAGAATTATGAAAATCACCACTACTTATCAAAAGTTCAGGAATATCATCGTTATCGATATAACGCAGAATAAAGTTGAGATAAGAGGCACGAGGATCACTTGAACATATGTTCAAAAGGTATTCTTTGTAGGTTCTTTTCCAAGAATTTGAAGTTGTTTGATCATCGATGACAGGATGTTCAGTTAATTCTGTTATATGGGTTGTTTCTGTTGTCTCGGCGATCTTTTCTATATCTGTGGGCATCGTTTCAAGAACGGAAACGTCAGACTGCGCAACATCGGTTTCGCGTTCTTCTGCTTTAATGTATACGTTGTTTCTCGATAAAATCATACATGTAGAAACGATTATGCCTGATACAACAATAATTGATAGAATAATCATGGATTTACAAAAGTTATTCAAACTATTAAACTTATCGAGCGCTTTTGAAAATGTTTTTTTCATAAATTACAGCTCCAATTCTAAATGAATATTGATCAGCCGAGATATGTTTTTACATAATCCTCAAAGTATTGATCGGAGAGCTTTTTGTGATACGGATCATTTTCGAGACCGTGACCCGAGTTCGGGAAAGTGTTCAGAATATGAGTTACACCGTGACTTACAAAAGCTTCTTCAAGAGATAAAGCATTTGAGTAGGGAACCAGCGTATCAGCCATGCCGTGATTTTTGACAGTAGGAACGGTATTTTCATCAACATAATAAATCGGAGAAGCTTTTTTCAGAACTTGCTCGGCAAGATAAGCGTTGTCAAGTGTCAGCTCCTGACCGTAAGAGTATGATGCGAACATCAGGAAAAGATTTTTCAGTTCATCGGTAGACGATTCGTTATAAAAAGACGGATCGTAAAGATCAGTAGGACCGCAGTAATCAACAACCGCAACAGGCTCAACGGGTGAAGAATCCTTTCTTGCGTATGCGTAAAGCATAGAGAGATGACCGCCTGCGGAATAGCCTGTAAGAAGAACCTTGTCAATTGAGATGTTTTTCTCTTTGCCTGTAGTTCTGATAAACGAAAGAGCAGCTTCAATGTCATTCAGAATATCATCAAAAGAAACATCGTACGAGAGGTAGCGATAATTGATGCAGGCGGCAGCATAGCCCATTTTTGCCATCTCACGGATATCGTTTCGGTAACCTTCCTTATCGCCTGCAACCCAGCCTCCACCGTGAATGTAAAGGACAAGTCCCAACTCATCGCCACGTAATTTCGGGATATACAGATCAAGCTTCTGACGTTCGTGATCACCGTAAGAGGCATCCTGATATATGTAATTTGTAAAGGTTTCGGCAACAACCGTACCCTTATAATCTATACCGAACAGATTGCAGAACGACAAAACAATTCCCATCAGAAAAGCAATAATTCTTGTCTTCATTCAAAATCACTCCTTGATACTATTTTATTTGCAAATAAAACAAAAGTCAAGAAAAAGCGGAAAAAGAAACATTATTGATTAAACAAAAATTTTGTGATATATTTATACAAAAGGGGTGTTTATATGTCACTGAAAAAGAGAATAATCAGCTTTATTATTGCGCTGATAACAGCATTATTGACGTTGTTCGGCACGGATATAACGCCGGATATAACGGGTGAGGATGATCCGCAATACGTAGTATTTATGGTAACCAATGTTCATTATATGAATCTTGAACCGTATGTCAGTCAGATGGTGGAGCTTCACGGAGAGATTGATGCAGATTCAAAGCGAATGTATGCCTTCGGAGTGGTAGGACCTATGTGTCTGACACAGTCTGTGGAGCAGATGAGAGAAGAGGTCAATCATGTTTTCGCTCTTGCCGAAAAGTATAATGTTCCGGTATATTTCCAGATGGATGACTGTACCAATTACACGGACTATTTCGGTGACGGAGCAGTTACAAAAGACGGCAACAAGTTTTATAACGATCCCGAAATGTGCGAATGGATAGCCTTTCCGAAGGAGGGCGAAAAATGGGGCGGAGAGTCATACGGAATGTTGCCGAGATGGCATTGCGATTGGAGCGGAGTACCTTTTGCAACGGCGGGAGGCTTCCCGTGCTTCAATTCAGAAAAATATCTTGAATGGTATAAAAATCAGGTAACAAAAGGATTTATAGAGCCGCTTACAGAGAATTATACAAGACTCAAAGAGGAGAACAAAGCATACCTTTTTGCGGGAATAAACACGGGATGGGAGACGCAGATTCCCGATTACAGCGATAAGGATTATGCATCTTTAGAGGATTTTGAAAAGGCGCAGTACGGATACCACGCACTTCACAATATGGGATATACCGAAAAGTCGCTCAGGAAGGAAGCGGCAAAAAACAGAATGTCGGTAAGGGATTATACCAAAAAGCTGCTGTACTCGGTAATTGCCGATTACATAAAGTTTACGTGCAAGCTGTTTTATGATGCAGGTATAGAAAGACACAAGATCATATCGCACATAGTGTCGCTGTCATCGCATACAGGGGAGTACAGTACAACAAGACCTCCGGTTGATGTGTGTATCAACGAGTATTGCACACCCGGCTGGACGATGAGTCCGAAAACGTGTCCGTATGACCTTTATGAGCTGTATCTTCAGCTTGCAAAGCGCGGCAGAAACGAGTATGCCAACGCCGAGGGATATGCACATTATGACGATGAGGAAACGTGCAGAAAATACTTTGAAGAGAGCCTGCTTAGTAATGCAAAGCTGATAACGGTATACGGCTACGATCAGGAAACGGGTACCTACGGATATGTAAAGAGTAAGGACTTCTACTTTGTAAAGGTTGTAAGGGAATGGTTGAATTACGAGCTCGGCAAGGAATATGAGTGGAAAGATCGCCCCGATATCGTAAACGAATACAGCGGATGGGAGCCGCTTGTCCGATTAAAAATAAAATTCAAAAAAATGCTTGAGGAATAATTGTACGGTATATCGTACAACAAAGGTGATACACTTAACTCACCATAAAGAAGGAGAAGAGATATGGCGGATATCAAAAGGGAGCAGGAGAGAGACGAGCTTCACAGAACGATTTGGGGCATTGCTGATGAACTGCGCGGAAGTGTAGACGGATGGGATTTTAAAAGTTATGTACTCGGAATAATGTTTTATCGTTACATATCGGAGAATCTGACAAACTATATTAATAAGCTGGAGCATGATGCAGGCAATATCGGTTTTGAATATGCACTTATGTCGGATGAATATGCGGAAACGGCAAGAGAAACACTTGTTGAATCAAAGGGCTTTTTCATATTGCCGTCAGAGCTTTTCTGCAATGTCAGAAAAAGAGCTTCTCGCGATGAAAACCTCAATGAAACACTTGAGAACGTGTTCCGACATATAGAAGAATCTGCAAAGGGCAGTTTCAGCGAGGATGACTTTGCAGGCTTGTTTGATGATATTGATGTCAACTCCAATAAGCTTGGTGCAACGGTCGGCAAGCGCAACGAAAAGCTTGTCAAGCTTCTTGACGGTATCGGCAATATGAATCTCGGCAACTATCAGGATAACACGATAGATGCCTTTGGTGATGCATACGAATATCTTATGGGAATGTATGCAGGAAACGCAGGCAAAAGCGGCGGAGAGTTCTTTACTCCGCAGGAGGTTTCCGAACTTCTGACAAAGCTTGCAATAGTCGGCAAAACAGAAATTAATAAGATATATGACCCTGCATGCGGATCGGGCTCGTTACTGCTTAAGGCATCAAAGATACTCGGAAAAGATAAGGTGCGACAGGGCTTTTACGGACAGGAGATCAACATCACTACATATAACCTTTGCCGAATCAATATGTTTCTTCACGATATCGGCTATGATAAATTTGATATAGCAAACGAGGATACGCTTTTGTCACCGCAGCATTGGGATGACGAGCCGTTTGAGGTAATCGTTTCAAATCCGCCCTACTCAATCAAATGGGAGGGCGAGGATAACCCCGTGCTTATCAATGACCCTCGGTTTGCCCCGGCAGGCGTGTTGGCACCGAAGTCAAAAGCGGACATGGCATTTATAATGCATTCGCTTTCCTGGCTTGCGACAAACGGCGTGGCATCAATTGTCTGCTTCCCCGGAATTATGTACCGTGGCGGAGCAGAGCAGAAAATCCGCAAATATCTTATTGACAACAACTTTATTGACTGTATTATTCAGCTGCCGTCAAATCTTTTCTACGGCACATCAATAGCAACGTGCATCATGGTGCTTAAAAAGTCAAAGGCGGATAATAAAACGCTGTTTATTGATGCATCAGCCGAATTTGTCAAAGTCACAAACAACAACAAGCTCACCGATGCAAATATCGAAAAGATCGTATCGGAATTTACAAGCCGTGAGGATGCTCCTCACTTTGCCCGACTTGTTTCATACGATGAAATCAAAGAGAATGATTATAATCTTTCGGTTTCAACCTACGTCGAAGCAGAGGATATAAGAGAAAAGGTCGACATCGTAAAGCTGAATGCAGAGATCGAAGAAATCGTAGCACGTGAGCAGGCGCTCCGTGACGAGATTGCAAAAATAATTGCGGAGATCGAAAATGGGAAATAAAAACACAGTAGAACATTCGCATACTGTTCCGGTAGCCTATTTGGCAAATTTCGGCATTGAAGGGAATAAAGGTCGTGATTCAATGCTTTATTTCTACAATGTGCAGGAAAATAAATGTGACAGCTCAAAAGTGGGAAAGTTTCCAGTAATCAAACGTTTTTATGATATCGAAGAACTTGGCGAACAAAAGAAAATTATTGAAAAATTTTTTGGAAATAAAATAGAGGGAGAACTTGCCACATTATTACGTGTTTTGCTTGACACGATAATTATTGATCCTCAGCATCGAGATTGCTCTTCTCTACAGATAGAAAAAGAGCAACTTTCTGCTCAATTTGCACTGTTAATAACAAGAACAGAGGCATTTAGAAATTATTATAAAGATATTTATCAACAGATAAAAGATGGTTTTCCTTATGCGGATATACCGCAATATTCAAAAACGGATTTTCAGCGCATCCACACATCTGAAATTTTAGATTTTGGTATGAGCAATTTCTATGCAAATCTATTTAGTGATTGGCATTGGATTTTCATAATTAATCATACAGAACTTCCGTTTATTACATCCGACAATCCTGTGATAAAAATTGACCATAGTAAAAAAACAAATGAACCCATTTCAGCAGTATCACCGGAAGTGACATATTTTGTACCGCTTTCACCTACTGTTGCAGTTGAAATATTTCACAAAGATATTTTGAAAAATGACTTAGCGTTTTTTGATATATATCAGATCAAGAATATTGCTTCATACAATAAGGAAATAATCAAAAACTGTTCTCGGCTTTTATTTTCCAATAAGAGTTTTGAAGCATTAAAATGTGCGAGGGATAGAATCAATGACAAAACTTGAACAACTGATAGAGGAACTTTGTCCCAATGGTGTAGAGTATAGAAAGGTAAAAGATGTCTACACTCGATTAAAAGGAACTCCTATTACTGCAGGAAAAATGAAAGAGATTGATAACCCTGATGGTGATATAAAAGTATTTGCCGGTGGAAAAACTGTTATTAATGCTTTTGAAGATGATATTCCAAACGCTAATATTACAAGAGTCCCTGCTGTTTTAGTTCAGTCGCGTGGAGTGATAGATGTTGTATATTACGACAAGCCTTTTACATTTAAAAATGAAATGTGGGCTTATACAACAGATGATAAAGTCTCCGTTAAATTTTTGTACTATGTTTTGAAGAATAATATTCAAATATTCCGAGATGCTGCCTCAGGAATGGGTTCTCTTCCACAGATTTCTCTGCATGTTACAGAAGACTTTTTAATCCCTGTACCGCCCATGGAGGTGCAGAATGAAATTGTCCGTATTCTGGACAATTTTACAGAGCTCACAGCAGAGCTCACAGCAGAGCTCACAGCAGAGCTTACAGCTCGTAAAAAGCAGTATGAGTATTATCGTGATGATTTACTTTCGTTTGACAGAATCGGAGAAATACACAGAGTTAAACTTGGTGATATAGCAACCGATATTTATCGTGGTGCAGGAATTAAGAGAGATGAAGTAACCGAAGAAGGGATTCCTTGTGTCAGATACGGTGAAATTTATACCAAATACGGAATATGGTTTGACAAATGCTATTCACACACCAAACTCGAATATGTGAACAGTCCCAAATATTTTGAGTATGGAGATATTCTTTTTGCAATCACCGGTGAAAGCGTTGAAGATATTGCGAAGTCAACTGCTTATGTAGGCAACGAAAAATGTCTTGCCGGTGGTGATATAGTTGTTCTGAAACATAATCAGAACCCCAAGTATCTCTCTTATGTTTTGTCAACTTCTTTGGCAAGACAGCAAAAGAGCAAAGGAAAAGTTAAAAGCAAGGTTGTTCATTCAAATGTCCCATCAATAGAGAGTATTGAAATTCCTTTACCACCTCGTGATGTTCAGGATCGTCTTGTAGAAGTTCTTGATAATTTTGATGCTATCTGTTCCGATCTTAATATCGGTCTTCCTGCCGAAATCGAAGCAAGGCAGAAGCAGTATGAGCATTATAGGAATATGTTGTTGACATTTGGGGTGACAAACGTATGAACGATTTTTATATTATTATACTAACTGGTGTGGTGTCAATTATTACATCAATTATTACAGCACTTATAACTTTATCGATAACACATAAAAACGAAGTCAAAAAGCTTGTTTTGGAAAAAAGGGCAGAGTTGTATTTTAAGTTTTATGATGAAGCAGAACATTTACTGCATGATAGGTTTAAAACATACGATAGTAGCTACATACAAGTTTTACTGGATTTTAAACCCAAAATGAAGCTTCTCTCTTCGACTAAAACAGAAGAGGCTTTCAAGGCTTTCTACGAATTTGTAATTAAAAACTATGAGGAATATAGAAGCTTTTACATCAAGAACGATCCGCAGAATAATCCGGGTTTTTTTGAGACTGAGTTTAATGAGTACGGCGAGGAATATGAGATTTGCCATGTAACTGATATGGATATTTTATGTTTTGAGAGTCGTGTGGAAAACTTCAAAAGAGAAAATATCCCGAGCACTGAAATTTTCAAACAACATATAGCAGCCCTTTATACAGAGATGAGAAAAGATTTGGGAAGCAATATGAAAAGATAGGAGGAGCGAAGTGATGAGTCAGTACAACATGGTTTTATCCACAAGCGAGGCTACTGTTGTCAGTAAATATGAGCCTCAGAGCGCCCGTTCCGATGCGTATCAGAGCGAAGCCGAGCTTGAAAAAGCGTTTATAAAAATGCTGACAGAGCAAGGCTATCAGTATCTTGATATAAGCTGTCAGTCTGCTTTGATTGAAAACCTTCGTGTTCAGATTGAAAAGCTTAACAACTATAAGTTTTCCGATAAAGAGTGGAAATACTTTTTTGAGAATCAGATCGCCAATCCCAATGAACATATTGTTGAGAAAACACGCAGGATTCAGGAAGATTACATTCAGGTTTTAAAGCGTGATGACGGCACTTCAAAAAATATTTATCTGATTGACAAAAAGAATATTCACAACAACTTTTTACAGGTTATCAATCAATATACCGAAGACAGCGGCACTCACGACAACCGTTATGATGTGACAATTCTTGTCAACGGTCTGCCGCTTATTCATGTTGAACTTAAACGCCGTGGCAGACCACTCAGAGAAGCGTTCAATCAGATTGACCGCTATCAGCGTGAGTCCTTCTGGGCAGGCTGCGGACTTTATGAATATATTCAGCTTTTCGTCATTTCCAACGGTACGCACACAAAATATTACTCCAACACCACACGTGATCTGCACGTAAAAGAAAGAACATCTTCCCGCAACAAAAAGAAAACAAGCAACTCGTTTGAGTTTACATCCTTCTGGGCAGATGCCGATAACAGAACAATTCCCGATCTTGTTGACTTTACAAAAACATTCTTTGCAAAGCATACGATTCTCAGTATCCTGACAAAATACTGTGTGTTCACAAGCGAGAGTCTTTTACTTGTAATGCGTCCGTATCAGATCGTTGCAACGGAGAAGATCATCAGCAAGATAATCACGTCAACCAACTACAAACAGACCGGCACTATTGATGCAGGCGGTTACATCTGGCACACAACGGGCTCGGGCAAAACGCTCACATCGTTCAAGACTGCTCAGCTTGCAACGGCACTTCCGTTTATCGACAAGGTTCTGTTTGTCGTTGACCGTAAAGACCTTGACTATCAGACGATCAAAGAATATGACCGCTTTGAGAAAGGTGCTGCAAACGGTAACAGAAACACTGCTGTTCTTCAGAAGCAGCTTGAAGATGATTCGGCAAGAATTATCGTTACAACAATTCAGAAGCTTGATATTTTTATTACAAAGAATCCTGATCACCCGATCAGAGATAAGCACGTTGTACTTATTTTTGACGAATGCCACCGCAGCCAATTCGGCGAAATGCATACAAGGATTGTCGGAGGTACCGTTAAAAAGGGTGAAAAGGTAATTAAGTTTAATAAGTTTTTTAAGAATTATCACATCTTCGGTTTTACGGGCACACCGATTTTTTCGGAAAATGCCTCATCGGGCGGTATACCTGATCTCAAAACAACCGAGCAGGCTTTCGGACAAAAGCTCCATACATATACCATAGTCGATGCTATCAATGATAAAAATGTTCTGCCGTTCAGAATCGACTTTGTTGATACACTCAAAAGAAAAGACGGCATAAGGGACAGACAGGTCAATGCGATCGACACGGAAGAAGCCATGCAGTCACCTGAACGCATCAAGGGTATTGTAAGCTATATCATTGACAACTTTGACCGCCATACAAAACGTAATCAGTTCTATATGGCAAAGGGTAAGCGTCTTAACGGCTTTAACTCGATCTTTGCCGTCAGTTCTATTCCTGTAGCCAAAAAGTATTATTATGAGTTCAAAAAACAGCTTGAAGAAAAACAGCGTGACTTGAAAATCGCAACAATATTCTCCTACGGTGCAAACGAAGAGGACGGCACCAACGGTTTGCTTGCCGATGAAAGCTTTGACACCGATATGCTTGATGTCACCTCTCGTGAGTTCCTCGATAACGCTATTGATGACTATAACAAGCTGTTTAAAACGAATTACGACACATCCTCAAAAGGCTTTCAGGACTATTATAAAGACTTGTCACTGAAGGTCAAAGAGCGTGAAGTTGATATTCTGATCGTTGTAAATATGTTCCTGACAGGCTTTGATGCAACAACGCTTAATACCCTCTGGGTCGATAAAAATCTCAGACAGCACGGTCTTATTCAGGCGTTCTCCCGTACCAACAGAATTCTGAATGCCGTCAAGTCGTTCGGTAACATCGTATGCTTCCGTGACCTTGAACAGGAAACCAACGAAGCCGTTTCTTTGTTCGGTGATAAAAATGCAAGCGGTCTGGTGCTTCTCAAATCCTTTGAGGATTATTACTTCGGCTATGATGAAAACGGCAAACACGTAAAGGGCTATGAAGAAAGAATTGCCGAGCTTTTGCAGAAATATCCTCTCGGCAGGGAAATATGCGGTGAGAAAAACCAGAAGGACTTCGTTGTTCTTTTCGGTAATATCTTGAGGCTTCGCAATATCCTTTCGGTTTTTGACAAGTTTATCGGTAACGAGATTCTTTCTCCCTTTGATGTTCAGGATTATACAAGCCTGTATCTTGATATCAAGGATGATTTTACAATCAAAGTTGAAAAAGAGAGTATACGTGATGATGTTGTTTTTGAACTTGAACTTGTAAAGCAGGTTGAGGTTAATATCGATTACATCCTTATGCTTGTTGCAAAGTATCATGACTCAAACTGTACGGATAAAGAGATCATCGGTTCCATTGACAAGGCTATCCGTTCGAGCATTGAGCTTCGTTCCAAGAAAGAGCTTATCGAAGCTTTTATTGATACCGTCAATGTCAATACCGATGTCAGGAATGACTGGAAAAAGTTTGTCGGTGAACAAAAAGAAAAAGAGATTGACGAGGTTATCGCGGAACACAGATTAAAGCCGGAAGAAACAAAAGTGTTTATTGAAAATGCTTTTTGTGACGGTGGAATAAAAACGACAGGAACAGATATTGATAAAATTCTTCCTGCCATGTCACTTTTCGGTGGTGCCGGAAATAACCGCGCACAGAAAAAGAAAGCTGTTCTTGAAAGATTGCAGAAATTCTTTGAGAAGTATTCGGGTCTGATCTGAAACAGAACCACCTTCGCTTTTGGCGAAGGTGGTTCAGACTGTCGATAAATGCACCGGGAACACGCACATTGTTATAAAAAAGCAATCGGAATTTGTAAGAGGAAAACCGATCGTGTCATTCTGAGGCGAAGGAAGAAGAATCTTTTGGTAATTATTAATGTGCGTTTGTCGTGTTTTTGCCCTCTCGCAGTACCTTTGTACAGCTTCGGGGCAAAGAACACGCCATCCCGTCACCTTTCTCGAAGTCTCCCTGCTTGCCGAAAAAATATTTTTTCGACAAGCAAAACCACCTTCGTTTTTTGGCGAAGGTGGTTCATTTTATATACAGCCTTATTCTCTGAACAGAATATTGACGGAGAAAACTTTGTTGTCTTCATTGTAATTCCATTCAAGCTGAGCATTGTACTTTTCACAGGTACGGGCAATACTTTTCATTCCGATACCGTGAAGCTTTTTGTTTTCTTTTGAGGATTTGAGAGTGCCGTTAAGGATTATCGGAGCTGTGGCACACGAATTATCGCAGGTGAACAGAGTGACACCGCCGACACGCTCTATATACATATCAATCCATTTATCGTCGGCATTTTCCGATGCTTCAACAGCATTGTCGAGAATATTACTCATCATAGAGACGAGGTCACTGTCGTTTATAAACAAAAGATTTGCAGTGGGTGTTGAATATGTAAAGTTGATTTGTTTTATGTTACACAGATAGTTGTACTTCCCGATAATCAGATCAAGCGTTTTGTTCTTTGTATTTCCGAGAGGTGTGGACCGGTTCAGATCACCTATGATGCTGTCAATATAATTATGTATCTCAGGATCGTCAGACATTACCTTGATTGCAGTCAGATGATTTTTTTCATCGTGTATAAACGAACGCAGTTCTTCGTTCTGCTTGTCAAGGATGGAATAGTATTTCCTCTCGGTTTCGCTTCTTTCAAAAGCGCTCTGCAGCTGAAAAAGCTCGCTGTTTTTGCGCATGGCATTGCCGTAGAACACATAGGTGAAAAGGACGGATATAAGAAGAACCACGCTTCCGGCACTTATGATGATCTTTGTTTCGGATTCAAGCTCGATTGTCGAAGCGATTCTCCAGAACGATAGGTCAATAAATATGGCTGACAGCGGAAAGATAAAAAGAAACGCAGGAGTTTTGTCCGTAGATGCGCTTTTGCGTGAGAAAAGAAACCGTGCAACAAAAATACTCAGGAACAAAAGCAACGTTTTTGATATTGTAGTGGAAAGCGCATAGACGGGTTCCGATGAGATGTATTGGTTGATGTCGCCGTTTGTAATCAGTGACAGAAGAATCATTACAATAAACTCGGATGCCATCATCAGCGCTATGTATGTAGCGGATGCAACAATGCTTTTTATCAGCGAAGCTTTGTAAAAGCAGAATGCATAAATACAGTTTATAACAATAAGCAATAAGGTGTTGACAACCGGTATTCCGAAAAGAATGAATACTATTGTCGGGACAGCGTATAATCCGAGACCGGCAAGCGCTGTTGTGTGTTTCGGCCTTTTGTTCTCAAAAATGTTGTTAAAGTATAAAAAGACGATCCACCATTCAACAATAAATGCACCGACAGAAACCAGATGTTGAGTCATTGATCATATCACGTCTTTCAAAAGAAGTTTCGGTTATTGTATTTTATTTTCTGTTGAAATGTAAAAAGAATGTTCTGAATTCAGTTTTATTTTTATTAGAAATCGGTATGGTAAACCGATTGTCCATAACAACCGATTCGCGGGAATATGCCGTTATGTGTTTGAGATTGACAATAAAGCTGGTATGAACGGGATAAAAAGAGCCCTTCGGAAGCTTTTCCATCCATTCCTTGATAGAAAGTGCAGAAACATATGTGTTGTCAAAGGTAACAACATTTGTTTTGCGGTTGACGATCTCTATATAGATTATGTCATCGGAACAAACGCGGACATATGACGGTTTTTCCGAAAGATAAAACTGAACAGATGTATTTTTCAGCCTTTCAAGCGCTTTGTCAAGACCTGCAAACATCCGACCTATGTTAATCGGCTTTTGAATATAGCGGAAAACCTGAAGATCCATAGCGTCGTCCAGATATTTGTTGTGTGAAGTGATGATAAAGATGATCGTATGCGGATTGATTCTTTTTAATTCACTCGCTATCTCAATACCGTTTTTCGGCTTCATTTCAATATCCAGAAAAGCTATGTCATATTTTTCGTTGTTTCTGAAGATCTCGGAACTGTCTGTGAAAGTGCTTACGGAATATGGGATTTGTTTGTTGTCAAAATAATAGTATATATTTGTGCTGATGGTATCAACGTATACTTTTTCGTCATCACAAATCAGAATTTTCAAATTGATCACCCGAATAAAAAATGAAACAAATTATAAATCAGTTATACAAGAGTGTTATCCTCACGGTGAATATAAGCGTCAAGCAATTTCCATACGGTTTTTTGCTCCTCGGCAGATAATAAAGATAAAAGATCGACAAGGTTATCCTGCAGATCATCTTTGACCATGCCGGAGCAGAGATAGTCTGTGGTGCAGTCCAGTGCATCGCATATTTTCAGAAAGCTGCTCATACGCAAAAAACATTTTCCGTTTTCGATATTTGATATCTGATTGTCACATACGCCGATGGTTTCGGCAAGC
This sequence comes from Clostridia bacterium, assembly GCA_017397655.1. Lineage (GTDB taxonomy): Bacteria > Bacillota > Clostridia > Oscillospirales > Acutalibacteraceae > UBA1425. The sequence goes on along the minus strand of JAFQIG010000056.1, from coordinate 41,485 downwards.
TCAGCCTGCGTTATTCCCAGCGCCTTTCTTCGTTGCATTATCCGAAGACCGATAACAACTGCATTGCTTTTTTCATACAAAATTAATTACCCCCTATTAATGGTAACATTTCAAAAATCGCTTTAGAACAAAATTCAATTTATTATATCAATGAAATTTGGAATTATCAATATTTTTTAGAAAAAATTAATTGTAATTGGGAAAAAGTACAATTTTGCACGTTTTTCGAACGATTTTGCATTCTGCATTGATTTTTTTGTAAAAGTGGTGTATCGTGACGAAAAAAAGAGAGGAGTGAAAGTATGATCGGCTTGATTATTAAGGCACTTAAGGCTGCATTGAATCTTTTGTCAAAGAGCCAGATTAACTCGGCAACATCTATCTGGATGTATCAGCCCGAGATGCCCCGCAGCATGAGAGACGAATGAGTCGTATAGCTCGGTTTCTATCGGGGAAAATTAAACTGAACGGGATTGAAGAGGATGTTATGGAATATGTTGTCCTCTTTAATCTCGTATCACAAGCGTATTATCTTACCGTTTGTGTCCTTTGCGGCTGCATACTGAAAAGTATGACGGCTGCCTTGGCGTTCTTTCTCGCCTTCAACCTCCTGCGAAGATATTCCGGCGGAGTGCACGCATCAACGGAAATGAGATGTACGGTGATGTCAACATTAATGATAGTTGCCGTGCTGATCGGCGTGAAACTGATTCCGTTTGAGCTGCTGAGTCTGAGGCTGATATTTTCTTTGACTTCATTTCCGGTAATCGCTCTTCTGGCTCCTGTGGTATATGGTAGCGGATTTTGTTTGTTTTTATTATGCTTTGTGAGCAATGCTAAAAACTGATTTTTAAGAATTGTGTTTGTAATGAAAAAAGATTGCCTGTTTAAGAATATCTAAGAACGTTTTGACTTTCGAATGATGATAAAAGAAAACTTTTAGGAGGTAATGGTATGAAAATTAAGTTGAATATAGCAATAAAAAGAGTGCTGGCTTTTGTTCTGTTGTGCTGTGTTTTGATTAATATTTCTGGTTTGTCTATTTTTGCAGAAAGTTTATCATCAAATAAATCAAAAAAATTGGTGAGAGAAGTTTTTGATTTTAGAGATGAGTATGTAAAACAATTTCGTTGTGAAGACGGTTCTTATGTTGCAGAAGTATATAGTGAACCAGTTCACTATATGAAACAAGGTAAATGGGAAGAGATTGATAACACTCTTATACCGGTAAAGAGCGTATCATCTGTTGATTCTCAAGAAAATTGGATGAATAAGTCGAATTCTTTAAAAGTGCTTATACCTAAATGCTTAAATCAAAAAAATCCCATTGAGTTAAAACATAACGAATATAGTATTTCCATTGCTGTTAGTAACAACGGTAAAAGTGATTCTTACAGCAATGCAAGGTTAAGTGAAATTGAAGATTTACAATCATATAGAATGAAATATAGAAGTAAATCAACCCCTTTTTCTTTTGTTGAAGAAAAGATTGAAGAATGGAAAAGCAAAAAATCGGTGGACTATGTTAGCAATAAAACATCCGCTGTTGTGTATAATAATGCCTTTTATGCTACCGATCTAGAATATATGATAACACCGAAAGCGCTTAAAGAATACATAGTTATTTCTGAACGCAAAGAATGCTATAACTTTGAATTTATTTTAAAAATGGATGGTCTTTATGCTATGCCGCAAAAGGATGGGTCTGTCCATTTGTTATCAAAGAAGAATAAAGAAATGGTGTTTAGTATAGATTCTCCGTATATGTTTGATGCGAGTGGCGAATATAGCAGTGATGTTGTTATGACTTTTCTTGAAGAGGATAATTATAGTTTACTAAAAGTACAAGCGAATCTGAATTGGATAAATGATAATAATAGAGAGTTTCCGGTAATTATCAATCCTACATTTAGTCTGTCTGTATCTAGTGCATCAATTCAAGATGTTGAGGTCGATTCTTTATGGGAAAATCAAAATTTTTCAACAAGTGACGAGGTGGGTGTTGGAAAGAATCTGGATAGTCGTTCAAGAGGATACTATAAGATTTTGCTTCCGACACTTTCGGATGAATTTGAGATAACTGGGGCAGAATTTCAAATTTATCAGAAGAGATATTATAACTTCTTTTCATCACAAAATACCTCTCTTAATGTTTATGATTTATCAAATTTCTCTAGTTGGAATCCATCAACAATATCTTGGAACAATCAACCAGTATCTCAGGAAGTTAATGCATATACTTTGATGCCTATTGAAGACAGTCAGCCGTTTGTTAAGGAAAACGATATAATATATACTTTTGATTTATATAATTTGATCAAAGGCTGGTATAGCGGTAATGATAATAATGGTTTCATGTTATCGTTGTCGGATGAAAGCATTATGAGAAGATCCATTATACGTTCAATGGAAGACACTCCTATAAACAGTTCTGTGTTGAAAATATATTATAAAAGTACACTTTGTGTTTGTGGATATAACTGTATGTTTGGAGCGGATTGTCCATGTAGCTGTGTTTCTGAAGACGAGTGCGATTGCGTTGAGTGCGATAATCGTAACTACTGCGGTTGTGGCAAGCTAAATTGTGCATACGGTCCAGATTGTCAGTGTTTGTGCGAGAGTGAAGATGTGTGTGCTTGTGTTGCTTGCAAAAGAACAGAAAACAAGGTGGAAGATGAAAATGGATCATTGGTTTCTTATTCAATATCTGACGGTACAAAATGTATGACGGAATCGTATGTTTACAACGGAGAAGCGTTTCCTCTTGAATTTACAGATACAAACGGAAATACTATAGATTGCTCATATTACTCAAATAATTTGGTATCGTATTTATATGTAGAATCTGACGATCCTGCATATGAAGATTCATATATGTTGTTTTCTTATGATAGCTATGATAACTTATCCAAACAAGAGATTTGTGTGTCAAATTTAACCAATGATGATCTAATGGAAGTACGATACTATTGTGAAGAAGATGGTACGGTATATGCTATAGAAAGAAACGATACTTTATATTCAATTTTATATGACGAGGAAGAGAATACTAAGGAACATTTAGTTGAAGACTATACTTTAGTAAAATACTATTATAATCAAGATGATAATATTGATGAAGTTTGTTACGGTAACGGTGACAAGATTGTTTTCTGTTATGACATAAATGGACAGAAAACAGAAATTAAATATCAAGATGAAAATGGCACTTATTCTCCTATGCATACATACTTAAGAGATGAAGAGGGCAATATTATTTCAAAAACAGATGTATTAACGGGTGAAACAAAAACTTATACAGAAAACGGCTATGTTCTCTCTAATCAATCAGGAACAATTCAGTCATATGCTGTGGATCCCGATAGCGGTGCTATTACGGATGTTCTTTATGGAAAAACATATATAACAACGAGTAATGAGGAAGAGTATGATTTTGTTACGGGTGAAACAAAGGGATCTACAACCACTATTTATTCTGATGGAAAAACGGAAAGATATGCTGTTGTAGATCCATTTAACAGGATAACACAAAAAGGAGTATCGTTTTATGATAAGGATAACAATTTGATAGTTCAACATATAACAGAAAATGGGTTTAATGATACGGAGAATACAGCAGGTACTTATGTAGAGTCATATTCAACATCAATTTCAAATGGCAATTCAACTCTAGCGACTGAATCCTACAGATACGTATATAATAATCGAGGAGATATTACTGAAATTTATGATACGTCTCAGCAAATAGAACAATTATTAGCAAGATATAGATATGATGAAGCAAATCAATTGGTTCGAGAAGATAACGTGCTTTTATTGAAAAGTATTGTTTATCAATATGATAAGGGTGGCAATATTGCATCAAAAACAGAGTTTCCTTTCTCGACAGAATCACTTGATAACGAGATTAAAACAACGCTTTATGTATACGATGATGCTTGGCGAGACAAGTTGATAAACTTTGATAATACTCCTATTGTTTACGATGCTATCGGTAATCCAATAACATTTAATAATGCGCAAATGCAGAGCACAGTAAATTTAGAGTGGTATGGGCGAGAATTGTGGAATTATAGAGATGTAGAAAATGAAAAAAATATTGATTTTCGTTATAATGAAGATGGTTATCGTATAATGAAACAGGTTAATTTTGATAATGAAAATGATTGGGTTTATAAATACTCTTGGTCGGACGATGGTGAATTGTTAAGGTATAGTATTCAAATAGGTGATGAAGAATATGTTGTTTCTTTAATGTATGATGAAACGGGTAGCATAATTGGTTTTAATTTTTTGAATGAAAACTATTATTACATAAAAAACCTTTTAGGAGACGTAATAAAAATAGTAAATTCTGAGGGTACGCCTTTGGTTTCATATTTATATGATGCTTGGGGCAATATGTCGTTTGATCTATATTCCGAAGAGTGCTCTCCTGCAAGTATACTGGCAATTAATTTTAATCCTGCGACATATAGAGGTTATTACTATGATTTAGAGACTGGTCTGTATTATACTGGTAGTAGGTATTATAATCCTCAGTGGGGAAGATTTTTGAATACTGATGTTTTTATTGATAAGCAAAATGGAATAAACGGATCTAATGTTTTTGCTTATTGTGAAAATAATCCGATTTTGTATACTGATAAGACTGGTCAATTGTCAGACATAAACGGAAAAGGTATTTTAGGATTTTATCATCCATCTAACAATATTATTCATTGGTTTCTGACACCGTGGTCAACTGTTTTAGATCCTTGGCAAAAAGCGTTTGGATATTCAGATATTTTTGATGATACAGCTATACTGCTTAATATTAGAATTGATTGTCTTATTAGCGAGTTTAGCTATTCTGGCGAAGATTGGAGAATTGAATTGTGGAAAGGCGCGTATGGCATTTCTTTTGGTGGAGAAATTGGTTTCTATAAAAATAAGAGCAAGTTTTTAATTTTTTTTACCAAATATGATTGTTTAGAAGATGAATTGTTCGTTATGAATTTTTCGCTTTTAATCGAATCTGGCAAAACATCAGAAGGGAAAATCAGCGTTGATAAACTTTTTGATATTAGTACAAATGAAGATGGTCATTGGTGGCTTACTGGATTTTTATATTCTCCCAATCCATATTATTGGTTGCCGTTTGTAAAACCTAATCTTATTATGGCTGCACGGATTGATTTTAAAACTACAGAATTGGCAAATAAATTTGTGACTAATATAGATGGGAATCGAACTGACGGATATTATCACTATGTTGTTGCACCAAACGATTCGGTGGTTCACATTTTATGGATGCCTACTCCGGAGGAAGAATATGATCAAACATATATCGGACAATACTATCCATGGGGGGATTTAATATGAAAAACGTAACAGGAAAATTGTTAAATTTACTTGTAACGGTTGTTCTGACAGTTATGTCGGTTCTGGGATTGGGAGCTTGCTCTGACACGGTGTCAAAATCTGCCTATGAATACGGACAGGCAATTCAATACTGCAATCTCGTTTATGAATCCATCACATCAGACGGTAAGGGATATTATTGCTATTACGAAGAGAACGAGCCTGTTATAAGAGGTATCTGTAACAGCTTTTCATACAGCGGTTACGAGAACGGAACAGCCGTTATTGAAGAATATGTGGGAAAAGATGCCTATATAGACATTCCTTTTAAGATCAACGGTTATTACGTTTTTATGCTTGCGAAAAACTGTTTTGACAGCAAGCTCTGGATTAAAAGCGTAATCGTTCCCGATACCGTACAGATTATTGATACATACGCTTTTATCAATTGTCGCTTGCTTGATGATGTTGTTCTGTCGGAAAATCTTAAGGTTCTGAAAGGCGGTTTCCGCAATTGCAATTCATTGGAATCAATTGAATTGCCCGACAGCCTGAGATATATTGAATCGGCTTTTAATGGTTGTTCGGGTTTGAAAGAAATCAAATTGCCGAAAGAGCTGAAAGAAATAAGTGGAAGTATGTTTTCGGGGTGTCGCAACCTTTTGGGTATTGAGTTTTTGTGTGAAGAGGCAAAAATACAAACAACCTCGTTTTTTGAAAACTGTGTAAAAATCGAGTCTGCAAATCTTCCGGAAGGTACAGAATGGATAGGTGAAAGTTGTTATTATGGATGCAAAAACCTTACAGAGATCATTCTTCCGAGCACAATCGAGCAGATTCGTGATCTTGCCTTTGCAGAATGTAATCGGTTGATAGCTGTTAATATTCCCGACGGGGTGACGAGTATCGGAAGATTCGCATTCCGTAACTGCAAAAGGCTTGAAAACATATACATCCCTGCAAGTGTAACACGCATAGATCACGGTGCCTTTTCAGGATGTAACAACCTTACAATCACAACAGAAGAAGGCTCCTTTGCGGATATTGCTGCAAAAGAAAATGGTATTCCTGTAAAATATAGATAAGGCAATTAATATGGTTTTGAAAGGAAGCTTTACGCCGCAACGGCGTTAAAAATCGAAGAAATCGGTCAGCATCTGTCAGGATGTGTTGGACTGAATTTTGTTATGGTGTGAGAGACGAATGAGTCGTATAGCTCGGTTTCTATCGGGGAAAATTAAACTGAACGGGATTGAAGAGGATGTTATGGAATATGTCCTCTTTAATCTCGTATCACAAGCGTATTATCTTACCGTTTGTGTCCTTTGCGGCTGCATACTGAAAAGTATGACGGCTGCCTTGGCGTTCTTTCTTGCCTTTAACCTCCTGCGAAGATATTCCGGCGGAGTGCACGCATCAACGGAAATGAGATGTACGGTAATGTCAACATTAATGATAGTTGCCGTGCTGATCGGCGTGAAGCTGATTCCGTTTGAGATGCTGAGTCTGAGGCTGATATTTTCTTTGACTTCATTTCCGATAATCGCTCTTCTGGCTCCTGTAGCGGCACCCGAAAAGCCGCTGTCGGATAAACGAAAAAGAATAAACAAGTGTAAGGCGATTATTGTATCAATTATCGAATTGACTATAATAATTGTATATGGTAACCGTAATGTAACAGGTGCATTGACTGCGGCAATGACTGTTCAGGCTGTGCTGTTGGTTCTCGGAATGATAAAGAACAAACGGTTACAAAAATCCGGTTAAGTCCCGAACGGCATACATTTACCCCGATGTTGTCCGTCCGGTGTACTTGTGCATAACAGCAGAATGAAAGTTTTGCTGTTATGCATTATACTTTTCAAAAAGTATACTTTTCAAAAAGTATTATTTTTGACAAAACTTTACTTTAATAATTGCCGAAGCCTGTTCAATAATAATAGGGCAAACGCAATTACACGAGTAAAGGGGTGTAAAGAATAATGTCAAGAAGTGGTAACAACAGCGTAGTACCTGAAGCACGTGAGGCTCTCGATCGTTTCAAGATGGAGGCTGCAAGCGAGGTAGGCGTTAACCTTAAGCAGGGTTACAACGGCAACCTTACTTCCAAGGAAGCAGGTAGTGTCGGTGGCCAGATGGTCAAGAAGATGATCGAAGCATACGAAAAGGGTATGAAATAAGCTTTGATTCTATAGTTTTAATCGCCGCAGGCTGAAAAAGTCTGGCGGCGGTTTTTTGTTTTTTCAACATCTTGTGCCGACGCTTTGATTGTGAACTATTTTCTGAAAATAATTATAACAAAATTGATACAAATACTTGATTTATTGAAATTGATACTATATAATTAACTCAATAGGTGGAAAAAGGGACAAAATGGAGCGATTTTACACTATATTATATCAGAAAGGCAGGCGGTTATTTTGGCAGGACTCTTCGGAATGTACACCCATACTCTCGACCAGCGTAACCGTTTATTCGTGCCTTCAAAGATGCGTGACATTCTCGGGGACAGCTTTGTTTTATATTTTCCGCAAAACGGGGACAAATGTATTTACGGCTACACTCACGAGGATTGGCAGTGTGCGATGGACAAGTTCAATGATCAGGCACCGTCAAGAGAGCTTGCTCTCAGACAAAGATTTATTTACAAAAATACGGACAGCGCCGATGTGGACAAGCAGGGACGATTCACTGTACCTACGGCATTTATGGAAAAAGCAGGATTTAAAAAAGAGGTTATCGTTCTCGGCGTAGGACGCAGAGTGGAATTCTGGGATCCCGAAGAGTGGGCTCAGATGGAAGCCAAGTACGAATCCGATACAGCGGATCAGGGCTTCGAGCTGGCATTTTAACGGAGGGCGACGATGGAATTTTCTCACATACCTGTTCTGGCATCCGAAAGTATCGAAGCGCTCAACATACGTGAAAACGGAATATATGTTGACTGTACGGCAGGCGGCGGCGGACATTCATCGCTGATTCTTGACAGACTGACTGACGGATTGCTTATTGATATAGATCGTGATCCGCAGGCAATTGAAAATCTTCATAACAGGTTTTCGGGCAGAAACAACGTAAAAATAGTAAACAACAATTTTTTCAACATAAAGGATATTTTGTCGGAGCTCGGCATTGACGGGGCAGACGGTATCCTTGCAGATCTCGGAGTCAGCTCGCATCAGCTTGATACGGCAGAAAGAGGTTTTTCGTTCCACAACGATGCACCGCTTGATATGCGGATGAGTATGCAGGGAACGAGTGCGGCAGATATCGTTAATACATACGACAAAAACGAATTACAGAGAATCCTGTACAACTACGGCGAAGAGAAGTTTGCGCCGTCAATAGCAGCGGCGATCGTCAGGGAACGGCAGATTGCTCCGATAACAACAACTCTGCAGCTTGCCGATATTGTCAGATCGGCGGTACCTGCGGCAGTACGCAGAGACGGACATCCTGCACGAAAGACCTTTCAGGCAATTCGTATCGAGGTCAACGGAGAGCTTGAAATGCTTGACAATGCGGTTTGTGACTTGTTTTACAGTCTTAAGCCTTCGGGCAGACTCGCGATAATCACATTCCATTCGCTTGAGGACAGAATTGTTAAAAAACGATTTGCATCACTTTGTTCGGGATGCACGTGTCCGCCTGATTTTCCCGTGTGTGTGTGCGGCAAAAAGCCGCAGGGCAGAATACCTGTCAAGGCATCGGGAGCGAGCAAAAAGGAATTATCCGAAAACAGCAGAAGCAGAAGCGCAAAGCTTCGTGTAATAGAAAAGCTTTAAAAACCGAAAGAGGGGAACAAAAATGAGAGCGTACAATGCAAATGCGGCACTTGATATTAATGTACAGCGCAGACAGACAGCTGCACCCAAGCACGCAATAACGCCGCCGTCAACGACAAAGCACGTTGTGGCAACGCCTCATCTTGTGCCTCAGAAGCTCGTGAGCGAGAATACAAGCTCGGCACAGGTCAGGGAATCCGCAAAGAGTGCAACAAAGATAATTGTTTTATCCGTGCTTCTTCTTGCTATGTTCAGTACGCTCGTTTTTGAAAGAGTTCAGCTTTTAAAGCTTAATACGGAAGCGGCGAAAATCGAACAGCGAATAAGCGATGCAAAAAGCGAAACGGTACGACTTGAATCTGAATTCAACAGCCTGTTTTCAATCGACAGCATCGAAAAGTACGCCGAAGAAGAGCTTGGTATGGTAAAAAGACAAAAATATCAGGTACGCTTTTTTACAAACGACAGCGAGGACGAGGTTGTCATTTATGACGGTCATATCAATGAATGATTTTTGAAATCACGTCATATATTTAACTGTCGAAGGCTGAAATAATATGAGCCTCAGAGGGGTACGGAATAAAAGTATCTTGGCTGAGGCTTCTTTTTTAGAAAGGGGACAGAAATGGCGCTGAAAACCTCAAAACAGAAATTCGCAAGCCGGGCAATATTTGTTCTGGCTCTTTTGTGTATAGTGGGGCTTGGTGCTTGTATAGTGTCTCTGGCTTATGTTCAGCTTGTAAAGGGCGGCGAATACCGCGAAAAGGCTGCACAGAATCAGCTTCAGGACACGGTTGTGGCGGCAGAAAGAGGGATTATTTACGATGCGAATATGACGCCGCTTGCCGAAAGCACGGGAGCTAAAAAGATTTATGTCAATCCGTCTGCAATTGATAATAACAATCTTGTCATTGACAGAATATCGGAGCGATTGTCCGAATTACTCGGTGTTGATAAAGAAACAATAAAAGAAAAATGCAGCAGAACAGGTTATAATAACATTACAATAAAAGGCGAAGTTGATATTGAGACGGCAAACAAGGTTTCCGAATTTCTTGAGGAAAAAATCAGCTTCAAGGATGAAAAAGGCAATACGGTAACAAAAAAATACAGTTATTATATCGGCATCACGCCTGACGTAAAAAGATATTATTCAAAACCGTATCTTGCATCATCGGTACTCGGCTATGTCGGTGCCGACAATGTGGGATTTTACGGACTTGAGCAGGAGTATAATTCCGTTCTGACGGGTGTTCCGGGCAGAATAATTACGGCAAAGAACGGCGGTACAAAAAGCAACAGTATGCCGATCGAATACAAGAGTGTGTACGATGCAAAGCAAGGCAACTCGCTTGTACTGACGATTGACGAATATATTCAAAGCTACCTTGAAAATGCGCTTTCACAGGCATTTGTTGATACGGGATGCGACTCTGTACTCGGAATCATTATGGATACGGATACGGGTGCAATACTCGGTATGGCGAGCAGAGGCGCAGGTAACTTCGATCTGTCCGATTATTACTCCATTGCTGATAAAAATATGCTGGCTAAGCTTGAAGCAATCGAGGACGAAGAGGACCGAAAGAAGGCTATCGAAAACGAAAGATACGAGCAATGGCGAAACATCTGTATCAGCGACACGTATGAGCCGGGATCGGTATTCAAGATTTTCACGGCATCGGCATTGCTTGAAGAAAACCTTATAACTCTTGACGAGACCTTTACCTGTACGGGAAATGTCAAGGCGGCAGGCTCGTCATATAACTGTCACAAGCACGAGGGCCACGGAACACAGAACCTTACCAAGGCTTTGATGAATTCGTGCAATCCGTTTTTTATAACAAGAGGTCTGAGACTGGAAATTCCGGGCTTCAACAGATATTTTGAAGCCTTCGGATTCCTTGACAAAACGGGAATTGATCTTCCGGGCGAGCGAACATCGGTTTACTTTGACATCGACGATATGATTCTTGCCAATGTTGCCAGCGCATCGTTCGGTCAGACGTTCGAGGTAACTCCCATTCAGATGATTACGGCTGTCAATGCCGTTGCAAACGGCGGCAAGCTGTTGGTTCCTTACATCGTGTCAAAACAGCTTGATAACGAGGGCAATGTTATCAAGGTGACAGAGCCTACAGTCAAAAGACAGGTCATTTCCGAAAAGACAAGTGCGACAATGCGGGAGATGCTTGAGCTTGTTGTCAAGGAAGGAACAGGTAAAAATGCGTATGTGGCCGGCTATCGTGTGGCAGGTAAAACAGGTACATCCGAAAACCTTAACACCAACGAAAACGGTGTAACAAAAGAATATTGGGCATCCTTTGCGTGCTTTGCACCTGCAAATGATCCCGAGATTACGATGCTTCTTGTTATCGACAATCCACGCGGTGCACACGGCGGCGGTGCCGTAGCGGCTCCCGTTGCATCGGGAATAATTGAGGATGTAATGCAGTATCTTAATGTTGAACCGCAATACACTCAGGAAGAGCTTGAAAAATTTGAAATATCGGCAAAGGATGTTGTAGGCAAGAGCGTGTCGGAAGCGAGAAGTATTCTGTCGGCGGATTCCGTCAATGTAAAGGTAAGGGGCGACGGAGAAACAGTTATTGCACAGATACCGTCAGCAGGTCAGAGTGTACCGAAAAACGGTGTTGTCATACTGTACACATCTGCAGAAGCAAAGAACGAAACACTTGAGATGCCCGATCTTACGGGACTGTCCGTAAACGAAGCGACAAACAAGGCTTTGGCGGCAGGAATCAATATAAAGATATCGGGTAACTCACTTCTTACAAGCGAGCTTGTTTCATACAAGCAAAGCATTGCAAAAGGAACACAGGTAGAATACGGAACGGTTGTTACCGTCTCATTTAAATCAAATACGGGAATATCCGATGACGAAGGATAACGGAGGCAGAATTATGCAGCTTTCACAGCTTCTTGAAAATGTAAATATTATATCAAACACCGCACAAATGCAATCGCAGGTCAGCACGGTAACCGATGATTCAAGAAAGGTTACGGTCGGCAGTGTGTTTGTATGCATACAGGGAAACAACTTTGACGGTCACACAAAGGCGGCACAGGCGCTGTCACAGGGAGCAGTTGCGGTTGTCACCGAGCGTGATCTTGGTATTGATAATCAGATAGTGACAGATAACACAAGGGCGGCTTATGCGCTTATGTGCTCATCGCTTTTCGGCAATCCCGAAAGACAACTTAAGATTATCGGTGTAACGGGAACAAACGGCAAGACAACGACTTGCTTCCTTATACACGACATTCTGACAAGAATGGGCTACAGCTGCGGTCTTATCGGTACGGTAAAGACGGTTATCGGTGATGAAGAGATCGAAGCAACGCTCACAACGCCCGATCCTATTCAGCTTTACGAATACTTCAGAAAAATGGTTGATGCAGGCTGTGAGTATTGCGTTATGGAAGCATCGTCGCAGGCTCTGGCACAGCGTAGGCTTCAGGGTGTCCGCTTCAGCTCGGCAATCTTTACAAATCTTACACAGGATCACCTTGACTACCACGGAAGCTTTGAAAATTACATTGCCGCAAAGCATATGCTGTTTGAAAACACCGATCTCGCCGTTATAAATCTTGACGATGCGGCGGCAAACAAGATGATCGAAGGTGTCAGCTGTCCCGTAGTCAGTTTTTCAATAAAGAATGACAAAGCGGATTTTGCGGCAAAGAATCCCAACATAAAAAGCACGGGTGCCGAGTATGAGCTTGTCAGCAAGAATTTTATCAAGCGTATCCGCTTCAAGGTTCCGGGAGAATTTTCTGTTTACAACTCAATGGGAGCTGTTGTCTGCCTTGCACGTATGGGACTTCCGATTGACGAAATCGTCGAGGCGGTAGCATTGTTTAATTCCGTACCGGGACGAATGGAGGTTGTTCCGACCGATACCGATTATACGGTAATCATTGACTATGCACATACACCCGATGCACTTGAGAATGTTATAAAAACATTGCAGAAGATAACGGCAGGAAAGACGATTGTGGTATTCGGATGCGGAGGAGACCGTGACAGCACCAAGCGACCCATTATGGGAAAAATAGCGGCAGAGAATGCCGATATGGTAATTGTAACATCGGATAATCCGAGAACGGAGGATCCCGAAAAGATCATTGACGATATTATGGCGGGAACACAGAAGGCGAAGGTTCCCGTATACAGAATAGCCGACAGACGTGAAGCCATTGAGAGGGCTATGAAAAAAGCAAAGTCGGGCGATTTTATACTTCTTGCAGGTAAAGGACAGGAAACGTATCAGATAATAGGACACGAAAAGCATCATATGGACGAGAGGGAAATTGTAGCTGGAATATTGAACGGCAAGAAATAAAGAGGTGTTTTTGTGGATAAACTTTCTGTACGTGAGACAGCAGAAGCTTTAGGCGTTTCCGTAAGCTTTGATGATGATATTTTATCGGTCAGTACCGATACCAGAACGATAGAAAAAGGCAGTCTTTTTGTCTGCATAGCAGGCGAAAATTTTGACGGACATACATTTGCGCAAGCCGCACTCGAAAAGGGTGCGGTCGCTGTGCTGTCTGAAAGGGATCTCGGACTTGACAGACAGATCGTGACAAACGGCACCAGAGAGGCGCTTTTGCGTCTTTCGGGCTATTACAGAAATAAGTTCCCGATAACCGTTGCAGGTGTCACGGGAAGTGTCGGAAAAACAACGGTAAAAGAGATGACCTGCGATGTCCTTTCGCAAAAATATAAAACGCTCAAGACCGAGGGAAATCTAAATAATGAAATAGGCTTGCCGAAGACGCTGTTCCGACTTGACGGCACATACGAAGCGGCGGTAATCGAAATGGGAATGAATCATTCGGGCGAGATAGCACGCCTGACACGTGCGGCATCGCCGACACTTTCGATTATCGGTAATATCGGTATTTCGCATATCGAAAATCTCGGATCAAGAGAGAACATACTCAAGGCAAAGCTGGAAATTACCGAGGGTATGAAGCCCGATGCACCGCTGATTCTCAACGGTGACGATGAGCTGCTTTATAATGCAAAGGTGACCGACAGACCCGTTTATTATTACGGAATCAGAAATAAATATTGCCGCTTCAAGGCATATGATATTGAAAACCTCGGTGACAAGAGTGCTTTCACGGTTGACTTCGGATGCGGTGAGCAGAGAGTAGAGCTTCCTGCACCGGGAATACACAATATTTATAATGCATTGGCGGCGTTCACGGCAGGATTTTTGGTTTCGGTCGATCCCGAACAGGCGGCAAGGGCGCTTTCTCGGTATGTACCGAGCGGTATGAGACAGCGCTTCCGCACGGTGAAGGATATCTGCTTTATCGAGGATTGCTATAATGCAAGTCCCGATTCGGTCAAGGCGGCGATAAACACGTTGTCGGGAGTTAATGCATCTCGTCGTATTGCCGTGCTCGGAGATATGCTGGAGCTCGGTGAAATGTCAGAAGAGGCACATCGCAAATCGGGCAGAATCGCAGGTGAAGCAGGCATTGATATCCTGTACACTTACGGTGAAAGATCAGAACTGACGGCAGAGACTGCAATAAAAAGCGGTGTTAAGGCAGTACGCAGCTTCAATTCAAAGTCAGAGCTTGCGGATGCTTTAAAGGATATATTAAAAGAAAACGATGCTGTACTTTTCAAAGCAAGCAGAGGTATGAAGCTTGAAGAAGTTATAAACAGCATATATGAGGAGTTGGAAGCATGAATACGATAGCGGCATTTATTTTATCGGCAGTTGTGGCATTTGCGGTAACGGCACTTCTCGGAATAGTTGTTATTCCGTGGTTGCACAAGCTGAAGTTCGGACAGACGATACTTGACATCGGACCTAACTGGCACAAGCAAAAGCAGGGTACTCCCACAATGGGCGGTATAATGTTTATGGCAGGAACGGTCATCGCGGTTATTATAACCGTTGTTACGGATAAGCTGATGGGTGGCGACATTCTGGCAGGAGAGTATCTTCTTCCGCTTGAGATCAGATCAAAGCTTATTTCGGGACTTCTGATGGCATTTGCATTCGGAATTGTCGGCTTTGCCGATGACTATATCAAGGTTGTCAAAAAGCGTAACCTCGGTCTGTCAATAATGCAAAAGACGGTTGCGCAGGTTTTTATCATTGCCGCATATCTTGTCTCTCTTTATATGAGTATGGGCAAACAGCCGTATATGTACATTCCGTTTATCGGCAATGTAGAGATGGGTATCTTTTTCTGGATACTCGGTGCGGCGGTAATTTATGCAACGATCAATGCGGTTAACTTTACGGACGGTATTGACGGACTTTGTTCGAGCGTTACCTTGACGGCGGCGGTAGCTTTTGTTGTGATTTCCGTTATCTGCAAGCTGTCGGGAGTAGGTGTTGTTGCATCGGCATTGGCAGGCGGCTGTGCAGGCTTCCTTGTGTGGAACCGCAACCCTGCCAAGGTCTTTATGGGCGATACGGGATATATGTTCCTCGGCGGACTTGTCGTAGCGCTTGCATATGCAATCAACTGTCCTCTGATCCTTCTTTGCGTAGGCATTATTTATGTAATTGAAGGTCTGTCGGACGTTATCCAGATCGGATATTTCAAATTGACTCACGGTAAGCGTATTTTTAAAATGGCTCCGATACATCATCACTTTGAAATGTCGGGTTGGAGCGAAAAAAAGATCGTTACGGTCTTTTCGGCAGTCAACATAATCGGCAGCACAGCAGGTATACTGATAATGTATTTTGCAGCTAAATAATTTTCGGAGGTATTCTGATGAGAACTTCGTCAAAAGGAAATGACCGGAATAAAGATCCGCTGATTGTCAGGGGAAGCCTTGACATCGGTTTTTTTGCCATAGTCATGATACTTTTGTCGGTAGGAATCGTCATGATGTTTTCGGCAAGCTACGTCAACGCAAATTATTCAACGGGCAATCCGTATTATTACTTTAAAAGACAGGCATTGTTTGCCGTCGCCGGTATCGTGGCAATGCTGATTATGTCACGTATAAATGTTAAAATCTTTAAGAAAATGGCTTATCCCTTGCTGATAGTCAGTATCGGCTTGCTGATACTTGTTCTTATATTCCCTTATCAGCTTCCCGGTAAAGAGGAATTCAAACGATGGCTCGGTTTCGGCAGCTTTTCCTTTCAGCCGTCAGAGATTGCAAAGTTTGCGATAATAGTATTCTGCTCAAAAATATTATCGCTCAAGAACAAGATTACGATCAAGGGCAGAGATATGTCGTTGCCGATATGTCTTGCGGCAGGACTTACGATGTGCGGATTGATCGTTTTTGAAAAGCATCTTTCGTGTATAATCTTGATTTTTGGCATAGTTGTTGTTATGATGATACTCGGAGGGCTTAACCGTGGACTTATCACGGTAGGACTTTTAGGTGCGGCACTTTGCCTGGTTCTTATATTTGTATTCAAGGATCAGATTCTGGAGATCTTGCCGAGCGGCCGTGTTGCCGATAGAATTATTTCGTGGCTTGACAAGGATTCGGCATCACTCAGCGAAAGATGGCAGACCAATCAGTCACTTTACGCCATAGGCTCGGGCGGTCTTTTCGGACTCGGACTCGGCAACTCAAAGCAGAAGCATCTGTATATGCCCGAACCGCAGAACGACTTTATCTTTGCGATAATATGTGAAGAGCTCGGTTTTATCGGTGCCGTGGTAATTATTCTTCTTTTTGCCGTGCTTATATGGCGTGGCTTTGTCATTGCACTCAGAACTTCAGATAAATTCAGCGCTTTTCTTGTAATGGGAATAGTCGCTCATGTCGGAATACAGACGATACTCAACATTCTTGTCGTTACTGATGCCATACCCAACACGGGAATATCTCTGCCGTTTTTCAGCTACGGAGGAACGGCACTTATGATGTTACTCGGAGAAATGGGAGTAGTGCTGTCGGTATCAAGAAATTCAAGCAACAGAAAGTAGAGGTTATGAAAGTATGCTTAACGGAAAACGTATACTTTTTGCTACAGGAGGCACAGGCGGACACATCAATCCTGCGCTTGCCGTTGCAGGTTATATAAGGGATAATTATCCCGATGCAAAGATTCTTTTTGTCGGTACGGCAGAAAAGATGGAAGCAAAGCTTGTTCCGAATGCAGGTTTTGACTTCAGAACAATAGATATCAGCGGATTCCAGCGTTCGTTTTCACTCAATAATATCAAAAGAAATCTCGGTACTTTAAAAAAATTGCTTTTTGTAACGGGACAGTCAAAGAGGATTATAAAAGAATTCTCACCCGATGTGGTGGTAGGCTTCGGCGGATACGTCAGCGGACCTGTGCTTCGTACGGCATCAAAGATGGGTATTCCCATAGCGATTCACGAGCAGAATGCATATCCGGGAGTTACCAATAAGGCACTTGCAAAAAGAGCCGAGGCAGTTATGCTGACGGTCAAGGATGCCGAAAAGTATCTTGAATCAAAAAATCCGTGCATCCATACGGGACTTCCCGTCAGAAGCGAGATTGTTTCTCAGGACAGAGACTTCGCCAGAGCAGAACTGAAGCTTGACGACAGACCGATGGTACTGTCAATGGGCGGAAGCCTCGGAGCCAGAGCGATCAACGATGCCGTTGCGGAAATGATGGCAAAGCTTGTTCCTGATAACGATATACACTTCCATCACGCATACGGACAGTACGGAAAATGGTTCCCGGACAAGCTTCGTGAGCTGGGAATTGACATAGAATCACACAAAAACCTCACAATCAGGGAATACATTGACAATATGCATTGCTGTCTGGCGGCGGCAGATCTTGTTATCTGTCGTGCAGGTGCGTCAAGCCTTTCCGAGTTTGAAGCAGTCGGCAAGCCGTCCATACTGATTCCCTCGCCCAACGTTGCGGAAAATCATCAGTTCCACAACGCAATGGCACTTGTAAATAACGGCGCTGCTGTTATAATAGAAGAGAAGGATCTGACAGGGGAAAGACTTGCTCTTGAAGTCAGAAATCTCATATCGGACAAAAAACGACTCACGGAAATCGGAGAAAATGCCAAAAAGATGGCGATTCCCGATACACTCGAGAGAATTACTTCGATCATATCTGAAATTGCCTGCAAATAACGTCGTAACTGAAATGTACACGCCTGCATATTATGGAACGAATCCATTTTGCATAAGGGGTGTACAGGGTTGGAAAAACTGGTTATTGAGGGAATGCGGCGACTTGAAGGCGATATAAAAGTACAGGGATCAAAAAACAGCTCTTTACCGATTCTTGCGGCGACCGTTGTGACGGGAAAAAGCTGTATTTTACATAATTGTCCCGTTCTTTGTGATACTTCGGCGGCTATCCGTATACTAAATTATCTCGGATGCAAGGCTGTCCGTGCAGGTCATACGGTAATAACCGATTCAGGGGATCTGAAAAGATATGATATTCCTGATTTTTTAATGAGAGAAATGCGTTCGTCGATCGTTTTTCTCGGAGCGATTCTCAGCAGATTCAAAAAGGCAGAGATGTCATCACCGGGCGGATGTGAGATAGGACTTCGTCCGATAGATCTGCATCTGTCATCGCTTCAGGCGCTCGGTGTCAGAACGACTGAATCCGACGGCAGAATATACTGTGATGCGCCCGACGGTTTGCACGGTGCAAAGATTACGCTGTCATTTCCGTCAGTCGGAGCAACAGAGAACATAATTCTTGCGGCTGTGGCGGCAAAGGGAACTACTACGGTAATAAATGCCGCGCGTGAGCCTGAGATTTCGGATCTTGCCGATTTTCTCAACGGATGCGGTGCCGACATCAAGGGTGCAGGCGGCGGAACTGTCGTCATAGAGGGCAAGCAGGACTTTTTCGATTATGAGCATACAATTATTCCGGATCGGATAATTGCATCTACATTACTGGTTTCGGCGGCTGTTACAGGCGGCGATATAACGCTGAATTCGGTCAACACAGAGCATCTGATGCCTGTTCTGCCGTATTTTGAAAAATCGGGATGCGTACTTTTTACAAATAAGGATACATTAAGAATAAAAGCACCGAGAAGGCTGTTGTCACCGGGACTTATCAGAACTATGCCGTATCCGGGATTCCCGACCGATTCTCAGGCGGGAATTATGGCGATGGCAACCTGCGCAGGCGGAACCAGCGTGATAATAGAAAATATTTTTGAAAGCAGATACAAGCATGTACCTGAGCTCATCAGGATGGGAGCGAAAATAACGGTACAAAACACGGTTGCCGTAGTGGAGGGCGTCAGCGCGCTTCATTCGGCAGTAACACAGGCGACCGATCTTCGCGGAGGTGCCGCACTTGTAACGGCGGCATTGGCGGCAGAGGGTAAAACGTCAGTCAGAAACATCCGTCACATCGACCGAGGATGCGAAAGATTAGAGGATATGCTGACACAACTCGGAGGGAAAGTCAAAAGAGAGAAGGATACTCAAAAACAGTCCGGGGAGGACTGAACACAGCAAGGGGAAGAGAAATGAATTCTAACGGTAATGCACCGAGAAGGGCTAACACAAAAAAGAAAAAAACAGTTGTACAGAAAGCGGCGCTGATGATATTAAAGGTAGCCGAGGGTAAGGATAAAAAAGCGGTACCCAAGCATTCGGTCAACACACAAAGGACGCCTGCACCGGCGCAAAGACCGGTACAGAAAAGGGCGGAACAGAAAAAACCGGCACAAAGAAGACCCGTACAACAAAGACCCGTACAACAAAGACCCGTACAACAAAGATCCAATCAGGCAAGAGCGAACAACCAAAAACGTCCTGCGGTAAATAACCGAAAAGTGCTGATAAAGCTTGTTGTCAGACAGCTTCCGAAAATGAAAAAACAGCTTTATATCGGTTCGGCGGTAGTGGCGGTATTGCTTATAATGCTTATTTTGTCGAGAACGGTGCTTTTCAAAATTGATAATATCGTTGTAACAAATCCGAGCGAGGTCAGCTATACGACAGAGCAGATATCAACCGAAACAGGTATTGTATCGGGTACACAGAATCTGTTCAGCTGTGATCTTGAAAAGATTGAAAAGAATATAGAGCAACGACTTCCGTATATCGGCGAAGCATATGTTGAAAAGGATTTTCCTTCATCGCTGAAGATTACGGTAATATCAACATCGGTTTCTGCGGCATTGGTACACGGAGCGGGATATATTCTGATTGACGAAAACGGCAAAATGCTGGAGTATACACAGATGACCCCCGAGGCAGTTCCCACACTTCGTACGTCCGTTGAGATCACTCCCGAAATCGGTCATTACATCGGAGACAAATCAAAGCTTGAAAAGGGTCAGGAAACGAATGCTGAAACAGAGATGATACGACTTTTCGGAGATATCAGAAAAGCGGCGGAAGCGGCAGGCTTGCTTGACGGTATAACGCTGATAGATATCCGTGACGAAAGAGCGCTTACGCTGATGTACGAAAACAGACTGACTCTCCACCTCGGCAACGAGTCAAGGCTTGAAACAAAGCTTCAGACGGGCGCAGGAGCGATTGCCGCAGAAAGTGACAGTCAGAAAACACGTACAGGCGCTATTGACCTGTCAATAGTCGGCTCCGCATTCGTAATGGATACGTTTGAAGAGGTAACACAGACGGAAGAAACTACCGAACCTGAAGAAAATTAAATTAAATTTTTGAAAAATATGCATATTTGATACAATTAATTTACAAAATGTTCTTGTAATTTTTTGAAAAGTATGATATTCTTATGTTTATAATAGGAAAATGGTGTGTAAATAAATAGGAGGATCAATTATGGCTATAGAACTTGATAATGAATTTGAAAGTGCCGTGCAGATAAAGGTTATCGGTGTAGGCGGCGGTGGCGGAAATGCTGTCAACAGAATGGTTGAGTCCGGCGTTCTCGGCGCAGAATTCATTGCTATCAACACGGACAAGCAGATTCTGACTCACTCCAGAGCTACTCACAAGATTCAGATCGGTGAAAAAGCTACCAGAGGACAGGGCGCAGGCGGACGTCCCGAGGTCGGCGCAAAAGCTGCCGAAGAGAGCAAGGATCTTATCGCTGATGCTCTCAAGGGAACCGATATGGTATTTATCACAGCAGGCATGGGCGGCGGTACAGGTACAGGTGCGGCTCCCATCATTGCTCAGACTGCAAAGGAAATGGGTATCCTTACTATAGGTGTTGTTACAAAGCCCTTCAAGTTTGAAGGTAAAATGCGTATGAATCAGGCTCAGAGCGGTATCGCAAAGCTTGCAGAGCACGTTGACAGCCTTATCGTTATTCCCAACGACAGACTTCGTTATATCTCTGATCAGAAGTTGAGCCTTGCTCAGGCTTTCCTGATGGCTGATGAGGTTCTCCTTCACGGCGTCAGAAGCATATCCGAGCTTATCGCAGTTCCCGGCTTTATCAACCTCGACTTTGCAGACGTTACAAGCATTATGAAGGATGCAGGCTACGCACATATGGGTGTCGGCAGAGCTTCGGGCAAGGATAAGGCAGAGCTTGCCGCTACTGCAGCAGCTTCCAGTCCGCTGCTTGAAACAACCATTGCAGGTGCAAAGGGTGTTATCATCAGCATCACATCGTCAGAGGATATCGACCTTGAGGATGTAGAGGATGCAGCAAGCACAATCACAGCTCAGGCTCATGCAGATGCAAACATCATTTGGGGTGTTGCATTCGATCCCGAGCTTGAGGATGAAATGGTTATTACCGTTGTTGCAACAGGCTTTGCATCTGACCGTGCAAGTGCTTCTGCAGCAGTTGAGAGCTTTATGACTCAGGTTCAGCAGGCTTCCAAGGAAACTGCTCCCGCTTCCAACGCTCCCGTAGAGGTTCCGTCATTTGATCAGGCTCCCGTAGAGCCTCCCGTATTCGCAAAGTCAAAGGAAACTGCGGCTGCCGCATCTCATAACGACGCACCTGCAGCAAGCGAAAGCGTAGATGATGACGATTTCTATGTATACCTTAAGGATATCATCAAAAAGAACGATAAATAATTGAATTTCGGGGCAGCGTTAATCGTTGCCCCTGTTTTTATCTGAGGAGACGCTATGAACGATTATTTTATAAATCCAAAGGATTTCGGAGCGATCGGTGACGGTATACACGATGATACCGAGGCTATCCGTGCAGCGATACAGAAGGCATCGGAAGGCTCGGGTGTTGTGAAATTTTCTTTCGGAACATACCGTACAGATGTTATTGATGTACCGCAGGCGGTCTGTATAAAGTCAGAGCCCACATGGGCATTCAGAACAAAGGGCAGAACGGTACTGATTCCTGCAAAGGAAGAGCAGAACTGTATTTTTGATGTGTCGGGAGCATCGGGAGCGACGATCAGCGGACTTTGTATTTGCGGAAACGGTATGGGAAGCAATATGCACGGAATCAGTATGGACCGTGAACGCAGAAGAGATGAGGAGCACGCTGTCCGTATTGACACCTGTCAGATTCGTGAGTTCTCGGGTAACGGACTGAATCTGATCGGAGCGTGGGCAGTCAGCGTACGTCATTCGCACAGCTGTCATAACGGAGGCTACGGATTATATCTTGACGGAACGGATGCGTTTATTGTTGATAACTGGTTTTCGGGCAACAAAAAGGCAGGCTTTGGCGGTGATACGTGGAACTCTGCCGTAAACTTTACATCTAACCGTGTGGAATGGAACGGTGAATGCGGAATCCGTCTTTCGGGCGGAATGAGATACAATATCACGGGCAATTACATTGACCGTTCTTTCGGACCTGCAATTATAATCGAGGATGCGGAAAACTATCATAAGCGTCTGCACAAAACGCATACGGTAATGCCGTATGCAATCACCGTTACGGGCAATACGATTGTCAGAAGCGGAAAAACGGCAGAGGACGGAAGCGATGGTGACTGCCATATCTTTATGAAAAGAGCCGCAGGTATTGCGATAGTCGGAAATACCTTTAACGTATGGAAGGACGACGGCAGAAACGGTCGCATATCACCGCATAAGGGAATAATTATCGAGCAATGCTCACATTGCGTTATAGCGAACAATACGATGCTGCCCGGTGCCGTTAAAGAGCTGATAGAGGACAGAGGCGGTCACGGTGATCAGGTTATAATAAAGGATAATGTCGGCGATACCGTACCCGAAAGGGCATGGAATTGTCAGGATCCCTTTACGCCCGTTCACTTTATGAGTGAGGGCGGTGCTCCGTGGTTTTCGGAACAGCTTGCAGGCGAGAGCAACGATTGATTAATCGGTAAGAATCTCTGATTCGATACCGATGCTTTCAACAAGCTTCAGGTTTACTGTGGCTTTGAATGAATCTTTTGTGTTGCTTAAAACAGTCCGACAGTCAAGAATTTCACAGCTTTTTGACAAAGAATAAAGCTTCTCGTGCATAGCTGACATAAGAAGAAGCAGAGCTTCTTTGTCAGAAAGAGTGACTGATCTTTTTTGGAAGGAGATAAGACTTGTTTTGTGACAGGCGACGGGAAGCCGTCTGCCGTTTACGGTCAGTCGGTATTCGCTGTTGCTGATTACGACGTTTTCGTCGGACGGTAACAATCCCAAAGGGATAATTATATTGAATATTTCGGGACTTGCTCTGAATTCGTAGTCGCTTATGAAGAGCAGGTTCCTTCTTTTTTTGACTTCAAAGGAAAGCTGATCGGTTGTTTCTGCAGCGGCATAGCCCTTTGCGTGGCAGAATGTTATGGATTTGTCTTTAGCTTCGATAACTCCGCTGATTAGCAGCTGCCCTTTTGTTACGGCAGAATTTATTTTTGCGATTTTGGTACCCTCGTAGGTTTCAAGAGTTTTTAAAAAGCCGTCCTTTGATGCGACAATATGACACGGATGTGTATAATCAAGCGGATCAAGACTTTCTATGCTTTCACGAACCTCTACATTCAGTACGGAGCCGTCAATATTAAGCGCGATCCATGACAGCTCATCACAGGATGAAAGAATGGCGGATTCGGTATCGGAAGCGGTGATATCACTTTGCTTTATACCCTCGCTGATGCCGTTTTCACGCAGAAGCTGTCGCAGATATTCTTCGCTCAGACGCTCATTGCCCGAAAAGTTAATTGACCATATCCGACCTGACATAACAAAAATAAAGATCAGAAACATCGGTACGGAAAGAAAAAATCCCAGTCTTTTACGGTACTTTTTTATAAAAAACGGCAGTCCTTTTTTCTTTTTGATCTGAATGCTCATACCCGACTTTTTTGCGGCTCTGCAAAGCTTTTTATAATCACGGGCACGGCATTTTCCGTGAATGACGCCTTTGTGCGGACGTATGTCCCATGCCTTTATGCTCATTCTGCTGAGAAGATTCACAAATCTTTCGGGGAAGCCGCCCGAAGCGGTAAAAAGAATATAACCGTACAAACAGTTAATCAGTCGTATAATCAGCATAGTTTCCTCACTGTAAAAATTCGATTGTTATTATGTGACCGCAGACGAATACCTGTTCAGCCTGCATTGACCGTATGCACAGATCGCTTCCGCGAAAGCACACCGTCAATCTGCCTGTATTAAGTCTGATGATGTCCTCATCATATTGCAAAACCCCCTTACAGCCGTCAACAACGGCCTCCTTGTTGCCCGAAAGCTCAATGTGTGCCGTACCGGGAACGGCAGTGTCGGGAAGGTCAAGGGTATCTGTCAGCTTTTCTGTCAGAGAGAGAAGCTTTTCTTTTTGTTTTCGGAAGCTTTTGTTCATGTTCAATCTCCTGAAAAATATCACTTGCTGTAAATTTTTATGCATCAACGAGGATAAAAAGTACATAAAACGGCTTCATCAACATATATAAAGGTGAGGTGTGTAAGCGTGAAGATTGTATATGCAAAGAATAAAGGTGTAAAGTGTGTTTCGGCAGTCATTAAAATAACGGTAGCCGTGATATTTTCGCTGATGCTGATAAAGTATCCGTCTTTGACGGCACAGGGAGCGAGAGAGGGACTTTGCGTTTGTGCCGAATCGGTGATACCGACGCTGTTTCCGATGACGGTGCTTTGTACGTTTCTGGCTGTATCGGGAATTTCCGAGGCACTCGGCAGATTTATGCATCCGTTTATGAAAAAAGTGTTTAAACTGCCGGGAAGCGCATCGTCAGCGGTGATAATGGGAATGGTCGGAGGCTATCCGACAGGAATTAAAATGACGGGACAGCTGTACAGAGAAAACAGCATTTCACAAAATGATGCAAACAGAATGTGTCTGTTTTGTCTTTCGGCAGGTCCTGCGTTTTTGATCGGTACCGTAGGCACGGTGATGATGTCTGATGTGAGGATCGGTCGGGTACTGTTTCTGTCATCGTGTCTGTCAACGCTGACGGTCGGATTTCTGCTTCGCTTTACGGCAAACGAAGAGGATATACCGACAAAGCTGCCGTCTTTCAGGCCGATAACAAGCAGTCTTTGCGAAGCGGTAACAACGGCAGGTGGGGCAATGCTATCCGTCAGCGCATGGATAATTCTGTTTTCGTGCATATGCAAGACTTTGACGGAATTACCCGATGGCATAAGACTGCCGCTTTGCTCGGTGTTGGAGGTTACAAACGGCACGAAAGCGGCAATCGAAGCGGGGATATCGATTCCCGTCATATCGGCAATACTATCCTTTGCAGGTCTTTCGGTGCATTGTCAGGTGTGGAGCTGTATAGAAGAATGTGATGTGAAAGCGTCGCATTTTATAGTATCGCGTATTGTCAGCGGCGCACTTTCTGCGTTGTATTGCAAGGCGATTCTGCATTTTTTTCCGATAGAACAAAGCACGCTTATGGCAAGAGAGGGTCTTTTTGTACACTCGTTTTCGGTATCTGCGCCCGTATCCGCGGCGATGCTTCTGACTGCAGGCGTGTTTATAATCAACACATCGGGCAAAACAAATGATTTTATTACATAAAATGCATCGAAAATTACATAAAGTAATTACAAAACGAAAAATATGTTATTATTAATATGTCGAAGGACAAAAATAATAAAGAAAAAGAGGTAAAAAATATGGGAAAATTAATAGCATTTATTCTGTCGCTCTACACAACATTTATGGGTACGTTCAACATATATTTCGAAAAGGACATACGTATTCCGACATTTGAAGAAGTGGTAACATCGGGCTTTGAACAAGAGCCGATTGAACTCACGCTCGACACCGAAGAGCCTGCCGAGGAATACACAAAAAAGGAATACGGTCGCTTTGCAAGGGATATGGAGCTGAACTATTGGCGAAGCTGCCTTGACACGACATGTCAGAGAATCTATGATGAGGTTCTTCGGAATCTTGTCGGATACAAGGACACTTTCTTTGATTTCGGAAAGAGCGATTTTACGGAAGATCAGTTCTGGAAAGCGACAAGGGCAATACATATGGATTATCCGGAAACGAGGATGTATATGACTTTATATTATGAATATGATTGTGAGATGAATAAGGCTGTTTGTTGTGAAGTGCGTTGCGGTTATTTATGGCGTATGTGGCAGTATTTTTCACCCCGACAGATGGAAATGACAATGAACGCAATCAATCTGGTTTGTGACAGCATAATAGCACGTATGCCCGACGGTACAAATGCAGAAAAGTATGAATACCTTGCAAGAGAAATTGCGCGTAAGACGACATATACCGATAACGACGAAAAGGATTATCTGTTGAGAGTTAATTATGATTTCTCGTACTCGTATATGAACGGCATCTTACTTAAGGGAAAAGGTCTTTGTCAGGCGTATGCACAGGCATATCAGTATCTTTGTCACAGAGCAGGTCTTTGGAATATAACAGTAAGCGGTGGGAATCATGAATGGAATATGGTAAAGCTGGAGGACGGCTCGACATACCACGTGGACGTTACATGGGCAGACGGTGTGGGCGGCTTTGACGAATATTATTTCCTTATGACACAGGAAGAAGCAGAATATGACCATACTATTAAAGAAGGATACCCCGAGGCAACAGGCGAATCGCTGAGATAAAGCTTTTTTGTGATTGTTAAAAATTTTTCTTGACAAATCGGTTTTAAGGGTGTATAATCTTCAAAAATCAACAAAGTTAAATGCTATGACGGAAACGGGCGTTTACCGATTACTTCAGAGAGCCGTTGTGTGGTGCGAAACGGTGTATAGGTTTTCAGCTTAATCATTCCCGAGCAGAGCTTCTGAAACAGCAGTAGGGGGCTACGGCATGCACCGTTATCAGGGCAGAGGCTTGATAGAGCCTTTAGAGTGGTCGCATTTTTGCGGCAAATAGGGTGGTACCACGGTTTATTATCGTCCCTGAGTTTTCTCAGGGACGTTTATTTTTTTTGTAGGGCAGGTGATGAAATGGATTTTAAAAGAGTTGCGCTGTTTTCGGGTCATTACGGCAGCGGCAAGACGAATATTGCCGTCAACTATGCTTTATATCTCAGAAGCTTCGGCAAAGAGGTAACGGTAGCCGACCTTGATATGGTCAATCCTTATTTCAGAACAAAGGACAGCAGCGATGTTCTGGAAAAAGAGGGCATACGCATCATTTCGTCGCAGTTTGCCAATACAAATCTTGACATTCCCGCACTTCCGGCGGAGGCATATGCCGTTGTACAGGACAAGAGCCGTTCGGCAGTCATTGACGTCGGCGGTGATGATGCAGGTGCCGTGGCACTCGGCAGATATGTTCCGTACATACTTGAAGAGAACGACTACGATATGTTTTTTGTTATCAATAAGTTCAGACCTCTGACAGGTACCGCACAGGAGACTGTTCAGGTGCTTCGTGAGATTGAATATGCGGCAAAATTACCGTTTACCGCAATCATCAACAATTCAAATCTCGGTCATCTGACCACGGCAGAGGATGTTCTGGAATCGCAAAAGTATGCTGAAGAAGTAGCGGAACTGACGGGACTTGATGTTCGTTATACGACCGTCAAAGAGGATCTTGCACCGTCACTCACGGGAAAGATCGAAAATTTATTCAAGTTAAAACTTCATGTTTATCAGACATGGTCAACTGTATAAGGAGGAACAGATATGGCAAAGGTTACATTTTTAACAGACAGATGTAAGGGATGCGGACTTTGTGTAGTCGCTTGTCCCAAAAAGATTGTAGCACTTTCACAGGACAAGATTAATGTCAAGGGATATCACCCTGCAGAGCTTACGGATGAGGCAGCCTGTATCGGTTGTGCATCGTGTGCAAAGATGTGTCCCGATTGTGTAATTACCGTTGAAAAATAAGGAGGAGAATGAAATGTCCGAAAAAGTATTGATGAAGGGAAACGAAGCAATTGCAGAGGCAGCTATCATGGCAGGTTGCCGTCACTACTTCGGATATCCCATTACACCTCAGACAGAGATCGCCGCATATATGGCAAAGCGTATGCCCAAAATTGACGGTGTATTTCTTCAGGCAGAAAGCGAAATCGCTGCAATCAACATGGTTATCGGTGTTGCAGCAACAGGCAAAAGAGTTATGACATCCAGCTCAAGCCCCGGAATCTCACTCAAGAGCGAGGGACTTTCATATCTTGCAGGATGCGATCTTCCCGCACTTGTAGTCAATGTACAAAGAGGCGGCCCCGGACTCGGCGGTATTCAGCCGTCACAGTCGGACTATTGGCAGGCAACAAAGGCATCGGGTCACGGTGACTTCCGCAGAATCGTTTTAGCTCCTGCATCCGTACAGGAAATGGTCAGCCTTACATTCAAGGGCTTTGATCTTGCCGACAAGTACCGCATGACGTCCATGCTTCTTGCAGACGGCACCATCGGACAGATGATGGAGCCTGTCAGCCTTGATATGGGCGAGGTTACACAGTATGACAAGTCTTGGGCACTTACGGGAACAGGTCGTCAGAGAAAGCCGAACATCGTCAACTCTCTTTTCTTAAAGCCCGAAGAGCTTGAACAGACGAACTTTGAACGTTATGACAGATATGCTCAGATCGAAAAGAACGAAGTAATGTATGAAGAATATATGATGGACGACGCAGAATACTGTGTTGTAGCTTTCGGTATTGCTTCACGTGTTTCCAAAAACGTTATCAACGAAGCAAGAAAGAAGGGCATCAAGGTCGGTCTTATCCGCCCCATCACACTCTGGCCGTTCCCGAAGGATGCGCTTCTTAAAGCAGCAGACAAGTGCAAGGCTTTTGTCAGCGTAGAGCTTTCAATGGGTCAGATGATTGATGACATTGAGCTTTCGATCCGTTGCAAGAAGCCCGTACTGCTTTGTAACCGTGTAGGCGGTATGATTCCCACACCGCAGGATGTTATGAACGCAGTAGAAGAAGCAGTTAAAATTGGAGGTTGATGAAAATGGTAGTATTCAAGAAACCCGATTCTCTCACGAATGCAGAGCTTTCATTCTGCCCCGGATGTACTCACGGAATAATCACACGTCTTGTCGCAGAAGCTATTGACGAGCTTGGAATTCAGGGAACAACAATAGGTGTAGCACCTGTAGGATGTTCCGTTATGGCATATAATTTCTTTGATGTTGATATGGCACAGGCAGCTCACGGAAGAGCACCTGCCGTTGCAACGGGAATCAAGCGTTCCGATCCCAACAACATCGTATTCACATATCAGGGCGACGGTGACCTTGCGGCTATCGGTACCGCAGAGACGGTTCACGCAGCAGCAAGAGGCGAAAACATTACCGTTATTTTCGTAAACAATGCAATCTACGGTATGACAGGCGGTCAGATGGCTCCGACATCTCTTCCGGGAATGGTCACACAGACATCCCCCTACGGCAGAGATACCGAAAAGGTCGGTCTTCCCGTAAAGGTCTGTGAGCTTCTGTCAAACGTTGACGGTGCAACATACCTTGAAAGAGTCGCCGTAAACAGCGTTCCCAATATCAACAAGGCAAAAAAGGCTATTTATAAAGCTTTCAAGAATCAGGTAGAGGGCAAAGGATTCTCGCTTGTAGAGGTTCTTTCCACTTGTCCGACGAACTGGGGTCTTCCTCCTGCAAAGGCACTCGAGTGGCTCGGTGAAAATATGATTCCCTACTATCCTCTCGGAGTATACAAGGATAAATACGCAGGCGAGGAGGCAGCAAAATGAGCTTTTCAAAACAGGTTTTGATCGCAGGCTTCGGCGGTCAGGGTGTATTATTTACAGGAAAATTTATCGCATACAACGGACTTTTTGAAGAGCGTGAGGTCAGCTGGCTTCCGTCATACGGTCCCGAGGCACGTGGCGGTACATCAAACTGCAGCGTTATCGTCAGCGATGATCCTATCGGATCTCCCATCGTTATGAATCCCGACATCCTTATCGCAATGAATCTTCCGTCACTTGACAAGTTCGAGGATGCCGTAGTTCCCGGCGGAAAGATCTTTATTGACTCTTCGCTTATCGAACGCAAGGTAGAGAGAGATGACGTTGACGTTTATTACATACCCGCAACTCAGATCGCTTCCGATGAAAAGCTTTCGGGTTCCGCAAATATGATTCTTCTCGGAAACGTTCTTAAGAATACCGACCTTATGCCTTATGAAAATGTTTCAAAGGTTATGGAAAAGCTTGTTCCCGCAAAGCGTAAAAATCTTATCGAAATCAACGAAAAGGCAATCGAACTCGGTTACAATTTTTAATGCTGAAAGGAGATCGCTATGTTAGATCAACTTAAAGAGATCGGCCAGAGACTTGCAGGACTTCGCAATATCTGTGAATACACTATTACCGAGATGGCAGAAAAGCTCGGTATCAGCGAAGAAGAATATGTTCAGTATGAAAACGGAACAAAGGATTTTTCGTTCAGCGTAATGTACAACTGTGCCTCCATTTTAGGTGTTGATGTTCTTGAAATTATGCGAGGAGAATCCGCAAAGCTTTCTACCTGTGCAGTTGTCAAAAAGGGCAGAGGTTTTTCCGTTAAGCGCAACGAAGCATACGATTACAGCAACCTTGCTTATACATTCAAGGACAAGAAGGCAGAGCCGTTTCTTGTTACCGTAGAAAAAACAGATACAGTTCCTACCTTCCACGCACACGAGGGACAGGAGTTCAACTATGTGCTTTCCGGCAAAATGACATTCTACATCGGCTCTATTTCTTACGAGCTTGAAGAGGGTGACAGTATTTATTTTGATTCGGGAATACCTCACACAGTGCAGACTGTCGAGGATGAGCTTACACAGTTTATAGCTGTTGTAATGAAGTAAGGAGAGCGATTTATGGCAATATACGAAAGATTTATCGGCAGGGACAGAGACAGCTTTACATCATATGAAGACGTAAATGAGAATTTTAAAATAAGCTGGAACAAGGATTTTAACTTTGCTTATGACGTTGTCGATGTTCTCGGTACGGAAAAACCCGATAAGCTTGCAATGCTTTGGGTTTCGTCAACCGGTGAAGAAAAGAGATTCACATTCCGTGATGTAATGCTTTATTCCAACAAGGCTGCAAACTACTTTACGCAGAACGGAATCGGTAAAGGTGATCCCGTGCTTCTGGTACTTAAAAGAAGCTATCTTTTCTGGTTCTGTATGATGGGTCTGCACAAGATCGGCGGTATAGCAGTTCAGGCAACTGATATGCTTACGGAAAAGGACTATGTGTACCGTTGTAACGCAGGCAAGATCAAGGGTGTAGTTGTAACGGCTGACGGTGCCTGTACCGATAATTTTGATCTCGGTGAGGGTCAGTACGAGACAGTAACCTGCAAATTCGTTACAAAGCATAAAAAGGTTGACGGCTGGCTCGACTTTGAAGAAGGTCTTGAAAACGCAAGCGACGAGTGGACACGTCCCACAGGTAAGGATGCGGTTATGTCTACCGATACGATGCTGATGTCGTTCTCATCGGGAACAACAGGCTATCCCAAGATGGTTATTCATGACTTTACATATCCGCTCGGACACATAATGACAGGCGTTTTCTGGCACCGTGTCATTGACGGCGGACTTCATTTCACAATTTCCGATACAGGCTGGCTCAAGTCACTTTGGGGAAAAATGTACGGTCAGTGGTTCGGTGAATCTGCCGTTCTTATTTACGATTTTGATAAATTTGACGGTGCGGACATACTGTCAAAGCTTGAAAAATATAAAGTCACAACCTTCTGCGTACCTCCTACAATGTACAGAATGTTACTTCAGAACGATCTTTCAAAATATGATCTTTCTTCTTTGACTCATTGCTGTACCGCAGGCGAGGCACTCAACCCCAAGGTCTTTGACGACTGGAAAGCATATACGGGTCTTGAGATATACGAGGGCTTCGGACAGACAGAGACAACTCTTTGTATAAGCACGATAGCGCCGTTTATGAAGCCTATTCCCGGTACAATCGGTATCTCCACTCCCGGATACGATGTCAGACTCCTTAACGCTGACAATGAGGAATGTGCTCCCGGTGAAACAGGCGAAATCTGTATCAGATATCCGTCAAAGAAAGAGCGTCCCAGAGGAACGCTTTGCGAGTATCATAACAATCCTGATGAGAATGCAGAGGCATTCCACGACGGATTCTATCACACGGGCGATACTGCTTATATGGACGAGCACGGCAGAGTCAAGTATGTAGGCAGAAATGACGATGTTATCAAATCATCGGGCTACAGAATCGGTCCGTTTGAGGTAGAGAGTGTTCTTGTCAAGCATCCTGCAGTTTACGAGTGTGCAATCACGGCTTATCCCGATGAGACAAGAGGCACAATCGTAAAGGCAACGATCATTCTTCGTGACGGTTACGAGCCTTCCGATGAGCTTACAAAAGAGCTTCAGACTTATGTCAAGGTAAACACGGCTCCGTATAAGTATCCCAGAAAGATCGAGTACGTTGACTCGCTTCCCAAGACGATCAGCAACAAGATCCGCAGAGTGGAAATCCGTCAGCGCGACTACGATAAGTATTACGCGAATCAGAAGCACTGATAAATACAAAAACAAAAGGTTCTTCGCTTTGTGCATGACAGTACGAAGCAGAAGAATCTTTTTTATTTTTGACGGTCTGAAAGATTACAATTTTGTTAAGATATGATAATATTTGCTTTTTTTCTTGCAATTGCATCCATTTCATATTATAATTTATTTAATTGTTTAATCGGTGGAAGAAAGGCAGTTTTTTGAATGAATAATAAAAATGTTTTTATGTGCGGCAGCTTTCCGCAGAGAGTACGTACTTTTTTTACAACGGCACAAGGCCTTCCTGTCGATAATGTTTGCTCGGTAGTTCTTGATTCTTGCGGCAGACTTTTTGCCGGCACCGAAAAGGGTCTTTCAGTTCTTGAAAATGACACTTTTGTCGCATTCGGGGGAAAGACTTTTTCAGACGGCGTCCGGTTTATGAAGCTTCTTGCAGACGGCAATGTTGCTGTCTGTTCGGGAAACAAGATCTATT
Organism: Clostridia bacterium; assembly: GCA_017397655.1. GTDB lineage: Bacteria > Bacillota > Clostridia > Oscillospirales > Acutalibacteraceae > UBA1425. The sequence continues at coordinate 8,050 of JAFQIG010000056.1, read as the reverse complement.
TTGTAAACGGAGACAGCATCAGACTTTTCTTTGAGGCCGAGCAGCCTGTATGTGAGATAGCGGAAACATCCGATTCCGTTTATGTTCTTGCAGGCTCGGTTTTCTATCAGCTCGCACTTTCCGATGCTTCGGTTATGCTCAAAAAGCGCTACGAGGGCGGAAACGGTCAGCACGTAGCCGCTAATGATGAATTGGTCTATGTTTCCAACGAGACAGGCATTCATTCTCTTGTAGGTAAAAGACGTGAGTGGAAGTCGATTCTTCCCGGTATTACGGCACTTCCCGACAGTCCCGTAACCTGTCTTTCATTTGACACGGTCGGACATCTCTGGGTAGGCTTTTCGGATGGTCTTGCGATTCACGACAATATGAATCTTTGGCTTACGAGTGACAAAATCACAACATTGCCCAAAAATGCGGTATACAAGATTGTTACGGACAAACAGGGCGGACGTTACTTCGCCTCCGATGTCGGACTTATCTGTCAGAAAAACGGCGCACTCAAATATCTTCCGGCTTGCCGCTGGGTTCCCGATACGGTTATCAAGGACATCACGGTTTCGGATGACGGTTCTGTCATATTTGTTGCAACCGAAAAGGGTATCTCGCGTATCACTACAACCTCTATGACCTTTACCGAAAAAGCCGAGTATTACGAAAAGCTTATTGAAAAGTATCATACACGTCACGGACACGTAGGATGCCGTGTACTCAAAGGTTTTACGATTGAATCGGGCTATCCCGAGATTTCCGATAATGACGGACTCTGGACATCGTGGTATGTTGCTGCAGAGGCTCTTCGCTACGGTGCAACGGGTGATGAGGTTGCCCTTGAAAAAGCACGCAAGAGTCTTAAGGCGCTTTTGTATCTGTGTGAGGTTTCGGGTATTCCCGGATTTACGGCAAGAGCCATCCGTTACAAGGGTGAACCCGGCTACGGCAACGGCCATGTAGAGTGGCGTACAGCGTCGGAGCCTGACCTTGAATGGAAGGGTGAGACCTCCAGCGACGAGATCACAGGTCATTTCTTTGCGCTTACGCTTTATTACGATATCTGTGCGGATGAGCAGGAAAAAGAGCTTATTAAAAAAGCACTTTGCGGTATGACTGACCACATTATTAACAACAACTACCGCCTCATCGACTATGATAACAAGCCTACAACATGGGCGTTGTGGGATCCCGTTCTTCTTAACAACTGTGACAAATGGATTGACGAAAGAGGCATTAACTCGCTTGAGCTTCTTTCTTATCTCAAGAGTGCCTATTATGTATCGGGCGAAGAAAAGTATAACGATCTGTATCTTGAACTGATTAAAAAGCATCACTTTGCACTCAATGTCGTTCAGCACAAGATCAGAAATGCCCATCTTTGCCACATTGACGATAATCTCGGATTCCTCTCTACGGTTACTCTGCTTCGTCTTGAGAATGATCCTGCACTTCGTTCGCTTTATCTTTGCGGACTTGAGGATCATTGGCAGTATGAAAGAATCGAGCGCCATCCGCTGTTTAACTTTATTCACTATGTATTCACAGGTCGTGTAAGCGATATAGAAGCAGGTATCGAGCATCTTCAGCAGTTGCCGCTTGACCTTATCAATTATCCGCTTTACAACTCAAAGCGCAAGGATCTTGTATGGGATACCGAGCAGGCGGAGTGGAACGAGCCGGCACAGCTTCTGGAGCCGCTTCCCGTTGATGAGCGTCTTGTTACAACACCCGATCAGAACTATTACGATGCTGATTGTGACGCACGTGACTACTGCTTTGACGGTACGGTTTTCCTTCTTCCGTATTGGTACGGCAGATATTACGGAATTATCGGTTCCGATGAAGAATAAGATTTAATTAAGTAATTACTTGAAAGGATGACAGAAATGAATAACAAGTACAATGAATTTGCAGGCGTATATGCTCTTATGCTCACTCCCTACAACGATGACAAAACCATCAACTATGCGGCTTATGAAGAGTATACTCAGTTCCAGGTAAACACAGGTGCAGGACATCTTTTTGCAGTATGCGGAACATCTGAAATGGCACAGCTCACTCTTGACGAGAGAGAGACTCTTGCAAAGCTTACAGTCAAGAATGCTGACAAAACTCCTGTTTTTGCCACAGCTAACCTTGAACCCTCCTGGTTTGCACAGGTTGACGAGGTAAAGCGTATGTCCCAGACAGGTGTAAAGGGTCTTGTTTTTATCACAAAGGGTATGCGTGACGATCCCGAAAGACAGTACACATATCTCAGCGAGCTTGCAACATATACGGATCTTCCCATCTTCCTTTATGAGTTCCCCGGTGTTCAGCCGCACAAGATGGAAGCTGATGTTTACAAAAAGCTTGTTGATACAGGCAGATTTGTCGGTATCAAGGATACAACCTGTCTTATGCCTCCTATCAAGGAGAAGATTGCAGTTCAGGGTGACAGCAACGTTCTTCAGGCAAACATTCCGTTCCTTTTTGAAGCATATAAGGCAGGCGCACGCGGTGTTATGGCAACTCCGACATCCTGCGGTGCCCAGCTGTTCCAGAAAATGTGGGATGAGTTTGTAGCAGATGATCTTGAAGCAGCAGAAAAGACATTCCAGCACATCATCCTTCTTGACAACGCTATTGACAGCGGCTTCAATGTTTCTGCAAAGTATCTTGTACAGCTTCAGGGAATTAAAGGTATGACTCCCATCAACAGAGGCAATACTATCTTAAGCCCTGCAAGAATGAATTCTATCAAGACTTATTACGATTGGGCAAAGAGCAACGGTCTTGCTTATTAATCCGGGAGGAGTCCGCTTTGACTAAACATTCACTCGCACGGCGTATAGTATGCACCGCGTTAATTGCAGTGTGTATATTTGCGTCTGTAACGATTACTTCGGATGACTCTGCCATCGGTGTTTCTGCTTCGGTAGCTGATGCAAGCTGCCGAAACACCGTTAGTGCCGAAACTGACGAAAAAACTGTTGTTTCAACAAAAAAAGAAGACGAACCTGATGATGAGCTTGATAAAAGGCTCGCTACAACTCATTCAGCAGAAGTAACTTTTGAAGAGCTTGAAGCTATCATAGAAGTCCTCAAGGGTAACGATCCTACCGAGGGAAAAGAGCTGTCTGAAAGAGGTCAGAACTCTAAGAATAACATTGCCATTTCTTTGATTTATCTTCTCAGAAACGCCAAGGCTGTCAAGGATGTAAGACTTGTTCTTGAGCCTTACGGCGATGATGAGAATGTCAAAGAGCTTTGTATGTATTACAAAGAATTGTTCGGCAAGGAAGAAATCAAGTATCGTACAACGCTGATTTTTGATTATAACACGGAAATGATCTATACGCTTGACGGTACGGGCATTCTCGGAATCGGTTTTGATTTTAATTTTGATTTCACCGAATTTAAATCTTCGGACGATCCGTGGCAAAGAAACTTCGGTTTTTACGAGGTATACGATTATCTGGCATTCCTTGTCGGAACGGCCTATGATACGGCAAGAATCAAATTCTCATACGATGACAGGGATTGGATGATCCAGATATGGAAGGGTCTTTACAACTATTACGGAATGACGGGCGGAGAGATCGGTATTTACGTCAAGCCGCAGAACCGTGTAGCTGAGTATTATGACTGTGCATCCGATGAAGACCGACTTGTAATGAGCTTTGACGTTTATCACGGTGATGAGCTTATCATCGGTTGTGAGCCCGAGCTTAAATGGTGGCAGACTGCTTTTGTCAAAAACAAATTAGTCTCTCCCAAAAAGCTTACGTTAAAGAGCTCCATCGTTTTCCCTGACAAGGAAATGAGAAATGCTTTTGTTGAAAGTCTCAAAGAATCCTATGGCGATGTTATGGATGTCAGCGTTGACGGTCTTACCGTAAACTTTATCTGGCACGCTTCTAAATAACTTCCGCTTGCTTTCTGAGGTGCAAAATGCCTGAATATTCTTTAAAAGCGAAGAATAAAAATTTAAAATTATATTGGTTGTTACCGCCTTTTATCGTTATGCTCGCCGTTCTTTTTGTTTACTTAAAGAACGGCATTTTCCCGTTTGGTACGGAAAGTATAGTGTATGACGATATGGGTCAGTGTAATGTTCCCATTTATTATTATCTGCACGATGTACTGCACGGCAAGGGTAGTTTGCTGTTTAATTTCAAGACTGCCTTCGGCGTATTTATCTGCGGCGCATACGAAAGCGGGCTCAGTATTGTTAACCTTTTGTTTTTCCTTATTTGTCCGCGTGACTACATTTTGGAAAGTATTTCTTTCTTTTTGCTTATCAAGCTGATGACGGCATCTTTCTTTTCCGTTATTCTGTTTGATAAGATTTTTACAAAAATGCCGAAATACTGGCGTATCTGTTTCAGTGTTCTTTATGCGTTCAATCCGTATCTTTTGCAATATTATTCCAATATTTCCTGGGTAGAGGTCGTAATGGTCTTTCCTTTGGTTATTTTGGGTCTCTATACTCTTTTTAACGAAAGAAAGTGCCTTTTATACATTCTCTCTCTTGCATACTGCCTGATAGTTCAGTTGTACATTTCATATATGATTGTGCTGTTTTTGTTCCTGTCGGGCGGTGTATACGTCGTAATGATGATGAAGAAGGAAGAGCGTAAAAGCGCTGTTTTCCGCTTCGGTATGTCAAGTATTCTTGCGCTGTTGCTCTCGGCATTTTCGGCTCTTCCGACTTTCTTTTATATGACAGACAGCTCACGTTATGAGAATACAAAAAGCTATTTCCAGGCAATAATGTCAGAAGCATCAAATCCTGTTACAAAGCTCGGTATGATGATCATTCTTACCGCCTTGCCGATAGCACTTGTTGTGCTTCTGATGTTCAAGATTCACAAGGATCCTCGCAGAATAGCTTTTTTCGGAATCATACTTGCGATTTTTGTTATACCTGTTTTGTTTGAGAACATAAATCTTTTGTGGCATATGGGAAGCTATGCTAACTTCTCTATGCGTTATGCATTTATGTTCCACCTGATGCTTCTGATAACCGCAGGCTTTTTTATCGAGAATTACGGAGATACTCTGTACAGAAGCAAAAAGCTTTCCTTTGCAATTACAACCGTTATTTCCGGTTTGCTGATACTTGTTTCTGTTGCAAATATGCTGAGCTTTTATGAAAATTCAGGCAAGGGCGTAATTTCAAAGAAAAATTTCCCTCTGATCATTTGCGTATTTCTTATAATGGTCACCGTCTATGCGTTGATTCTGAAATTCGGATTCAAAAAGGTTTCATACGTTGCGGTTACACTTCTTGTTGCGTTTGAGTCATGCTTTTATCTCAACAGAGGTCTGACGACGGGCTCGGCAAGAGCGTTTGAGTACAGTCTTGACTTTATTGAAGAGTGTGAGACAATTAACAATACTCTGACGGAATGTGACGATAATCTTGCAAGGATCAAGAATATTGACGGAACGCTCAATTCCAATTATCCGCTTATCACGGGACATCCCTCGTTGTCAAACTTTACGCATACCATTCCGTCATCCATTAAAAAGACAATGCAGAAAATGGGATATTCGACCGTCTATACACGCATACTTGATACGGGCGGTACGTTGTTTTCGGATGCGCTTCTCGGCTACAAGTATACATTGTCGCTTGATACACTCAATAACGGTGCATATACCTTTGAGAGAAAAGTCGGCAATTACAATCTTTATAAAAACGAGTATACTTTGCCGTTCGGAACAGTTTGCTCAAAGGATATTGTTGACAAAGCCATATTCGGCAAGCTTGCATTCAATACCACAAATAATATCTGGAAGAGTGTATCGGGATCTGATGACGATATAGTCGCATTCCCCGATGTACAGGAAACCGTTCTTGACAGAGAAGTTCTGTATGACTTCACCGTTGACGGAACGAAAGAATTATATATTGTCTGCACAGGCTCAACAAAGCGAAAGACGTTGCAGATTTATCTTAACGGTGAAAAAATTTCCGTGCCGTCTCTCGGAGAAGAGGAGAATACAAGATACAACACCAGATTCAACAATTCATTTTTGCATCTCGGCACGTTTACCGATACTGACGTAAATATCCGTGTAGAGCTTCTGACAAGCAATATCACGACAAAAAAGCTTAAAACGTATATTGCGTTGTTTGATACAGCTTTGCTCAGTGATTACTGCGAGGAAGCAAGGGATACCGTCAGAACAGAAGCTGATGACAGAAGCCTTAAAGCAACGGCAACGGCAAAGGATGATGACAGCTATCTGTTCCTTCCCGTGACATATGACGAGGGATGGAAATGCAAGGTAAACGGCAAAGCTGTCGATGTCGAAACGGCCGTAGGTACGTTTGTGGCAGTTCCGCTTGAAAAGGGTGAAAACACCGTAGAATTATCGTTTATTCCGAAAGGCTTTGTATTGGGAATAATGATAAGCAGTGTAACCGTCGTACTGACAGCATTGTTTATACTTTTTGAAAAGAAGAAAATGACGGCAAAAACAACGAATCGTGCGTTGTCCGTGTTGACATATGCATATATTACTGCCGTATGCGGTGCGTATGCTGTTCTGTATATTGTTCCGATGGTATGCCGATTCATAACACTCTTGACGTAGGAGGTGTTCGTATGAAAAAAATCAGTATTCTGGTACCTTGCTATAACGAGGAAGAAAACGTTCTTCCGATGAGCAAGGCTCTGACCGAGGTTATGAATGAAAGTCTCGCATCATATGATTACGAAATTGTTTTTATTGACAATCACTCAACGGATAAAACACGAGAGATTCTTGAAAGCATATGTGCACTTGATAAAAGAATCAAAGCGATCTTTAATTGCAGAAACTTCGGACAGTTCAACTCGCCGTATTACGGTATGCTCCAATGCACAGGTGACTGTGTAATAACGATCTGTGCAGATTTTCAGGATCCCGTCGAGATGATTCCGAAGTTTGTCAGCGAATGGGAAAACGGATATAAAATCGTCTGCGGAATAAAGACTTCAAGCCGTGAGAACAAGATGATGCGTTTTTTCAGAACGTGTTATTACAAGGTGATCAAAAAGATGAGCAGTACAGAGCAGATCGAGCATTTTACGGGCTTCGGACTGTATGACAGAAGCTTCATCGAGGTTCTGCGCGAGCTTAAAGATCCGACACCGTTCCTGCGAGGAATCGTTGCAGAGCTTGGTCCCGACAGAAAAGAGATCGAGTATGAGCAGGCGAAACGACGTGCAGGCAAAACGCACAATAATTTTTATTCGCTGTATGATGCGGCAATGCTGAGCTTTACATCGTATACGAAGATCGGACTGCGACTTGCAACGTTTCTCGGAATGATTATTTCATGCATCAGCGTGATAATCGGAATAGTATATCTTATTTTAAAGATATGTAACTGGCACAACTTCCCGATGGGAATGGCACCTGTACTTATCGGAATGTTTTTCCTTGGTGCGGTACAGCTGTTTTTTATCGGATTTTTGGGTGAGTACATTCTCAACATCAACACACGTGTTATGAACAGACCGTTGGTAGTTGAGGAAAAACGAATAAATTTTGATAACGAAGCTGAAGAAAAGGAGTAATATTTTATGGCATTCACACATCTTTATAATGATAACTTCAAACCTGCAATTGAACAGTCAAAGCTTGCACTTGTTGACTTCTGGGCAACGTGGTGTAACCCTTGCAGAATGATTGCTCCTATTGTAGAAGCCATTTCCGACGAGTTTGACGGATCTGTTGATGTATTCAAGGTTGACGTTGACGAATCTCCCGAAACGGCAGTAGAAAACGGTGTTATGAGCATACCGACAATTATCATCTACAAAAACGGTCAGGAGCAGGAGCGCATCGTAGGCTACAGAAGCCGCGAGGATCTTGTGGCAATAATTGAAAAATACCTTTAAAAAATAACGGTGAGTATTCTTGCGAATACTCACCGCAGACTGTCGATAAAGGCACCGAGAACACGCACATTATTAAAAAAAGCAATCGGAATTTGTAAGAGGAAAACCGATCGTGTCATTCTGAGGCGAAGCCGAAGAATCTTTTGGTAATTATTTATGTGCGTTTGACGTGTTTT
>JAFQIG010000055.1 GCA_017397655.1 Clostridia bacterium | reverse complement strand
TTAAAGATTTTGAAGAAAACATACTCGATAAAATAGGCTTCAATATCAAAGTAATTTGCACTTGTCATTTTTCAAGAATAAGCTATAAGGATTTTGAAACTCAGGCAACTGAAGCACTCAAATCTCCCTAAAACAACCCACACCTCCTGTTACAATGTTTTTACAAAGTAACGGGAGGTGATTTTTGAACCAGTGGAAGGTTGTGTGCCGATTTGCTTGTTTTAAGCCCTCCCCTGCTTTTGTATAAGTTTTTAAGCAAAAATTGCTCGTTTTTGCCGTCGGCGTGACGTCGGCGAAATAGGGTTTTGATGCCCGAATTCGTTGATTCTACTGGGTTTGTCGGAGTGTTTTTAATCGTTCAAATCCTTGCAACAGCCTCGTATTGCTTGAAAATTCTGCCTTACTGTTATAGTATCTTTGACAAGAACTCCTGTGTTCTTTTATTCTTGGGATTGTTAAAGAATTCGTCAGGCGTGCTCTCCTCCATAATGATTCCTTCATCCATAAAGAGAATTCTGTCACCGACTTCCTTTGCAAAGCCCATCTCATGAGTTACTACTGCCATTGTCATTCCGCTGAGTGCCAGCTCCTTCATAACCTCAAGTACCTCGCCTACCATTTCAGGGTCAAGCGCACTTGTCGGTTCATCAAAAAGCATTACCTTGGGACTCATCGCAAGAGCTCGTACAATCGCTATACGCTGTTTCTGTCCGCCTGACAGCTGCGACGGATACGCTTCTGCCCTGTCGGCAAGTCCGACTCTGCTGAGAAGCTCCATTGCAGTCTGTTCGGCTTCTATTTTTGACTTTTTAAGAAGCTTTATCGGAGCAAGCGTCATATTCTTTAATATCGTCATCTGCGGAAACAGATGAAAATGCTGGAATACCATACCCATCTCCTGACGGTGACTGTTGATATTTACCTTTTTTTCAGTTAAATCCTGTCCTTCAAAAAAGATCTTGCCCGATGTCGGTGTTTCAAGAAGGTTGAGACAGCGCAGAAAAGTGGATTTACCGGATCCCGAAGGTCCGACAATAACCACAACCTCGCCCTTTCTGATCTCCTGATTGATGCCTTTAAGAACCTGTAATTCTCCGAACGATTTGTGAAGATCTTCAACACGGATCAATGTATCAGTGGTCACTGTTACGCAGCCTCCTTTCAAGTAACGATACAAGCTTCTGAAGTCCGAGAACAAGCACAAGATAAATCAGCGCTACCGTAAGATACGGTACATTCATATTGTATGTGCTGCCTACAAGTGCATTTGCACCCTTCATCATATCCTTGACTGCTATAAAGCTTGCAACCGATGTCTCCTTAAGAAGCACGATAAACTCATTTGCAAGTGCAGGAAGAACATTCTTGAATGCCTGCGGTAAGATTATGTACAGCATCGTATGGAAATACGAAAAACCGAGACTTCTGCCTGCTTCAAACTGACCCTTGTCTATCGACATAATTCCCGAACGCATAATTTCGGCAACATATGCACCGGAGTTAAGTCCGAATGCAATGATGGCTGCCGTATTCTCGTGCACGCCCGCCTTGCCGAGCCAGAGATAATATATAACCAGAAGCTGTACGATAACAGGTGTTCCTCTGATAACTGTCAGATAAAGCTGACAAATCTTGTTAAGAAGCTTCATTTTGCCCGTCTTGTCATGAGTTGATCTGACAATAGCAACCGCAAAGCCGAGAAAAAGTCCGATAAGAAGCGCAAAAAACGTAATTTCAAGCGTTATCAGCAAGCCGTTTGTGATGTGCTTGTAGTTATTGTTTTTCAGAAGAACTCTGTCGATATCCTTCCAGATATCAACAAAAAACGTTTTAATCTCTCCTAAAAAGCCTTCATCCTCAACAGCCGCAACAGTAGTACTTTCGGCAAATGCAGGCATAACAAAGCTGAATATGAGTGCCAACGAAACTACGGCAATCAATATAGGTATCAGTTTTTTGGAATATCCCGTATCTCTCATTAACCGTACCGCCTTTCGGTAAAAAACAAAATAGGGGCAAGCTGTCAGCCTGCCCCGAAAAAATCAATAATTATTCAGCAGGAATATATTTTTCAATAATCTTGTCGATAGATCCGTCAGCCTTAAGCTCTGCGAGTGCTGTATTGATCTTATCAAGAAGCTCTGTATTATCCTTTGCAACTGCGATTGCATAGTCTTCTACAACGTATTCTGTGTCGAGAAGCTTAAGTCCTGCAGTCTGCTCAACAAATACCTTTGCAGGCTCGTTGTCGATGATAACTGCATCAACGGATCCGTTCAGAAGAGCTGCAACTGCTGTTGAGCCGTTTGTATATCTCTTAACAGATTCCTCGCCGAAATCGTCTGTTGCGTATGCGTCACCTGTTGTTGCTTCCTGAACACCGATAAGCTTACCGTTGAGATCGTCGGGAGTCTTGATATCGGAATCTTCGGGAACAATAACAACCTGGATACCTGTAGCATAGCTTTCAGAGAAGTTTACGCTTTCAAGTCTTTCATCCGTAACAGTCATACCTGCAAGTCCGATATCAACAATACCGTTCTGAACAGCACTGATGATTCCGCCAAAGTCCATATCTGTGATTTCAAGAGTCATACCGAGCTTTTCTGCAAGAAGCTCTGCGATTTCGGCATCAATACCGACAATCTTTTCACCCTCGACATACTCATACGGAGGGAATGCTGCGTTTGTGCCCATTCTGAGAACTGCAGGAGCATCTGCACCCTCAACAGGAGCTTTTTCGGTATTGCCGCACGATGCAAATGTAAGTACCGTCAATGCAAGTGCCATTAATATTGCCATTACTTTTTTGAATGTTTTCATAATTTTCTCTCCTTTTATCAATTTGGTATTATTATACATCCGTATACGCATAAAGTCAAGAGATATGCGTTTTTGTAAGGTTTTTGATCCAATTAAAACGGTTCACCTTGACGGCCGCTACGGCACATTTGATGATCTGATCACACTTGAGACACGCAAAAACAATCCAGGTCGGTGCCGAAAATACAAATGCCGCTATTGCTGCCGACGGAATAACCACAAGCCACACAAAAATAAGATCGTTGATAAGAACAAACTTTGTTTCACCGCCTGCACGGACTATTCCCGTAAGCGATGCCATCTGATATGCCGTTCCGAGTACCGTAACGGAAAGCACGGTTATCAGATTCTTTGCAAGCTCGATTGTCTGTGCATCCATTCCGCTGTAAAGGTACGGGATCAGGAGCTTTGTCAGAGTTATCAGAATACTTGTAACCACACCGAGCATAACGTAAACTACCTGCAACGTTTTGGCGTAAAGCTTTACTCTGTCGTTATCGCCTGCGCCAACCGTCTTTCCGATAATTATTGCAGAGCCGTCACGGACTCCGTAAAGACCGACGGATACTATCGAAAAGATGTTGTTGGCAATGCTGACTGCCGCAATCGAAACTGTTCCGAGATGTCCGACAATGACTGCCTGTGTGACGAGATTTATTCCCCACAGCAGATCACCGAATATAACGGGCAAGCCGTAGCTGATAAACTGTCTGAGCAAAGCCTTGTCCCTTTTAAAGAAATCGGAAACCCGCATTTTCAGCTTTTTGTCAATCACAAATACATACACGATCATTATTGCAAGCTCGGCAAGACGTGATATGAGCGTTGCAAACGCTGCGCCTCTTATTCCGAGAGCAGGGAAAGAGAGCTTACCGAAAATAAGCACCCAGTTAAAGAATACATTTATGAACAGCGCACAAAAAGCGACTTTTGTGCCTATTTTTACTGTTTCGACACAACGCATTGCGGCTATCAGCACGTTTGTGATACAAAAAGGAATATATGTAAATGATAGAATCCTGATATATCTTGCACCCTCGGTGATTACCTGCGTTTCATCGGTGAACACGCTGAGCACCGCTTCGGGGAAGAAGAAAACAACAAGAAAAAGCACAAGCGACACGTAAAGAGAAAATCTGAACACTGTCGCAATGATTCTTTTTACGCTTCTTTTATCGTTTATTCCCCAATACTGTGCCGAAAGCACCGTCAGTGCCGCACCAAGTCCCGTCACAAGAAGCTGTAAAAAAGTGGTGATCTGATTGGCAACGTAAACGCCCGAAACTGCCGTTTCGCCAAGTCTTGAGACCATTACATTATCTGCAAGACCGACAAGAAATGTTATGACATTCTGCAAAACGATAGGCAGACTGAGCGTTACCAGAGTTTTATAAAAGCTTTTTTCTCTAACCATTACCATTATTCGCAAAGCTCCTTGAATTCTTCCTCGGTGATTATCGTAATGCCGAGCGACTGTGCTTTTGTCAGCTTGCTTCCTGCTTCCTCACCTGCAAGAACGAAGTCTGTCTTTTTGGATACGGACGATGCTGTCTTACCGCCGAGACTTTCTATCAGTTCGGTAGCTTCTGCACGTGTCATGGTCGGTAACGTTCCCGTCAGTACAAAGGTTTTACCCTCAAAACGCTTGTCCGTTACCGTTTTTGTCGAAACCGTATTTACCGAGCTTTCACGAAGTCTTCGTATCAGCTCACGGCTTTGCGGCATTGAAAAGAAATCAAAGACACTCTTTGCCATGATTCCGCCAAAGCCTTCAATCTGTGCTATTTCCTCTTCCGTCGCATTCATGATGTTCTCAATATCGGTAAATTTCGCTGCAAGAAGCTTTGCCGCCTTTTCTCCGATATGACGGATTCCGAGTGCAAACAACAGCTTTGACAACTCGTTTTTCTTTGATGCTTCAATCGCTTTTATGATATTGGCAGCACTCTTTTCCTTAAAGCCGTCAAGAGTCATTACCGCCTGTTCATCAAGATTGTATATATCCGCTGCCGTAACAACAAGTCCTTTTTCGACCAGCTTTTCAACTACCGCTTCACCGAGTCCCTCAATATCCATTGCAGGCTTTGAACAGAAATGGATAAGATTACGGATAAGCTGTGCGGGACAGTCGGGATTTACACATCTGACTGCCGCTTCGCCCTCCTCACGTATTACGGGGGCACCGCACGACGGACATTCTGTCGGCAATTTATATGCGGTTTCCCCAAAATGCTCCTTTACGGTCACTACCTCAGGGATAATGTCGCCTGCTTTTCTGACTATTACCGTATCACCTATGCGTATATCCTTTTCGCTTATAAAATCCTGATTGTGAAGCGTGGCACGGCTGACGGTTGTGCCTGCAAGAAGCACAGGCTCAAGCACTGCTGTGGGGGTAAGCACACCTGTTCTGCCTACGGCAATCTCAATATCCGTAAGCTTTGTTGCCTTTTCCTCAGGCGGATATTTAAAGGCTACTGCCCATTTGGGGAATTTTGACGTGCTGCCGAGCTGTTCACGATGCGAAAAATCGTCAACCTTTATTACTGCTCCGTCAATATCAAACGGCAGTCCTGTCCTGTTTTCGCCTATTCTGCGAACCTCTCTGACTGCATTTTCCATAGAGTCAAAGGTATTGTAAAACGGAACGGTTCTGAAGCCGAGCTCATTCAAAAAATCAAGCGACTGCTTGTGAGATGTCAGCTCCTTGCCGTCAATTCTTTGTATATTAAACACAAATATGTCAAGCTTTCTTTGTGCAGTTATACGGGAATTCTTCTGACGAAGCGAGCCTGCGGCAGCGTTTCTGGGATTTTTAAACGCCTTTTCACCCATCAGCTCCTGATGCTCAAGAAGCTCTGCAAAAGCCTTTTTGGGCATATACACCTCGCCTCTGACCTCAATAAACGGAATGTCCATAGACAGCTTTAACGGAATTGACCGTACCGTACGCAGATTAGCGGTTACATCCTCGCCCGTGTCACCGTCTCCTCTTGTTGAACCACGTACAAAAACTCCGTTCACATATTCAAGCGAAACCGAAAGTCCGTCTATCTTCGGCTCAACGGTATAAAACGCTTTTTCTACAGTCTGCGATACACGTTTGTCAAAGTCATACAGTTCCTCTTCGCTGAACGCATCCTGCAGACTTTCCATTCTGACGGGATGCACGACAGGCTCAAACAGAACATCTGCACTGCCGCCGACTCTGAGTGTAGGAGAATCCTCTGTGCGAAGAACGGGATATGTCTCCTCAATCGTCACAAGCTCCCTTTGTAACATATCGTACTCACGGTCGTCAATTTCGGGATCATCATCTATATAATATTTTTTGCTGTGATAGTTAAGCAGGTCACGAAGCTCTTTTGCTCTCTGTTTTGATTTTTCAAAATCCATAATAATTCCCCTAATTTGTATCAGCATATAACTGCGGAACGTTTCCGACAATAACTGTTTCTGCCAGACAGACCTCATACGACAGATCTTTTGTAACTTTGCTGTCAGGCAAAGATATGTATACGGTAGTGTTGACAGTCAGCATCAGTCGGTGAACCGTCTGGTTGATACCCTCTCCCGAAAATGTACTGTTGACTCTTGCTTCGGAAAAGCCCGTAAAGTTTACTTTTATTCTGATGGCAGGGCCTCTTCCCGACAGTATGTCAAGTCCCGTCAGAGATCCTGCAGGTATCGCCACAATACGCTCCGTTCCCGACAGAACGGATGCCGTAGCCTTTGAAACCTTCGCCTTCATCATATTGATTTTCAGCACATCCGTCTTTATTGCCGTCACACGTGAGTCGCTGTCCTTTTCAACAGACACGGCTGATGCATAATCACCGCTTGACAGAACTTTAAGCACCGCATCGTTTACCGTTTGCTCTGCAAGCGCACAAGCTTTGACCGAAGCGATTGACCGTATCTGCGGACGAAGCTTTGCATCACAAAAGAACAGGAACAGAATCCCGATCAACGCTATTATAACCGTTCTGATGACAATCTTATTTTTTCTGCCCGATTTCCATCTTTTGCGTCTCACTGTGACCACCTCCGCATATTATTTTATGCGAAGGACTGTTTGTGTGTGAAATCAGAAGTTGATTCCGTCGTATCCCCAATGCTCACACTCTTCATATTTGACATAGATTCTGTCGCCTTTTATGCCGAGCTCTTCTGTCAGAATGTTACATATTTCGGCTGTCATTCTGTCAAATGATGCTTTATTTCCCTTTCCGAGAAGCTTTACCTCGACAAAGGCTGTTTCGTCACTCCCGTCGCCTGCCATGTACATGGTAAGACCCTCATCAAAGCTTACCATAAGCCAGCGTTCCGTCTTGCCGGGAAAAAACTCAATAGCCTTTCCGAAACGCTTTTTGATAATCTCTTTTTTCTCATCTGATATTTTTAAAGTTGTTTTTGTTCCAATATACGGCATGATATTACCTCTCTCATTTTTTATCCGTATTATTTTACCACAACGATCAAATTTTATCAATATTCACATTTTATATCTTGATAAAATTTTACAGTAATGATATAATATGACTCTGAATTATTATAAGGAGGTTTTTTCATGTATAATTTTGAAAGTGCAAAAATTTCCTATGCTGCCATGGGAATTGATATTGAAAAAGCACTCGAGACACTCGCTGATATTCCCATATCTCTTCATTGCTGGCAGGGTGACGATGTTCTCGGCTTTGACGGCTCCGACAGTCTTGACGGCGGTATTCAGACTACAGGCAATTATCCCGGAAGAGCACGTACCCCCGATGAGCTTATGGCTGATATCGAAAAAGCAATGTCTCTTATGCCCGGTAAAAAGCGTCTTAACCTTCACGCATCCTACGCTTTTTTAGGTGACGATAAAGGCAAAATCGACCGTGATGCTTATGAGCCCCGCCACTTTGCGAAATGGGTTGAGTTTGCAAAGCGTATCGGTCTTGACGGTATTGATTTTAACCCCACCTTCTTTGGTCATCCCAAAATGAAGAACGGTCTTACGCTTTCTTCTCCCGATGACGAAACACGTGATTTCTGGATCCGTCACGGTATTGCTACACGTCGCATTGCTCAGTATTTTGCTGATGAGATGGGGTCTCCCTGTCTCTTTAATGTATGGATTCCCGACGGTCTTAAGGATGTTCCTGCTGACAGACTCGGTCCGAGACTTCTTCTGAAAGACAGTCTTGACAAAATCTTTGCAGAAAAGCTTCCCGGTGTCATTGATGCCGTTGAAAGCAAGGTTTTCGGTATCGGTGTAGAAAGCTATACTGTAGGCAGTAACGAATTCTATCAGAATTACGCTGCTCTTAACGGTATCTGCTGTCTGCTTGACAACGGTCACTATCACCCGACAGAGGTTGTTTCAGATAAAATCCCTGCTTTGCTTGCTTTCCACGACAAGATCGCTCTTCACATCACACGTGGTGTCCGTTGGGATTCCGATCACGTTGTACTGTTTGAGGATGAAGTCAAGGAAATTGCCAAAGAAATCGTTCGCAACAATGCGATCAACAAGGTTCTTATCGGACTTGACTACTTTGACGCTTCCATCAACCGTATCGGTGCTTGGGTAATGGGTCAGCACTCTGTTCAGAAGGCTCTGCTTTACGCTCTTCTTTCTCCCGATGCACAGATGCGTGATCTTCAGAACAATGCAAGCTTCGGCAAGCTTATGTTCATGCAGGAAAAAATCAAGACACTCCCCCTTGGTGCCATCTGGGAAGAGTATCTTGCCCGTCAGGGTCTTAATGATGATTGGTACAGCGAAATCGAAGAATATGAAGATAAGGTGTTGAGTTTTAGAAAATGAAGAATATCCTGACCGCTCCGTTTATTACAGAAATGAAAGAAATCACCGCTAACATGTACCGTCTCGGCTGGGACGAGCGTAACGGCGGTAACATCAGTTATATGCTTGACGAATCCGTTGTCGGTGAATACCTTGACCTTAACAACGTCATCCGCACCATCCCGACAGGCTTTGTTGCAAAGTCTCTTATAGGTAAAATCTTTATCGTTACCGGTACAGGCAAGTACTTCCGCAATGTTCAGTCTGATCCCGAAACAAATCTCGGTATCATCCGCATTGCACAGGACGGCACTACGGCCGAGCTTCTTTGGGGGTACGCCGACGGCGGTAAGTTTACAAGCGAGCTTCCCGCACATCTTATGAGTCATATGGCACGTCTTTCCGTTGATCCCGAAAACAGAGTCGTTATACATTGCCATCCCACTCATACACTTGCAATGAACTTCGTACATACTCTTGATGAAAAAGAGTTCACACATACTCTTTGGGAAATGTGTACAGAGTGTATCGTAGTTTTCCCCGACGGTGTAGGTGTTCTTCCCTGGATGCTTTGCGGTAACAATACAATCGGTGAAGCTACTGCCAAAAAGATGGAAGAGTTCCGCCTTGTTGTATGGGGTATGCACGGCATCTACGGTGCAGGCAAGACAATTGACGAAACCTTCGGTCTTATTGAAACTGTCGAAAAGGCTGCACAGATCTATATGCTTACCTGCAATATGCCCAGAATCAATACGATTAAGGACTCCGAAATGCAGGAGCTTGCAGAAGCTTTCGGTGTAACTTACAGAAAAGATTTCCTTAATTTATAATCGCCTATGAAAAGACGTATTAAAAGAATTACCGCAATTCTTCTTTGCCTTATAATTCTCGGTGCCGCTTCACCGTTTGCAATCAACGCTTTTGTCCGTAATTACAGTTCAAAATACTTTTTGACTCCCGATGAGTCTGCCGCACTTTCTGGTGTCGATTGCATTTTGGTTCTCGGTTGCCTTGTCAATGCCGACGGCACACCAAGCGATATGCTGGAGGACAGACTCTTAACAGGATTAGAGCTTTATAAAATTGGTGCCGCTCCTAAGATCATAATGAGTGGTGATCACGGCAGAACAGAGTACGATGAAGTAAACGCAATGAAAAAGTTTGCAATTGATTCTCTGATACCTCCCGAAGATGTCTTTATGGATCACGCAGGTTTTTCAACATACGAAAGTATGTACCGCGCAAAAGAAATTTTCGGCGTTGAAAAGATGATCATCGTAACGCAGAACTTCCACCTTTACAGAGCAGTTTATATTGCGCGGATGTTCGGAATAGAGGCTTACGGAGTTTCTGCTGACATACGTTCATACAAATATATGGATTATAACCAAAGCAGAGAATTTCTTGCCATCGTCAAAGATTTTGTATTTACAATTTTCAAACCGAAGCCTACCTATCTCGGCGAAGCAATTCCGGTTAGCGGTAATGGAAATCTGACAAACGACTAAAATTCAATACCCCTTATCTGTCAAGCGGCGGATAAGGGGTATTTTTTGATACAAAAACATTTTATAGCGGATAGATATTTATGCTTTTTGAAGAAGCAATGCTGCCATTTCCCATACGGACATCTATCAGATTTTTAAAACTCCATTAACAATGGCTGTAGTAAAACTCAAGAAAAAAGCGTAAGCCGCAGGGCAAACCCTGCGGCTCTTGCTTACTTGTTATTTAAAATCCACAAGCAGGATCAAAGATTAAGGTAGGAACTTAAGCAGAAACTGTAAAGTTGATAGTTGCTGCTTCAGAATATACGCTGCCAACAAGAGCTGTAACGTTGTAATTGAACTCTCTTACGCCGTGAGCGTTAAGAACGATTGTCCAAGTAGCTGTACCGTCACCGTTGTCAACGAAAGTTACTGCAGAGCTGGTCTTGCCATATGTCAAAGTACCGTTGTCAGCAGTATTTGTGAACTTAACCTTGCGAGCATTAGCACTTGTGATAACTGTAACTGTCGGAACGTTGCCGTTAAGAACTACAGTTGCCTCGGGCTTCTGATTCTCAACTACTACTTTCTTAGCAGTGATAGCAAAGTCAATGTCCTTATCACTATCTGCCCAACCTTCAGCGGACTTAGCATATACGCTGTAGCTGTATGTGCCAACTGCGAAGATCTTCTTGATAGTCCATACAAGCTTGCCGTCAACTTCTTCAACTGTGACGTTAGCACTTGTCTTACCATAAGTCATTGTGCCGTTGTCAGCGTTGTTGAGGAGCTGAACCTTAGTAACATCGAGACCTGTTTCGATTGTAATGATCTGCTCTGTTACGCCGTCGAACTCGCCTGCGTTTGCGATAGCTGCGGAGAATACGTCGTTGTCATAAACAGGGATTTCTGCCTCTACTGTGAATTCAGCGCCGAGATCCTTGCTGATAGCATCGATAGAAACGCTGTTTACATACTTAGCAACTGCAACATATGTTGCGGGAGCGATTGCTCTGTTGATTGCCCAAACTTCGCAGTTGTAGCCAAGGTATTCGATTTCCTTAACGATTGTTACAGAGCTGTGTGCTCTTGTGAATGTAAGAGTACCGTTGTCTGCAGCGTTGCGGATCTGAACCTTGATCGGCTTGAGATCGTTCTTGATCTTAACGATTACATAAGTTGTTTCTGCTGCATCAGCTTCGCCTGCTACAGAACCGTCTTCGTAACCTGCCCAAAGAACGTCTGCGGATGTGTCGATCTCTGTGAAGGAAGCTGTAACTGTGATGTCGCCATCAACTGTTTCGCCTTCGTTATCCCAGCCTGCGAACTCATAACCTTCAGCTGCTGTAGCTGTCGGGAATGTGATCTCTGCCCAAGCTGTGCCCTTAAGGACTGTAACTTCTGTTTCGCCTTCGATGGAGCCGTTGTCGCCGGCTACGAATGTAACTGTTGCCCACTGTGCTGCATCGTATTCAAAGTTAGCTGTTGCTGTTACGTCTGCTTCGATTGCGCCTGTGAGGTCCCAACCTGCGAATACATAACCTGCATCCGGAGTTGCTTCGGGGAATGTGATTTCAGAAGCGTCTGTTCCCTTAAGAACTGTAACTGCCTCTGCGTCTGCGATGGAGCCGTTTTCACCAGCTGCGAATGTAACTGTTGCCCACTGTGCTGCATCGTATTCGAAGGAAGCTGTAACTGTGATGTCGCCATCAACTGTTTCGCCTTCGTTATCCCAACCTGCGAATGCATAACCTGCATCTGCTGTTGCTGTCGGGAATGTGATTTCTGCCCATGCTGTACCCTTAAGTACTGTTACTTCTGTTGTGCCTTCGATAGAACCGTTGTCGCCTGCTACGAAAGTAACTGTTGCGAACTGGTCGTTATCAAGATCGAAGTTAGCTGTAACTGTGATGTCACCATCAACTGTTTCGCCTTCGTTGTCCCAGCCTGTGAATGCATAACCTGCATCTGCAACTGCCTTCGGGAATGCAACGTCTGCCCATGCTGTACCCTTAAGTACTGTTACTTCTGTTTCACCTTCGATGGAGCCGTTTTCACCAGCTGCGAATGTAACTGTTGCCCACTGCTCTGCATCATATTCGAAGATAGCTGTTATTGTGTCGACGTCATGTGTAACTGTTCCGTCAATCTTGTCCCAGCCTACAAACTTGTAACCTGCATCTGCTGTTGCCTTCGGGAATTCAATGTCAGCCCAAGGTGTACCCTTGAGAACGTGAATACTAGATACACCGCCCTCGATGGAGCCGTTTTCACCAGCTGCGAAAACAACCAAAGCCCACTGTGCGTCATCGTATTCGAATGTAGCTGTTGCTGTTACGTCTGCTTCGATTGCGCCTGTGAGGTCCCAACCTGCGAACATGTAACCTGCATCTGCTGTTGCTTCGGGGAATGTGATTTCAGAAGCGTCTGTTCCCTTAAGAACTGTAACTGCCTCTGCGTCTGCGATGGAGCCGTTTGCGCCAGCTGCGAATGTAACTGTGGCCCACTGCTCTGCATCATATTCGAAGGAAGCTGTTGCTGTTACGTC
>JAFQIG010000054.1 GCA_017397655.1 Clostridia bacterium | reverse complement strand
TGTAAATGCTTCAGTAACTCGTCTTTGGATGACAATCCCTCCGAGTCGGCTTCGCCGACCCACCTCCCTTTACACAAGGGAGGCGAGAGTTACTGCGACCGCTCACCCATCGGGTCATTCTGAACGAAGTGAAGAATCTTTTGGTATTTGTTAAGATCCTTCGCCTGCGGCTCAGGATGACAACCGTGAGTCGGTGTGTCGAACAAACCAACAGAATCAATTGCACATCAATAATTGATTATCACGTTATACTCCGATGGCAAATATTGTAAATTCATCCAATTACTGTAAATAGGGCGTGCTGACCCTCCCTGCAGGATTATACCATTATTCATTATTCATCATTCATCATTCATTTCTGCGCCGTCCGCCCTCTTAAAAATAAAAAAATGCGATGAAAATTCTTTAACGAACAATCATCGCATTTATTTTATTAAAATGTTATCGTTTATAATCCAGCAGATCCTGTTCAACAAGTATCGAATACAGCTTGTGCGGATCCTTTGATATTATGCCGCCCGGATTCAATGACAGCGCATAAAACATATCGTATGAGGAATCGACATTATCAATGAAAAGCGATACGATATGATTTTCGGTTACGGCATCGGCAAACTCCTTTGTCACATCTTCAACGGAAAGCCGCATCGCGAACGGAGTATAGTTGCTGATTTCGTCAACGAGAGTGCGACAGTATTCGGGATCGGACAGATCGCCGTCAACGTTAATATCAACACATGCCGAATACGAATAAAGTCCTGTCATCATCAGATCAAGCTCGTCAACCGTAAACCCCGAAATGATAATGCGCTCAGTCAGGGAATATTCCTCCACAATGCGGTTAAATACCGAATAATCCGCCTGCTCGGTAATATTTATAATATAGCGAAGATACGTTTTGTTTTTGAGAAGTGAAAAAACCGACTCAAGCGTAACCGCCTTGTCCGTTACGTATTCGTAACCGTCGGCAAGCACGGGAACAGAATCATCCGTAAAAGCAACGTTCAGCTCTATTGCATATGAACCGCTTTTGAAGTTGGACAGAACGGACTCGTCAGAGTTTCTGACAGCATCAAATGAGTCAGCAGATGCAGTCAGCAGAAATCCGTCGGGAAGAGAGATCTCTTTACAAAACGCTTCCTTCTGAGCCTCGGATAGCGGCTTGTCAAAAAAACGATACGTAAAAACGGAATAAACAGTTGCGCTGACCGTTATAATACACATCAGAAAAGCCGTAAGTCTTTTTAAAAGCATAATCGCTTTCCCTTCTCAAAAATTATTTGGCGTACTTCATCGTGATTTTGCACATCTCATCATACTTGCGCTCGATATCGGCAACAAGAGCGAACTGTGTGCGTGCACGGACAAGGTTATGTTCGGGGTAATCGGTGTGGAAATATGTATCACCGTTGAGATAGTCGGAAAGGAAGCGGATGCCGCATTCGTATGTCATCAGCTTTGCCGAGAACGGAAGATACTTTATTTCCTCTTCGGTCAGGCTCTCGCCTGCTGCACCGAGATAACCCTTGACATATGCTTCGTAAAGACCGAGATCAAGAGAAACCTTGGAAACATCCTTTTCATCCTCGCTTGCCGTGTTTGCACCGAAACGGATGCTGTCGCCGAAATCATACAGCGAAAGACCCGGCATAACCGTATCAAGATCAACGACGCAGATTCCGTCGCCCGTGTCATCGTCAAACATTACGTTATTAAGCTTTGTATCGTTGTGGGTAACACGAAGCGGAAGCTTACCCTTTTCCAGAAGATCAACAAGAATATGTGTATCCTTTTCCCTCTGAAGAGCAAATTCAATCTCTTCCTTTACGTTATCCTTTCTGCCTGAAAGATTCTGCTCAATTGCGGTAAGAAGGGCCGAAAAACGTGAAACCGTGTTATGGAAATCGGGAATGGTTTCGTGCAGAGTTTCGCTCGGATAATCGGAAAGCATACACTGGAACTTACCGAACGCCTCACCCGATTTGCGGAAGTCCTCGGGATCCTCGATAAACTGTAACGAATGTGCGTGGGAGACATAGTTATAGATTCTCCAGCAATCGTTGTTTTCACAGATGTGATATGATTTTCCGTCCTTGGTATGGAAAACAGTCAGCGTCTCGCGGTCGGGATCGCCGCCGTTATTCCTGATCTTTTCGGCAAGGAATGACGTTACGCTTTCAATATTTTCCATAAGCTCTTCGGCATTCTTGAATACATTGGTATTGATGCGCTGAAGAATATAGCCGGTAACCTTGTCCCCTTCGTCAAGTTCAACAACAAGGGTGTCATTGATGTGTCCGTAGTTGAGAACACGGTGACCCGTGTAAGTGCCGGGAAGGTCATATGCGTTTAAAATTTCTTTTACGAACGAATCCGAAATCGCCATTGAAATACCTCTCCTCTTTCATTTTACCGCAAAAAGCACATAGTTATTTACTCTATATAGTATACCTCTTTTATAACAAGATGTCAATGAGTGTTTTTGATTGAAAAGGCAGAACGAAAAGGTGTTTACTTTTGGCAGAAAGTATGTTAGTATTACAAAGGAGGTATACTTTTTGAAAAGACAATTCCATATGTCTGAAATACAATATTTCACGCACGGTCGGACATTTTTCTCTTTGCCATAGAGGCTATTTCAATGATTTTTAACGCAGTTGTGGCGAAAAGATTCCTTTCAAAACCATATTAATTGCCTTTTCAAAAAGTATGATATATGGGAAAAATCGTCGATAAAGCTTTCCGGCAATGAAACGGAGCTTCCTCTTTACATATCCGACAAGGATCACAGAATCGCAAAAATGAATATGCCCACGCTTATGGAGGGAATCGTTTGCGATTATAACGGATTGTACTGCATCTTTGAGTCAGGTGCAAAAAAATACAGCAATGCAAGAGAGATTATTGATTCTGTCGTCAGGTACGATCTTGACAGAATGCTTGCTGTTTTCCGATAATTTCAGTTTAAAGGAATGAATATAATGCTTAACACACTTGTAGCTTTTTCAAACGAATACGGTTCAGACCCCGAGCTCGTTCTTGCAGGAGGCGGCAACACCTCGGCAAAGGACAGCGATACCTTATACATCAAGGGTTCGGGAACGACTCTCGGCACGATTACGGCAGACGGCTTTGTAAAAATGGACAGAAAAAAGCTGTCCTTTATGATGGAAAAGGATTATCCCGAATCGGACAAGGAACGTGAGGCGGCGGCTCTTGCCGATATGATGGATGCAAAGTATCCCGGCCAGGAAAGTAAACGTCCGAGCGTCGAAACGCTTCTTCACGCGCTGTTTTCTACAAAATTTGTTTTGCATCTGCATCCTGCCGCAGTCAACGGTCTTACCTGTGCGGTTGACGGTAAGAACAGAACGATGAAGCTGTTCCCCGAAGCGGTATGGGTAGAAATATGCAAGCCCGGCTATATACTTGCAAAGCTTTGTGCCGAGCGTATGGATGAGTACAGAGCTGTTTACGGCAAGGAAGCAAGACTTTTGTTTTTGCAGAACCACGGAGTATTCTTTGCAGCCGATACAAGGGAAGAGCTTGCACAGATGCTTGACGATGTTACGGAAAAGATAAGTGCAGAGCTTGCCGATTATCCCGATTTTTCCGACAGCGATGTTTCGGTCGATAACGCTCTTTGTCAAAAAATTGCAAAGCTTTATTCCGATACTGCAGCAGCTGTTCACGATGTATCAAAGCAGAGTGTCGGTTTTTCCGAAAGCGAGGAAAGCGTCGCTCCGCTGATGAAGCCGTTCACTCCCGATCATATCGTTTACTGCAAGGCAAATCCCCTTTATGTCGAGAGTGAGAGAAATCTTGAAACGGATTTTGCCGATTATAAAGAAAAATACGGCTATGCACCGAAGATCGTTGTTGTAAAAGGAAAGGGATTCTTTGCCGTCAGCGATAACGAAAAGCAGGCTCTGACCGCACAGCTGTTGTTCAGAGATGCGATGAAAATCGCGGTATACAGCCGTTCCTTCGGCGGATATCTTCCGATGACAGATGAAATGACCGACTTTATTGTAAACTGGGAAGTTGAAGCTTACAGAGCAAAGCAGGCTCAATAAACCGAAAGGGATTTTAAAATGCAAGATATTTTAAAAGCACTCAATGTCGAATCGGCTGATGAAAGATTACAGAATCTTAAAAGTATCATTGACGAAGAAACGGAAAAACCCGATTTTTCGGATTGCTTTGTAAACAATCATATCCACACAACATATTCTTTTTCGCCGTATTCGCCGACAGCGGCGGTATACTGTGCACGAAAGGCGACCTTGCCGACTGCGGGAATTATGGATCACGATTCCATAGCCGGCGCATGGGAGTTTATCCGTGCAGGTGAAATTGCAGGTGTCGAAACAACAGTCGGTATCGAATGTCGTGTCAGAATGGATGGAACATCGGTTGAGGACAGATTTATCAACAATCAGGATCAGACAGGTCTTGCGTATATGTCGCTTCACGGTGTACCGCACGGTCAGATCGATAAAATCCAGAAGGTTTTTGAACCTCTCCGTGAAAAGCGAAATGTCCGCAACCGCAAAATGGTTGACAATATCAATTCGATTACGGAAAAAGACGGCATTACCATCGATTTTGACAAGGACGTTCTTTCTGTTTCTCAGTTCAGAAACGGCGGTACCGTTACTGAAAGACACATTATCTTTGCACTCAGCAAAAAGATAGTTGATGTCATCGGCAAAGACGGTACGCTTTCTTTCCTGTCGGACAAGCTGGAGATTCCTCTGTCTCAAAAGCACCGTGATCAGCTTTCCGATTCCGATAATCCGTTTTTTGAGTACGATCTGCTCGGAGCACTCAAATCCGAGTTTGTTGACAGGATTTATATCCCCGCAACGGATGAGTGTATGCATATTTCACAGCTGTCTGATCTTGCAAAGCAGACCGATTCGCTTCTTTGCTATGCATATCTCGGTGATGTCGGTACAAGCGTTACGGGAGACAAGCGTTCGGGTCGGTTCGAGGACAGCTATCTTGATGAGCTTTTGTATGTTCTGAAAGGCTTTTCGGTTGATGCCGTCACCTATATGCCGTCAAGAAACACTTCCGCTCAGCTTGAAAGAATCAGAAAGCTCTGTGCCGAAAATGAGTTTTTTGAAATATCAGGCGAGGACATCAATTCTCCGCGACAGTGCTTTATCTGTGAGCAGCTGGCAAATCCCGAGTACCGCCATCTGGTAGATGCCACGTGGCAGCTTATCCGCAGAGAAAAAGAAAGATCATAAAATGTTGACAAAAGTGTTACAGACATTTATAATATATGTAATTTACGGTA
The DNA here is from genome assembly GCA_017397655.1 of Clostridia bacterium. GTDB lineage: Bacteria > Bacillota > Clostridia > Oscillospirales > Acutalibacteraceae > UBA1425. Next base: position 8,817 of record JAFQIG010000054.1, on the reverse strand, counting down.
AAAACGGAGGATAAATGATGAAAAAGATTCTTGCTTTTGTTTTATGTATGATATTTGCGTTCGGTACGCTTTGCATCGGTGCAAGCGCTGCCGAAGAGTCAACGGAACCCGAAAAAGTCTATGCACTTACAATGGGTATCCACAAGTATTCGGTCAATAATACAGTTACCGACGGTGCAGGTGTTGCAAGCCTGACCTTCTTAAGACACAGCACAGGCGAAGAAGGCTCTCAGAACAAAATTTTTGATGTCAAAAAAGGTGAAAAATTCACTCTGACAACAAAGCTTAATGACGGTATGGAAAAATTCTATTCGTTCGTCGCTTGGGTTGACGGCAAGGGTGTTGTTCTCGGTACAGATACTTCCATCGAAATCACAGTCGATTCTTCCGTTGCGGTATTCGCAACCTATGCGGAGACTGCAACAAGATATATGGTAACTTATTCCCACATCGGCGAAGGCAACATCTCCGTTTCATCAAATATGCCGATGCAGCAGGGCGACGGCTGTGTCAGCGTTCTTGAGGGCGCAAACGTTACATTCAAGTTCACTCCTGCAGAAAACTTCTCTGTTTACACTATCAAGCTCGACGGCAGAAGAGTCGATATGCTGACATATTCTGTCGAAAGATTTATCCGCTTTATCAAGGAAGGCGAAATCAAAACAGCCTTTGAGGCAATTATCAATTTCTTCAAAATCTGGCTCGGCAAAGAGGGCGTTTTTGAGGTAGAAAATGTTGAGACCAACCTTGTTTTTGAAGTAGGATTTATGGAGCCTTATTTTAAGATCGACTAAAATTTTTTCACTCTCCTTGTATATTGCGTGTTTGGCTGTCAAAACTAAATGCGAAATGTAAATAAGGAGTTGAAAGAAATGTTAGACAGAATATCGCTGATCCTTGTCGTTATCGGCGCGCTTAATTGGGGCAGCATCGGCTTGTTCCAGTTTGACCTTGTAGCGTGGATATTCGGCGGTCAGGGTGCCGTTATCAGCCGTATCATTTATACGCTTGTGGCACTTGCAGGTGTCTGGTGCCTTTCCCTTTTGTTCAGAGAAAGTGCTCTGCTTTCCGATGCCGGCGACGATGCAAAGTAAATAAAACGGTCGGGATTCACAAAAGTTGAGTCCCGACTTTTTTGCTGCTACATGGTTTTCAGTAATGACAGAATAATCTCTTGTTGTTCAGGGGAAAGCTTGTTCCAATTGTTCAAAAGCTCAAACTGCTTTTCGGATAAAGTAACCGGCTCGTTGTTCCAATTGAAAAATTGCGAAAGACTGATGTTAAAAGCAGCACAGATTTTTTCAAGCGAGGGAATGGACGGATAGATGTTTTTTCTGAACCAAGAGGATATTGTTGTCTGTGCAATTCCGGATTCCTCCGATAACCTGTATTCGCTCCACCCACGTTCAAGCCGTAACTGAAGAATTCTGTCCAAAACAGTCATAACGATTATACTGCGATATCGTTTTTATATTAAACGGTATCGCTCCTTTCTTTATAATTACATACTATTATCATAAATTTTATACGAAAAAGTGTTGACAATTAATGATTATAGTAGTATTATTATTACGAAAAAAATCATTATTAACTTTTTCACAAATAAAGAAAGGATGAAAATAATGAAAAAATTATTGGCAGTTTTATTATCGGTCATTATTATGACGGCTTGTTTTTCAATGACAGGCTCGGCGATCGCAACAGAGCTTGTTGCAGGCAACAGTATGGAGACAGCAACCAACATACCGCAATTCGGTGTTGATTATGTCAGTACACTAAGCAAGGCAAATGAAGTTGACTGGTTCAAGTTTACAACGTTGTCGGATGATGCGTATTATTTTATTAATCTCGAAAATTATAGTTTGCCGGGCTATGATTCATCGGGACAGATTAATGGGGATTATGCGCCCAATATTTATGTCTATGACAGATATATGAGTCAGCTGGCACACGGTAACAACAATATAACACATTCATTAAGGCTTGAAAATAATACCACATATTATATAAAGATTATGATGGGTGGACGTGAATCCTCTGCAATAGGAAATTATGAAATTTCGATTGACTATATTTATGATAAAGAGCCGAATACGAAAGAAGAGGCTGATGTAATTCCTCTTAATTGCAAAAACATTTATACGATTGACGGTTGGGGTGATGTTGATTGGCTGAAATTCCAAACGCCCGAAAGCGGAGTTTACGAATTTAATCTTAAAAATCATGATCTGCCGGGTTATGATTCATCGGGACAAATTAATGGGGATTATGCTTTAAACATTTTCGTCTATGATAATTTTGATAAAGAACTTGCACACTACAATAACAACTATACTTTTAATGTTACATTAGAGAAGAATTGCACTTATTACATTAAGCTTGAGATGGGTTTCCGTCAAAAAAATTTTACCGGAACATATTCTGTGACGGTATCGGTCGATCTCCCCGATACACCTACTGCAAAAACGCTCAGTTCTGTCAGAATTGACTCTCTGCCCGACAAAACAACTTATCAGATCGGAGAAGCATTTGACGACAGAGGACTTTCGGTTCGTGCTTTTTATTCTGACGGAACATCAAAGACTGTTTCGGCGTACAGCATCAGCGGCTTCAACTCAAGCACAGCAGGCGAAAAGACCTTGACGGTTTTGTATTCAGAATCCGGAAAGGCGGTCAGCACAACCTTTAAGATAACTGTCCTTGACAATAGTGCTCAGCCTGATCCTGATCCCGATCCTGATCCCGGATATCAAGAAGAAAAGGATGTATTTTTACAGATTATCGAAGCGCTTGAATCATTCTTCTTGAAAATCGGTGATTTCTTTGTTTGGCTGATCAACTTTATTCTCAGCATATTCTCGGCGTAATTAAAAACAAGCGGTGATTGCTCAAGAAGCTTTCACCGCTTTTATACTGTTATATACAAAAATCTCTCAAAGTCCCCGGACTTTGAGAGATTACTGCTTGTCGAAAAAGTATTTTTCGGCAAGCAGGGAGACTTCGGGAAAGGTGACGAGATGGCGTGTTCTTTGCCCCGAAGCTGTACAAAGGTACTGCGAGAGGGCAAAAACGCGACAAACGCACATTAAAGTTTCGGTGTTTCTCCGAAATTTATAAAAGATTCCTCGCTATGCTCGGAATGACCCGATTGGTTAGTTGTTTGCCGAAGGCTCTTTGTAATAATGTGCGTGTTCTCGGTGCCTTTATCGACAGTCTGAATCTCTCAAAGTCCTCGGACTTTGAGAGATTAATCTTTTACATTTACGTTCTCATTTCGGGCGGAATGTGTCCGTTGTTATTGAGAAAACGTATTTTCATTCTGTCCCTGCCCTGCTCATCCGTATAAAATACGAAATGATTGTAACAGCAGTTATCCTGGGACAGCATGGTACAGTCGTCAAAAAAGTTGTTCATTACCGCAAAGAAAAGATACTTGTTGAACACTCCGTGTGCACACAGCAGAATCTTTTCGTCCTCACGTGAGTTTTCTTTAAGATATGCGATAATCTTTCTTGCACGGACTGCCGTATCCTCACGCGTTTCCTCACGAGGGATACCGTCCGAGCCGAAAATTGTCGGAATCTGTAAAGGAAGCGCAGCGGGACAATTCTCGTTCGGGCACTCATCAAAGAATGTCCAGCGGTACGAAGCTGTTGTCCCTACTTCGCAAAGCTCCGGCAACAGCTCCACCTTGATATCTGTCCCCTGTTTTGCCGCAACCTCATATGCGGTGCGTGCACTTCTGCGCAACGGACTTGCGATAATACGGTCAAACTTTACATCTGCCAACGCATCACCCAGCAGCTGTGCCTGATGTATACCAAGCTCTGTCAAAGGAGGATCGTTGGAATCTGAGACACCTGCGTTAGATGCACTCTGTCCGTGTCTTGCAATATACAGATCCATATTTTACCACTCTCTGTGCTTGAATCTGAATACATCCGAGAAGCCTCTGGGACCTACGTTTTCATAAACCCAGTCGCTTACCTTCTGAAGGAAGTTTGTGAGCTTGACCGAAGACTCTGAGGGAGGAACGGGAGCGCCTCTGACACCGATCTTGATAAGGATGTTATTGAGTCTTTCTTCTGCTGCATAGTACTTTTCGATATCAACTACAGTTTCCTCAAGGACTGCTTCGCACTCTGCGATAGCTGCCTGAAGCTCTGCTGCATCCTCTTCGCTGAGAGTTGACAGATCAACCTTCTTTGCTGCGGGAAGCTCGTTGTTACGAAGACCCTTTGACTCTCTTCCGACATTGAACTGCGGATACTTGTCAGGATATGTATGAACGCTCTTGAAGTTTTCATCCGTCAGAAGGTCGATTGCAAGACGCATAATAACGTCGTTGCGTCCTGTACCCTCGTGATCCTGTCCGCGGAAGTAGAAGGATGTTTCGCAAAGGAAGCCTGTTGATGCGTCAACCGTGCGTTCGGGAGACATATGGCTGTGACCGTCTGTGCATGTGCAGTATGTGCCTGCCTCAACATAATCCTCGGGAAGAGCCTCGCCTACGGGAGCGCTTGTTGCGCCGAAGGATGTGGAATCAAGCTGAATAATACCGTCAGCATTTACTTCATCCCAACCGGGGAACAGCGGATAGAACTTATAATCATAGTCAATGATGTCGAAGATCTCTACGCCTGCTTCCTTAAGAGTTGTAAGATTCTGCTTAAGGTTGACACGTGATTCGTGATAGAACTCGACTTCCTTGCGGACTGCTTCACGCTCGCCGCCCTTGAGATACTTGTCATAAAGCTCCTGATAGTCGCTTTCGGATACAAGACCCCAGATACAGGTACAGTTAACAAGAAGTGTATCAACAAGAGCCTGAACCGTTTCGTCAATGATTGCGTATGCCATATCCTTTGAAAGAAGACGAAGAGCAACGTTTACAAAGTATGCAAGACCCTGTTCATTTTCACCGAAGATGGACGGGAAAAGATTTTTGTAAAGCATTTCATCTTCCTTGATGAACTTGCCGTTGAAGATCTTTGTGATGAGCCAGGAACCGTCAAGTGCAGGGATGATGTAAACGATACGGTTAAGGTCTCTTGCCATTTCTTCCGTATAACGACCGATAAGAGCGTTAGAGATAGAACCTGCCTGGCTGATGGGTACGATGTTTACCTTATCGTGTCCTGTTTCCTTCTTTACCGTCTGGATGAACTGATAAAGCTCGTCAGCGATGGCGGAAATCGATCCGAAGGAATCGTATGTGAAGAAGTAAAGGTGATCTTCACCTGCGATGTTTGCATAATCCTCGATGGGAACTGTGTTATAGACAGTCTTTTTCTCTTCTTCCGTACATGTGGCAAGGCTTGACGGATAACGGATAACGTCGATATTGTTGATATGCTTACCGTCGTTTCCCGTAGCGTTACCGCCGAAGATGTCAGCAACAACTGATGCTACGGTCTTTGAAAGACCGATATCGTGCTGAAGCACAAGTGAAAGAACAAACGGAACAATCGCCTTGAAAACAATCTTTACAATGTCACCTGCTGTGACATTGAGGAAAAGCTGTCTGAGAGGTCTGCCGTTGGCATCGAGCATTTCGTTACCGTTTTCATCATACATTCTGTTGTCCGACTGGAAAAGACCGGGAATAACAATGCTGGGAGCGTATTCACATTCGCCGCCGCACTCTGTCATAACTTCGGACTCTTCAGCCGCAAAACACATCGGCGCAAAGGACAGAATCATTGTAAGAACAAGGATCGCTGCCAATGCTTTTTTGAACATTTTTTTCATAATTCTGCACGGATAAACCGCACACACCGTCCTTTCAATATATTATTTACAAACGGAAAACTGGGGAAATTCTTCCGACGAGTAAACATCGGTTATACTCTCATCGGAAATGAGTCGTGCCGCAAGCGTCAAAAGCTTTTCTTCCTTTGCGCACTGCTCGTGACCCATATTTTTAAAAAACCATACGGTATCGGCAACGGCACTTTTTGATGCATCAATCTGTCCGTCATCCGATAATCTTTCGCCCTTTGCAAGCCTTTTGCCCACGGGACAGCTGACAGGTCCCATTGCACATGAGTCAACATGAACTATTCCGTCGGAATTGTCATCGGTACCTGATACGAGCATCGGTAACGAATAGCCGCACAGCGAAAAAATCCGCGTGCCGTTTTCTTCGCATTTTTTAACAAGACCCGCAAAATCGTTTCTCACGGCAAACGAACGGTCGGCATCCTCACGTATTGCCGAAAGACACTCTTTCATAAGAAGTCTGTTACGGATTCTCATATAGTCCTTTGCAGGGACTGCTCCCCACATCATCGTGTTGCGAAGAAGCAGATGATCACGAAGCGCCGCAAAAACGGTATCCTTGTACTTTACGGCAAGCTTTTTCGGAATTTTTGAAATAACCGCAGACACCTTTTTGCCCGTATCCCTGCCGAAAAGCTCGGACAAAAGATCCGAAAACTTTTCCATCGGCAACGAATTTTCAAGTATGGTTGAAATGGTTGTACTGCCGTCAAATGCAGAAACGATACCCACAAGACGGTTGATATCACCGAAATGAGCGTAATCGTTCATATATCGTACGGCAATCGTTCCTCCGAGACTTATGGATATAAGGTTTACCTTTTCACTGCCCGTTCTCTCCCTGACATATACCACAAAGTCACGCAGAGCCTTTACGGTATCCTCGGCACAGCCGAAAGGGTTAAACGCAAAGTAATATAAATTATCCTCACCGATAATATCGGTAAAAAATCGGTACGGGATCATACGTCCGATAAAATGCTTCTGATCATCGGTACAGCCGGACAGAGGATTTTCAAAGGTATGTACCAAAAGCCGATTTACGGGTCTTGCGTCAGAACCGCACTTCAACGGCTCCAGCGCCTCCCCGAGCGCATCGTACAGCGATGCGGAAAGACCGCAATCAAGTCGCGTCACCATCATCGCAAGCGCCTTCGGCAACAGCTTTTTTGCAATAGCTTTTGTATCAATATCCAAAGGCCACGCACGACAGATTCTGTTTCCGTCCGCGTCAACCATATCCGTCCTTGACTGTCCGATACCGGGAACCACTATTGTCGGATAAATTCTTTCAGACATAATTCAGCCTTTTGCTCATTAGCTTACAGCTATGACTGCTTCCTTTCCGTATAAATCATTGCTTCGTAAAAATATATATAATCTTAACACATCAGCACTCATTTTGCAACAACAATTACAATACTTTTTGATAAATTCTGTATAAAATCGGCACTTTGAAAAACACGGTATGAAGCACCCGTATACCAAGCGGAATCTCTTTTTCAGACAAAAAACTTTTAAGGTGCTTTTTGCCGATACGGCGGCACTCTTTTTCAACAGTATCGCTGTACTCGCTGTTTCTGTAAAGTGTCCGACGCGTGTTTATGTTGTAATATACGCTTCGCAGACAGTACGCTCTGATATTCACATTTTCTGTTTCTTTCAGATAATCACACAGTCCGTCATACGCATAGAGAATCGTCATCCGTCTCTCATCCAGCTTTGATGTCGTTGCCGAGCCTTCTCTTTTGTAATAAAAATAAAACGTCTTGTCAACGGTTACCGCACGGATGTTTTCGTTCATCAGCTTTATAATGTAGCATCCGTCCTCGCCCACCGATACACCCTCGGGAAAGCGGATACTCTCGGTTACGCTCTTTCTGATAAGCTTTGAAACCGAACATTTTCCGAGCATATCACCTTTTCTGAACAACGCTTCAAAGTCGGATTCTTCATAAGTGTATCCGCTGATATTTTCAAATTCGCGTGACATATCCGATGTAATCTCATAATGAGAGCAGACCATATCCGCACCTGTTTTTTGGGCACAGTCAAGCGACAGCTCTATCGTCTGCGGATGAATATAGTCATCTCCGTCAACAAAAAAAATGTATTCTCCGCACGAAGCGTCAATACCTTTGTTCCTTGCCGCAGAGACTCCGCCGTTTTGTTGATAAATATATCTGATGCGTCCGTCACGCTCGGCAAACTCTTTAATTCTCTGTGCACCCGAATCGGTACTGCCGTCATCAATGCACAGTATCTCAATATCAGAAAATGATTGCGCACAAAGGCTTTCAAGACAGTTTTCAATATACATCCCGATATTGTATACCGGTACTATTATGCTGACAGTCACTGACATCAAATCACCACTCCACTTTTTACAATCAGATTTTAACATATCGTACGGGTTTTGTAAATAATCTGACAGTCAATTTCATTGCGTAACCATGTACTTTCATTTTTTGTAAAGCATCTTTTTACACTATGTACATCGGCATCCGTTTATGATAACGGATAATAATTTCGGACAGGACACCCGCACCGAAAAAGCACAAAGCAAAATGCGTGTCATCCAAAGGCAGGCGAAGGATCTTTTACTTTTGTTTAAAGATTCCTCACATACGTTCGGAATGACCCGATGGGGTCGCGGATAACGATTTACAGTAATTGGATGAATTTACAATATTTGCCATCGGAATATAACTGCTGTGCGGTTTTAGTTCACGATTGATCTGATTCGATGTTACTGAATGAATTGATGCGTTGCATCGTGAATTGGCGTTGCCGTGATTTCTCGCTGACGCTCCACGAATTGCATTGTGATACAATGCCTTATAAAAGATTCTTCACTTCGTTCAGAATGACCCAATGGGTTTTGTGGTCGCACTACCCAAAATGTAGGGGCGGCAACCTTGTCAAGGGGGACATGGTTTACAGATTGTCCGAGCACATGGTTTACAATAAAGTTGACCTTAAACCGCATGATTGTATAAAATTCATATTGATTTTGATGTCAAGTCCGCCGTCAGG
>JAFQIG010000053.1 GCA_017397655.1 Clostridia bacterium | reverse complement strand
TCGGGAAAGGTGACGAGATGGCGTGTTCTTTGCCCCGAAGCTGTACAAAGGTACTGCGAGAGGGCAAAAACGCGACAAACGCACATAAATAATTACCAAAAGATTCTTCGGCTTTGCCTCAGAATGACACGATCGGTTTTCTGCTTACAAATTCCGATTGCTTATTATAATAATGTGCGTGTTCTCGGTGCCTTTATCGACAGTCTGAAACCGACTCTTGTTGAGTCGGCTTTTTGATTATCCTATTCTGATAAAGCTGTTTGCTTCGATTGTGATGTTATTTATCTTTGCTGCTTTGTCATTGTAATTAACATAGATTATCGCACCTGTATCATACTCGGTAAAGCGCACGCCTTCGGTATCTGTATCGCCGTTATCAATGATTCTGGCATCACGCAGATCAGAGAGCACTTCATTTGCCTTTGTGTAATACAAAGCCGCTTCGTTGAGCTGTTCTGTAAAGCAATACTTATCCGTTCCCTTTTCGCTGAAGCACCATTCATATGACGGACAAGCACCGTATTCGACAAGCTTTAACTTGTGCGCTGTTCTGTTATCGGCAAGATTGATCGCTGTGCCTGAATAGTCAACCGTTCCGTGAAGTATCATCTGCAAAAACGGTACCGATTCATAAAGTCCGTCACGTTCCGCCACCGAAGTTGACACGGGCATATTGAACACAATGTCCGCATATTTCATTGCATACAGATTGCAGGAATCTATCATCAACGGTCTGTCGGTTGATAACGGTCTGAGATTATCTTTGACAGTCTGCATCGCAGTTTGTCTGTCTGTATAACCTTTGGAATAATCGCTGTACAAAAGCTTTGATGCATCGCTGACACAAAAGCCGTCGAAGCTGACTTTTTTCGCACTGTTGAGAAGACTTATAATATTATCCTCAAGCAATACCAATGATAAGAAGTTTCTTGTGTACTTTTCAATTCCGAGAACCGATCCTACTGCCGAGGGAATCTCGGTCTTTAATGCCGAACCGTTAACCGATATCGCTTTTGACGGCGCTATAAGCTTTTGAGAATCCCACGAATATACAGCAGTATCAACAAATAGATTATGTCCCTGTGCTACCGTAAACTCATGCAGTTTTTTAAAGCCTCTTTTACCACCGAGTCTTAAACCGAAGCTTAAATCTCCTGTCTGCGTCTGATTGGCACCTGACTTCAACGCACCGACATATCTTACATTGATATTGTTGATTCCTTTTGATTTTGCACGGAAGAGCATATCCTGTGCTTCTTCAAAGGTAGTCAACGTTTTGACTGTTTCTATAAAATCAAGATACTCTCCTACACCTGTTGCCGCACCGATAACCGAAAGATTAAACGGCAGATACTGTTCTTTTTCTACGGTGTTGAACGAAATGTATCCCGTTCTCATAAACTGCTCACGGCAGGCTGCAGCCAAACCGTCATATCCTGAGCTTGCACCGCCTAAAAGACGTATACAAAGTCTCAATTCACCGTTATATGAATTCTTGTTGACATATGTTACTGTTTTTCCGTTACTGTCAACAGTTTCATATTCTGTTATACAAAAGCTTGTACCGACTGTATTAAATCCCGATTTTCCGTTCTTGCGGTCAACATTGATTGCAGATACCGCATCACCGTCTTCTATAATAACTGCAAATGCATTGTTGCCCTGTTTTGCTCCGAAAGCAGGAAAACAAGCCGAATTGATACCGTTTGAAAGATTGTCACCGTAAACAGCAAATGAAAGAGGCTTGAAAGCCGTATCATCAACCGATGTATTGATGACTGCTCCGCATCCGTCGGGAACAAGAATGAAGTCACCGCTCTCTGCAGTGTCGCTTGCTCCGAAAAACGGCAAAAGACTCATATTCAGCAAATACGCATTTTCGTTCCCCGACAAATTGCGATGCTGTGCCGATACATAAAGATTACCGTCAAGCAGCTCGTATGTCACCTTGATTTCAAACACGATATCGTTTTTTTCAAATGCGTTATCGGGAATGGTTTCGTTGATGACCTGTTCACTTGTAATCTTTTTTGCCGTTTCCTGATCCGATGTGATAATATAAGTTACGGTAAATCCCGTACGCTTTGCATCACCCAGAACCTCACACGAAATGTTTCCGTATGCTACGCTGTCATCCTGAGAATTAAGCTTATAAAGAGTATTACCGCAAAGTACATCAATAGTAACCGTTGCCGCAGAATAGTCATAATTGGCATTTGCCTTGGTCGGCAGAGAATACCAGTACTTCTGCTTTGTCTTTTCAAAAAGAGCTATACCAAAGCTGTTATCATCAAGAAAAATCTCCATAAGTCCCGATGACGCCATAGAATTTGCAAGTGTTTCGGGATTGACAAGGTGCAAGCTTCTGTCTCTTACATCACTTATCTGCTCTTTTATCTCGCCCTCTATACGCACAACCTCTGCTGTCGGGATTACTCCGTCTGCCCCGTTACATCCGAATAAACCGAAAATAAGCGATAATAAAACAGTAACGGCGAAGACTCTTTGCAAACCCTTTTTAACCGTTTTACGCATTGTCTTCGCCCCTTTCATTTTTGTTTTAACTATTAAATAATACCATATCAAGCAGTAAATTGCAACTGATTATAACATCTCTTTATGACAGAATTCTTAATGCGTTCTTACAGAAAATGTTTTCTTTTTCTTCGTCCGAAACAGAAAGTGAATCAATAAATTCTTTAGTCATCACGGGAGACTCCCAAGGCGAATCGCTGCCGAAAAGTATCTTTTCGCTGCCGTGATTTTTTATTATCCGTTCAACCTGTTCTTTACTTATAAAGCGTGATATGAATGCAGTATCAAGCAAAACAGGTGTTCCGACAAGATATCGCTCTACGTCATCCCACATTCTGAATCCGCCAAGATGTGCCGCTATCAGCCTGTCACCTTTAATACATTTCAGAACATTCCCAATCCTTTCGGGAGTACATTTGACAGGAGGTGCAAATCCGACATCTGCGCCTGCATGTACCATTACATAAAGAGAAAGCTCTTCCGCTTTTTTCAAAAACTCAATCGACTCTTTGCTGTCAATATAAAAATCCTGAAACTCGGGATGAATCTTTACTCCCTTTATACCGCTTTGCTTCAATTTTTCAAGAACATCAAAAGCATTTTCTGATAAAGGATGAACCGCTCCGAAGGACACTATTCTTTTATCATCAATCGCCATTACAAACCGGTTTATTGAATCTGTCTGCGATGGCTTTGTCGCTATCGGCATTGTTATGCTGATGTCAATACCGCTTTCAGTCATTGAGCCGAGCAATCCGTTAAGTGTCCCGTCTGTCTGCGGCGGATAGGTCTTTCCTTCGTGTATCTCCATCGACTTAAGCAATACTTCTAACGCTCCCGATGCTACTTTATCGGGAAAAATGTGTGTGTGTAAATCTATAATCATATCCGTATTCCCTTTCTTTTTCTGCTCTTTAGTATACTCCCGTTTTACATTTAAATCAACACCGCAAAAAAATTTAAAAAAAGACTTTTATTTTACGACAAAGTATGTTATAATGTTTTAAAGCTTGAACGCTTTAAATGATAAAAGTGCCGAAAGGATAGATTTTTATGCCTATTACCGATATTTTACGTCAGAATGTCCGCCTGTACGGCAACGATGACGCTATTATTGAGCTTAATTATGAAGCAGATCCCAACAAATCGTGGAGCGAGCTTGAGCTTGTTCAGTCTGCAAACAGATACAGCTACCGTTGCAGCGTCACGTGGCGTGAGTTTGACGATATGGCAAACCGCTTTGCAAACTACCTTATCAGCCTCGGCATCAAAAAGGATGACAAGGTTGCGATACTTCTTATGAATTGTCTGGAGTGGCTTCCCGCATACTTCGGTATTCTTAAGACAGGCGCATGGGCAGTCCCGCTTAACTACAGAATCCCTGCCGAGGAAATCAAGTACAGCCTTGAAAAGTCAGAAGCTTCCGTTCTTCTTTTCGGCGAATCCTCAATCGAAAGAATCGATTCTATCAAAGACTCTCTGACCGGCATCAGACAGTTTGTTTTTACCGGTTCCAACAAGCCCGGATATGCCGTTGACTTTGCAAACGTCATTTCGCAATTCCCTGCCGATGACCCGAACATCCCGTTGACGGATGATGACTTTGCCGCCATTTATTTTTCATCAGGAACCACAGGTCTGCCCAAAGCAATTCTTCACAAACATCAGAGCCTTATGTGTGCTTGTATCACCGAACAGAAGCACCACGGTCAGACAAAGGATGATATCTTCCTTTGCATCCCCCCTCTTTATCATACAGGCGCAAAAATGCATTGGTTCGGAAGTTTCCTTGTCGGCGGTAAGGCAGTCCTTCTTCGCGGATCTAAAGCAGAATGGATTCTTCGTGCTGCATCGGATGAAAAGGTCAGCATAGTCTGGCTTACCGTTCCGTGGACACAGGATGTTCTTATGCTTCTGGAAGAAAACAAGGTTGATATTTCAAAATACGATTTCAGTAATTGGCGTATGCTTCACATCGGTGCTCAGCCCGTACCTCCGAGCCTTATTTCACGTTGGTTCAAGCAGTTCCCGAATCATCAATATGATACAAACTACGGTCTGAGCGAATCTATAGGTCCCGGCTGTGTACACCTCGGTGTTGAAAACACTCACAAGGTTGGTGCCATCGGTGTTCCGGGATACGGCTGGCAGGTCAAGATTATTGACGAAAACGGCAACGAGGTTCCTCAGGGCGAAGCAGGTGAGCTTTGCGTAAAGGGCCCCGGAGTTATGACTTGCTACTACCACGATGAAGAAGCAACCAACGCTTCACTCAAGGACGGTTGGCTCCTCACAGGTGACGTTGCCATGATGGACGAAGACGGCTTCATTTATCTTGTTGACCGCAAAAAGGATGTCATCATCATGGGCGGAGAAAACATCTATCCTGTTCAGATCGAGTCCTATATTATGAAGCATCCTGCAGTTAAATCGGTCGGCGTTATCGGTTCTTACCACGCACGTCTCGGTGAGATTCCGATTGCCGTTGTCGAGCTTAAAGACGGAGCATATTGTACCGAAGAAGAGCTTGATGAATTCTGTCAGGGTCTGCCGAGATTCAAAAGACCTAAAAAATACATCTTTGCCCCTGTACCGCACAACCCCACAGGTAAGATCGAAAAGCCGAAGCTTCGTGAAATGTACGGCGGCGTAAGACTCGTTGCAATGCAAAACGAAATTAAATAACTATATCACTATCACCAAAAACGTGTCTCTCTGTTTAAAGAGACACGTTTTTATTTTTATTACTCTATATCTTTTTCAGCAAGATTAATTACCATTTTGCCTTGCTCTGTCGCATACCTTACCGTTTGCCGGGCACCACCTTCATTTTTCTCAACATAGCATATAACCAAATCAGCCCTATCAACCATCTGTCTGTTACGAATTTTAAAAGCCGCTTTCGGATGTACATACTTATCAGAACAAGTTATTTCGATTTCGTCATAATATTTGCTGAAAGACTCTTTGTTATTCAAGAACTCTGCAGTTAAATAAGGCAAAACTAAAATCAACGAACTGTTATCATCGCGATAGCTTTTCTTAACACTTATCACCGAAGAGGAAACACATTGATCGAAATCACCGTTACGACCTACCAAGAACTCAACATAGCTTTTTTCCGACAACAGTTTTAAAATTTGTTCTTTTAACAGATTCTCAACTTTAAATACATTATTTATAAATCTGTGACCAAAAAAAGCAACTTTATAAATCTGCAACATAACGCTTCTCCGTTAGTTAATTACTAATTTAAACTTGAATTTCCATTATATTATACCGCTGTAATCGGTATTTATCAAGTATAATCGGTAGTCTTATCGTGAATATTACCGCTTAAATTATTATAGAATAATATGAGCGAGGTGTTTATAATGGATCTTCAATATATCAGAGACCGCATATCTGTCTTAAGAACAAAAATGAATGTTTCAGAATACAGAATGAGCACCGATTTAGGTCACAGTAAAAGCTATATACAAAGCATTTCCTCCGGCAGATCAATGCCCTCTTTGAGCGAGTTCCTTTATATCTGCGAATATCTTGGAGTCACACCTAAGGAATTTTTTGACGAGGATATAAACGAACCCCAGCTTGTTCAAAGGCTTTGTGAATTAACTCGCAATATGTGTGAAGCTGATCTTAATATTCTCATAAATACAGCCGAACGATTAAATGACAAATAAGTAAAAGAACGGTCAGGTGACGTCACAGCACCCGACCGTTTTTTTGATTATTCAGCTTTTCAGATAAGCTCTACATCCCAGTTTGCAAGATAGCGCTTGATGAGTACAGAATCCATAAGACTTACCTTGCCGTCACCGTTAACATCTGCGTTTTCAGCTACGACAGTTACTCCCCATCCTCCTGCAAGATACCTTTCGATTATAACGGCATCCTTAAGATTTACAAAACCGTCTCCGTTTGCATCACCTGCAAGACGTTTAACAATTTTTACGCTGCCGTTATCCACTTCAAACTCAACCGGATCAAGGTCTGCGTTAAAGGTGGATTCCGCGTAGTATTCAATCGTGATCGGCGTCTCTCCCTCAGGAGCATTTTCCGATACCGTGAACACAAAGGTTGCAAGCACGCCGTCATTCGTATAGTTCACTTCAGAAAGTGCATCAGACCATATCACGTTGTACGGTATATCTGTAAGATCATTGCCCGCCACCATCTTACCTGTTCCGAAAAGACCGCCATCCTTAACTTCTGTAAGGGTCAGAACATCGCTGTCATAATTCAGCATTATGTGTGTTGCTACAATTCCGGGATTATTCTCAACAGAAACTGTTACCTCAACCGTTTTGCCCGGTCGAGCAGTTACATCTCCGACCTTAATAAGTGCCGTATCACTCGTTGGCGGAAGCATTCCGATACTCTGTTCTTCTATAAGTCCGCATCGTTCACAGGTGCGTTCCTTTTTGCCCGATTCCGTCTCTGTAGGCGCTTTGGTAATTATCCAATCGCCGAAATCGTGTCCGAGCGCATCGACAACATTTCCTGTATAAGTATCACCGCAAGAGCAAGTATATGTTGTATATCCTTCCTCTGTACACGTCGGATATGTAACTGTTTCTGTATAGCTGTGAGTATGTCCCGTAGCATTAATTATCCGTGTCTGCTCGTGTTCGCAGCGTCTGCAATAACGTGCCTTCAGACCATTCTGTGTCTCTGTAGGCTCGGTAATAATAATCCAGTCGCCGTACCAATGTCCGAGTACTGCAGTATAATCAGCCTTATAGCTGTCACCGCACGAACACGTGTAGACAGTATATCCTCCTGTTGTACAGGTTGACTCGACAACTTTCTTTTCATATTTGTGTTCGTGAGCAATAACATCAAGCTCTCTTTCCTGTATGTAACCGCATCTTTCGCAAGTTGCCGTTTCAACACCCTTTTCGGTCTCAGTAGCAGGCTTTGTGACTACCCATTCTCCATAATCGTGACCGAGTGCATCATATATGCCGACAACACTGACAAGTCCGCATATGTTACAAATTTCCGTCTTAAATCCTCTTTCAATGCATGAAGCTTCAATATCAATATGATCCTTGAAATCGTGAACGTGATCGGATAAATCGCCGAGATAATGAATCGTAACACTCTCATCAATAGTATTCTCAACCATATCAATGGAATCCCATTCGTCCTTTGTTCCGTAATAATAAATATCGGTCAGAGAATCCGTTGAATAAAAAACATCGTTTTCAATACTTTCAATCGTGTTGTACAGATAAAGGGTTTTAAGAGAGGAAGCACCAAAGAACAATCTCTTCGGCAGTGCCGTAATACTGCTCGGAATCGTCAATGTTTCGATATTATCTGCTCCCCAGAAGGAGAACGAACCGATCTCTGCAACGCCTTCGTGAATAATCACCTGTTTGACATCGGCACCCCAGAATGCATAACCGCCGATTGTTTCAACACTTGGACAGAAAACTACCCTTTCTGTCAGACTGTTACCCCAAAAGCTATTATTTCCGACATATCTGACAGAATCAGCGATTATAACCGTCTTTGCACCGCAATGCATGAATGCACAGGAGGCAACGTTGATCGTTCCTTCCTTTGTGATAAACATATCCGTTTCATCCGAAGTTGTTTCCAACAGATGCTTTCCGCAATAAAGTCCACCGTCAAACCAGTTCTCGGCATTTTCATAATACGATGAATTACTTCCAAAAATTGATCTGCCGATTTTTATAACCTTGTCGGGAAGCTCAAAGTCATCAAGAAAGAAACAGGCTCTGAAAGCGAAGTCACCAATCCGTTCTATACTGTCAGGAATATTTATGTTCTCAAGTCTATGACAGCCTTCAAAAGCAAGGTCACCGATTTCCTTTACCGTTTCGGGAATCTTAACCTCGATGAGCCTTGCATTATATTCAAATGCAGAGTCACCGATAACCTCTACACCGTACGGAATTATTATTTCCTCAAGAGGTGCTAATGCAAACGCATATGCTCCGACAGTCTGTACACCGCTCGGAATGGTGTATGACGTAGCTCCGTTTGCACGGGGATACAACACAATTGTTGACATATCTTTTGAAAAAAGAACACCGTCTTCTGTTGAACAAAAGTATTTGTTTTCAGAATCAACAATAATTTTTTTAATACCGCTTTTGTAGAACGAGCTGCCGTCCATATCCTTTACCGACGCAGAAATGTTAATATCATTGATATTATAACACTCATAAAACGCTCTGGTCGAAATCGTTTCAAGAGTATTACCGAAAGTAACAGTTTCAAGATAAGACAGATTATTGAACACAAAACTACCGATAGAGGTAATACCGTCTTCAATTACAAGCGAAAAAATATCTGCTGAGACTGATGACCACGGATATTCTTCCGTCGAAGGCTCAAAGTCCCTGATCGCACCGTTACCAGCAATTCGCAGTTCTCCCTTTTCAACGCTTACCTTCCACGAAATTTCATCAGAAAGCCAACCCTCGGTCTCAGATTCGGCTGCTGAAGCGCATATGCCGAACATTCCCGTCACAATGAACATACATAGCGCCATTGCAACAATTCTTCTCAATAAGTCTCTACGTGTTTTCATTGTCAATCCCTCCGTTAAATTATTATAAAATCAGCGTTTTACGCAGAAATTATTTTAAATAACCTTTTCAAGCTCATTGCGTTCGCATTTTAAACGATAATTTGTAGCATTTGTGGCATATTTTTATCTATTTTGCTCCTCACGCTCATTGTAACAGATAATTTGTAGATTGTCAATCCGATTTTTATGCTTTTTACTCTCTGTTTGAACCATTTTCTTTAATGTATTATTTATTAGGTAGGTAATATATAAGAAAGGAACGGTGTGTTAGTGCAGTAAAAGAAATAACCCGGTTTGCACGATAACTGATTATGGACAAATTACATAAACAAAAATACAAATTACTCGGATTAAACATCGCGTATTACAGAAAACTGAACGGCTATACTCAGGAATCACTTGCAGAAAAGCTGAATCTTGACCGCACCACCATCAGTAAGATTGAGCTTGCAACCTGCGGTGTTTCACTTGATGTAATCTTTGATATGGCAGACCTGTTTGACATCCCTGTCGAAAAGCTGTTTGTATTCAGATAAAAAACATTTTTCCGTTTTTGAAAAGTGTCAGACTGTCGATAAAGACACCGCGAACACGAACATAAAAAATTAAAGTCACACGACAAGCTGAATTAACTAAAAAACATAAAGACAGCGATTTTTTGTAATGAAATTTCGCTGTCTTTTATTTCTATATATGTGCGTTTGTCGCGTTTTTGACCTCTCGCAGTACCTTTGTACAGCTTCGGGGCAAAGAACGCGTCATCTCGTCACCTTTCCCGAAGTCTCCCTTCTTGACACAAAGCTTTTGAGCAAGAAGAAAGACCGTTGTGACAAGTCACAACGGTCTTCAGACTGCTGACAAAGTATATTGTAAAAAACACAATAGTCAAAATAGACAAATCAGCTTAAAGCTACAGCCTCCCCTGTGTAAGGGGAGGTGGGTCGG
>JAFQIG010000052.1 GCA_017397655.1 Clostridia bacterium | reverse complement strand
TACAATCATGCGGTTTAAGGTCAACTTTATTGTAAACCATGTGCTCGGACAATCTGTAAACCATGTCCCCCTTGACAAGATTGCCGCCCCTACATTTTGGGTAGTGCGACCACAGAGCCGATCGGGTCATTCTGAACGGAGTGAAGAATCTAAAATAGGTTTTCTCTCTCTCAGTCACGGGAAAACGCCGAAAGTTGCAGCGCAAAATATTCAGACTGAATAACCATCGTTTTGCACCGACCCTGCCTCCATCTGATGAGGGAGGTGGCAAAAATCTTTGATTTTTGACGGAGGGAGAGACGTTGAAAAAGTATAATAAAGATAATATTCCTTTAGCAAAGGCTTTGAGGAAAAATATGACACCATGGGAACGAAAACTGTGGTATGATTATTTAAGAGATTATCCTATAACGACTTTTTTCTGCCAATATTAAAAAAATGTTGCAAGAACACACTTTGTGTGATACAATAATTTATTAGGAAAAGTAGGTGGAGTGCGGCGTGATTGACATTCACTCCCACATTTTATACGGTATTGATGACGGCCCCGATGATGTTTATGAATCCGTCCGACTTTGTGAGATGGGCAACGAGTACGGAATTGACAGGGCTGTTGCCACTCCGCATATAACGCTGTCCGACAGCATCGGTGATTTTGTTGCTGTCAGGGACAGGCGTATTGCAAGGCTTTCCGAAATACTTAAGCAAAAGGATATAGAGCTTCAGCTTTATCCCGGAGCAGAGCTTTTTGTTGATGATGAAATATATTACACAAAAAAGCTTGACTCACTTACAATAAACGGAAGCCGTTATCTGCTTGTGGAATTTGATTTTCATAATCTCAGCCCACGCAGACTGATTTCATACATTGATGAAGTGTTCCGGATGGGATATGTGCCGATAGTGGCACATCCCGAAAGATATTCGTATATGCAGCGTGATTATGCGCTGGCGGATTTTCTTTCTGAAAGAGGTGCTCTGTTCCAGATTAATGCAGACAGTCTTGCGGGATTGTCGGGATATGAGGAATTTCACCTTGCATACAGAATGGTCAGGCACAACTGTGCAAGCTTTATTGCTACCGATGCACACTCGCATCTGCAACGCAAGAACGATATGTTGCGCCTTATAGGCAGCTTTCCGCCCGATATAAGCAGAGAATCTCTTGACTTTATGCTGTACGAGGCTCCTTCAAGGGTGCTTCGGGACAGTGATTTACCGAGAATACACCGCAGAAGAATTGCGATCAGATAATGATTTGGAGGATTATATGATGCAGGACAGAATGGATACCCCGATGGGATTTAACAATGCACCCAAAGGCGCGGCAGCTCCGGGTCCCGGCCTTTTGGGCAACATTAACATAATGCGCACGATAAAGCTTTTGCTTCGCAAGGCATGGGCTATGCTTTTGGTCGGTATAATTATCGGATCATGCGTGTTCCTGTATTCAAAGGCAACGTATGTCAAGAATTATTCGACGACGGCGACGCTTGCATTCACCACGAAGAACTATGTCACAATGACCGATGACAACGGCAATGTCATCAGCATTACCGAAACGGTCAAGCATTATACAAAGAGCGATGCCAAACGTTATCAGTTTCTTCTGAAAACGGATGAAATGGTCGAAAAGATTTCGACGGCACTCGGCGGTGAATACAGCGTCAATACGATCCGTAACGCAATCTCCGTAAAGAGTACGGAGGAATCGGGTATCTTCAATATCAGCGTCAGAAGCATTAACAAGGATCTTTGTTCCAATGCGATTGTTGTCATCATCAACGAATTTCCGAGCTATCTCCAGCGTTTTGACAGCTCACTCGGTATCGAGGTTCTGATACGTCCCAGCACACCTGCAGTCACCAATGCAGACGATGCTGCAAAGAATGCGATTATCGGCTTTATGGCAGGTGCGATTCTTGTTGCTGCAGCAGTTGTTGCCATTGACCTGTTCAGCAAAACTGTCAAGAATGCCGATGATGTCCGTACAAAGATCAATGCAAGACTTCTCGGTGTTATTCCGCTTGTCGAGATTGCAACAGGTACAATGAAAAAGAAAAAGATGCCCAAAAACGGCATTCTGATAACTGATGAAAGCTCTGTTACATTTAACTTTGTCGAAAGCTTCAAGGCTATCCGTACAAAGATCGAAAGCCTTTCTGCAGACAAGGGAAGCAAGGTCTTTGCAATAACAAGTACCTTTGAGGATGAAGGTAAAACAACTGTTTCCACAAACATCGCCTGTGCTCTGGCACAAAAGGGCAAGTCGGTTCTTCTTATCGACTGCGACCTTCGTAAGCCTGCCGTTATGAACACCATCGGTGTTAAGGATGATAAGCAGGTTGGTATGATTCCCATCATCAGAGGCAAATCCACTTATATGGATTCGATCAAGTTCATCAAGTCCATCGGCGTATTCGTAATGCCGACAGGCGGTATTACCACAAAATCTACAGAAATTCTTGATACCAAAAAGGTTAAGGAAGTTTTTGAACAGGCTCGTGAAGAGTTTGATTACATCATCGTTGATACACCGCCTACCCACGTCGTTTCGGACTCTCTTGTTCTTTCCGACGTAATTGACGAAATCGTCTTTGTTGTCAGAAATGACTATGCAAAGATCAATGACATCAACGATACCGTCGAAGAAATCTACGGTGCCGATATTGACATAGCAGGCGTTGTTCTGACAATGGCAGAGGATGACGGTTCCAACAAGTATTACAAGCGTAAGGGCTACCGTTACAGAAGATACGGCAAGTACGGCTATAGCGGTAAGTATGGCTACGGCAGCAAGTACGGATACGGATCAAGCTACGGATACGGATCAAGCTACGGTTACGGATCAGGCTACGGATACGGATCGGGTTACGGTTACGGATCAGGCTACGGCTACGGCTCGGGTTATGGCTACGGTGCTGACAAGAACGGCTACGGTTACGGCTACGGTGCCGATCAGAACGGCTACGGCTACGGCTACGGTAATTCAAACAGACACAGACATCAGGATATAGAAAGAGCTGATGAAGAGATGCTTCGTCAGATCGAAAACAGCGTCGGCGATGTCAGAAAAGGCGACAACGGCAAGCTTCCCAAGTCTGACAAATGATTCCGGAGGAATAAAGAATGAAAAAAACAACTAAGCTTTTACTCGGTGCAGCTGCAGCTTCGGCAGCGTATATCGGTATCGGAGAATATATGTATCGCAACTTTCTGACGGCAGCTGCTGCAAGAAACGGTGCATCGGTTGCTCCTCAGAACGGAGAAGCACCCAAAAAAGTTGAGAGCGATCTTTTTGTACAGGCGGAAGAATGGTATATTGACGTTCCCAAACAGCATTGGGAAGCACCTTCAAAAAGAGGCGGAGAAACCCTTCATGCCGAGATAATTCTCAACAAAAAAGAATCGCACGTTTATGTAATCTGTCTTCACGGATACAAATCGGAGCCGTCAAGCAATGCACCGCAGGCAAAGTTCTTTTATGAGCAGGGCTACAATGTAGTTTTGCCCAGCCTTTGCGGACACGGCAGAAGCGAGACTCCGTATGTTTCTATGGGATGGCACGACAGAATCGACGTATGCCGTTGGATAGAAGAGATTACGGAATACGATGACGAAGCAAAGATTGTACTTTACGGTGTATCAATGGGAGCAGCAACCGTTATGATGACAACGGGCGAAGAGCTTCCCGCAAATGTCGTATGTGCGATTGAGGATTGCGGATATACATCTGTTGAAGAGCAGTTCAAGTATGCCATTAAAAATGTAATAAAGCTTCCTGCATTCCCGTTTATCAACGCAGGTGATTTTGTCACACGTATGCACGCAGGATACTCTTTCAAGGAAGCGTCAAGTGTTGAACAGCTTAAAAAGTCAAAAACACCGACTCTCTTCATTCACGGAAGTGCCGATGATTTTGTTCCGTTCAGCATGATGTATGATTGCTTTGATGCGGCACACTGCGAAAGAGAAATGAAAGTATTTGAGGGATCGGGTCACGCAAATTCAATGTATGACTACCCTGAAGAATACTTTGAAACAGTCAACAATTTCATTAAAAAGTATATATGATTTTTCGGGAGGCGAGTCCTCCCGATATCTTTATAAGGAGGTTATGACCATGACAAAAGCACAGGCAAGAGAAAAGGCAAAAGCGCTTGTGGCACAGATGACTGTGGAGGAAAAGATTTCCCAGCTTGTATATAATGCACCTGCAATTGAAAGACTCGGCATCAAGGAGTACAACTGGTGGAACGAGGGTGCACACGGTGTTGCACGTGCAGGAACGGCAACAGTTTTTCCGCACACAATAGCAATGGCGGCAACATTTGACAGCGATCTTATCGGTAAAATTGCAGATGTCATTTCGACCGAAGCAAGAGCAAAATATAACAAGCACGTTCGCTTCGGTGATTACGATATATTCAAGGGACTTACTTTCTGGGCACCTAATATAAATATCTTCAGAGATCCCCGTTGGGGCAGAGGTCAGGAGACCTTCGGAGAGGATCCGTTCCTTTCTGCAACGCTCGGAACATCGTTCATCAAGGGCATTCAGGGTGACGGAGAATTCCTTAAAGCGACTGCCTGTTCAAAGCATTATGCGGGACATTCGGGACCCGAAAAAGACCGTCACGGCTTTGATGCAAAGATCTCGCTCAAGGATCTTTACGAAACATACCTTCCCGCATTTGAAAAGACGGTCAAGGCAGGCGTAGCAGGCGTAATGGGTGCATACAACAGAACCAACGGTGAACCCTGCTGTGCACATTCGTATCTGCTTGTTGACGTTCTTCGTGGCAAGTGGGGCTTTGACGGTTATGTTGTATCCGACTGCGGAGCTCTGGGAGATATCTGGAAGTACCATAAGTTTGCCGAAACTAAAGAAGAAGCGGCTGCAGTTGCACTTAAGAACACGTGTGACCTTAACTGCGGAGATACATTCCCTGCACTTGTTGATGCGTACGAGCAGGATCTTATTACCGAAGAAGAGGTTACGGCTGCTGCAGAAAGACTTTATACGATCCGCTATCTTCTTGGTGAGTTTGAAGAGGTCAGACCCTATTCCGATATCGGTTACGACAAGCTTGACTGCAAAGAGCACCGTGATCTTAACCTTAAAGCAGCACAGGAGTGTATTGTACTTCTTAAGAATGACGGATTTTTACCGATTGCAAAGAATACGGATAAAAAGATTGCCGTTGTCGGACCTAATGCACTTTCGTATACAGCACTTGAGGGCAACTATAACGGTTATGCATCCGAGTATATAACGGTTGCTGACGGTGTCAGAAGAGTGTTTACGGATGCAAAGATAACGGTTGAACGTGGTTCAAATTACTGTTCCGAGCATCTTAATCATTGGGGCGGATTCCAGAATATGCTCAGCGACGGTATTGCAGCAGCATCCGAAGCTGATATTACGATTCTTGCACTCGGACTTGACTGCTCTATCGAGGGCGAAGACACGGGCTATGACGATGAATATACAGCCTGCGGCGATAAGAAGACGCTTTATCTGCCTGCAACACAGCAGAAGCTGGCAGAAGCTGTTTGTGATGTTTGCGACAATGTTGTCGTTGTTATTATGTGCGGAAGCTCTGTCGATGTCGGAGAAAAGGTCAGAAATCATGCAAAAGCTATTCTTCACGCATGGTATCCCGGCGCATTGGGCGGTCTTGCGCTTTCCGATATCCTGTCGGGTCAGGTTTCACCTTGCGGCAAGCTTCCCGTTACCATCTATGACGGTAAACACGATGTCCCTGATTTCTGTGACTACAATATGACAGGCAGAACGTACAGATTTATTGACGGCGAACCGCTGTATCCGTTCGGCTACGGCCTTTCGTACACAAAATTCAACTACTCCGATGCAAAGATGGTTGACGAGTCAGCAGACAGGATTACAATAAGTGTTGACATAGAAAACTGCGGTGATATGGACGGTATCGAAAAGACTCAGATCTATGCCGAGTACACCGACAGCCGCACAACAACTCCGCATTGGCAGCTTTGTGCAGTCAGGTCAACAGCACTTAAGAAGGGCGAAAAAGCGACCGTAACGATTGACATTGACCGTTATTGGATCAAGGCTGTTCTTGATGACGGAAGCCGTGCAGAACCCGACGGAAAGATAGTTCTTCACATCGGAGGACATCAGCCTGATGCGCTCAGCGAGAGACTTACGGGAACATCCTGCGAAGCCATCGGAATTAAATAATTTTTCAGCCGACAGACGAAGAGATTGCGTTTGTCGGCATTTTTGTCTGAAAGCGGTGCGAAATGCCTCCTCCGCCTCCAACCCCCCGGGGGAGGGGGAGATATTGCTCAACTCAGTCTTGTTCATGTCAGTCTTGTTAGAGTCGGAATTTCCGACCCGTGCGAGTCGATTTTTCCGACCCGACCGAGTCGGAGTTTCCGACCCGATTGATGTATATGACAGACGGACATCCGGGCATCAGCGATGTTCTTTTAATCAGCCCGAAAGATGTCAGTTCTTTAAAAAGTT
>JAFQIG010000051.1 GCA_017397655.1 Clostridia bacterium | reverse complement strand
GCTGTACAAAGGTACTGCGAGAGGGCAAAAACGCGACAAACGCACATACATAGAAATAAAAGACAGCGAAATTTCATTACAAAAAATCGCTGTCTTTATGTTTTTTAGTTAATTCAGCTTGTCGTGTGACTTTAATTTTTTATGTGCGTGTTCTCGGTGCCTTTATCGACAGTCTGAAACAGTCGGATTGTTTAAAACCCGACTGTTTTTTGTTATTCGCCTTTTTCGTTTCTGAAGCTTTCGGCTGTTTCAATGGAAGAGCTTCCCGTAACCTCTGTTTTTTCACTTTCTTTTATTTCTGGTTCAATACCCAACGTACGTATGGCATCCTCAACAGAAAGCTTTGCATTGATTATATTTCCGCTCGGAATATCCTTTTCAGGCTCAAAATAGTTTACGGCGGTATATATCGAATTGTCGGGATCACATATAATCTTTTTGACATCAGATCCTTTAAGATCGGGATTAACAGACCATACAAGCGAGGTTATACCGGTAACAACCGGTGCAGCCATTGATGTACCTGACAGGTCTCTGTATTCGTTATTGGTATAACAGCTGTAAACTCTGCTTCCCGGAGCAAAGATCGAAACATTATCACCGTAATTAGAGAATGAAGACTGGTAAAAGTTTTGATCTTCATGTGAGTTGCAGATACTGCCTGCGACAATTATTCTGTCAAGCACGTCCTGTTTTCTTATACCTGAAAGAAAACTCAGACAGTTACTGCGGGTTATGGAACAGAAGTTTCCGTTATTCATTGTGTCGCACGGAGTGCCGAGATAATCTCCGTTTCCTGCGGACTGAACCACAATAAAGTCATAGCCGAGTAACAAAAGAGATGACATAATATAAGAGAATAACGCACCGTCGAGTTCCATCAGAATGTTCCAGAAAAATCCGTTATCGGGAGTCAGATTACTGCTTGCACCCAATGACATATTAATAACCTTTGCACCGCTTCTTACAAGACTTATAAATGCCGTTACGATGCGAAGCTCGGAGATCCAGTTTTGATCCTGATCTTCATTTGCTTCCCAGTCCACACATAAAAGTTCGGCTTTTTCGCATATACCCGATATGCCGATACCGTTATTCTGATTTGCGCCGATTATGCCTGCAACGTGCATTCCGTGATAATCGGGTGCATTATTTTTTTCAAAGAACTCATTCGGAAAGCTGATTTTTCCTTTAAGATCCTCGTGCTCGGGATCAAAGCCGCCGTCAATGATTCCTACTGTAATAGGATTAAAATATTCTTCATATTCCCATGCACTTAATGTCTGAGTAACCTCAAGCCACCAATTACCGCCGTTGGGACGGCTTTCATCCCATCCGTATGTATAGTCGTCTCCTGACATCGTCCACGGATCATTTGGTATCGAATCATACGAGAGCTTCTTGACAAAGTTACAGGTTGCAAAAGAAACATTATCATCCTTTTGCAGCGATTTTACCGTTGATAAAAGAGAAAAGATATCTCTTTCTTTTATTCTGATCTGATATTCGTTTATTTCTTCATAGCATCCGACTACCCTACCGCCTATTGAAGAAATAATGTCCTTCTTTTGAGAATCGGTAGTGTCATTATTGAAAAAAACGATTACTTCATTGTTGACAAAGGCAAGACTGTCGTTAATCTTTATAATGTTTTCTTTTTCGGCATCGCAGAAATACATTTCTTCATCGCAAACGATATGATCATAATTCAAAATCGGTTGTACGGTGAACAAACAAAGGGCAACAATCATAAAAAGAGCAACAAATTTTTTCATTTAAGTCCCCTGCCTTTTTTACAAATATTTTGTACAATTATTCCCGTGAAAGCTCCGGTAATAATCGCAGAAATCAAAAGATACGGAAAGTACCATAAAACAGCTGTACTTTTCATTACAAAAACTGCCGCAATAATCTGTCCCGTATTATGAGCTATTGCACAAAGCACACTTGTTACCCAGATTTTTTCTTTTGTGATACCGTGAAAAATACACATCGCTATGTAACATAAAATGCCACCGCAAAGGCTGAATATTAAAGATGATATGTTGCCTGAAAAAACCGATCCGAGAACGATTCTTAAAACAAGTATAATCAAAGCATCTTTTTTTCCTATTATATAAAAGGATGTAAGTGTGATTATATTGGAAAGACCCAATTTTATTCCGGGTATAGGCACGACAGGCGGAATCTGAGCTTCTATTATAAAAATAATCAGTGCAAATGCAGTCAGCAATGCATCGGTTGTCAATCGCTTCAAGTTCAAAAGCTTCACCTATCTTAATGCAGCATCAATTTCTTCATTTCGGTCAATACGGATAATCACTTTGTTCGGCAGGCAAACAATGCTTCCGACCTCGGATATTTTGCCTTGTTTCACACAAAGCTTATCGGGACAGTCTGCCGACTGCATACTGATATATCCGTTTTCTACAAGAACGACATTTCCGCCAACGGTCAGTGTATAACTCTCTTTGACCGAAGAAAGATCTATTTTATACAGGATTTTTTCGTCCTTTGTAATTACTGCAACTCTGCCGCCGGGTAAAATATGAAATACGGCAATTGCTGTTGAACAGACAACTATTATTGATAAAAAAATTATTATCCACTTTTTATTGGTGAGATTCTGCATAGTGATACGTTCCGTTTTCGTTTAAAGTAAAGTTATCTTTAATACCGTCGGTTAAAATGATTTCATTATTTTTTGTTATAAAGACAGCTTCAAAAATTATTTCTTTTGAAAGGTACAGTTCATATGCTTTTTCTGATCCCATGACAAATAATGCTGTTGAAAGACCGTCTGCATATGTACCGTTCTCGCAAAGAACGGTTACTGACAAAAGATCACTGTCTGACGGATAGCCTGTTTCAGGATCAAGAATGTGATGATACGTTTTGCCGTTTATATCAAAATTTCTTTGATACGCACCCGAAGTCACAACAGCTGTCTGTGCGGTATGAAGTGTACCTGCAGTTTGTGTGTCGCTTTGAAGCGGATCGGCAACCGTGATATTCCAAAGTGAACCGTCAGGCTTTGTACCGAGTGTCTGAACATTACCGCCAAGTGAAATTACGGCAGAGGTGATTTCGTGTTGAGAAAGTATGTCAATTATTCTTTGTGCGGCATAACCCTTTGCAACGCTTCCGAGATCTATCTGTGTTCCGTTTATACAAGAAACACCGTTATCCGAAAGCACAATATTATCCATATTTGCTTTCTGTAATAATAATTCTAATTCAGAATTATTTGGGACACGGTAATCTTTTGATAAAAAGCCCCATGCCTGTGACGAGGGAAGCATCGTAATGTTCAAAGCGCCTTTTGACAGCGTGTTGATTTCCTTTGCAGCCTTAATCGGTATCAATATGTCATCGGTAACAGAAATTACTTTACCGTCTGAGGAATTGATTTGTGAAACGGTGCTGTTTTCATCTGTAACGGATAAAAGCTTTTCAAGTCGCAATACTTCATTTTTTGCTTTTTCTGAGGCAGTTACGGCATTTTCACCGTAAACTGTCAGAGTCATAATGGTGTCCATTGCAAAAAACTGAGTTTTTACAGGCTTTTGTGTACAAGAGCAAAGCGAAAACAGCAAAAGAATTATAAATAATACAGAAATTATTCGTTTCATTATTCAAGACTGCTTAAAGCCTGCGCAATACGCTCAAGGTCTTCTTTGCTGTTAAAGGCAATTTCAAGCGTACCTGTTTCATTTTTGTTATTCTGAACCTTTATCTTTCTGCAAAGAGACTGTGTCAAGGCTAACTCAACTTCATCATAGAAGTGTTCTCTTCGAGAAGCTTTTTCGGTTTTTTCTTTCTTTTCTTTTGAATATGCTTTTGCAAGGCGTTCTGTCTCACGGACAGAAATACCTTTTTTACATATAAGTTCGGCTATTTCAAGCATTTGTGCTTCGGAAGAAAGTGAAAGCAATGCACGTGCGTGACCGGATGAAACCTTACCGTTTCTGACTAAATCAAGAATGGAATCGGGCAGATTCAAAAGACGTAATGCATTGGCAACGGTAGGACGTGACTTTCCTACTCTTTCAGCTGTTTCTTCCTGAGTGAGTCCGAAATCCTTCATCAAAGAATTTAATCCCAAAGCTTCTTCAATCGGATTAAGATCTTCACGCTGCAGGTTTTCAATAAGTGATAATGCAGAAGCTTCTTCATCTGTCATTTCACGGATAACAACGGGAACCTCCGTAAGTCCTGCAAGACGTGATGCTCTCCAACGGCGTTCACCTGCAATAAGCTGGTAGCCGCCATCAGTCAGCGGACGGACAAGCAAAGGCTGTAAAACACCGTACTTTGCGATACTGTCGGCAAGCTCCGACAACGCCTTTTCATCAAAGTCCTTTCTTGCCTGATCTCTGTTAGGCTCTATATCCATGATTTTCAGCTTAACGGCACTTGCTGTGCTGTTCTCTTCTGCCGAATTATCTATTAAAAGTGCATCGAGACCTTTTCCGAGTCCACCTTTTTTAAAAGCCATTTATATCATCCTTTCGTCTGTTCAATGAATTCTTCTGCAAGACATCTGTATGCTTCGGTACCTTTTGAGTGCTTATCATAGTACATTATAGGCTGTCCGAAGCTCGGAGCTTCCGAAAGACGCACGGTTCTCGGAATAACCGATGCATAAACTTTTTTGGGGAAGAAACGTTTGATTTCGTTTACAACCTGTTGAGTAAGATTAAGTCTTCCGTCATACATTGTAAGAAGGACACCCTCAATCTCCAACATAGGATTATAAAGGCGCTTGACCTGTCGGATTGTGGACATAAGCTGTGAAAGTCCTTCCAAAGCGTAAAATTCACATTGGATCGGAACAATTACGGAATCAGCTGCACAAAGAGCGTTCAATGTGATAAGACCGAGTGACGGAGGACAATCCATAAAGATATAGTCAAAATTCTCCCTTGCAGGGGCTAAAACCGTTTTAAGCCTTGATTCACGCTTGTTTACATTGATAAGCTCAAGCTCGGCGCCTGCAAGATTCATACTGGCAGGCAGAATGGAAACATTCTTGAATTCCGTTTCCATTATAATTTCGCTTGCGGGAGTGCCGTTTATCAGGCAGTCATATGTAGATGCGTTAAGCTGTCTTTTGTTTACACCGAAGCCGCTTGTGGCGTTACCCTGCGGATCGATATCGGTAAGAAGTACCTTTTTGCCTAAGTCGCCGACAGCTGCGGCAAGGTTTACTGCGGTTGTGGTTTTACCTACACCGCCTTTTTGATTTACTATAGCAATTATTTTACCCATATTTTAAACACCTCTGATTTATTGATTATAACATATCAATATACGAAAATCAATTATTATTGTTGAATGTTTCACGTGAAACAGACATCAAAAAATGACAAAAGGACGAACTGTGCTTACAACAGCTCGCCCTCTTGTCGGATGTGGGGTGTGAAAGAGAAAGATATGGTTGGATGGAGTGGGTAAAGTAATTATGCTCCGGTTTTCTTTGCACGGATGGTATAACCCGTGCTTTTCGGAATTCTTACAACATATTCGATGTATTCTTCCGTTTCTGTTTTTACCGAATCAGCATCGATGCCGGAGCGTTGCATTGTTTCGACAGCGTGATTCAGCGTATTTACAAATATCCGTACATCTTTAAAAAGCTTTACGGGAGGCTTTCTTTGAGTGATTCCCCTTTCCGATATCTGACTGATCAGCTTATCGGTCTCGGCTACATTGAGACGGCGTTCGATTATTATTGAAAGTGCCCTTCTCATCTGAACCTCATTTTCGAGCTTCAGCAGCGCACGTGCGTGACGTTCGGTGAGATTTGCTTTTGAAATCTCAAATCGCAGATCATCGGGGATTTTGAGTAATCTTAATTTATTTGAAACGGTAGAAGGTGCTTTTCCGATTTTTGCGGCAAGCTCATCCTGAGAAATGTCAAATGCATACATAACGTTTGCCAGAGCTTCGGATTCTTCAAAAAAGCCTAAATCTTTTCTTTGCAGGTTTTCCAACAGTGCAAAGACGGCGGAATTTTCGTCGGATATATCCATCAGTATGCACGGTATTTTGGACAGACCGACGATTCGTGCTGCACGCAGACGCCTTTCGCCTGCTATCAGCTCGTATTGACCGTTATCAAGACTGCGTACCGTTAATGGCTGTAATATACCGTTTTTTCTGATGCTTTCGGCAAGTCCCTCAAGCTCGTCACAGTCAAAGCGTTTTCTCGGCTGATGTCTGTTAGGTAAAATATCTTCGTGAGGTATCAGGAGAATCTGACCGCCTATTTTAGGTTTATTGAGTGATTTCAATAAAAATCCTCCTTTGATCTGTGCTTCGTTGAGAAAAGCATAGCACCAAAGGAGGCAAAAGTCCAGCAAAAACGTTCGACTGTTAGCGACAGTCAAAAGCTGAATGTGACGTTATTTAATTGGCTGTTTGGCGATTTTTGCAGACGGACGTGGATATTTTGACGGAGTATGCGATATCTTTTTAATAATAATCAATGTTCTTTCGCCGGCATCGCCCAATTCAAAGGAATGAATCTTTTCGATTTTTCCTCCGAGAAGAGTGATTGCTTTTTCCGCTTCACTTATTTCTTCATCGGTTTTTACGGATTTCATGGCGATAAAAGTACCGCCGATCTTGACAAACGGCAAACAGTATTCGCTGAGTTCCCTAAGATTTGCGACTGCTCTTGCAGTAACTGTATCAAAGCTTTCTCTGTATTCGGGCAACTGACCTGCTTCTTCGGCTCGCATATGGACGGTTTCTGCATACAGACCGATGGAATCAAGCGTTTCCGAAATGAAGCGAAGCTTTTTTTGTGTACTGTCGATAAGTGTCATATTGATATCGGGATTTGCCATAAGCAGTACCGATCCGGGAAATCCTGCACCTGTGCCGACATCAAGCAGATGGCTTCCTTTTTCGGGTTTACATACGCTCATTACAGACAGACTGTCTGCAAAGTGCTTGACCGTAACGCCGTCGGGATCGGTTATTGCTGTAAGATTAAGATGCTTATTCGTTTCAACAAGTGCCTCGGCATACTTATCAAAGCGGTCAATTACCGTTTCATCAACAGTAATCCCGAAAATATCGGTATATTCTTTCAGAAGTTCTTTGTTAATCATATCTTATGCTTCTCCATATAGATAAGTAATACGGTAATATCGGCAGGACTTACTCCTGATATACGTGAAGCCTGTCCGACATTTTCGGGACGAACCTTTTGCAGTTTTTCTATT
This sequence comes from Clostridia bacterium, assembly GCA_017397655.1. Classification (GTDB taxonomy): domain Bacteria; phylum Bacillota; class Clostridia; order Oscillospirales; family Acutalibacteraceae; genus UBA1425. The sequence continues at coordinate 7,561 of JAFQIG010000051.1, read as the reverse complement.
GCTTCAAGTCGAAGTCCCGTTATTTTTTCATAATCTATATCATTTGGCAGTTTTCTGCATTCCAGACGGCGCATCTCTTCGACCTGTGCAAGCTGACGCTTGATATAGCCTTCGTACTTGATATCAATTTCAACCTGTTCAAAAATTTCAAAAGGCAGATCGGGACGGTTTTTGTCAAAGCCTTCAAGTGCCTGATAGTCAAGCTGAGGTCTTCTCAAAAGATCGGAAATATGTGCACCTGTCAAAAGCGGAGATGTTCCACGTGAAACAAGTACATCGTTAAGTGCCTCCGACGGAGCAATAACGGTAGAATTTACACGCTCGGTTTCCTGTTCGATCAGTTTTAATTTATTAAGAAAAGCATCATATCTTTCCCGTGAAATAAGACCGATCTTATAACCGAGCTCGGTAAGACGGCGATCGGCATTGTCCTGACGCAGAATGAGACGGTACTCGGAACGAGAGGTCATCATACGGTAGGGATCGGAGCAACCCTTTGTGACAAGATCGTCGATAAGAGTGCCGATATACGAGCTTGCTCTGTCAAGAATAAAAGGTTCTTTACCCAATATCTTGTTAGCTGCATTTATTCCTGCAACAAGACCTTGTGCTGCTGCCTCTTCATAACCGCTGGAACCGTTAAACTGTCCCGCACCGTACAGACCGTCAAAATTCAAAAATTCAAGTGTAGGACGAAGAGTCAGAGCATCTACACAGTCATACTCAATAGCATATGCCGTACGCATAACCTGACAGTTTTCCAAGCCTTCGATACTGTGAAGAAACTGAAGCTGAACATCCTCGGGCAGAGATGATGAAAGTCCCTGAAGATACATTTCCTCGGTATTTTCTCCGCAAGGCTCAATAAAAATCTGATGACGTTCTTTATCCGAAAAGCGTACGATCTTATCCTCGATACTCGGACAGTATCTGGGTCCTACACCGTCAATTTTACCGCTGTACAGGGGTGAGCGGTGCAGATTGTCAAGAATTATCTGCTTTGTGTTCTGATTAGTATATGTAATATAGCAGGGAAGCTTGTTTTTAATTTCTGTATCAGAATCAAAAGAAAACGGAACGATACGTTTGTCGCCATCCTGACGTTCAAGCTTTGAAAAGTCGATACTTCTTTTATTGACTCGTGAGGGAGTTCCTGTTTTAAAACGTCTTGTGTCAACGCCGAGAGCTTTTAAGGATGCGGCAAGCTGTTTTGCAGGGAACATTCCATCGGGACCGCTTTCAAAGGACACATCACCGATGTAAATTTTACCGCCAAGAAAAGTACCCGTTGCGATAATGACACACTTTGCACGGTATATTGCTTCAAGTGCCGTATGCATTTCCCATAATCCGTCATCTGTTTTGCGAAGATCGACTATCTCTGCTTGACGAAGCTCGAGATTTTCCTGCAATTCAAGCGTATGCTTCATATACTCGCAGTAGGCACGTCGGTCTATCTGTGTACGCAGGCTGTGCACGGCGGGACCTTTACCGAGATTGAGAATACGGCTTTGAAGTGTATTTTTATCTGCAGCTTTTCCCATCTCACCACCGAGAGCATCGATCTCGCGGACAAGATGTCCTTTTGAAGTGCCTCCTATAGACGGATTACAAGCCATATTACCGACCCAGTCCAGATTGATGGTAAATACCACCGTATCGCAGCCGAGACGTGCAGAAGCAAGTGCTGCTTCGATACCTGCATGACCTGCGCCGATGACAGCTATATCATATTGTTTTGCGAAATATTCCAAATAAGACACCTACCGTACAAATATCAAAAAATAAAGGGGCATATTTAAATAATAGCCCCTTTGAATTGCATTAATAATTAGTTTTCAGGGAAGAATGCGGCGTGAACAGCGCTGACAGCACGATCAGCCTCTGCACGGTTGATAAGAACGGAAATCTTAATTTCGCTTGTAGAGATCATCTGGATGTTGATATCAACACCGTAAAGAGCTTCAAACATTGTAGCGGCTGTACCGGGATGAGACTCCATACCTGCACCGACGACAGAGATTTTTGCAACATCCGTGTCACAGCTGATCGTAGAATTTTTGAGAAGATCGTAATTTTTAAGAAGGTCAACAGCTTCATCGGTATGATCCGATGCAACGGTAAAGGTGATGTCCTTTGTGCCGTCTCTGCCGATAGACTGAAGAATGATATCTACGGAGATATTCTTTGATGCAAGCTTGCTGAAGATCTTATAAGCAATCCCCGGAACATCGGGAACAGCAATTATTGAAATTCTGGTAACGTTTGTATCCTTGGTAACGCCTCTGATATACATTTTTTCCATATCTGTAACCTCCTTGACGATCGTGCCGGGTGCACGGGTAAGGCTTGAAAGAACTTCAAGCTCAACATTATACTTTTTAGCAATTTCAACCGAACGGTTGTTGAGAACCTGAGCACCGAGAGTAGCAAGCTCAAGCATCTCGTCATAAGTGATCTCATCAAGTTTTGTAGCATTCTGAACTTTTCTGGGATCAGCGGTATAGACGCCTTCAACGTCTGTAAAGATCTGACAACGGTCAGCGTGCATAGCTGCGGCGATAGCAACTGCGCTGCTGTCGGAGCCGCCTCTGCCGAGAGTTGTTATATCGTCGTATTTGCAGATGCCCTGGAAGCCTGCAACGATGACGATTTTGTTATTGCCTATTTCGTTCTTAAGGCGATCTGTGTTGATCTTTTTAATTCTTGCGCTTCCGTATGTTGAGTTGGTCTGGAAGCCTGCCTGCCATCCCAGAAGAGAGATAACGGGGAATCCGAGCTTTTCGATAGCCATAGCGAGAAGAGCGATCGAAATCTGTTCACCGGAAGAAAGAAGCATATCCATTTCACGGCGTGAAGGATTCGGATTAATTTCTTTAGCTTTTTCGATAAGGTCATCCGTAGTATCACCCTGAGCCGAAACAACAACGATAACGTTGTTGCCCTGCTTATAGGTTTCCGTTATAATGTTTGCAACGTTCATAACACGTTCTGCATTTGCAACGGATGAGCCGCCGAATTTCTGAACTATAAGCGACATAAGAACCTCCTATATAAAGTAAAAATAATTAACTAACAATTTGCAATGCGAAGAACCGAAAGAGGCTCTAAAATATGAAGCGTATCAAGCTTGGTACGAAGAGCACGTTCTGTATCGGTATCTGTAACGAAAGCAATTTCCCCTGCAGGAGCATCTTTTCTTGAAAGAAGAGTGACATTGCCGAAGGTTTTCTGAATCTCGGCAACAGCGTCCTCGGGATGCTCGGCTTTTGCTCTGATATAAAGGGAAGTTTCGGCATCAAGGTAATCGATAACAAAGTTTTCGTTACAGGATTCCCAACCGAAAAACTTCTTTTCTTTGGTATGACGGCAACAGTCAATGACATCGGCAACAATGGCACTTGCAGTCGGAAGCTTGCCTGCGCCTCTGCCGTAGAATACTACATCACCCGTAGCATCGCCCTTGACAAGAATGGCGTTGAAAACATCGTCAACAGAGGAAAGCTGACTTGTATTTGCGACAAGTGCGGGACTGACAACGGCGTATAACTTTTCACCGTCAACTTCCTTTGCACAGGCGATAAGCTTGATTACACCGCCCCAATTCTTGGCATACTCAACATCGGCAAGGTCGATTTTAGTGATACCTTCGGTATGAACCCAATCGGGATAAACGTGCTTACCGTAGATAAGAGATGCAAGAATACAGATTTTTCTGCAGGCATCGTGACCTTCAATATCAGCAGTAGGATCCTTCTCTGCATATCCGTTTTCCTGAGCCATTCTCAGAACGGTGGCAAAGTCAAGACCTTCGTTGATCATCTTGGTAAGAATAAAGTTTGTAGTGCCGTTAAGAATACCGTAAATTTCATAGATTTCGTTAGCGGCAAGACACTGTGACAACGGTCTGATGATGGGAATACCACCGCCTACACTTGCTTCAAAGAGGAAGTTGACATTCTTTTCTTCTGCAATTTTAAGCAGCTCGTCACCTTTAGCGGCAACAAGTTCTTTATTGGAAGAAACAACGCTTTTACCTGCTTTAAGACAGGCGCTGACAAACTCAAAAGCAGGATGCAGACCGCCCATTGTCTCAACAACAACTTTTACGTCGTCATCATTTAATATAATATTGAAATCCTTGATCATGAGCTTTTCGTTAGGATCACCCGGAAAATCTCTGATGTCAAGAATGTACTTAAGTTCAAGCTCGGATTGCATACTTTTTTTGGTAATGCTGTGGTGGTTCTTGGCAAGAACTTCTGCTACGCCGGATCCTACGACTCCGTATCCCATAATAGCAACGTACATAGATATCACCCCTATTATGAATGTTACGGATTATTATATCACACTGATTCGGTAAATTAAAGAGTATTTTTTGAAAAATTTTAAAATATTATAAAGATTGTTTTAAATTTACTAAAAATATTTGCTTTTTAAGGTATATTAGTATAATATATAATAGGATTTGTACCGAAAGGATGTGTTATATTTGGAAACTGTTGAAAGACGAAGAAAGCTTCTTATCAATATTGCCTACTATGTGGTAATTCTGGGATTGTTTTATCTTTTTATGAAATATGCTTTCTGGCTGTTTTTTCCGTTTCTTTTTGCTTTTCTGATTGCAGCAATAATTCAACGCCCCGTCAACTTCCTGACAAAAAAGACACGGATCAAAAAAGGTTTTATATCCGGAATGATGATCATGCTGATACTGACTGTTTTTGTTCTTCTGCTCGTTTTTGTCGGAGCGAAGGCGGTAACGGAGATTCAGGGTCTGGTCTCCTGGATAGGAACAAAAATGGATTCGTTACCGGAGCTTATTATTTCTGTCAGAGACGGTCTTGTCAATGTGGCAAAGCACTTGCCCGACAGTATTGAGGCTGCTGCCGTAAACGGTATTAATCAGCTTTTCAGAGAGCTTGCAGGTACTGCCGATAAAGCAGTGACTGAGGCGTCACCCGGCGGAAGCTCATTGCTCGGCGGTCTTCTGTCAAAGTTTGATATTTCAATTTTGTCAAAGCCCGTAAGCGGTGTTCTTAATACGGCAAAACAGATTCCGACAATTCTTGTTGCATTTATAATTTCCGTAATATCGGCTTGTTTTCTGGCATCAGGTTATGACGAGATTGTCAATTTTATCAAGCGTCAGCTCTCAAAAGAAAAACGCAGTATGCTTTCACAGACAAAGGCGATTTTCTTTTCATCAATTACAAAGCTTCTTAAGTCCTACATGACTATAATATGCGTAACCTTTGTTGAGATGATAATCGGCCTGAGCGTCTTTAAGCTTATCGGCATATACAACAGCGAATATATGGCGTCAATAGCACTTGTTGTTGCGTTTGTAGATATATTCCCTGTTCTCGGTACAGGTACAATTCTGATACCGTGGGCGATAATTTCTTTTATAACAGGCAGAGTCGGACTCGGAATAGGACTTGTTGTACTTTACGGTGTAATTACCGTTATCCGTCAGATTGTAGAGCCGAAGCTTGTTGCTACAAATCTCGGCTTGCCTCCCATTGTTACAATTATGTGTATGTATATCGGATTACAGGTGTTCGGTGTTATCGGTATCTTTATGGCACCGTTACTTGTTACGATGATTAAGGTTCTGAACGATCAGGGTGTTCTTCACGTATGGAAAACAAAGGATTCTGAAAAAATACAGACCGAAGAAGCGGAAAATGTGCAGGAAACCGAACAAATTAAAGAAAGTTAAAAAATTTTTAAAAAAAGACTTGACTTAATAATTTTTTTGTGATATAGTAGTCAAGCGTTCGAAAGACGTGGTGCGCTGGTGTAGCTCAGTTGGTAGAGCAGCTGATTTGTAATCAGCAGGTCGGGGGTTCGAGTCCGTCCACCAGCTCCATTTTTTTCGATAATTTAATATGGGGAAGAGTTCCCGAGCGGCCAAAGGGAGCAGACTGTAAATCTGCCGTCACTGACTTCGGTGGTTCGAATCCACCCTCTTCCACCAGAAAAAAGCACTTCGAAAGAAGTGCTTTTTTCAGCTAAATTCGCCAGCGGCGAGCTAAATACGGCAAGCCGAGCTAAATTTGCTTCGCAAGCTAAATGCGCTGACGCGCGCTAACGGCGAATTTTATTTAGCTGCACGAAGTGCAATTTAGCTGCGAGCGCAGCGAGCTATTTAGCTACGGAGCAAAGCGGAGTTATTTAGCTATATACAAGCTTTCAAATATATGCTATACTGTATCTAAAGGAAGCGATATTATGGCAGAAAGTATTATGCTTGAAAAAGCAAAAGATTTTGCTGTAGATATAGTAAATCTTTGCAAAGCTATAAAAGAAACTAAACGAGAGACCGTTTTAACTAATCAATTATTGCGTGCAGGAACATCTGTCGGTGCAAATATTCACGAATCAAAATATGCTCACGGCACACCCGATTTTATATCAAAAATGCAGATAGCTTTGAAAGAATGCTATGAATCCGAATATTGGCTTGAATTATTAAATCGTACTGGATATATTCCTGACGAACAATATAAAACTTTACAAAACAGCTGCGGTTCTATCCGCAGAATGCTGATTTCATCTATCAATACAGTTAAGGAAAAAATGAATGAACGATAATTTGTTCAAATCCAGCACCTTTTGTGCATTAACAGAAGAATATGCTTTGGAAATAAGTCAATGGGAATACGAAACTCCATATGATGTATACAATTTCAAAGGACGTCCGAACGGGTATCTGTTAGATAAATCCACTTGGGGAACGGAACAATTTTGTTTAGTATATAAAAGCATTGTAATCGGACAAGTTGCGTGCCAATTTGATGGTGATGATCTTTGGGTTGGATGGTCACTCAACCCAGAACTTTGCGGAAAAGGGCGAGGTTTTGAATTTGTTTCTAAATGTATTTTGGAAATTCGAAAACTAAAGAATTTTAGCGGCAGTATTTTTCTGAGGGTTTCCGCATCTAATCAAAGAGCGGTAAAAGCGTATCAAAAGGCAGGATTTGAATATATTGAGACCATCCAAGATGAAATAGCTTATACCAATAACATTGAAGACTTTTGGATTATGAAACACAAATGAACCGTGGCATCTAAATGGTTTGGAACAGCCAAGCATAAGGACTTGCGAAAGCAAGTCCTTATTTGCTTGTATTTGTGTCCGCAGGACACAACATCGTTCTGCAACTTTAGTTGCAAACATTGCCGAAAGTAAATATGTTCACAGTCGTACCGATTTTATTGCAAAACTTGAAATCGCCTTAAAAGAAGTGAATGAAACGGGGAATGGCCTGAAATGCTCTATAAAACAGACTATATTGACTAAGCCGCATATAAAAGAATTAACAAAACTTATGGTTGCAGAATGAAATAGTCAAACCTCCCTGCGTCACCATAAATGAAAACAAGGAGGCTTTTCGGAGGTTGTTATTAATTTTTATCTGATAAATTGTATTCTTTATGTGATACAAAAATTTTAAATAAAATATTTTTTAAATACAGAGTTGATTTTTTGATGTTTGTATTGTAAAATTATGTAAAAACAATCAGCCGCAGAAATCTTCGATAACCTCTT
>JAFQIG010000050.1 GCA_017397655.1 Clostridia bacterium | reverse complement strand
GCTGACATATTCCTGGTGTCTCAATGTGAATATTATTCCGAGATTACCTCCGTCACTGAACCCGAAAACACGTGTCTTTTTGATTCCGAGATAATCAAGAAGTGCCTTGATGTCATCCGCCATCGCTTCAAACGTCATTTCTCCGTCTATCCAATCGGAATTTCCCGTTCCTCTGACGGATACGCAGATAACCTTGTAATGCTTTGCCATTTCGGGCAGGATATGTCCGTCAAAGCTGTGCATATCTCCGCCGTTGGGCGACAGAAGTAACAACGGTTCGGCATTCTTGTCACCGTAAATACCGTATTCGATATTGACTCCGTTAAGATTTACAATCTCGTATGCCGTCTGCTGCAGCTCTCCCGCTTTGCACACGGGAACGATGCAAACAATCATTGCCAGCGCAAGTAAAAGTGATAAAAGTTTTTTCATTTTTTCTCCTCCTGTTTTCTTATATCATAACGGTATATTGCAAGTCCTATTGAACATATCGACAAAACGTCACCGACTGCAGAACCGTATGCTCCGCTTAAAAGATTGTAAGCGAGCCAGAACGGTGATCCGAAAAACGACACAATGCGGATACGCTTTTCTTTAGTAAACCAGAACGCTCCCGTATGAAAAAGTACGCCTAACATCGGCAAAAGACTGAAAACATTTTTATACATAATCAGTCCCGATGCAATTATCACAAGATTTACAATTACCATTACCGCCTTAAGATATTTCTTAATAAAAGGCGAATCCTTATGCTGAGCCGCTACGGATGCAAAGATTCCTACAACATCAAGCACCGCACCCTCAAACGCTCCGAGCAATATGTACTGCAAAACGTAAAGTGCTCTTGACGCAGCGTTACACAAAACTATATTCCGTCGCTTCTTCTGCTGATAGCTCAGAACAAACATTGCTACTGCCAGCAAGCCGACAGCATTTGCTACATACTTCATAAAATACACTCACCGCATTTTATTATACAACAACAAACAGGATTTAACAAGTAGTTTAGTTGATAATCCCATCCGTCAACGGCATATTCCTGATGTATTTACCGTCAACTGCCGGAACGTAGTACGCTCCGTAGCAACTCAAATCTTCATTGTTGTGGGTCTCAAGCAGAACATAAAACTTATAATACGGCATAAACACCTCGTCTGTCATCTCGTTACGATAAATGAGTTCGATTTTTCCGATTCTTTCTTTGTTCGGCTTTTCGTCTGTCACGCTTGTCAAATAATTTCCGTTGCACAACAGCTCAATCGCTTCTTTTTCATCAATAACAGGATAAATTCCTATTATATCACCTTGAATATACCGCCGTGACGCACTGCTGATTCTTCCCTCTTCATCCGTATAAAAATAAACCCGTTCAAAATTGTAATTCATTATTTTTTTGCAATCATCACCACTACCGTCATAAAACGAAATTGTCCATACACGGTTCTTGTTTATATCATAATCTCCTTTCGATATATCAATACACGGTTTTTTCATATCCGAAAAGTCTTTGAACAGTATTTTAAGACAGTCAGCCGAGTTATAAAGATCATCATATGTTGAACCTTTTTTTACAGAAAAAGATCCCGGCAGAACATTCTTCTTAAACGTCACATTTAATATCAACCAACTGTTAACCTCTATTCTGTAGCTTTCATCCTCGGCAACCGCCAGACACTCACCGTTTTCATTTTCTGTTAACGCTTCCGTAATTAATGAAGTGTCCATATCAAGCTTCTTTGCTGTTTCAAAAAGAAGCTCTTCCATCTTTTCCGTATCAGGATTTTTAACTGTCCAATCCTTTGTGTAACCGTAATATGTGTTTCTGAAAACAGGCAGTTTTTTTATCCGTACATCCTCAGACCACGGATTGGCACTTTTAAACTCATCGATATCGTAAAACCAATATCCCTCAAAACCTGAGCTGTCGTTAAGCTCCTTAACCGTCAGCATAGGCAGCTCTCCGTCAAAGCTTACAACCGCACTTATAAGCAGAATCACAGCAAAGCACGCTGCAATTCCGATAAAAAGCTTTTTGTAGGATTTATTCCTGACAATCAAAGCTTCATCAATAAATTCGTCATCAATGTCTCCGATAATTCTCAGCAAACGCTCGCGCTTCATATGCCGATTCCCTCCTTTTCTAACTGTAATCTGAGCTTTTCTCTCAGCCTGTAAAGCGTCACTTTTGTGTATGCTTCGCTGACTTTGCACTCTGATGCAATTTCTTTTATAGGTTTTGCGTACCAATACCTTTTAACAAAAATTACTCTCTTTTTGACCGATAATCCTTTGAGAAAGCTGTTTATCGCATCACGGATAACCAAGTCATCGGAAATGTTTGCCTCTTTTCCTTGCGAGGGTATAAACTCTTCCGCTTCGCTCAGTAAAAGAGATATCTCATCAGCACCTCTCTTAACCGCTGTCTGTCTTTCATATCGGTTGAGCGAAAGATTTCTGACAATTTTCCCGAGATATGTACGAAGATTTTCAGGTCGCTTCGGCGGTATCGAATTCCACATTCTGAGATACGCATCGTTGATGCACTCTTTTGAATCCTCACTATTCTTCAGAATTCCGTTTGCTATACTGTAGCAATATCTGCCGTATTTTGCTTCGGTCAACTGTATGGCTTTTTCGGAACGTTCAAAATAAAGATCAATAATTGTTTTGTCATTCATTATTCTACCTCCTCTCACCTATATACACCGAAAAAGCTGTTCATCGGTTACAGTTTTGTCCGATAAAACAAAAAGGAACTGCAGTCTCTACAGTCCCATAAAAATTCATTTTGTGTAAAGCGTTTTCACTCAAAATAAAACTCTTTCATATCGTCAAGACGAAGGATCATCGGGGGATGTCCTGCTGCCGCACCTGCATCAATATTTATCCAGGTTTTTGTTTTAAGAGCTTTTCCTCTGTACTGCTCACCGTAGACAAAAGTCGGTGTGTGTCCGAACACCGTTATTATGTCATCAAAATATACGGTATCCGTAGTCGGTCTTGTCCGGAGAAAGTCATGCTCCTTGTACGCAGAAAGCTTTTTGTTTTTATCGAACGATCCGAGTCCGCTGTGAGTCAGTAAAAAATCCCTGTCATTTACCGTTATCGCTTCATATAACGGTGCATCACAAAGATAATGAAGAATATCCGATCTTTCTTCATTGCTCAGATCCTTAAGTGCTGACAGAGTCTGCTCACCTCCGTTTAACATCCAATCGGAAAAGGCACCTATGCTGTCATCATTGAGCATTGAGACGGAATCATCCGTAATCTCTTCAAAAAGAAAGCTGCAGGAAAGCATCATCGCCTCATGATTACCGAGTATCAGCTCGGCATTGGGCAACTCTGCAAGCCATCTGAGTATCTTTATTCCGTCTGTTCCACGGTCGATGACATCTCCGAGCACATACAAAAAATCATCATCACTAAACCCTGTACTGCTCAGATGCTCTTTAAACTTTTCAAGAGGATATCCGTGAATGTCCGATACGACATAAACCATAGCTTTACCTCACATCAATGCCAAAGTAAATAGCTGAGTCCCATAAGCAGATACAACGGACCGAAACAGTACACCATAAACATTTCTGTATGCGGTACCTTTGTATGAAAACAATCGGTAACGGCAAGACATTCAAAAAGATATGCTCCCGTTCCGCAAAAGTATGCGATCGCCCGAAGTATGTTGTGCGCATCGTGCCACACAAAAGACGCAAGAAACAGCAATACCGCTACGGCTACAAAAATATTACGCAACACAAGCAGTATATAATCCGTTCTCGGATGTAGTCCGTGTGGCAGATCTTCTTTATCGGGTACCGTAACATCAACGGTGTGTTTGATTTTTTCTAAAAGCTTTGACATATCTTTCTCTCCGGTATGATTTCTGTTTCAAGTATACAGATATCGACTTTTTTTGTCAATATAATGCGATATATTTCCGATAATAAATATTGACTATTGCTCTGCTGTGTGGTATAATAGCTTCACCTATAAAGAGTGCGCGAGAGACAAGCTCGTTGACCGCACAGCAACCTGCTTTTGTAAGGTGCTAAAGCTTGACCGATGGGGATGATGGTTTTGTGGCACACCCGTCGGTAACGATGGGTGTGTGTCTTTTTACACTCTTTATAGAGATTTTTTATAGGAGTGTAAAATATGTCAGACATCAGCAACGGAACATCCTGTTTTCTCGTAAAGGATCGGTCATTAAAAAATGATATGTATGCCGATATTTACAAGTGGCTTCGTGAGGAAGGTTTTTCGTCATGGGGCAAGAAAGGTTACTTTTCAGACGTGGATTGGGTTTATATCAACATCAACTCAATGACTTTTGCTCCCGGTATGCCCGGTATCCCGATCACATCCGTTGTCGGGAATCACGCAATAACGTTTGATGAGTTCAAGAAAATCTATTCAATTTATAAGCAGTATGAAGGGCTTGACGTTTTATGTTTGTCGGAAGAAGAACAGCTTGCATGGGATATCAGGAAACTTCGGGAGAGAACGCTTTCAAGTCTGCTTTCTTTAAAAGGCAGAGTTTATATTTATCTTGACTCATCCGAAACGGCAGAAATTTTTTCACGGAACATCGTAGAAGAAGGCTTTTGTAAAAGCTTTACGGCAACAGCTGATATCTACGCTCTTCATCGTGACGGAGCATATTCCGTCGGCTTTGCGGGTCATATGGCTTTTGCTCAGTCTGACAAAATCGGTGACGATCTGCTGATCCGGGTCGATTACAAAAAGTACATTAGCGGTGAAGATTTTATCATAAGAGAATAAAAAGCAGCGAAGATTCCGATAAAAGAATCTTCGCCTTTTTCTTTCAGAAATGCTCAAATGCTCCGCACGGCCTCTTCGGAAATGCCCTGAAAAAATCATCGCACGGGCTATGGATTTCTACGCCTTCAATATACTCTGCATTTTTTGCATCAACGGGATCGTAGCCGTATATAATCCTTACAAATGCCGTTGCCGATAACGTCAGCTGTGCATCGGCACTGTCGCCGAGTCTTTGTATACGGTGATCCTTGCCGCCGTAGCATACATTATATACTCCCGCTACCGTCGGCATTGCATCGGTTATTCTGACCGTAAACTCTCCCTCTTTTTCGGGATAAGTGTTTGCATCAAGAAGCCTTTCGGTATTGATCACTCTTGCAGCCAAATCGGGTAACCGTTTGTAATCTGTATGCACATAGTGCTTCAGCACCAAATCCACCTCGCTGCACAACGAACAGTCACGCAGCTCTGTCTCGTCAAGCTCGCCCTCGAACATCCTTAAAAAAGAGAATATCTCACGAAGTCCTTTTGCGGATTTATACGCCATTTCGTTGACCGTCAGTAAAGTATTTATATAATTATTTATATAAAGCGTTTTTGTCTGAGTAAAGGTCACATATGCTGTCGGATTGCCGTTGTCATAATACACATAGGTCTGTCTGCCCTCACGCACGTACTGCGAATTATCAATTCTTTTAGGTAAAAGATTGCGTCCTTTTGAAAATGCTCTGTATATCTCCAGCACATCGGAAAGCTTTGTCTCATCATAGGGAACAAAACTGCATCTTCTCGGAACAAAATCAATCATCCTTGTCGGGAAGCGTAAAATCAGATGATCCGCAACCTTTTTATAACCGAATTGCTCATAATATGTAAATGAAAACGGGTGCAATAACGATACTGCCACACCCTCATTTGCCGCATAGTCGTGCATATAGTCAAACATCTTTCGCACATTTCCGTTTCTGCGGTTTTCTACAGGTGTTTCGATTCCTCCGGGAAGCATCGTTTTTACCGTTGTATCGGCAAATGACGTTTCAGTAAATGTAAAGCCTCCCGACGATTTCACCTTACCGTCTTCTGTTGCTCCGACTCTCAGCACCGATTTTTCTTTGCCGATGTCGTGTGACAGGATTTCGATCTTTGTCATCCTTATCCTCCGATCTCAACTACACTTACCGTGTTGCCGTGCTTTTCGATGATTTCTTTAAGCTTCTCTGCCTTCAACCACACAGTTGCTGTATTGTCATTCGGATGAACTCCGATAAGGCCTTCGCCTGACATAAAATCCTTGTCAATAAAGAAGTGAACGGCACATTCCGTATCATTCAGCAAGCCGAACGGCGATACCGCTCCCGGTATCAGCTCCATAACGGTCATAAGCTCATCGGGTGATGCAAACGAAAGCACCCTTGTACCGTTATTTCTGCGAAACTCCTTAAGGTTGACTCTTTTATCACCCTTAACAGTTATCAGATAAAAGTTTCTCTTTTTATCATCACGGACAAAAAGGTTCTTTGCGTCACAATCGGGATACGGAAGCTCTACCAATGACAGCTCTTCCATATTATAAACCGCTTCGTGCTCGGTTATTTCGTGTTCGATGTTTTCTCTTTTCAGCAAAGCATAAATGTCCTGTTTATTCATAATCATTTTCCTTTATTCAAATTATTAATCCGTCCGTATTAGGATTATTGCTGCTGCGTCTGACTATACGTTTTTTCAAAGATCAGATCAAGCTCCTGTGTGTGACCTGTTCCGCGCTGTTTTGTCGGTATAAAGCCAACATATCTCCGGCCCTGCTCGGCTCGTTTATTTATAATCGAACGATAGTCCTCTACGGAATAAATGTTTCCGGAGCCAAATCCCCAACCGCCGAAATCACATCTGACGGTTTCATACTCGTATTTATACATTGACATCATCTCCGCTTATTTGTGTTTTTTATTCAGTATATATCCTGCAAAATAAGCAATCAGGGTAAGTACCACAGCTATTCCGAAATGAATTATCATAGCAAGAAAGAAAAACGCACTCCACTCATCGTTACTCAACAATCTTGCAAGTGAGATCCCTACTGAACAATGAGCCGCGACATAAAAAGCAAAAGTAATTACAGTCGAAATGAGCGGAGCTGTCCACAGTAGCTTTCTCTTTACAAAGAAAACAATCGCTACCGACAGAATGGGAATTATCACAAAAACCAAAACATTCCACCAATCCATAATTGCACCTCGTTTCACTAAATTTACTTGCAATTTACAACAAAAAGGGGATGTAAACCTTTGCCTTTACATCCCCTTTATTCTAATCAGACTTTTTGTTCCTTTTTCTTTGTAATAAGTTGGATTACGATAACCAACGCAATCGCGGCAAGGCCTGCTGCATCCGTAACTATACCCGGAATAATCATACACAAACCGCCTGCAAGAGCGATGATTCTTTGCCACCAAGGCATCGGTCTCAACAGGTAACCTTCCATACCGGAGGAAACGATATAAATACCGCAGAGTGCCGTTATAACAAGAAGTACGATTTCATACCACGGCTTATCCGAACCGATGATAAGCATTTCGGGACTGAATGCAAAAATATACGGAACGATGAACGCCGTAATAGCAAGTCTTGTTGCCGTAACGCCCGTCTTCATCGGGTTCGACTTTGCAATGGCAGAGCCTGCATATGCGGCAAGCGCAACAGGAGGCGTGATATCCGCAACGATTCCGAAGTAGAACACGAACATATGAGCCGCAAGCACGGGAATGCTAAGGCTGTTCATAAGAATCGGAGCAACCATCGATGCCATAATAACGTAGTTTGCCGTTGTCGGAACACCCATACCGAGAACGATACACATAAGCATCGTAAGAAGAAGCGCAAAAATCGGATGAATTCCTGCCGCAGAATAAACGAGCGACGAAAGCACATTTGCAATACCCGTCTGCTGAACCATCGCAGAGATACATCCTGCAACCGCACAGGCAAGAGCTACACCGATTGCATTCTTTGTTCCGTTTGCAAGTGACTGAAAATACAATTCAAAGTCCATTTCAAACTTTTTGTGCGCAATCGACTTTACTATACCCTCAACAAGCTTAACTCCGATTGCAACAAAGATAGCAAGTATCGCCGACTTTGCCGGTGAAAAATGGTTCATTGCAACAACGAGAGCAATAACAGGGAGAAGAAGATAACCCTTCGATAAAATCAGCTTGAAGAAATTCGGAATCGATTCCTTCGGAAGTCCCTTTAAGCCCAGCTTCTTTGCTTCAAAGTGGATCATCATAAAGATTCCCGTAAAGTAAAGGACGGCAGGAAGTATTGCGGCAATTACAATCTTTGAATACGGCAGACCTGTATATTCAGTCATAAGAAACGCCGCTGCACCCATAATCGGGGGCATTATCTGACCGCCTGTCGATGCGGCCGCCTCAACTGCCGCAGCAAATTCAGGCTTGTATCCGCATCTCTTCATTGTGGGAATTGTAACGGAGCCACTGCCGACTGTATTCGCAACGGAAGATCCCGAATACATACCCTCCATAGCACTTGAAATAACGGCAACCTTTGCAGGGCCTCCCGTTGACTTACCTGCAATGGAGTTTGCAAGGTCAACAAAGAACGCTCCTATGCCCGACTGCTCAAGAAATGATGCAAAAATTATGAACAATACAATGAACGACGCACAAACATTAAGCGGAGTACCTGCTATGCCTTCCGTTGTATAGAAAAGCTTATACATAATCATACGCAACGGATATTTTGAATCGTTCACGATAAAAGCATATGCAATAAACGCGGCAGAAACACAGACAATCGGAATACCTACTACACGACGGCAGGCTTCAAAAAGAAGCAAAGTACCGACAATTGCAATTGCGATATCAATCTCATTGATTCTTGATGCTCTGTCAACAATTTCCTGACAGTTTATCGCATAGTAAAAGAACGAACCTGCACCGAGTGCTGCAAAAATATAATCATAGAACGGTACGTGGTTGATTCTTTTCTTTTCCTTTTTTCTTACGGGATAGATGATAAACGCCATAAAGACGATAACACCTATAAACCACGACATTTTCTGTCTTTCCTCCATTGTGCCTGTCCAGCCGTCGAACATTACATAGACAGAAAAAAGAATCATCACAATCTTAATGATTTTTTCAAAGATACCTTTGAAATGACGTGTGTTTGACTCCTTATCAAAATCTGCCATCAGGCGATCAACGTCAATAGCCTCATCCTCATCAGCCGACATGGTAATGGGTTTTGTGTTTACATCTGACATCTGTTACAGTCCTTTCGTCAGAATTTCAAATCCTTTGACGATTTCAAAAACCACTCTCGCATTCCTTCCGCAGGTATCACGCAGACTGATTTCCTCACCGTCAAGTGTAAGTATATGGTCAGAAACCGTTCCGACAATATACCTCAACGGGTCATACGTTATATCAAAACCCGTTATTATCATATTCCCCTCATCGTCATAACTCATTACCTGATCTCCCTCAAGTGCTGTTTGCACTCCTGCACCGAAAGAACGGTAAAGCGTGGAATATGCCCGGATTTCTCCGTTTTCTATTATATATGTATCTCTCAAAGGGGTCTGATTAACAGAATGGATGAACTCCACCGAAAACATCATACCTTCTTCCGCCTTAACGGTTATATGTGTCTTTCCGGTATCCGAATCGTATAACACCAGATATTCCGTTAATAAAGCTTTGAAAGAAACAGCAACCGCTGTAATGAAAATCATCAGAACGGCTGCTGCAATTAACTTTCTCAATCTGATCGAAAGTCTTTGGCACATTATTCAATAGCGCCAACCTCTCTGAAATATTTTTCGGCACCGGGATGGAACGGAACAGAAATGCTTGAAACTGCATATTCAAGTGTCATTTCCTTTGCCTTATCATGTGCGTATTCATCCTTGTTCTCATAAATAGCCTTTGTAAGTTCATAAACTACCTGTTCCGAAAGATCGTTGCTTACGATAAATGTAGCCTTTACCGCAACTGTTGTTGCATCTGCATCAACACCCTTGTATGTGCCTGCAGGGATCTTATACTCAGCATAGAAGCCGTATTCACTCTGAAGACCGGCAAGGTGTTCATCATCAATTTCAACGATAACGATATCAGTTGTTGTTGCAAGGTCAGTGATAGCTACCGTAGGTGCACCTGCTGTACAGAAGAAAGCATCAATCTTGCCATCCTTAAGAGCATCTGCCGATGCCTGGAAGCTGAGGTTCTGCTTGTTGATGTCTTCAAATGTAATTTTATAAGCGCCGAGAATCTGCTGTGCGTTGAACTCAACACCCGAACCGCTGTCGCCTACGGAAACCTTCTTGCCCTTAAGGTCTGCAACTGTCTTGATACCGGAATCAGCTCTTGCAATAACCTGGCAAACTTCAGCATAAACCGCACCGAGAGTTGAGAAGCTTGTAAACTTACCGTCGCTTTCAAAAAGCGATGTTCCTTTATAAGCATAGTCCATAACGTCGTTCTGAACAATTGCCATATCAACAATACCGTCATCTATATCAAGGATGTTGGCCTTTGATGCGCCTGATGACATAACCTTAAGATTTGCGCCAAGCTTTTCGTTAAGTGTTGTTGCAACAGTATTGCAGAAACCATAATATGTACCTGTTGTTCCGCCTGTACCTATGTTAATTTCAACTGTAGAAAGACCGCCTTCCTGCGGTACCTCTGTCTTAGGTTCTGTGTTACCGCAAGCGGTAAGAAGAAGTGTTGCGAAAACAAGAATAACCGAAACTGCAATTGCTATTTTTTTCTTCATTTTTAAAGCCTCCGTTTTAATAGTTTCAAAGCCACCCAAATGACTTTATAGAGTGTATTTTATTATAACCTATTAACACTTGTTTTGCAAGAGTTTTATATACAAAACATATATTAACCAATTGGCACATTACTTTTTTGTGCAGATTAACGATGTTTCTGCAATTCAATCTGTAATACATATCTCAAAAGTCATAAATCAGTTCTGACTTTGCTGACAAGAACGCCGTTTTTAATATCTTGCATTTGCAAAAATGTCTTGCTATAATTATTATGTAATATGTTTAAAGGAGTGGTTTTATGGGTTCGGTTACTGCATTTATCCTTGTTCCGTTTTTGTCTGTGTTTGTGCTCATCGGTACAATTATCGGAGCAATTACCGGCTCTGATAAAACAAAGATAGAGTTGCCTTATGACAAAGAACAGGGACTTGTATGGACAAGCAAGGAAACTGCCGACTGGTTCTCCGTGACAGATGTTGAAATCAAAAACGATAAACAGATTTTCACTGTAAAGGGTGAATGTGTTTTCAGCAACGAATACAGACGAGACTACGAACCGGAAGAGGTCATTTTCACTGCTGAGAATAACGAACAGGTTGTTTATATTGCTGAAAAATATGAAGGCGTCCGCGCGCTTAACATCAATCACATCGTTACTGTGTATTCCCCGGAGGAATACGGTGCAATAACATACACCCCAAAGGCAGATTCTCCTGTTGACGGTGCAGTATGGTACAGCAGATCGGATGAGAATATTTATAAAACTGAAGGTGCTGACGGTGAAGCTGCTTTTAAATTAGTATATCTTCCCGGCGAAACCGACGGATACACCGTAACAACACATTTGATTTATGCAATAAAAGGTGAATACGGTATTCATGATTATCGTGAGAGAATTCTTCTGAATGTAGAGCTGAAAAACGGCGAGGCAAGTATAATAAAAGAAACCCGTCAATATTATGACGGCAAAGAATGGACAGAAACCAAGCCTGAAACAGAGTAATATTTACGAAAGCTCTGATCAGCATCGAACTATCCACCGAAAAAGCTTTACGCTTTTCCCATTGTTCTTTATTGATTCTGATAAAACGAGGCTGTACGGATATCGAAAGTATTGTGATATCCGCACAGCCTCATTTATTCACTTTTCAAGATGATTTTTCAGATTATTTAGATTGAAATACGAATTAACTTTAAATCCAACTTCATTATCGCGTTATTGTCAGACAGTAGAATGACGGTCTTTCGGGATACATTTTATCTTGATTATTCCAAATTACTGCATTGTTTATCTCTTTGATATGCTCCGCAGTTAATTCTCTGACAGATATGGTTTTTCTGTTAATAAACGGTCTGTCCTCAAATTCGTAGTAATCCATCAGCCAAACGTGCCAGAACTCAACGACCTCAGATTTCTGCAAAGCATTTTTTATGTATTCAATGATTTGTTTTGCTCTGCCTTCGGTATAGTCCCATTCAAGACAAACACCGTAACTTTTGTCGCTGTATTCCTTTACATCCGCAAAGGTATTCAAGAAGTAATTGTCATCCGCACCACCATCGGATACCGTACCTTCATCTGAGTTTATATAAATCGGATAATCCTGCGACGGTGCAGCTTCCGGTAACGGAAAATCGGAAGCAATAAATCTGCAAGAACTCATACAACACCTTCTCTTTTTTCAGTATGTACAAAAACCCGGCTAAATAAAATTCTCAACAATGTAAAGCTTGTTTAAATTATTATCCCAAAAAATTATTATTTCGCTGTTATCATCTTGGGTTTTGCTCCAAGAACAACATTTAGAATAATCAGGTCTTTCATTTGATGGAACTTCAATTTCGTCAAGCCAGGCTTCTGCTGCTTCACGGGTTGTCGGGTAGAAAACGGTCTCATGTTCATTAGGCGACCACGCAAACATCAAATCGATATAGTCCTCATACTTATACGAAAAAACATGGTATCGGACACCGTCACCGTGAGAACTTGCACCGGAATCTTTTTCGTACGTTTCAGTCAGTACCGCTTTTACGGGAAGCGATATTCCCCAGTTTGATTCTAAAACGGAACGGTAGGAAGGAAGTAATTTTGAAATTCCGATTACAACAATCAGAATCATTAAAACGGCTATTGTTAAAACAGCTTTCTTTTTCATAGCGATACACTCCTTTGTCAAATTGGAAATTAACGTGTACAAACACATTTGTTTATGTCAAAAGTTCCATGAAATTAGTTGACAACATTAAAACCGCCAGACATATTGGCAATATTATCACAGATACAGATATTCTTTTGTTTTGACTATCTTCTTTTAATTTTTTTCGGACAAAAATCATAAGAAATATTGTTATAATATAAAGAACAGGAACTATCCATATGCCGAATAACATCAAAAAAGATAAGAGTTGACAAAAACCTTCCCCTAAAGGCAAATAACTAATCCAAGCAAATAAAGGTATCTCAAAAAGAACGACTAAATATACCGCTAACATAACAGATGACCAAATTAAAGTAATATACATGAAAATGTTTTTCAATTTTAATATTTGACCAGTTTTCATAGCGACACACTCCTTTGTCAAATTGATGTTTATTCTTTTCCAATACTCACACTAAAACAATCGACATATTGATTAGCTACACTTTCAAAAAATATAATATCCTCGTCAGATACTCTTTCCAAATACATTTCCGTGCCGTAATGCGCGCTGCAAAAGAAGCATTTTTCATTCTCAATATTTATAGTAAAATATTTCGTCATCTTGTTGTATATACTTTTGTCACTCACCTCTTCCGACAAAAGCTCATCAAGCAGCTCCTTCGAAACCGAACCTTTTACAGAAACTTCGTTTCTGTCTTCAACAGGATCTCCGTACAAGGATGCTTGTTGAATTTCTGCAGATTCTTCTTTCCAACATCTGATCTCTAAACTATCACCGACTCGTATAAAGTGCTTAACAAGCGCTTTCCACCAGAGTGATGAAACCGAGTTATCTATCATTTGCAAACTAATTGTTCCCATATAATCACACTACTTTATTAAATTGAAATTGGTTTTATCAGTAAATATATGCTCCGGTAAACACACCTATCAGAATAAGGAAAATTCCGACAATTCTCACCCATCACAAAGTTCTCTTTGATACGTCCGCACCATTCATCATTACAGGATGGATACCTCCCTTGTCAAATTAAGATTTGTCTCATACACCCCAAATCATTGAAGCAATATTGTAAGCCGTAACTATCAACAATAATATGCCCAATGACAAAAATAAAACTTCCGACATCTTCTGCTTTTTGTCTTTATATTCTTTTGCTGAAATCAACATTGTGATCGCCATACACACAAATGTTATCGGCATCGTAATATCAAATGTGAGTGCCTTTGTTAATCCTAAAATTGCAAATGCTACAGTCAATGCTGAAAAAAAGAGTTTTATATTGCGCATATCTAACACATCCATAAAATCTTAATTTAAATAATTATATCATAACAGGATAAAATAACACAAGTAATCATTAAGAAATAAATTTAATCACTCACAACACGTCTGCCGAAACACAGTATCACAAGTTAAATCTATCTGTAATGCAAAAAGAAACGACCGCCCTTTGGCGATCGTTTCTTTTTGTGTTTATGTAATGGAAATCAAACTACTAAAAGTCAATTCAATTCATATTTTCTTTTGCGGTGTTGATAGATGCAATTAACATCTTTTTAATTTCAATACATTTTTCTTGTATTTCTTTGTTATTGTAATATCCACCATCAATTAAAAGCTCAATCCAATATTCTGTTTCGTAACATTCTTTTAAAGATATTTGCAACCTTGATACAAAATCTGATTTACTGTGTGCATAAAAAGCTTCACGAATATTTGCACCAATGCTCGTACCTGAACGAATAAATTGATTTATTAATACACCCTCACACTTAGTTGCTCGTAATTCCTTGCAAACCTTTAAAACCTCAAGTGCAAATGCTTTAGATTTATTAATTAAAGGGCTGTCTTTCATATACTTACCTCCTTTCACAGGTATATTGCAACAATATTGACTACATTTTTCAACATACCTCTTCACTATTCACTCTTACTTCTTACCTTAAATTCCGTTCACGAAAACTATTTTAGTGAAGAGTGAATAGTTAATAGTGAACAAGTAAAAAATTCCGTCCACTTTCGTGAACGGAATTTTTTGGCGCCCCAAACAGGACTTGAACCTGTGACACCGCGGTTAACAGCCGCGTGCTCTACCGACTGAGCTATTAGGGCATTTTCTTAATAATGTGACCGAAGGTATCCCTTCGGTCACTTTGTGTCGGCGTAGACCTATCTTCCCGGGCAGCTTCCCGCCAAGTATTGTCGGCACGAATGAGCTTAACTACCGTGTTCGGGATGGGAACGGGTGGACCCTCATCGTCATATACACCGACTT
>JAFQIG010000049.1 GCA_017397655.1 Clostridia bacterium | reverse complement strand
TTGATAAGACAATTCCATATGTCTGAAATACAATATTTCACGCACGGTCGGACATTTTTCTCTTTGCCATACGTCAGTATGGCTGCATCGAAGAAATGCCCGACTGCACGCAACCTATTGCATTTCAGATGCAACGCAGTTGTGGCGAAAAGATTCCTTTCAAAACCATATTAATTGCCTTATCAAAAAGTATAATATAACTTTATCACGTTTGTTTGCAGTTGTCAAATGAATGAAAATGATAATATATACAGAAAATGCGCAAAATATGCATAAATATTCAAAAAATATATAAGCAAATACTTGACATTTTTTTAAAAGTATGTATAATATTTCTATTATGTTTATTTTGGGGAGATATTTATGTTTAAAGTTTTTATCGACGGTAGGGAAGGCACAACGGGTCTTCGTATAACCGAACGTATCGGCAGCAGGGAGGAGATAGCGCTTCTTGTACTTTCTGAGGAAAACCGAAAGGATCCTGCAGCACGACGTGAAATGATAAATGAATCCGATATAACCTTTTTGTGTCTTCCCGATGATGCGGCAAGAGAATCTGTATCACTTTGTGATAATCCCGATACTGTTATTATTGATGCATCTACAGCTCACAGGACGGTTGACGGATGGGCATACGGTTTTCCTGAATTATCGGCACAGCACAGACAGAATATTGCAAAAGGAAAACGTATAGCCGTTCCGGGATGCCATGCAAGCGGCTTTGTATCGCTTGTTTATCCTCTTGTTGCGGCAGGTATTTTACCGACGGATTACCCGTTGAGTTGTTTTTCTGTTACAGGATACAGCGGTGGCGGCAAAAAGATGATCGCTCAGTATGAAGCAGAGGGAGAGACTTCTCTCATAAGTCCCAGACAGTACGCAACGGGTCAGAATCACAAGCATCTTAAAGAGATGAAGCATATCACGGGCATCGATTGCCTACCTGTATTTTCTCCGATTGTATCAAGCTTTTACAGTGGTATGGAGGTTACGGTTCCGATTCATATGTCGCTTCTTGGTAATGTGAAGCCGTGCGACATTGCGGATGCTTTTGCAGACAGGTATAAAAATTCACGGTTTGTACGATTTGTCGGCTATAGTGAGGAGAATGAATTCCTTGCCTCCGATAAGTTAAGCGGCAGAGACTGTATGGAAATTTCCGTTTACGGAAACAGCGACAGAATAATTTTGGTTTCGCGTTTTGACAATCTCGGCAAAGGAGCTTCAGGTGCAGCCGTTCAGTGTATGAATATTGCGTTGGGACTTTCGGAAGAAACAGGACTCGTATTATAAAGAAAGTAGGGTGTTCATTTTGGAATATATAACAGGCGGAATCTGTGCGGCTAAGGGCTTTACGGCATCGGGCGTACATTGCGGAATCAGAAAGAATAAGACAAAAAAGGATCTTGCGCTTATTGTCAGCGAGGTCAAGGCTACGGCAGCAGCTACATATACAACCAACCTTGTTAAGGGTGCTCCCATTCATGTTACAAAGGCGAATCTTGCCGACGGAACGGCTCAGGCGGTCATCTGCAACAGCGGTAACGCAAATACCTGTAACGCCAACGGTATTGAGATTGCAGAGGGTATGTGCGCTCTTGTCGAAAAGCATATCGGCATTTCAAAAAATGACGTTGTTGTTGCTTCTACGGGTGTTATCGGTCAGCAGATGGTGATCGATCCCATTGCCGATGCTATGGAAAAACTTAAAGCTAATCTTGGCGAAAACAGCAAGGACGCGGCTCATGCCATTATGACAACCGATACAAAGCTTAAAGAGATTGCGGTTTCGTTTGAGATCGGCGGCAAAAAGTGCGTTATCGGCGGTATAGCCAAAGGATCGGGAATGATCCATCCCAACATGGCAACGATGCTTTGTTTTATTACAAGTGACGTTGCAATTTCTTCCGAGCTTCTTTCAAAGGCACTCAAAGATAACGTTACCGATACATTTAATATGATCAGCGTAGACGGTGATACATCAACAAACGATATGGTCGTCGTGCTTGCTAACGGTATGTCGGGTAATGCTATGATAACAGAGCAGAATGAGGATTACGAAGCGTTTGCAGCTGCACTTCATGCAGTATCGGAGCATCTTTGCAGATGTATTGCGGCTGACGGTGAGGGTGCAACAAAGCTTCTTGAATGCAGAGTCAGCGGCGCATCCGATAACGCAACGGCAAGAATTGTTGCGAAGAGTGTAATTTGCTCAAACCTCTTCAAGGCGGCTATGTTCGGAGCAGATGCCAACTGGGGCAGAGTGCTTTGTGCAATCGGCTACAGCGGAGCATCGGTCGATGTTGATAAAATCGATATTACCTTCAAGTCGGCTTCAGGTGAGATTATGGTATGTCAAAACGGCGCAGGAGTCGATTTCAGCGAAAAAACAGCTAAAGAAGTGCTTCTTCGCAGTGAGATTATCATTGATGTTAATCTTAACAGCGGTGACGGAAAAGCATCGGCATACGGCTGCGATCTGACATACGATTATGTAAAGATCAACGGCGACTACAGAACTTGATTTGGAGTGACAAAAATGGATTTTACCAATTCACAGCGTGCGGCAATACTTGTCGAAGCGCTTCCTTATATTGAAAAATACTATAATCAGATAATTGTTGTCAAATACGGCGGTAACGCCATGATCGATCAGAATCTCAAAAAGTCAGTTATGAAGGATATCGTTCTTCTGTCAACGATCGGTATCAAGGTTGTACTGATTCACGGCGGAGGCCCCGAGGTCACGGGTCTTTTAAAGCAGGTCGGTAAGGAGAGCGAGTTTGTCAACGGTCTGCGTGTTACGGATAAAGAGACTGCTGACTATGTTCAGATGGTGCTTGCAGGCAAGGTTAATAAGAGTCTTGTTAACATTATCGGCAGCTATGGCGGCAACGCAATCGGTCTTTCGGGTATTGACGGTCAGATGATCAAAGCTACAATGCAGGATGAAGCACTCGGTTATGTCGGCGAAGTTACTGAGGTTAATCCGAAGATTATCCTTGACGTGTTGGAAAAAGGTTATATCCCAGTCATTTCAACGGTCGGTTGTGATGAAGAGGGGAATGTGTACAATATCAATGCCGATACGGCGGCGGCAGAAATCGCAGGTGCTTTGCAGTCGCAGGTTCTTATCTCGATGACGGACATCAGCGGCGTTATGCGTGATGTCAATGACCCCGATTCGCTTATCAGTAAGATTACGCTGAAAGAGCTGGAAGAGCTCAAGGCATCGGGTGTTATTTCGGGCGGAATGATACCGAAGGTTGATTGCTGTGCTCATGCACTCAATTGCGGTGCAAAAAAGGTTTTCATCATTGACGGAAGAAAGGAACATTCCATTATTATGGAAATGCTCACCGATGAAGGTATGGGAACCATGTTTGTTAAGTGAGGTAACAGGATGAATATCAAACAACTTGATAAAGAATATATTGCCAATACGTACGGCAGAGCAGATGTTTTGTTTGTCAGCGGAAAAGGCTCTCTGATTTATGATGAAAACGGTAAGGAATACATTGATCTCGGCAGCGGAATAGCTGTCAGCGGACTCGGAATTGCGGATGACGGTTGGATTGCCGCTGTTACGGAGCAGCTCGGAAAGCTTTCGCACGTATCTAATCTTTATTATACCGAACCGCAGGTAAAGCTTGCACAGATGCTTTGTGAGAGAACAGGACTCAAAAAAGTCTTTTTCGGCAATTCCGGAGCAGAGGCTAACGAAGCTGCCATCAAATGTGCAAGAAAGTATGCATCGGACAAGTATGGTGACGGTGTCAGAAGCACGATTATCACGCTTAAAAACAGCTTCCACGGCAGAACGATAACAACACTTGCCGCAACGGGACAGGATGTTTTTCATAAGGATTTTACGCCGTTTACGGAAGGATTTGTTTTTGCAGAGGCCAATAACATTGATTCAGTCAGGATGCTGGCAGAAGAGAATGCTTGCTGTGCCGTAATGATGGAGCTCGTACAAGGTGAGGGCGGTGTTCTCTCTTTGACACAGGAGTTTGTTGACGGTGTTGCAAGGCTTTGCGAAGAAAAGGATATGCTTCTTGTAATTGACGAGGTTCAGACAGGCAACGGCAGAACAGGCGAGCTGTTTGCATTTATGAACTACGGCATTACTCCCGATATTGTTACGACCGCAAAGGGTCTTGGCGCAGGACTTCCGATAGGATGCGCCATGATGGGTGAAAAGACAAAGGATACATTCACGTTGTCAAGTCACGGATCGACTTTCGGCGGAAATCCCGTTTGTGCCGCAGGTGCCGTGTATGCGCTGTCAAAGCTTGATGATGAGCTTTTAAACGAAGTCAAGGAAAAGAGCGATTATATCGTTAAAGAACTCAGGAATGCCAAGGGCGTAAAGAGTGTAAGCGGTATGGGCCTTATGCTCGGAATCGAAACAGAGCGTGATGCGAAAGAAATTGTCAAAGACTGCCTTTCTAAAGGCGTTGTTTGCCTTACTGCAAAGACAAAGGTAAGGTTGCTTCCCGCGCTTAACATTCCGTTTGAACAGCTTAAAAAAGCGATTGAAATATTAAAAGAGTGTCTTTAACAGAATCAGCGGTACCTGTCGCCTGACAGATACCGCTTTTAAGTTAAAAGAAACAGGAGAGGGAACGCTTAATTCTCTCTCCTGTAATTTTTAGTTTTAAGTCAGGATTATTCTGCAGCTTCTTCTGCGTCGGGAGCGGTTTCGTCGATTTCAGCAGCAGCTTCAACGACTTCTTCAACTACCTCTGTATTCTCCATGGGATCAAGGAGAGCACGGATAGAAAGGCTTACGCGCTTCTTATCGAAGTCGATAGCTGTGATCTTAACCTGAACCTTTTCACCGATGTTGAGAGCATCCTGAGGCTTCTCGATGTGGCGGTTAGCGATCTGAGAAATGTGGATAAGACCGTCAATGCCGGGGATAACACGTGCGAAAGCACCGAATGTAGTCATGCTGACAACTTCTGCTTCAACAACAGAGTCAACAGGATAATCACGGCGAAGGATTTCCCACGGATTATCTTCGACCTTCTTGTAACCAAGAGAGATCTTTTTCTTTTCGTCGTCAAGAGCCTTGATGTAAACTTCAACTTCGTCGCCTACATTGAAAACTTCTGACGGATGCTTGATGCGCTTCCATGACATCTCAGAAATATGTACCATACCGTCAATGCCGCCGATGTCAACAAAAGCACCGTAGGAAGTAAGAGACTTAACAGTTCCGTTGTAAACCTGGCCAACAGCTGCCTGTGCCCAGAATTCATCGGACTTAGCTTTGCGCTCTTCCTTGATGACAGCTCTGATGGAGCCGACAGCACGTCTGCGCTGCTTGTTAACTTCGATAATGCGAAGACGGACTTTTGTGCGAAGGAGCTCTTCGAGAGGCTGATTCTTAGATTCGGTTGCGAGACTTGCAGGAACGAATACACGGATTCCGTTAGTAGCAACAAGAACGCCGCCTCTGATAACCTCAACAACAGTACCTTCAAAGATAGTGCCGTCGGTTTCAGCTTCGATGATGTTGTTCCAAGCCTGAGCAGCATCGCAACGCTTCTTAGAAAGCATAACGGTACCTTCAGCATCGTTAGTCTTCATGATGATAAGTTCCAGTTCATCGCCTACCTTCAATTCCTTCTGAGGGTTAGCTGTAGGATCGTTGCTGTACTCATCGATCGGGATGAATCCTGCGTGCTTTCTGCCGATATCAACCTGGATCTCGGTGGGAGAAAAGCCCATAACGACGCCCTTAACCTTTTGATCGGTGCTCATGCTCTTAAGAGACTCTTCAAGAGCAGCCGAAAAGTCCATATCATCAATCGACTGAGCAGCTTCGGTATCTTTCACCTCCTCTGCGACTGCCATTTCCGCAGCCTTTTCAAGTTCGACTGAGTTTGTTTCCACGATTTCGGACATGGTTTTAAGTACCTCCTTTATAATGCCGGCAGGAGTAGATGCTCCTGCGGTTACACCAATAGATGAACAACCGGAAAAGTCAATGTCAAAAAGCTCTGACGGTTGCTCGATAAGATAGGTGGGACAGTTGCTGCTGCAAACCGTGCTGAGCTTTACGGT
This sequence comes from Clostridia bacterium, assembly GCA_017397655.1. Classification (GTDB taxonomy): domain Bacteria; phylum Bacillota; class Clostridia; order Oscillospirales; family Acutalibacteraceae; genus UBA1425. The sequence continues at coordinate 13,169 of JAFQIG010000049.1, read as the reverse complement.
ATTGGAGCTGTGTCTGCCGCCTATTATTATCATGATATCCGAGACAAGCGAGAGTTCGTGAGCCTCCGACTGCCTGTCTTGGGTAGCATTACATATTGTATCAAATATTTTTGCATTTGTACAGTATTTTTTTATGATTTCTTTACAATTTTTCCACTCTTCGACCGAAAAAGTTGTCTGAGCAACAAAAATTAATTCTGAATTGCAAAATACAGCGTTTTCGTTAAGAATTTTCAACAATGAATCGGTATTTTTAAAGACGATGCAATCGCTTTTGCAATGACCTTTAATGCCTTCAACCTCAGGATGAGCGGCATCCCCGGCAATCATTACGGTGCAGTTTTCGGCAGCTACGATGCGGTGAATCTTTTTAACAAACGGACAAGTGGCATCGCAGATTTCGCAACCTGTATCAGAAAGTCTGTCAACAACTGATGAGGGTACGCCGTGAGTCCTGATGATAACAAGAGAATCTTTTTCGGCTTCATCGGGAGAATCGATTACCGTTACACCTTTTGTTGCAAGATCGGAAACGACCTGCGGATTGTGGATAAGAGGACCGAGAGTGCAGACTTTTTTGCCTGAATCAACAAGGTCATAAGTCATCTTGACGGCACGGTCAACACCGAAGCAGAAACCCGCTGTTTTTGCAAGAGTTATACGCTGTGCTGTTTTTCCCAAAGCTTTGTGATCCTTTCCATAACAAGAGAAGCAGCATCGCGAAGCTCTCTTGTATTTCTTTCGTCATCAGTAAAATTGAACTCTTCATAAGCGATCGGTTCACCGATACGCACCGTAAGCTTTGATCGGAAGCTCGGCTTCTTGGAAAAATAAACGGAAACAGGGACAACGGATGCCTTTGTAGCTTTTGCGAGCACGGCAACACCTGCTTTGGCTCTGCCGGGGCGACGCGATTTCTGTCTTGTGCCTTCGGGGAAGATGCCTATGGCATTTCCTTCTGAAAGAAGTCTTTCAGCATAATCCATCGAGCGTGTGTCATAACCGTCACGGTTAATGGGGAAGGCATTCATATTGGTAAGGAACCAACGTACAAAACCGTTTTTGAAAAGCTCCTGCTTTGCCATAAAATACAATGTTCTGGGACACAAAGTAGCAATAAAAACAGGGTCAAGCATGGTGATGTGGTTGGATGCGAAAATAAACTTTCCGTCTTTCGGTACATTTTCAACACCGATAAGCGTCGTTTTAAAAATAAATTTGACAAGAAATCTTCCGATCGGAATAAGAATAGGATAAAGAATACGCTTTTTTGTTGAAGAATAATCAAAAAGTTCCTTTTTCATTACAATCTCTCCTTAATGGCGTTAAGAACAGCTTCATAAGATTGTTCAAGGTCCAGGTCGCTTGTATCTACAAGGATGGCATCATCGGCCTGCTTTAACGGAGCGATTTCGCGGTGGGAATCGTTATAATCTCTTTGAATGATATCAGAAAGCACATTTTCGTATGATTCGTTGATTCCCTTTTCGGAAAGCTCTTTGAATCTTCGGTCAGCACGCTTTTCGGCAGATGCGGTAAGAAAAATCTTTACCTGAGCGTTGGGAAGAACAACTGTGCCTATGTCTCTGCCGTCCATTATGCAATTAGAAGCAGCGGCAATATCCTGTTGAAGCGAGAAGAGAAAATCCCTGACAGCAGGTACTGCGGATACGGCAGAAGCTGCCATGGAAGCTTCGGGAGTGCGGATTGCCTCGGATACATCCTCATCGTAGAGGAAAACACGCTGTTCGCCGTTTATGAAGCGAAGAGATACCTTTACGGAATCAAGAGTGCTGATGACATCATCGGCATTGTTCATATCAAGCGAAAGACGAAGGACATTGAGACCGACTGTGCGGTACAGTGCTCCTGTGTCAACGTATATAAAGCCGAGTTCCTTTGCAACTCTTCTTGAAATTGTACTTTTGCCTGCGCCTGCAGGTCCGTCAATGGCAACATTGACAATGCTCATAAAAATCTTCCTTTTCAAATTCTTTTATAAACGTCAAAAGAAAATCGGAGTCCTTCATAATTTTGGACCTCTCCGCGTGATTGCAGAGTCCATTCGGGACTTTTTGACAAATTAGGCAAGAAGCGGTCAGCTTCCTTTTCTGCATAGAATTGCGTAATAAGAGCTGTATCGCAATAGGGGAGCAGAGTTTCGTAAATTGAGGCTCCGCCCATAACAAAGATCTTTTTATCCTTAATATCCTTAACGGCATCAAGCAATTCCTCAACGCTGTGATAAACCGTGGCACCGTCAATCTGCAGATTCTTATCGGAAGACAGGATAATGTTATCTCTGTTTTTAAGAGGTTTCTGACCGGGAAGAGACTCGAAGGTGCGTCTGCCCATAATAACCACATTGTCGAGAGTCTGTGACTTGAAAAACTTAAGATCATCAGGTGCATAAAAGAGAAGATCGTTGTTAAACCCGATTTCCCAATTAAGTCCTGCGGAAGCAATTAAAATCATTTTCTCACCTTTATTAAACAGCAACGGGAATCTTGTGATCAAATTCGTTGAACTTGTAATCAACAAGCTGTACGCTGTCTTTAGTAAAATCATAAAAATCAGTTACTGATTTATCAATAATAAACTTGGGAGCAGGCAAAGGTTCTGCCTTTAAAAGCTCTTTGACAAGAGGAATGTGTCTGTCATAGATATGCGCATCGGCAACAACGTGAACAAGCTCGCCGACCTCAAAGCCGCTGACCTGTGCGATCATGTGAAGAAGTACGGCATACTGACAGACATTCCAGTTATTGGCTACGAGCATATCCTGTGAACGCTGATTAAGTATTGCATTAAGCTTGTTCCCGGTAACATTAAAGGTAACGCTGTATGCGCAAGGGTACAGACCCATTTCGGACAGGTCGTGGTGGTTATAAATATTAGTCATAATCCGTCTGCTGAGAGGATTGTGCTTAAGGTCGTAAAGAACACGGTCAACCTGGTCAAAATCGCCTTCGGCATACTTGTGCTTGACGGACAGCTGATATCCGTAAGCTTTGCCGATGCTGCCTGTTTCATCAGCCCACGAATCCCAGATATGAGAAGAAAGATCTTTGATATTGTTGGACTTTTTTTGCCATATCCAAAGAATTTCATCAACAGCAGACTTGAAAGCAGTACGCCTTAAGGTGATAACGGGGAATTCCTTGGAAAGATCGTAGCGGTTTACCATTGCAAATTTTTTGATGGTGCGTGCGGGAGTGCCGTCATCCCAACGGGGACGGACATCATACCCTTCGTCGGTGAAACCGTTTTCAAGTATATCGGTAAGGTTTTCTATAAGTACCTGATCTGCATAGCTCATAATCAGTCCTCCACAGGCTTGTAAAGCTTGATAGCGTGTTCAAGGCATTTAAGCTCGACACTCTTTGTGTTGCCGCCGAATTCACCGTCAAGAGTCCACGGTATCTCTTTATCACCGAAATCAAAGGTGAATTCCTTGCCTTTGATTATTGTAAAGTATTTTTCGTCATAGCTACGGTTTTTGACGCACATACCGATCTCGGCAAGCTCTTTGATACTTTTCGGCATTTTTACAAGAACAAGCTCAAAAAGTCCGTCGTCAAAGCTCATCATATCCTTCGAGAATTTGAATACGCCGCCGCCGACTGCAAGAGAATTTGTTACGGAGCCGAATATGTAATCGTCCTCAAACTCTTCACCGTCACACGTTACCTTTGCGTGGATTTTTTTGATATTGGTAAGCTCGGATGCTCCGCCTACAAGGTAAGAGATGTAGCCGAATCTGTTTTTGATACTCTGAGGTGTGGCATAAGAGGCTTTAGTGAAAACACCAAAGCTTGCGGTATAGATAAAGTATCTGTCATCGCCGAAAGTACCGACATCCTGAGGGACGGGTTCGCTTGTCAGAACAAGGTCGATGGCATCCTTTGATTTAAGCGGAATACCGTTACTTTTTGCAAAGTCGTTGGTGGTGCCGCCGGGGATACAACCGACGGGAACATCAATACCGGAAGCGAGAACACCGCTGATTGTTTCGCTTAAGGTACCGTCACCGCCACGGCACATAATAACGTCAAACTTGTCTGCAAGTCTTTTTGCAACGCTTGTAGCATCGCCTCTGCCTGTTGTCATTCTGATAAAGGCTTCGTAATCTGTATCGCGGAACTGATTGCCGTAGTTAAATGCAAGACGGCTTGCGACTATTCTGCCGGAACGGGGATTAACGATGATCAAAATTTTTTTCTTATCCATAGGAAGTACCTCTTTAAACATCAAAAATCTCTATACAAATACAATAATATCACAAAAATTCTGTCTTGTCTATTAAAATTTAATAAATTTAAAGCGACTTGCTTTGAAATTTTGTATCAAAGCAAGTCGCAAGAGTTATTATTTGTTTTGAGAAAACGGCTTTTCCATAATGTAGTCAACGTTAGTGTATCCGCCGGGAAGAGGATATGATTTTTCTTCAATTATTTCAAATCCTCTGCCTTTGTAAGCGCGAACGGCAACGGCATTGCCCTGATTTACGTTAAGGCGGATCGGAAGAGAGTATCTTTCCTGTAAATAGTCAAACGCTGATGAGGAAATGTGATTACCGCGAAAATCGGACAAAAGATAAATCTTGTCAAGATAGATATGATCAGCATTTATACAATAAGCTATAAATCCTGCTTTTGTATCATTATACATGATGTTTTCGTAAATCATACCGTTATCTTTGATGTTTAAGACATTCTGATAATCAAAATACTTATGAGTCAGATAATCAATCTGTCCGTGCTGAAGGACATCCTTGTAGCATTCAAACCAGATCGGTGCGGCAAAGTCGTAAAGAGACCTGAGATCCGATTCATTCATACAAACATATTCAATCAACTTTATCACCGGATTCGGCATCGTTTTCGCTGTGGATTACGTTAAGACGGGCAGCGGTAAGAGTGTTTTGCATAAGCAAAGCAATCGTCATGGGGCCTACGCCGCCGGGAACGGGCGTGATATAAGACGCTTTCCGGCTTACCTCGTCAAAAACAACATCACCGCAAAGCTTGCCGTCTTCGTTACGGTTGATACTTACATCAATAACGACAGCGCCGTCCTTGACCATATCTGCGGTAATGAGATCTTTCTTGCCGACTGCGCATACGAGGATGTCAGCCTGCTTTGTGTGATACGAGAGATCGGGTGTGCGTGAATGACATACGGTTACGGAGCCGTTGGCGGCAAGGAGCATAAGAGCCATGGGTTTGCCGACAATATTGCTTCTGCCTACGACTACACAGTTTTTTCCCTCTACGCTGATGCCTTCGTATCTGAGCATTTCCATAACACCGGCAGGAGTACACGGAAGAAGCTCGGCATCGCCGATTACGATGTGACCGACATTCTTCGGATGAAAGGCATCAACATCCTTATCGGGATCGATGGCACAAAGAACTGTTTTTTCGTTGATATGAGAGGGCAGGGGCAACTGACACAAAATGCCGTGAACACTTTTGTCGTTGTTGAGTGACCAGATCAATGACAAAAGCTCTGACTCGCTGGTATCTTTAGGAAGCAGGTGCTCGATTGATTTGATGCCGACCTGCTCGCAGGTGCGCTTTTTGTTGCGGACATAAACCTGTGAAGCGGGATCGTCGCCGACAAGGATAACTGCGAGACAAGGTTCTGTTCCTGCGGATTTTAATTCGTTGACATCCGCCTTAACTTTTTCAAGTAAAGCTGCTGAGATTTTTTTGCCGTCAATTAATTTTGCCATTGTATTAACCTCTTTTGAATTATTTAACCGTAATATTTATTGCAAATCCGTTCTCGTTTGCCGAAAATCCTTCAAATATATCTGTATCTCCGGAAAGTTTTTGTTTTGCAATGTTTATGACTTCGGTGAGTTTTTCCGTGTTGCTTCTGAACTCTGACAGATAAACGGAGCCGTTCTCAACAGTACCGACAAAGCTTCCGTTGGCAAACTTACCTTCGCTTAAAGCAGTAAGAATCTCGGTGAAGAATACGCTGTAGTCGATGATTATTGAGCAAACATTCATCTTTTGAGCATCTGCAGACATATCGTAACCGAAGCCGATACACGGTACAGGTTCGTGATCGTATTCTTTTGAAGCATTTTCTGCAACTGTCTGGGGAAGTGCAGTATAAACGGACTGAACGATAATATCGCATTTATCAGCGGAGATAAGCTCGGCAGGAAGCGTGCGTTCAAGACCGAGATCAAAAGCAACATTGGTTCTGCGAAGAGTGACCTTTGCATCTTTGTCTGTATCGCTGACACCGATGGAGAAAGCGTTGATATTCTTTGTTATTTCGTCATTTTGAATACCTGAGATGAAGCCGATGTTACCGCTTTCCGATACGGTAGCGGCAACAGCACCCGCAAGATAGAATCCTTCAAATACGTTTGAAGAATAGTTGTAAAGATTGGGAATATCCTTGCCTGTGCCGTTAAACTGAATAACCACGATATCCTTGTTCTGTTTTGCGACATACTGAGAAAAGCTGTCATAAATCATTGATGTTGCGATGATGACGTTACATCCGTCAGACAAAAGTGAAGATACGGCCTGTACGGCGGTTTCGGGAGAAGTCTGCTTTACGGGAACAGCCTCTACAACGGGATTGCCGTCAGCATCAAGAAAGGTCTCCGGCTCAGCAGCATCTTCTGTCACGGATGAAGCTTCTGCTTCGGTAACTTTATCAAAAGAAGTGTTTTCGTCAAAGGTGACATCTGTTACATTCTTTTTGATAAAAAGCTGTTTTTCGCTGTCAAGGCCGATTGTTTCGGCAGCTTTTTCTATGCCTGTTATGTGGAAGTATGAATCACCCGTAGAGACAGCATTATCCTCGAACAGAATGCCTATTTTCATATCCTTGACGGCTATGGCTTCGTGTGTCGATGTCTGTTCCGGTGTTTCATCCTTGCCGCAGGCGGCGAAAAGAGAAAGAGTCATTAAAAAGCAAAGTGATATAGAAATAATCCTTTTTGATAATTTCATATTTATTACACTCCTTAGTTTGATTTTTATATATTATATTGCATTTGAATCACAAAATCAAGGGCGGTTTGCATTTTGCAAACCGCCAAACACAAATATTTAAAGTTTGTTAAAAGATTATTTAAGATTAGCCTCGCTGAAACGGCGGATTTTCTTGGTAGAAGTTTTTTCAAACTCAGTATTGCGGATTTTTATTTTTTTGATCCTCTTGTATGAGGCGAGGTGTTCATTAGCTTCACCGACGGCAGATTCAATCAAAGACTCGATTTCACCTGCAGAAGGATTCTCCTTGCAAAGGTATGCGGAAATTGCGTCAAAATCAGGAAAAACATCAGCCTGAACAACGGCCTCTCCGTCCTTGATGCCTTCGCGGACAAGACATTCGGCGATATACGGACTGTTTGACAGGTACGACTCAACCTCTTCGGGATAGATGTTTTTGCCGTTTTTTGTAACGATAACGTTTTTGCATCTGCCTGTGATATAGTAAAGACCTCTACGGTCACAATAACCAAGGTCGCCTGTATGGAAGAAGTTATCCTCATCAATGACTCTTGCCGTTTCTTCGGGGTTTTTATAATATCCCTTCATAACCATCGGACCGCGTATACACAGCTCACCGATGCCGGTTTCGGGTTCTTTGTTGATGATTTTAACCTCGACTTCGGGAAGCGGTACGCCGATGGAATCGCAGGTGATGACCTTATCGTTGTTGCAGATAACAAGCGGAGAACACTCCGTAAGACCGTAACCGCAGACAACCTGTACACCGAACAGGGTAAAATCCTCAAGGATATCTGCAGGAACAGGTGCGGCACCGACAATGACAAGGCGCAGTCTGCCGCCGAAAACTGCCTGAATTTCGCTGAAGAACATTTTGCGCAGATTGATTTTTACCTTATCACCTGCTTTGACAGCGGCTTTTGCAAATCTGAACATTCTTTCGCCGTTCTTCTTTTCTTTGATGCTCTTCATAATCTTTGAATGAACGTTTTCGAGCAGAAGCGGAACACAGCAAAAAACGGTGGGGCTGTATTCTTTAAAATTTTTGGCAATATAACGAAGACCGTCACAAAAAGCAAGACAGACTCCCATATAGCAGTATACAAATAAAGAGACGAGCGCTTCGTATGTGTGATGTGCAGGAAGTATGGTAAGTCCCTTATCGTTTGCATATACCTTGATAACCTGCATTGCGAGCATAACATCGGAGCATATGTTTCGGTGGCAAAGCATAACTGCCTTTGAAGCACCTGTTGTTCCCGAAGTAAAAAGAAGGGAACAGACATCCTCGGGATTGATAACGGCATCAAGATATTCCGTATTACCGCATTCAAGAAGTTTTTTTCCTTTTGTTTTAAGTTTTGAGTATGAAAGGGTTTCTTCCGTATCCTCTTTCTGATCAAAAATAACAATCTTGAGCTCGGGATCAAGCTCGCTTCTTGCAGCTGCGATTTTTTTATAAAATGCTCTGTCACAGACAAGAAGCTTTACCTCAGCGGTAGAAAGTATATTTTTGATTTCGGTAATAAGAAGCTCCTTATCAATGGGAACAATAACTCCGACACCGCAGACAACAGCCATGTATGTTGTGAACCATTCATAGCAGTTTTTGCCTGCAACGGCAATTTTCTGATCTTTATATCCCATTGATACCAGAGCCGTACCGAGACGGTTGATATCACGCATATACTTGGCAAAGGTTTTGATCTTTATTTCGCCTCTGTCAGCCTTGACCTCAAAAGCAGGCAGATCGGCATACAGCTCTGCACTCTGCCGTACAAGGTCACGTATGTCCGTAACTTCACGGACTTTATAAAAAGGTTGTGTCATCTGTACAATACACTCCATTTTAACAACAGTGAAATAATTATAACGTAACAGTTGTGAAAAATAATTCTAAATCATAATTAAAAATGATAGTTTGCGTTATAATTACATTAAGATTTTATTAAGATTTGAGATAACAGAGCCATTTCTCGCAAACAGAAGCGATGTTGTGTGAGTCACGAAGCGAAAGAGCGTTTTTGGATAATTTATCGGAAAGTGTCTTGTCGCAAAGAATTCGGTCAACTGCTTTAGTGAGAGCTTCTGTGTCGTCAACAGGTACCAGAAGTCCGTTTTCGCCGTTTACAATCAATTCGGAGGGACCCATGTCGCAGTCGGTGGATACACACGGGACACCCGAAGCCATAGCTTCAATAAGGGCATTCGGCATACCTTCAAATCTTGATGAAAGAACAAATACGGAGGACTGAGAGATTTTCTGAATCGCATTTTCATCCGTACCTGCAAATATAACTCTATCCTCAATGCCGAGAGAACGGGACAATGCTGAAAGCGAATCGTATTCTTTTCCGTCGCCGTAGATGGTCAACGTATGGTCGGGGTGCTTTTCGCTGACTGACTTAAAGGATTTAATTAAAACATCAAAACCTTTATATACCTCTAATCTGCCGAGTGCCGTAATATTTTTCTCTCTGACAGACGGAACGGCTGTTTCAAAAACATGAGGGTTAAAGACGGCGTTCGGGATAACGGCACATTTCTTTTGTACGGAAGATGGGAAGAAGGAAGCTGCTTTTTTTGTCTGACAAACGAATCCGTCACATAAAAGAGAAGTGATCTTTCTCAAAGCTGTAATCAATAATCCCGAATTGAACTTGAAAGGATTGCTTCTTTCCGTGCCGACTGCACGGCATTTTGTAAAAGCGGTACAGAACACGGCATAAGCGGACATTATGTGACTCATCCCGATAAGAACATCGGGATGTTCATTTTTTACGGCTTTACGCAGAGTGAATGCTCGCTTGACTACAGCAAAAAAGCGTTTGATCGATTTGCCTGACGGTATGGAATCGAGCGAAAGATAACGTACGTTTACCTTGTCGTCAAACGGATAAAAAGAGTCTGTTCCGTCAAGAACAAATACGGTGACATCTTCTGTTTTTGACATATACGAGCTTAAGGCACTGAGAGAGCGTTCAGCACCGCCGCTGCCCATTTTCATAATAATAAATGCAATTTTCAATTTGTAACATCCTTTTTACTTGCGGTACTTTTCGGTTTGCGCTACGGCAAGACGGTCGCATCGCTCGTTTTCCGGATGACCGTCATGACCCTTCAGCCATACAAAGGTGTATTTATGAACAACCAGCAGATCAAGCAATCTTTCCCACAGATCGGGATTAAGAGCAGGCTTTTTATCAGCCTTACGCCAACCGTTTCTTCGCCAGCTTGCTGCCCAGCCTTTTGTGACACCGTCGGAAACATAACGTGAATCGGTGTAGATTGTAATATCGCACGGCTCCTTTAATATGGAAAGAGCCTCTATCAGAGCCGTAAGCTCCATACGGTTATTTGTAGTATCGGCACAACCGCCGCTTATCTCTTTTTCGTGACTGCCGTATCGCAGGATACTGCCCCAGCCGCCTGCACCGGGATTGCCGGAGCAAGCTCCGTCGGTAAAAATATCAACGTGCTTCAATGACACTAAAAATCACCTCATTATCAATAATATCACATAATTTTGATAACAACAAGTTTTTTGGTTATTTTTTTAAAATACAGAGCATACTATATGTGAATTTTTATGGTAGGAGAGATTAAATGAAAGCAGTAGTAATGGCAGGTGGTAAGGGGAAGAGACTCAGACCTCTGACCTGTGACGCACCCAAACCGTTAAGCAGGATTTGCGGAAAGCCTGTTATCGAGTATATTTTTGATTTGCTTCTGAGAAACGGATTTGAAGAGGCATACGTTACTCTCGGATACTTGTCCGAATCCGTAACGGAAAAGTATGAGGACGGTATGTACAAAAATCTGAAGCTTCATTTTATAACAGAGGATTCGCCGCTTGGTACGGCAGGCAGCGTGCGGAATGCCGCAAAGGATTTTGATGAAACTTTTCTTGTCATCAGCGGTGATGCGGTATGCGATTTTGAGCTTGACAAAATAGCGCTTTATCACAGAAGCGAGAATGCGGATGTAACGGTAGTCGGCTATCAGGTCGAGGATCCCAGAGAATACGGCTTGGTCAGCTTTGATGAAAAGGGCAGAATAACGGCGTTTAACGAAAAACCGTCATGGAGTCAGGCAACGGGAAATATTGCAAACACGGGTATTTATTTGATAGAACCGCAGATAATCAAAAAAATACCGTCAGATACTGAATATGACTTTGCAAAGCAGCTTTTTCCCGATCTTATGTCAGAACAAAAAGCACTTTACTGTTACAATGCAAGCGGTTATTGGTGTGATATCGGAGACATATCGGCATATCTTCGCTGTCAGAAGGATATGTTGAACGGAAAGATCAAGTTTCCGCTTAAAAAGGCGGCTGACGGAATCTTTATAGAGTCTTCTTTGCCGAAAGGTGACTATAATATTGTTCCGCCTGTTTTCATCGGCTCTGATGTCGAGATTAAAAGCGGTGCGGTTATAGGCCCCGATACGGTGATAGAAAGAGAGTGCTCGGTAGGCGGTAATTGCCGTATCAGAGAATCTGTGTTGCTTCGTGGCAGCGTATTGGGATCGGGATGTGTTGTCAACAACGCATTGGTGTGCGAAGGCTCATCGCTTAAAAAGGGTGTATCGGTTTTTGAGGAAAGTGTTGTCGGTGCGGGAAGCAATATAGGTGAGTTTGCCGTTCTTAAGCCTCAAACGCTTGTCTGGCCTGATAAGAACATCGAGTCGCATATGAGTATCCGCGGCAATGTAAAATACAATAAGGTCAGAAAGACACTTTTTGATGACAGCGGCATAGGTCTTGCATTACAACTGACACCTGAAATATGTACGGGAATAGGATCGGCAATAGCGAGCATCAATACCTGTAAAAAGATAGGAATAGGCACAGACGGAAGTACAGGTGCAAAAGCGCTGAAATATGCGTTGTATTCGGGTATGATGGCATCGGGCGGTCACGTATGGGATTTCGGAGAGTGCTTTGAATCTCTTTTGTCATACTGCACGGCGTTTTGCGGACTTAACGTCGGCATATTTGTCAAAGGCGGTAACGAGCCGCAAATCAGGATATGCGGAGAAGGCGGTCTCAGCGTCAGAAGGTTTTTGGAACGTGAGATTGAAGCAAGACTGTCAAAAGGCGAGTTCAACCGATGCGTCGGCGAAACGGTCAAGGATGTTGCGGATATGAGCAGTATAAAGCTGATGTATAACAGAGAGCTTGTAAAGCAGGCGCCGTATGATCTTAAAGGTATGAGCGTTTCGGTTATCAGCGATAATCCCATGATAGAACAGCTTATGGAGGATTCGCTGCAGAGGCTCGGATGCACAAAAAGCAGTAACTTTTTATTTAAAGTCAGCGAAGACGGTATGAAAGCCGATGCGTATCTCCAAAGGGATGAAAAGATTTCTCACGAGCGACTTTTGGCTGTATGCTGTCATAATGAATTAAAGAACGGCAGAGATCTTGCCTTGCCGTATGATGCACCGATAGCACTTGATTATCTTGCAAACGAGTTCGGAAGAAAATCATACAGATACCTGACGACTCCGGGTGATGATTCCGACTCAATGGCACGACGTCTTTCATCAAAGCAGTTTTTTGTCCGTGACGGATTGTTTATGGTGATAAGGGTGCTTTCCGTAATGAAAGAAAGAGAGAACTCATTGGAGAGTCTTTGCAATCAATTGCCGGACTTTTTCATCGAACAAAAGGTTTTTGAGCTTCCTTTTCCGCCCTCTAAGCTCAACAGCGTTTTCGGATCGGAGAATACAAGTGATGATTCTGTTAAAGAAGGAATATCCATTAAGCGTGATAAGGGCAGGTTGCTGATTACACCGTCACGAACGGGCAAGCGTGTCCGTGTAGTTGCGGAAGCGGACAGAATGGAAACGGCAAAAGAAATGTGTGACGGATTTGAAAAGCTGCTTAAGGAACTGAAATAAAATTAATCGGCTGTGTAGGCAGCCGACATACATATATGTTGTTTATTTACTTGACAATTGTTTCCTTTAGTAGTAAAATTACAATACCTATATTGTCAATATGCGAAAGTATGATTTAAATATACTTATCAAAAGTATACTTTTTGATAAGACAATTCCATATGTCTGAAATACAATATTTCACGCACATTCGCCCATTTTTCTCTTTGCCATACGTCAGTATGGCTGCATCGAAGAAATGCCCGACTGCACGCAACCTATTGCATTTCAGATGCA
>JAFQIG010000048.1 GCA_017397655.1 Clostridia bacterium | reverse complement strand
CTCGTGACGGAGTCCGGGATTGTCATGCTCGTAAGGCCGGTGCAATTTATGAACGCAGAAGTGCCTATGCTCGTGACGGAGTCGGGGATTGTCACGCTCGTAAGGTTGTAGCAAGAACAGAACGCTCTCTCGCCTATGCTTGTGACAGAGTTTCCGATTGTCACGCTCGTAAGGCCGGTGCAATAATAGAACGCATATTTGCCTATGCTCGTGACGGAGTCGGGGATTGTCATGCTCGTAAGGGTGTTGCATTCACAGAACGCATAATTGCATATACTCGTGACACCGTTTCCGATTGTCACGCTCTTGATTGATGAACGGTCGCTGTACCAAGGCACAAAATCAGGATATGACCAATTTGTCATAGCACCGGTACCGGAAATTGTGAGAGCGCCTGTGCTTGTGTTAAGTGTCCATGTAAGGTTATCGCCGCAGGTGCCACTATACGAGGCCGCTTCTGCTTTAAGCTCAAATAGACTCAGCAAATCAAGATCCACTAAACCTGAAAGCGGTGCAGAGCCGAAAATCATTACCGCAACAAGCAATATCGAAAGTAACTTCTTAAAGTTTCTGCGCACTTTAGAAACCTCCTTATAAAAGTTAACATATATTTCAAACTAAAACTTAACACTACTAAAAATAGTATAGCACCAAATTCCATATTTTTCAATCGCCAAAAACGCAAAAACTCCCCGAAGAAAAGCTGTTCAAAAAAGCATATCTGTGTGGTTACTTTATATTTTCTTTAGCGGTGTTGATGGAGGAAATGAGCATAATTCGAATGCTTTTACAAGCAGATTCCAAAGAATTATATTCAGCTTCGGTAATGTAATTTGTCTTAAACAGCAGTTCTAACCAATAGCCTGTTTCATTTGCTTCTTTAAGTGCTATCTGTAGTTTAGCTATAAAGTCCGCCCTACCGTGAGCATATTGCGCTTCACGTATATTTGCCCCAACGGAAGTACCGCTTCTGCCAATCTGATTAGAAATAATACTTTCCCGCTTTTCCTTGAGCGACTTCACAAGATTTATGATTAAGACTGCAAAATCCATTGATTGTAATGATAACTTATCATTTCTCATAATATCACCAACAAATATCTGATAATTTACCAATCCAAATGAAGCATCGCTATGCGATATGAAGCACTCGCTAACGCTCGTATGAAGCGTTTGCTTCGCAACGTGAAGCGAAGCGCAAAAGAATTTAATGCGCCATCGTGGCGCGCTTCATAGGGCGAAGCCCTGCTTCATTTCTTCATGCACTAAAAGTGCGCTTCATTAAAAAGCACGCTTCGGAGCTTTTTTCCGAAGCGTGCTTTTTGATTAATACATTCCGCCGCCCTGTGCTGCTGCCATTGCTGCTGCGTTGGCTGCATCTGCTGCGGGGTCGGGCTTATCTGTTACAAGGCTTTCGGTTGTAAGAACCATGCTTGCAACGGAAGCTGCGTTCTGAAGTGCAGAACGTGTAACCTTTGTCGGGTCGATGATACCGACTTCTGCCATATCAACGTACTCATCCTTGGCGAAGTTGTAGCCGTAGCCGATCTTGCCTGATGTTACGATGTTGTTAAGAACTACGGAACCCTCAAGACCTGCGTTGGCAGCGATCTGGCGTACGGGTTCTTCAAGTGCCTTAAGAACGATCTTGACACCTGTCTTTTCGTCCTGATCTTCTGTATCAAGAAGAGCTTCAACTGCGGGGATAGCGTTGATAAGAGCAACACCGCCGCCTGCAACGTAACCCTCTTCAACAGCTGCCTTTGTTGCTGCGAGAGCATCCTCGATGCGAAGCTTCTTTTCTTTCATTTCCGTTTCTGTTGCAGCACCTACACGGATAACTGCTACACCGCCTGAAAGCTTTGCAAGTCTTTCCTGAAGCTTTTCACGGTCAAAGTCTGAAGTTGTGCTTTCGATCTGAACCTTGATCTGAGCGATTCTTGCCTTGATCTCTTCCTTATCGCCTGCACCGTCAACGATGATTGTGTTCTCCTTGGAAACCTTGATCTGACGAGCCTGGCCGAGCTGTGAAAGCTGAGTATCCGAGAGCTCAAGACCGAGATCGGATGTGATAACCTCACCGCCTGTAAGAATTGCGATATCCTGAAGCATCTCCTTACGTCTGTCGCCGAAGCCGGGAGCCTTGACTGCTACGCAGGTGAATGTACCTCTGAGCTTATTGACAAGGATTGTTGAAAGAGCTTCGCCCTCGACATCCTCTGCTACGATAACAAGCTTTTTGCCTGACTTGAGAATCTGCTCAAGAAGCGGAAGGATCTCCTGAATGTTGGAAATCTTTTTATCTGTGATAAGAACAAGAGCATCGTCAATGATAGCTTCCATCTTATCTGTATCTGTTACCATGTAGGGAGAGATGTATCCTCTGTCAAACTGCATACCCTCGACTACATCGGAATCGGTAACTGCGATCTTTGACTCTTCAACAGTGATAACACCGTCTGCAGTAACCTTTTCCATAGCGTCTGCAATAATCTGTCCGAGCTCTTCATCGCCCGAAGAAATTGTTGCTACTCTTGCGATATCTGCAGAATTTGTAACAGGCTTTGCATTGGCTTTGAGTGCTGCTACTGCTGCTTCGACTGCCTTCATGATACCCTTTTTGACTACCATGGGGTTAGCACCTGCTGCAACATTCTTCATACCTTCTCTTACAAGTGCCTGTGCAAGAAGTGTTGCTGTTGTTGTTCCGTCGCCTGCTACGTCGTTTGTCTTTGTTGCAACTTCTTTGACGAGCTGTGCGCCCATATTCTCAAATGCATCCTCAAGCTCGATGTCCTTTGCGATTGTTACACCGTCATTTGTGATGAGGGGTGCACCGTACTTTTTGTCAAGAACTACGTTTCTGCCCTTGGGGCCGAGTGTTATTTTAACGGTATTGGCAAGCTTGTCGATACCGCCCTGAAGAGCTTTTCTGGCTTCTTCACCGTAAATAATCTGTTTTGCCATTAATGTTTCCTCCTATGAAATAATCAGTCTTCAACGATTGCAAGAATGTCGCTTTGGCGAACGATGGTATACTCCTGTTTATTGAGCTTTACCTCTGTACCCGAGTACTTGCTCGTGATAACACGGTCGCCCACCTTAACATACATCTCAACCTCTTTGCCGTCTACGACTCCGCCGGGGCCTACTGCGATAACTTCGGCTACCTGGGGCTTTTCCTGTGCCGACGGTGCAAGAATGATGCCGCTGCTTGTTGTCTCTTCAAGCTCAACGAGCTTTACAACAACACGGTCTGCAAGTGGTTTGAGTGTCATAATATTACCTCCAATAATTTGATGCGAGTTAAATTTAGCACTCCCCTTGTTTGAGTGCTAAATGTATTCTAACCTCTTTTTCCAAAAAAATCAAGTCTTTTTGCAAACTTTATTAATTTGTTCATAATTTTGTTGAAACGCTTTAATATTTAATGTATAATAAAGAGTAATTTATTATCGGGAAAGGGTGAATTATATGAAAAAACGGCTGTTACCTGTGCTTTTCTTGCTGTTTGCGCTCTTACCCGAGTATATCGCTCCCGTTCTCGCTATAGTTATTTTCGTCTTTGCGATACGTTTTGACGGCAAATTCACTCTCAGTAATACGCAAAAAGCATTTATCGCTTTCTTTACATATATGATAATCGGTCTGTTTTATGCCGAAAAGCCGGTTTCGGGTCTTGCCGGAATGGCTGTATGGCTTTTAGCCTTTTGTGCAAACATTGCCGTTACCTGTCAGATCAAAGACAGAGACAGCCTTGACAAGCTTGTGTTTTTCACTTCACTCAGCTCAGGCATTGCAGGTCTGATCGGTGTTGTTCAGATGCTTTTGTATCACTACGGTGCTCTGATTTACAAACCGCTTCGTGGTATGTTCAATCCTTTCTGGCATCTTCTTGATACCGCTGTGGCAAAATTCGCTACCGAAACTCTTCTGCCCGACAGCATTCTGGCTCACTTTCAACGAACCGAGTTTATCTACATTCCCCAAAGAGCAAGCGGCACTTTTACAAATCCCGTTTTCTATGCGATATTCCTTGTGATAACTGCTCCGCTTGCCGCCTACTGTATGTTCTTTGCCAAAACACGTACTAAACGGATTATCGGTTTTTTATGCTTCGTCTGTTCTGTTGCTGGCATTGCCGTATCGTATTCGAGAGGCCCGTACCTTGCCGTTGCCGTAGCGTTTATGTGTCTTTTCTTCTACGGCAAAAAGTATTTTATAAGACTCTTATTGATGGCAGGTGCAATACTCGGAGTTCTCCTTGTTACTTCAAGCGGTGTTTTCAGAAGACTTCTTACAATTTTCAGCTCCGACGACATTTCCATCAACACACGATCGGACATATGGAAGGCTTGCTTCGAGATGCTTGACGGACATCTTCTTTTCGGCTACGGTACAGGCACCGCAAATATCGGTGATCAGCTTCGTGACATGTACGCTATAGATCAACCCCACGCTCACAATCTTTTGCTTGAGGTTCTGCTTGAAAACGGTATTATCGGTGCTTTGCTGATGATCGCATTCTTCGTCATCTTTCTTATTAAAACAATCAGACTTTTACGCAGGGGATCTTTCTGCAAAAATATCGCTGTCACCTGTATTGCAAGTTTTGCGGGATTCTGCATCTGCTCCTTAACCGACTATCCCGTGTACGGCATCAAGCCTCTTTTTTACTTTATGATGATTGTCTCACTTGTCGATGCCGTGTACTCTTTTCCGGATAATTCCGTCGATATTCCTTATACAAAAACTCAGAAGGAACTGACTTATGAACGATAGATTCTTACCTGTTTCAAAAAAAGATATGGATGAACGTCACTGGGACAGACCCGACTTTGTATATGTCACCGGCGATGCTTACGTTGATCATCCGAGTTTTGGTGTTGCCATTCTCTCCCGACTGCTTGAAAGTAAAGGCTTTCGTGTGGCAATACTTGCTCAGCCCGATTACAGATCCCCCGATGATTTTATGCGCTTCGGCAGACCGAGACTCGGATTTCTTGTCACATCGGGTAACATCGACTCTATGGTTGCTCACTACACCGTGGCAAAACGCAGGCGTAATGAGGATCTGTATTCTCCCGGAGGCAAAACAGGGCTTCGTCCCGACCGTGCACTGATTGTTTATTGCTCACGCATCCGTCAGGCTTACGGTGATATTCCCATTATAATCGGCGGTCTTGAAGCTTCGCTTCGCCGTTTTGCTCATTACGATTACTGGGATGATGCCGTTCGTAAAAGCATCCTTATTGATTCGGGTGCCGATCTGCTCTCTTACGGAATGGGCGAACGCTCGATACTCCGCATTGCACAGCTTCTTGATAAAGGTATACCCGTAAACAAGCTGCGTGACATCAGAGGTACGGTATATCTTGCCGATGCAGATGATAAAATCCATTTTGAATCTGTCGGAGGCTTTAATTATGATTCTTTGAAGCACGACAAAAGATTGTACGCCAGAGCCTTTTCTTTACAGTACCGTGAACAGGATGCTGTCAACGGCAAGGCAATAACCGAAATTTACGGCAATAAAATACTCGTTCAGAATCCCCCTGCCTTTCCTCTTGAGCGTGAAGAGCTTGACGAAATATATGCTTTGCCGTTTACCCGCAATTATCATCCGATGTACGAGCCTCTCGGCGGTGTCCCCGCAATAGAAGAGGTCAAATTCTCCATAACTCATAACCGTGGCTGTTTCGGCGGTTGCAACTTCTGTGCACTCGCTTTTCATCAGGGAAGAAGCGTTCGGTCAAGAAGCATCGAATCCGTTGTCAGGGAAGCTGAAGAAATTACAAAAATGCCCGACTTTAAAGGCTTTATCCACGATGTCGGTGGTCCTACCGCTAACTTCCGTTATCCCTCGTGTGAGCATCAGATCAAAAACGGTGTCTGCTCAAACAAAAAATGTCTGGCTCCGACTCCGTGCAAGAATCTTCGTGTTGATCACAGCGAATACGTTGAGCTTTTACGCCGTCTTGAAAGAATTCCCAAAATCAAAAAGATCTTTATCCGTTCGGGTATACGCTTTGATTATCTTATTCTTGATAAAAATGAAACATTCTTTAAAAAGCTTGTCAGAGATCATGTCAGCGGTCAGCTGAAGGTTGCTCCCGAGCATTGCTGTGACAATGTACTGTCACTCATGGGCAAACCGAATATCGCAGTTTATGACAAGTTCAGGAAGCGTTATTTTGAACTGACAAAATCCTTCGGCAAGGAACAGTATCTTGTTCCCTATCTTATGTCAAGTCATCCCGGAAGCACACTTGCAGATGCCGCTGTTCTGGCATCTTATCTTAAAAAGAATAACTGCCGACCCGAACAGGTTCAGGATTTTTATCCGACACCGGGAACGGCATCGACCGTTATGTATTACACGGGGATCAATCCGCTTACTAATAAAAAGGTATACGTTGTAACCGATCCTCACGAAAAAGCCTTACAGCGTGCATTGCTTCAGTGGAGTGTACCTAAAAATGCCGATCTCGTCCGTGAAGCTCTTATCAGGGCAAACAGAAGAGATCTGATCGGCACTCAGGAAAAGTGTCTTATTAAGCCTAAAAACGCTGTTCCGGATAACATAAAATACCAACGTAAAAAGGACGGAAAATATAAACGATGAATCTAAAAAAAGCAGGCAGTGCATTGCCCTTATTTCTTGCTGCATTGATATGGGGACTTTCGTTTGTTGCGCAAAGCAACGGAATGGAAGTTGTCGAAGCCTTCACCTTTAACGGTGTCAGAACCGTTGTCGGTGCTTTGTCGCTGATGCCTTTTGCGATCAGAAACTGCATCAAAGGCGGTTTCTCTTTCAAAAAGAAGGAATCAAGAACTCTGCTTATCGGCGGTCTTCTTTGCGGACTTTGTCTTTTCGTTGCACATAATCTTCAGCAATTTGCCTTCAACTACACCACATCGGGAAAGATAGGCTTCCTGACAGCCTTATATATGATTCAGGTTCCGATCTTAGGTCTTTTCCTTAAAAAGAAAACATCTCCGATAGTATGGTTCAGCGTTCTCATTGCCGCTGTCGGCGTTTTTCTGCTTTGTGTCAACGGTGATTTAAGCTCCTTCGGCAAGGGTGAAATTCTGGCTCTTTGCTGCTCGTTTATGTTCGCTGTACATATTATCGTTGCGGATAAATACTCTCCTCTTGTTGACTGCATCTCGCTTTCGTTCCTGCAGTTTACCGTTTCGGGTGTGCTCACTTGTATCTGTATGTTTATTTTTGAAGAACCCGTCGTTTCCGATATCTTATCCATCACTCCCGAAATCCTTTATGCAGGCGTTATGACCTGCGGTGTCGCTTTCACTTTACAGCTTATCGGTCAGAAAAATACCGATCCTACGGTTGCTTCCATCCTGCTTTGTCTTGAATCGGTCTTTTCCGTCATTTTCGGCTGGATCATACTTGACGAAGCACTCTCTCCCAAAGAAATTCTCGGTTGTGTCATTATGTTCATCGCTATCATACTGACTCAGCTTCCCGAAAGCTTGTTTAAAAGATCAAAGAAAGGAAGTCGTTTGAATGGGTAAAAGAATAATCGTTGCAGGTGCAGGTCACGGCGGTCTGTCTGCCGCTGCAGGTCTTTCAAAAAGAGGATTTGATGTTACCGTCATTGAACAGAAAAAAGAGTGTGAGCTCGGCTATGACTGGACAGACATTTTTGATCCCAAATCTTTTTCCAATACGGGAATCCCCTACCCTGCAGAAGAGCTTTTTGAATACAAGGAAAATATGACTTTCTTTAATCCGTCGCTGACCGTTCCCGTCAGACAGAACATCCCGAAGGATGAGCTTGAAATCAAGATGGAACGCTCCGACATTTACAAGCATCTTATCGCTCACGCAAGAAACTGCGGTGTAAAGTTTATGTTTGAAACTCCGATTACTGCTCCCATCGTTTACGGCAGCCGTGTATGCGGTGTCAGAACGGGTGACTCGGATATTTTTGCCGATCTTGTGATTGATGCCTGCGGTATTGATTCTGTTATCAGAACATCCCTGCCCGATGTTTTCGGCATCGAAAAAGCTCCCGCTTTCGGTGAACGTGCTCACGCTTACCGTGCATTTTACGAAAGAGTCGGTGACTTCTGTCCCGAACACAACTACGAAGTATATCTGATGCAGGGCGGTGAAAAGAAGGTCGCCTGGGTCGCAACCGAAGAAGGCTTTACCGACGTTCTTATTGTCCGTTTTGATGAATTCGGTTCTGATGAAGTGGAGAAAACTCTCTCTCAGCTTCGCAAAAGCAATCCGCATATCGGCGAAAAGATTCTCCGTGGCGGTCAGTTTGTTCATATTCCGATCCGTCAGCCTCTTGCCGTTCTTGTTGCTGACGGTTATGCCGCTATCGGTGACAGCGCATTTATGACTGTTCCTCTTATCGGTTCGGGTATTGCAAATTCGCTCAAGGCTTCCGCAATGCTCATCAACACGATTCTTGATGACCACGAATGTGCGTTTACCGCCGCTTCCCTGTGGAAATATCAGAACAGCTATTACAAGTATCTCGGTGAAGGCTTTGCCGTTCTGTCCACAATCAAGAGCGGTCTTTTCAACCTGCTTCCTGCCGAAATCGATTATCTGTTTGAAACGGGATTTGTCAACGAATCGCTTATCAACATCAGTGCAAACTTCACGGGACTCAAATCGCTCAATCTCACTCCGAAGGATATCGCAAGCAAGGCAAAGGCCCTGTGCACCGACAGAATCCTTTTGACCAAGCTTATCAGAATCGCTTCTCAGGTTGCTTCGGCAAAGGCAATTACTGCTATGATGCCGACTTCATATTCACAGCCTGCCGTTGCCAGATGGAGCGAAAAATACACTTCCTTCTTTTCAAAACTTTAAGTGAGGTATCGCCTTGAAAACTCTTACCGTTAAACAAAACGATGCGGGACAAAGACTTGATAAGTTTCTGACAAAAAGTCTGCCTGCACTTCCGCAATCGCTGCTTTATAAGTACATAAGAACAAAACGTATCAAGCTGAACGGAAAGCGTGCACAGATTTCCGACAGACTTTGCCTCGGTGACGAAATCGCTCTGTATATCAACGATTCCTTTTTTGAAAAAGGCGAGGCTCATTACGATTTTCTCAAAGCATCCAAAAACCTTGATATCGTTTATGAGGACGAGAACGTTATACTTTTAAACAAAAAAGTCGGTCTGCTTTCACACCCGGATGAAACGGAATACTGTGATACACTGATCACACGTGTAAAACGTTACCTGTACGAAAAAGGCGAATATGACCCCGATAACGAACAATCCTTTACTCCGTCGCTTGTCAACCGAATTGACCGCAACACCTGCGGAATAGTCATTGCCGCAAAAAATGCGCAGTCACTTCGCATTCTCAATGCAAAAATGAAAACACGCGAGCTTCACAAAATGTATCTGTGTGTTGTTCACGGTGTCCCTGCTAAAAAAGAAGCCTTGCTGAGTGACTGGCTCATCAAAGATGAAAAAAACAACAAGGTCTGTGTCTATCGCAGGCAACGTGACGGTGCAAAAGAGATAAAGACCAAATATAAGGTAATTGATTCGTATAAAGGGTTAAGTCTTGTTGAAGTCGATCTTCTGACGGGACGCACACATCAGATACGTGCCCATATGGCATCGATAGGTCATCCGCTTCTGGGTGACGGCAAGTACGGCACAAATGCACAAAACCGTATTCTCGGCTACAAAAAGCAGTTTTTATGCTCGTATAAGCTTGTTTTTGATTTTACTACCGACGCAGAAATATTGTCATATCTGAATAATAAAACTTTTGAAATAACCGATATCTGGTTTGTAAATGAGTTCAAAAATAGAAAATTATGGGAATAATTTACATTAATTGTCAGCTATTTTGGACAAAATGAAAAAAATCACACAAAATTTGTGACTTTTTCATTATTAGGTATTGTCAAAACGGTCAAAATGGTTTACAATAAGACCGTTATGCCGGAATACCGGTCAATAATCAACGAAAAGGATGATTCAAGTGGCTAAAACTGAAAAAAGTAAGGCTGAACTCTATCGCCAGGAACGTAAAGAGCGAATCGCCGGTGCAGCTAAGAAAAATGCAAAGAGAAGCAAAAAGCATCCCAATGCAGGTAAGGTTATCGGTCGTGTGATCGGTATCGTTCTTATTGTTGCCGTTATCGGCGGCATCGCTTTCGGTGTTCTTAAGACAACAGGCGCTTTTGCCCGTATGCAGACCGCCTTCACTGTCGGCGAAGACAGAGTTAGTGTTGCAGAATACGGTTATATGTATTATATGCAGTATCAGCAGATCGTAAACAACGCTCAGCAGTCCGAAAGCCAGTACGGTTACAACATCTACGGCTTCGACTACACAAAGAGCCCTGAAGAACAGGATTACCCCTCTGCAGAAGGCGAAGAAACTCAGACTTGGGCTGATTACATTACAGATGCAACTGTTGATTATATCCAGGAGTTCTATACCCTTTATAACAATGCTGTTGCAGCAGGTTATGAAACAACCGAAGAAGACATCGCTGATATCGAAGAGAGCCTTGACACAATGCGTGAGACCGCTGCAACCATCGGCGGTACAGGCGAAGGTGCAATCCAGCTTTCTCTCAACTCTTACCTCAAGATCTACTACGGTGAAGGCATCAACGCTAACTTCCTTCGCAACCTTATGAAGAAAGAACTTATCGTTCAGCGCTTCAGCGAAGATAAGCAGCAGGACTTTGAAGGCAAGTACACAGACGAAATCGTTGACAAAGAGTACAACGAAGATACAACAAAGTACGACGTAGTCGATCTTCGTATGTATGCTTTTGAAGCAGAAAAGCTTACAGCTGAAGAAGGCGAAACAGAAGACGCTCTCAAGGCTCGTCAGGAAGAAGCTAATAAGCCTCTCACAGAAAAGGCTGAAGCTCTCCTTGCGAACGTAACTGATGAAGCTTCCTTCAACGATGCTGCAGAAGCTTATATCCACGAAGCTTCCGAAGAAGAAACAGAAGCTACTGAAGAAACAGAAGCTACTGAAGAAACAGAAGCTACTGAAGAAACAGAAGCTACTGAAGAAACAGAAGCTACTGAAGAAACTGCAGAAGAAACTGCTGAGGAAGAAGTCGTTGAAGAAGAAGCCGAAGAGGCTCACGATCACGATGCAGAAACAAAGAACTACGGTGTTACCAAGGACAGCCTTACAAGCTACATTTCCGAAGAGGCTGCAACATGGGCATACGATTCTGCACGTAAGTCCGGCGACAAGAAGGTATTTACAACAGAAAACGGCGCATATGCAGTTTACCTTGTAAATCCTGCTCATCCGCAGGAATCTCTCGACGTACGTCACATTCTCTTTATGACAGTTGACAGCTCTACAGGCGAGCCTCTTGACGATGCTGCCATCGCAGAGAAGAAGGCTCTTTCCGAAGAAGTTCTTGCTATGTGGAACAAATCCGACAAGACAGAAGAGTACTTTGCAGAGCTTGCCAACGAGTATACCGAAGATACAGGCTCCAACACAACAGGCGGTCTTTATGAAAAGGTATACCCCGGTCAGATGGTTGACTCCTTCGACAGCTGGATCTTTGATGCATCGCGTAAAGAGGGCGATGTCGAAATCATCGAAAGTGACTACGGCTATCACCTTATGTACTATGTAGGCAACAAAGATTTCACATACCGTTCAACAATCCGTACGACTCATACACAGGATGATTACTCCTCCTGGCTTGAAGCTGAGCTTGAAAAGGAAAATGTTGCAGTCAGCAGAAACGAAGCTAATATGGCAAAGTCTTATGAAAGAGCTTCCAGACTCATCGATGCTACAGTCGCTTCCATCAATCAGAGCCAGAACCAGAGCTACTCATATTAATTAACTAATCACCGCCTCCGCCTTTAACGGGGGCGGTATCTTTTGAAAGGAAAAAGTATGTTTAAAATTTTAGGTCACAGAACAAGTATTATTTCGTTTATTCTTCTTATCATCCAGATGGTTGCCACCATGTCATGCGGAGATCCCGAAGGTGCTCAGATCATCGTCAACGAAAACGCAACCAACCCCTATATCCGCGAAGTCGGTGATACCGATATCTCTGCACACCGTTCGGGTGCCGATATCGCTCCGCAGAACACCCTGATGGCTTTTGAAAAGGTTCTCAAGAACAACAAAAAATACAAGGTTGACATTTACGAATTTGATATCCAGATCACAAAGGACGGTCAGCTTGTTCTTCTTCACAACGACACTTACGATGCTACAAGCAACGCCAAGGAAGCTTTCGGTAAACGCAACATTTCACCCAAGGATTACACGTTTGAAGAGTTGCAGGTTCTCAACCTCGGCGAAAACTTCTGCGACAAGGACGGTAACTATCCCTACAGAGGACTCCGCGGTGACGATATTCCCAAGAATCTTCGTGTAGTTACTCTTGATTCTATCCTTGATTACATCGAAAAGAACTCAAGAGGTCAGTTTTCATACATCATTGAAATCAAGAGCGACGGCAAATGGTGTACAAAAGCCTGCGACAGACTTTATGAAGTGCTTAAAGAGCGTGATCTTTTAGACCGTGCAATCACCGCTTCGTTCCATCCGATTTTTGCTTATTACAAGGACAAGAATTATCCCGATATGCAGCGTTCCGCAAACATCGGAGAAGTTCTGAAGTTCTATACTTATTGCCGTGGTAACTGGGATCTTACGGATGCCGATATCAAGTACGTTGCGCTTCACATCCCCTACGGTGACAGCATTTCCGTCGGTGAAAATATGATCGTCAATATCGGTACAAAGCAGGTTATCAACTATGCTCATAAGTACGACATTGCCGTACAATACTGGACAATCAACTCTGTCGATGACGCGGTAGAGCTTATCGAAAACGGCGCAGATGCCATTATGTCGGATGACCCGAGTGTCATTACCGATGCTTTCAAAAAAGCATTTAAATAAAAATCAAGCCTTAAGGAGATGTGGTTTTTATGAAAAAAACAGCAGTCGCATTACTTTTGGTTGTACTCACCCTTTCCGCCTGCGGAAAAGCATCACCTGTTACCGATACAACAATTCCTGTCGAAACCGAAACGGCAACAGAAGCTTTGACAACTGAAAAAGATTCTGACAAAATCACAATCAATCCCGATAATATACCGGAAAAGCAGCCATCCCCTTTCAAGGAATTTACTTTTTCCGAGCCTGACAATTCCCCCGAAAGCACAACGGCAAAGTTTTTTGAAACAACAGGCTCCGATATCTCTTCAGGTCTTACAGAGGGCGATATCGCTTTGCTTGAAGAGTTTTATCCGTCAATGGGTATGACAGGCTTTGATGCTTACAGCAAAACAGCAGTTTCTGATGCGTATTCGATAATTCTCGGAATGTTCGGCATATACAGTAATTATTTCTCATATGTTGAAATAACTCATGCTGCCGATCCTCTTAATCAGTATCCGTATGACAGCTATGCAACAGGGCACTATGCTTATCCCGAAGAAAACGTTGATTGGATTCTTAACAATGTTTTTAACGTCAAGCCCGACCACGAGGTATATTCCACCTATGACGACGGCACCGTATGGCTGTATTATCACGACGGCTTTTACTATACCGAAGCATTCATCTACGGACTCGACTACAGTATGATATGGAAGCTCAACTCATATACCAATATTTCTCAAAACAAGTATGAGCTGAAAATGGACGTTTATCACAGCAACCCTGATGGCGATACGCTTTACGGTCAGATGGACGTCACCGCAAGACTTAAAACCGTTGACGGTAACAAGGTCTGGTCATTCACAAAAATTAAACTTGTATCCGGCAAGGGTACAGAATATTAAAACAACAAGGTGCTGTAAAAAAACGACAGTTTTTTACAGCACCTTGTTTAACTTTCATCCTCAGAATACTCTGCGATATCTTCTATTTTGCATTTCAGAACACAACAAAGCTTATCAAGAGTTTTTGTTTCTATATTCTCATTTGCCCTCAAGCGGCGGATGGTTTTACTGTCGATTCCGCACCTTTCTCTTAAATAGTAAGTAGATATATTCTGGTTTTTCATCGTAACCCAAAGCTTATCAAATTTAATCATACGATCACTCCTTGACACCACTTATTATGGGGGTTATAATCTCATTTATTAAGGTGATATAACCCCCTTGCGGTGAGATTGCAGGTCTGTAATTATAATTTATCCGACTATCCTTCTGAACTCTTCGCTGTTTTTGAATTCTTCCGACAACTGTGGTCTGTTACGCAGACCGTCTTTGATATTCTGTGCAAAAGAATCATCCCAGAATCTGTACGCCTTGGTTTTATCAAAGACAACGCCTTCAACCGCTTTTGAAGTATGCACGGTGACGTCCGGCATTTCGTCATAACGCTCTGCGAGTCTGACTGCCTTTTCAAAACATTCGAGAGCCGCTTTCTCATCGCCCTGCAGATATTTCTTTACGCCTGTTCGCTGTGTATGTATAACAATAAGATACCAGCATTGGCCGTAATCACCGTCGGGCATTACCGTTTCAACCAGATTAATAAATGCCTCCGCTATTTCCTCATCGGCATCAAGGAAGCTGTTATATCTTCTGTTCATTATTTCACCGAAAAGACGTAGCATTTCAACAATACCGTTTGCACACGCTGCTGCACGCTTTTCGTCATCATGCGGGTACATATACATCGCTTCATAATCTCTCGTATTCTTCATAATCGGCATTTCCGAAAGAATTTTTTCAGCCTCGGATATATCGACACCGCTGTTTTCGATAAGACTCAGATCACGAAGATACCGGCACATAAGCTTTTTTGCCCATATTCTGATACTGTCATTTGAACAATGATTCTGTATCATATCATAGACTCTGTTTGTTTCGCTCTTGATCGAAAGCTTATATTCGTCGTTGTGCTCTGCACAAATCAGTGCGTTAAAATACTTTGCAAGCAGATCATAGTTACCCGGAAATTCAACGGTCGCTTCTTTCATAATATCTCTGACCAGCGCAATCTTTTTCTCGTTCAAAAGCCGTGAATATTCTTCCTGATACTCCTTGATTTTTGCTTCTTTAGCAACTTTATCCGTGCCGAGAAGACTGTCAACCGTAACTTCGAAGAAGCTTGCAATAGCCGGCAACATAGTTATATCGGGATATGTATCACCACGCTCCCATTTACTGACAGCCTGAAATGACATACCGAGAAATTCCGCAAGTGCTTCCTGTGTGAGATTCTTTGATTTGCGAAGCTTTTTCAGGTTTTCTCCAAAATAAATTGTCATATCGAACACCCTTTACTTATTATTTAACCTCGGCCGTTTGGTTACAGCCATATAATAACAGTCTTTTCTTAATAATTCAATAACGCATTTTTTGAAGAAAATTCTCTCATCAAGAGAATTTTTCTATTATTATAACAAGTCTGCTTTTAATAATTTTCACAAATTTCGTCTTTAACTCTTGTAAAATATGACGGTTTATGGTATTATTTAACCAATTTTGAAAGTGGTGATATCATGAATGAATTTTTCAGATCAATCGCTTCTCTTTTCGTCGCATTTTTCACTCTGTGCGGCTTTATATCCTCGCCGTATGACAAGCCTGCGGACAACACAGGCGGCGGTGATCCGTTCATCACCGAGGACAAAAACGGCTGTTACTACACATATACGACAGGGTCGGGAATAACGATCAAAAAAATCAAAGCCTTTGATGACACTACCGTCACAGATGAAAAAACCGTATACTCCGTCGGCAATGACGGCATTGTCTCCTCCATATGGGCGCCCGAAATACACAAAATCGATGACCGCTGGTATATTGTCGCCTGTGCCGTGTTTGATAAAAATACTGTCCCGAAAGGTACAATGCCTCTTGCAAAAGAGTACACGGAGCATTCGGACTATTACAGATACGGCTTTGTTCTGGAAAGCGATACCGATGATATTTTCGGAAGCTACTCCTTTAAAGGTTTTTTATCTCCCGACGGTATGAACAACATTGACGGTACATACCTTAAGAAAGACGGCAAGCTGTATTACGTCTGCTCGGCATATCTTGACATTGCACATCAATGCATCAGCATTACTGAAATGGAAAATCCGTATACACTTAAAGGTGAATCAGTCATTCTTTCAAAGCCCGAATATTATTGGGAAACAAAAGGCTGGAAGGTAAACGAAGGTCCTGCCGTTCTTTACAATAATGATGACATTTACATCGTCTATTCTGCAAGCGGTTACAGCTCGGGGTATTATTCGCTCGGTATGCTCACGCTTAAAGGTGACAATGTTCTCTCTTCAAAGGACTGGCACAAAAGTCCCGTAAGAGTTCACTATCACAGACCGTCAAAGGACATCTATAACGCAGGTCATTGCTCTTTCCTTTACCGCGATGACGGCACATATATGGTATATCATGCAACAGCGGACAAGGATTATTCAAAAACGCCGAGACTCACTTATATCAGAAAGGTCGAGTTTATCTTTAATCATCCGTTTTTCGGATAAATATCGGGAGGAAAATATATGTTTTTCAAAGTTTTGTCAGCGCTTTTTGCTGCTATATGGTCAGTAATCTGTTCATTTTTTCCGACATTTAATTTTCAGATTACCGTAAATCCTGCTGTTTTTGATTGCGGTAACGAATACTATTCGGTTATATGGGCAACTTCCGCGAAAGGCAGCGGCTATATAGAATATACCGTTGACGGCGAAGTCAAGCGCATTTATGACGCATCATCGGGACTTATCAAAACCGATGATACAATCCACACCGTCACAGTTCCGAAATCAGAGCTTAACGGCAACAGCTATAAGGTCGGTTCTCAGTATGTCGCATTCAAATACGGCTACTCTGCCATTAAAGGAAAAACCGTCGAAAGCGATACATACAATTTCAAAGGGATCCCTGAAGAGGATGATATAAAGCTGCTTTCCATCTCTGATATTCACGGCATGGAAGCGCAGATGTACCAATCACTCTCATATTTTACCGATTCGCCTGATATCCTGATTCTTCTCGGTGATATCGTCAGCACGATGGAAACAAAAAATGATTTCTGCACAGTGTTAAAGGATGCCGCTGATCTCAGTAAATCCGAAATCCCCGTTGTGTACACGCGCGGTAATCACGAAACAAGAGGCGAATTTGCTTCGCAGGCATTGCGCTATTTTTCTTTTGAAACAGGCGAATATTACTACACATTTGATTTCGGCCCGTTAAGTGCCGTTGTTATCGACTCAGGCGAAGACAAAAAGGATTCTGATCCCGGCTATGACGGACTTGTCGATTTCAATTCGTACAGAGAAAAAGAATACAACTGGCTTTGCTCTCTGGATGCAGACGAATTCTCCGACGCTATGTACAGAATCACTTTCTCCCATATGCCGCGTCTTTCCGATCACTTCGGCAAGGACTGGACGGCACCGCTTCTCTCTCTCGATATGGATCTTTTGGTAGGCGGTCATCACCATAAATCAGAATTTGTCGACGGCGATCTTCCCGTTTTCATTGACTGCGGCAAGAATACCTCTGCCGTGTGGGCAGCATCAATGCTCACATTAAAGGACGGTACTATCCGTATGCTGACCATTGACATCAGCGGCAACACGCTTTTGGATAAAACCATAACTCTTTAAGGAAGTGTAATCAAAATTATGGAAACCCTTCTCAGTCTCTCTGTCGCTCTTTTCGCAGGACTTATGCTTTCCCGTCTCGCAAAGCTTGTACAGCTTCCTGCAGTTACAGCTTATCTCGTTGCAGGTATCATTGTCGGACCGTATCTGCTCGGTTCTTTCGGCATTCACGGTCTCGGCTTTACCAGTATGAGCGACATCAAAACATACGGTCTTTTGTCCGATGTTGCACTCGGCTTCATCGCTTTTCTGATCGGTAATGAATTCCGTCTTGCTCAGCTGAAAAATACAGGCAAGCAGGCAACCGTTGTCGGTGTTGTTCAGGCTGTATTTACTACTCTTGTTGTTGATGCCGCACTTATCGGACTTCATTTTCTTATTCCCGATAAGCTCCCGTTGCCTTCGGCAATCGTCCTTGGTGCCGTTGCTTCCGCTACTGCTCCCGCCGCCACGCTTATGGTTGTCAAACAGTACAAAGCAAAGGGACCTCTGACAGACATTCTTCTTCCCATAGTCGCTCTTGATGACGCCGTAGGCCTTGTTCTCTTTGCCGTATCTTTCGGCATTGCAAAGGCACTCATCTCCGGTCAGGTTGATCTCATTTCGGTTATTCTTGAACCGATCCTTGAAGTCGTGCTGTCACTCCTTCTCGGCTTTATTATGGGATGTCTCTTCACCTTCTTTGAAAAGTTCTTCCACTCACGCTCAAAGCGTTTATCGATGTCGGTTACATTCGTCTTTATTACTGTTGCACTTTCGATGATGCAGTTTGACATCGGCAACGTACACATTTCGTTCTCATCTCTTCTTGTCTGTATGATGCTCGGTACCGTATTTTGCAATATGTGCGACTTCTCGGAAGAGCTTATGGACAGAATTGACCGCTGGACTGCTCCGCTTTTCATTCTCTTCTTTGTCATCAGCGGTGCAGAACTTGAGCTCGCCACCTTCAAGGATATTGCCGTTGTTATGATCGGACTTGTATACATTGTCACCCGCTGTATCGGTAAATATTTCGGTGCAAGATTCAGCTCAAAAGCAGTTAAATGCGACAAAAACATTGTCAAATATCTCGGTGTTACGCTTTTCCCGCAGGCAGGTGTTGCTCTCGGTATGGCAATCAAGGCTGAAACACTCGGTTCTGAAGGTCTTATCGTTACAAACATAATTCTCTTCTCTGTCCTCATTTACGAGCTTGTAGGTCCTTTCCTTACAAAGATTGCTTTACACAAAGCAGGCGAAATCGAACCCGAAGGCAAGACAAGTGCCCGTGTTGCCGATACCTTGCTGAATAAAAAGCATTAATTCCTCAGCTAAAGGGGCACGAACAAGTGTCTGTCGTGGTATAAAACAAAAAACCGTGGTTCTTGCAGAAAATTTGGCTGCAAGAACCACGATTTTTATTTTAGCTGTTATACCATTAATTCACAGATAAGCGAGCTGAGCTCTGTCGGATTTTCAATCGGCAGTCCTTCAACAAGTCTTGCCTGTGCATAAAGAATCTTTGCATAATCTTTAAGCTTTTCCTTGTCTGTTCCGTAAAGCTGTAAGAGCTTTTCACAGATTGCATGATTCTCATTGATCTCCAGAACAAGAGATGCTTTAACAGCATTGCTGTTCGGTAAAGAATTGAGCACCTTTTCCATTTCTACGGAAAGCTCGCCCTCGCTTGTAAGACAGACGGGATGATTCTTCAGCTTATCGGTAAAGCGTACGGCGTTGACTGCTCCGTCAAGAGCTTCTTTCATAGTATCAAGAACATCCTTTGCATTCTCGTTCTTTTCACGAAGCTTATCTTTTTCCTCCTGTGTGGAAATGTCCAGCGAGTCGGTACAGATATTCTTAAACTTTTTGCCGTCAAAATCCATAAGCATCTTTATGGCAAATTCATCGACATTCTCGGTCATATAAAGGATTTCATATCCCTTATCCTTCAAAAGCTCTGTCTGCGGAAGCATATCAATCTTGTCAACCGATTCACCGCAAGCGTAGTAAATATCGCTCTGATCCTCTTTCATTCGGGATACGTATTCCGCAAGCGTTGTCTGTTTCTTCTCGTTTGAAGAGACAAACATAAGCAGATCCTTAAGTGCATCCTTGTTTGCTCCGTAGCCTTCGTAAACGCCGTACTTGAGCTGTGTTCCGAATGCCGAATAGAACTTTTCGTATGTCTCACGGTCATCCTTTAACAGCTTCAAAAGCTCGGACTTTATCTTCTTTTCAAGGCTCTTTGCAATAACCTTAAGCTGCATATCGTGCTGCAGCATCTCACGTGAAATGTTAAGCGAAAGATCTTCGCTGTCTACAAGCCCCTTGACAAAGCTGTAATAATCAGGCAGAAGATCCGAACACTTTTCCATAATCATTACACCGCTGCTGTACAGCTGAAGTCCTTTTTCGTACTCCTTAGAGTAATAATCAAACGGTGTGTGTGACGGAATATATAAAAGCGCGCTGTATGTGACATTTCCTTCAACCTTGCTGTGGATAACCTTTGCAGGATCTTCATAGTCAAAGAACTTATCCATATAGAAGGATTTGTACTCTTCGGGAGTGATCTCGCTCTTATTCTTTTTCCAGATCGGAACCATACTGTTGAGAACTCTCGTTTCAGTTACATCCTCATATTCGTCCTCGCTGCCCTCTTTAAGCTTCTTTGTCTGAACATCCATCTCGATGGGATAACGGATGTAATCCGAATACTTCTTGACTATCGAAGAAATTGTGTATGTCTCTAAATATACGCTGTAATCCTCATCTGCCGTATCATCCTTGATGTGAAGCGTAATTACCGTTCCGTGCGATTCCTTTTCGCAGGGCTCAACGGTATAACCCTCTGCCCCCTTGGAACTCCAACGCCATGCTTCATCCGAAAGGTATGCACGGCTCTCCACGGTTACACAGTCACTTACCATAAATGCAGAATAAAATCCGACACCGAACTGTCCGATGATGTCAACATCCTCTTGCTTTTCGTTCTCTTTTTTGAACTCAAGAGAACCGCTTTTTGCAATCGTACCGAGATTCTGCTCCAGCTCCTGCTGTGTCATTCCGCAACCGTTATCTGTAATTTTAAGAATCCTTGCATCCTTATCAATATCAATTTTTATCTTAAGATCGTTTCGTGACAAACCGCTGATTCCGTCGGAAAGCGAACGGTAGTACAGCTTGTCCATAGCATCACTTGCATTGGAGATAAGCTCGCGGAGAAAAATCTCCTTGTGCGTATAGATCGAATTGATCATCATGTCGAGAAGCTTTTTTGATTCAGCCTTAAACTGTTTGGGTCGCATAAAAAATCACCTTGATAAAATAATATTAGCACTCACACTACACGAGTGCTAATATAGTTTAACTCTAAATTACAGAAAATGCAAGTCTTCCCGTAAAATTTAATAATTTGGTAATAATTTTTCAAAAAACTTGACAACAACTTGAATATGGTATAACTTTTAATGTGGTAGTATATATGCAGAGGTATTGTTAATGAAAAACCTTATATTCATTTGTATCGACGGTCTGCGCAAGGACTGCATCACCGAACAAACAGAAAATCTGTATAATTTTTGCAAAAGCGGTACAACGTTGACTAATGTCATATCCTGTCATCCGTTGGAGGAATCATATTTTGCATCGCTGATTACGGGCAAGCATTTTACACAGACGGGCACATTCAAAAACGGTCTGCGTGTTTATCCCGATCACGACACATTTATCAAATCGCTCACCGATAACGGCTATTCGACTGCTTTCATCGGCAAATGGCCTCTTTACGGATCAAAGCTGTTTGTTCCGAAAGGCCGTTACCGTATGGGCTTTGACGATGTTTTTGTAAGCTTTGAAAGACACAAAAACAAAACTTTTTACTGTGCCGATACTCCCGACAAACAGCCTGTCAGCGAAAGTGATATCACGGCACAGATAAAAATGATGAACGAAGCTGTCGCGCGGTTTACAAAAAGCGGATCGCCGTATGCTGTTTTTTTGACGATATTCATACCGTTCAAAAAATCAAGCGATTATCTGTCTGCCGTAAAAGCAGTTGATGCGGACATCGTCGACCTGTTGACAATAAAGAAGAACACCATAACCGTCGTGACATCATCACTCGGCACGGCTTTGAACGGCGAAAAACCCTTTTCAAACGATATTGTCAACGTACCGTTTTTTATTGCCGGTGATTCAATTCCTGTCGGTGAAACTTCCACTCTTGTCGGCACTACCGACATAATGCCGTCAATCCTGTCTCTGACAAACGTCCCCTCACCTGTCGGCATCGACGGCAAAAGCCGAAGCATATTTTCATCCGTTGATGACGGACACAGCGTTTTGCTTGTCGGTACCGAGCGCGGTAAGGAATGGCGCGGTCTGCGAAACAGAGACTTCACATATATCATTGATAAAAAACACGGCAAGGAACAGCTCTTTGACAACATCGGTGATCCGTCTTTTGAAAACGATCTTTCTGCCGAAAAAAGCATTGATGTCGTCAGAAATGATATGAAACGCAATCTGTATAAAAAGATGCTGGAAATCTCGGATACTTTTGCAAATAACGGCTATTACAAAAAATACTGGCTCTCTGACGGCAAAGTCCGTCCTGTTCTGAAATAACCGATTTGACCCGGTAAGATATTTGTGATACAATTTTCTTAATCACTCGAAAGGAATGTGCTTTAATGAATCATCGGGAAGCGCTTCTCAATAAAACAGAAAAACTTGCAGTTGTCGGTCTCGGCTATGTCGGGATGCCTCTTGCATTGGAATTTGCAAAAAAAGTCGATGTAATCGGATTTGATCTTAACGATAAAAAAATCAATATGTATGTTTCGGGAAAAGATCCCACGGGCGAGGTCGGTAATATAGCCGTTTCCAGAACTACGGTTGACTTTACAAGCGATGAAACACGACTGCGTGAATCAAAGTTCATCATCGTTGCCGTTCCCACTCCCATAAATCAGGACAAAACACCCGATCTGACCCCTGTTCTCAGCGCAAGCGAGACTGTCGGTCGTAATCTTACAAAAGGTGCTCTTGTCGTATACGAATCTACGGTTTATCCGGGTGTTACTCAGGATATATGTGTTCCCGTGCTTGAAAAAGTATCGGGGCTTCGTTGCGGTGTTGATTTTAAAGTAGGTTACTCTCCCGAAAGAATCAATCCTTCAGACAAGGTTCACACGCTGACAAATATCAAAAAAATTGTCTCTGCGATGGACGAGGAATCCCTGCGTGATGTAAAAGAGGTATACGGACTTGTCATAAAGGCAGGTACGCATCCTGTTTCCGATATAAAAACGGCAGAGGCTATCAAGGTTGCCGAAAACAGTCAGAGAGATATCAACATTGCATTTATGAACGAGCTTGCAATGGTCTTTGACAGAATGGGTATTGATACCGCCGAGGTTGTTGAGGGTATGAATACCAAATGGAACGCTCTCGGCTTTACTCCGGGACTTGTAGGCGGTCATTGCATCGGTGTTGATCCGTATTACTTTATTTATAAAGCGGAAAAGCTTGGCTATCACAGCAGAATAATCCTGTCGGGACGTGAAGTCAATGACAGTATGGGTGACTTTGTGGCTCAATGTGCCATCCGTGAAATGAATCTTGCAGGCAAGCAGATAAAAGGCGCAAAGGTTGCCGTTCTCGGTCTTACCTTTAAAGAGAATTGTGCAGATATACGCAATTCCAAAGTAACCGATATCATAAAGAGTCTTTCTGCTTACGGTGTAACTCCCATAGTTACCGATCCGTATGCAGACGAAAATGAAGTTTTTGATATGTATTCAATCTCTCTGACACCTATTTCCGATATCAGGGATGTTGACTGCGTTATAGTTGCCGTTGCTCACGAAGAGTACAGACAGCTTTCTGTTGACAGTCTGTCCGAAATGTTCAGCGATGGCGAAAGAGTTCTGATTGACGTAAAGAGTATTTTTAAAACAAAAGAAACGGCAGAAAAAGGCATCCGTCATTGGAGGCTGTAATATATGAACATTTTAATTGCTCCTGACAGCTTTAAGGGTACGCTCAGCGCATACGAAGTCTGTAATATCATTGAAAAAGCCTTCTGCGACGTGTATCCCGATGCAAATATCGAAAAGCTTCCCGTTGCCGACGGTGGCGAGGGGCTTTGTGCCTGTCTTAATAATATTGTCGGCGGTGAAACCCGTACAGCCACTGTCAGCGGTGTTTTCGGCGAAAAAATGACCGCTTCCTATCTTGTATTGAACGACGGTACTGCTGTCATTGAAACGGCAGCTTGTGCAGGGCTTCCCTTGGCAGGTGAAAACAAAAACCCTTTGAAAGCGACCGCCTACGGTGTCGGTGAGCTGATAAAGGATGCCGTTAAAAACGGTGCCGAAAATATACTTTTAGGTCTTGGCGGCAGTGCCACAAACGAATGCGGTCTGTCGGTTGCATCGGCACTCGGCTGGACTTTTCTTGACAAAAACGGAGAAGCGTTTGTTCCTGTCGGTGAAACCTTATCGCTTGTTGATAAAATCATTCCTCCGAAAAAGCCGTTATCCGTTACCGTTACTGCTGCCTGCGATGTTGACAACCCCCTTTTCGGCAAAAACGGAGCTGCTTATGTTTTTTCGCCTCAGAAGGGTGCAGATGAAAACGAAGTCGAGCTGCTTGACAAGGGACTTCGTCACGTTGCAGACATAATAGAACGGGATCTTTGCATAAATGTAAAAGACCTGAACGGTGCAGGTGCTGCAGGCGGTCTCGGTGCAGGAGTGGTTGCCTTTCTTAACGCAAAGCTTCGAAGAGGAATTGATATGATCCTTGACATTGCACGCTTTGATGAAAAGTTAAAAAATGCCGATCTTGTCATCACGGGCGAGGGCAGACTTGACGCTCAGAGCGTAAACGGAAAAGTAATTTCAGGCATTGCCACACGTGCAGGCAGACTTAACAAAACCGTTATCACCATCTGCGGATCTCACGGTAACGGTGCCGAAGCAATAAAATCTCTCGGTGTTGAAAAATGTTTTTGTGCAACGGACGGCAAAAAAGATTTTTCTGAAATCCTTAAAACCTGTAAAGAGGATCTTTATAATATATCCGTTAAAGCCGCTTTGTCATTCAAGGATCGGTGACAGCGTAAAAACTGAAGGAAGGAACGTTACCGAATGAAACTTCTTAACAAATACAAGGTTGACTCACTTGAGCTTAACGACTCAACAAGAAGTAAGCTGAACGAAAAATTCATCAAGCTTCCCTGCGGTACAACGCATTATGCTCTTGAAGGTAACGGCGACAAAAAAGCCGTTCTTGTTCACGGTTATGCGACTCCGCTTTTTATTTATGACAAAATCGCAGAAGGTCTGACCAAAAACGGATTTACCGTTCTGCGTTACGATCTTCTGGGCAGAGGTCTTTCTGACCGTGTTGACAGCGATTACTCACACTCGGTATTTGTCCGTCAGCTTGAAGAGTTGACCGATGCCGTATTCGGTAACGAAAGCTTCTTTCTTGTCGGAACCTCCATGGGCGGTGCCATAACCGCAGCTTTTACGGCAAAAAATCCCGACAAGGTTAAAAAGTTAGTTCTTCTTGCCCCTGCAGGTATGAAATTTGATGTGCCTGCTCATATGAAGATTTCAAACATCAAGGGCATTGGCGAAATTATGTTCCGCACGGCAGGAGCTTCCATTCTGACAGCAAGCTGTGCAAAAGAAATTATCTACAGCGGTGAAGATGTCAGAAGCTCTTATACTGACCGTTTTGCTTTCCATATGCAGTATAAAGGCATGCTTAAAGCGACGCTTTACAGTCTGCGCAATACTATCCTTAACTTTGACGATTCTCTGAAGGCTTACAAGGGCGTTGCAGACAGCAACATTCCCGTGCTTGTTATCTGGGGAACAAACGATAAAACCATGCCGTATTATCAGGCTGAAACGATGCAGAAGGTCGTTCCGCAGATGAAGCTTATCACTTATGAAGGATCCGGTCATATTTTCCTTTACGATGAAGGCGACAGAACACTTAACGATATTATCCCGTTTTTTGAAACAAACTGAAGGAGTTACTTATGATATATAAAAATTTTCAGAATCTGAGGCTTCCCACGCTCGGTCTCGGAT
Organism: Clostridia bacterium; assembly: GCA_017397655.1. Taxonomy (GTDB): domain Bacteria; phylum Bacillota; class Clostridia; order Oscillospirales; family Acutalibacteraceae; genus UBA1425. The sequence continues at coordinate 45,419 of JAFQIG010000048.1, read as the reverse complement.
GTATGAGACTTCCCGGAGGCAGAAACAACTTTGACATTGACGAAAAGGCAACCGAAGAAATGATTGATGTTGCCATGCAAAACGGTGTAAATTATTTTGATACCGCATGGGGCTATCACGCAGGTAATTCTGAGCCTGTTGTCGGCAGAATTTTAAAAAAATATCCGAGAGACAGCTTTTTCCTTGCAAGCAAGTTCCCCGGATACGATCTTTCAAACATGGGCAAAAGTGCTGAGATTTTCCCTGAACAGCTTAAAAGATGCCGGACTGATTATTTTGATTTTTATCTGTTCCACAATGTCTGTGAAAGCAACATTGAAGAATATCTGAACGACGAAAAGAACGGTGACTTTACATATCTGCTTGAACAGAAAAAGAACGGCAGAATCCGTCATCTCGGCTTCTCTGCTCACGGAAATATCGAAACAATGACACGTTTTCTTGATGCTTACGGTGAGCATATGGAATTTTGTCAGATACAGCTGAATTATCTTGACTGGAGCTTTCAGGATGCCAAGGGAAAGATGGAGCTGTTAAAGAGTCGCAACATTCCCGTATGGGTAATGGAGCCTGTCCGTGGCGGTAAGCTTGCAAATGTTGACGGTGCTTATGCCGACACACTTAAAGCTCTTCGTCCCGAAGCTTCACCTGTTGAATGGGCATTCAGATTTTTACAGACACTTCCCGATGTTTTCGTTACTTTGTCGGGTATGTCCGATATGGATCAGCTTAAAGAAAATATCCGTATCTTTTCTGAAGAAAAGCCTCTCTCTCAAAACGAATGGAACGCTCTTCTTTCCGTTTCCGACAAGATGCTTGAAAAGAAAACTCTTGCCTGCACATCGTGCCGTTATTGTACCGATCACTGCCCCATGGAGCTTGATATTCCGCAGTTGATAAAGCTTTATAATGAACACGTTTTCTCGGGTGGCGGATTTATCGCTCCCATGGTGCTCAGCTCATTCACGGATGATAAGAAGCCGTCAGCCTGCATCGGCTGTCAGAGCTGTGAAGCCGTCTGTCCGCAGAATATAAAGATCGCTCAGATGATGACAGACTTTACCGCAAGACTTAAATAAATATTAAAAGCGTATTACCAAAGGATGATCCTTGAGTAATACGCTTTATTTTATTTAGCCTTCTTTATAAGCTCTGATATTTCGGAAAGTTCAAAAACATACTTGTTGCCACAGAAGTTACAGCACGTCTCTACGCTTTCACCCTCGTTGTACAGCTTCTGAAGCTCTTTTTTACCAAGGCTGAAAAGTGCTCTTTCGTAGCGGTCTCTGTTGCAGTTACACTTATATTCCGTTTCTGACGTATCAAGTACATCAAACTCAATTCCGTCAAACACACGCCCGATTATCTCAAGCTCTGACAGACCGTCATCTATCATCTTTGATACGGGATCAAGCTTTCCGATATTCTCTTCAATGCGCTTAACCGTCTCTTCATCCGCAAACGGCAAAAGCTGAACCATAAATCCGCCTGCCGCACGGCAAGTAAAATCACGGTTGACAAGCACACCCAATCCGCAAACGGTCGGTGTCTGCTCACTCGACGCATAGTAGTTTGTAATATCCTCGGCTATTTCTCCGCTGACAATCTGCGCTACTCCGACATAAGGCTGTTCCATTCCGAGATCTCTCAGCACATACATCGGACCTTTTCCGACAGCTCCTCCTACATCAAGCTTACCTTTGGCATTGGGCGGAAGCTCTGCTTCGGGATTGTCAGCATATCCTCTGACGTTACCGTGATAATCACTGACACAGCAGACAACGCCTGCAGGTCCGTCTCCGCTGAATTTGAGTGTCAGCGACTGATTGTCACTTTTAAGCATTGAACCCATTATTGATGCTGCGGTAAGCGCTCTGCCGAGCGTTGCCGTCATCGTCTTTGATAATCCGTGAATATCGTGAGCCTTTGACACAATGTCGGTTGTATTTGTTGCAACTACCATTGCACTGCCGTCACGGGATAATACTCTTGTTATTTTACCCATAAGTCCTCCGTTATCTTACAAACCTGTTGTTATAGCTTTCGATCGTATCCGTAATGATTCTGATCGCTTCATCCTTGCCCATAACCTCATCAACCGCTGTTTCCTTACCCTCCAATGCCTTGTAAACAGAGAAAAAGTGCTTCATCTCCTGAAACAGGTGCTCGGGAAGATCCTGTATATCTTTATAACAGTTGTAGGTCGGATCGTTAAACGGTATGGCTATGATTTTTTCATCATTTCTCTTGTTATCTATCATCGTGATAACACCTATCGGATAGCATCTTACCTCTACCAACGGATCTATGGATTCACTGCAAAGCACCAATACATCCAACGGGTCATCGTCATCCGCAAAGGTTCGGGGAATAAATCCGTAATTTGCAGGATAGTGTGTTGATGTGTAAAGTATTCTGTCAAGCACAAGAAGTCCCGTTGTTTTGTCAAGCTCGTATTTTTTCTTGCTTCCCTTCGGGATCTCAATAACCGCAACAAAATCTTCAGGTCTGACTCTGACAGAATCTATATCATGCCAAATATTACTCATTGTTTCACTCTTTTCCAATAGTTTTTATCAGTGCTTCACAGCCCTCACATATATCTTTATATGTTTCTTCAAAATTACCCGTATACCACGGGTCGGCAACATCTCTGCCGGGTAACATCCGTCTCGCCTTTTTTGACTTGTCCCCGACAAGACGCCGCAATAAACGAAGATTTGATTCATCCATTACGATAATATAATCGTATTCGTCCATATCCCGTTCGGTAATCTGAACAGCTCTTCTTTTTTCAAACGGTATACCGTACTTTGTCAATATCTTCCGTGTTCCCGAATGGATATCGTTTCCTATTTCTTCACGGCTGACGGCACTTGATGCAACGCTGACCTTATCGGACATTCCGCACTTGTTTACCATATTGCGAAAGACAAATTCCGCCATCGGTGAACGACATATGTTGCCGTGACAAACAAACATTACCTTTATCATTCAGTACCTCTTTTTGCATTATAAATAATATCTACGCTCTTTTTGAATAAGAGATAATCATACTGCGGTCTCCAGTTATTACCTGTCTGAACAGCTTCAAAAGCTTCGGCTGATGCTTCTGCATTGATGGCTGTCACTCCCGCAAGAGAGTTGTCCTGCTTGTAAACAGTATCCCAGAATGCGTGATGACCTATGTATGTTACGCTCTTCGGAATATACATATAGCTCAGCGACTGGTTATAACTGAAGGCATCCGAGCCTATAAAATAAAGTCCGTCAGGTAACGAAACATAAACTTCACCGAGTGCTTCTTCCGACTCAAAGCGTGAAACTTCCGCTTCGCCCTTGTACGAATAAATGCTACTGAGCTGTGTCATTTTAAAGAAGCCGAGTGTTTCGACAGTCTTAAGACCCTCGGGAAGATAAACATTTTTTATGTTTGCATAATTGAAGCAAAGCTCACCTATCGTTTCAACGCTTGAAGGAACAACGAATGTCAGCACCTGTTCAACATATCTGTCATATTCCTTGCTGTTGACATCGGGCTCTGTCGGTACACCGTTTTCATCGTACTGTGTAAATCCAAACTGCTCTGCAAGAAATGCATCGTGGTCGCACGGATGACAGATAATACGTTTCATATCCTTTGTATACAAAACTCCGTCAACCGAGCAGTAATTGGGATTGTTTTCGTCAACGTCAAATCTCTGAAGCGCATAGCACGAATAGAACGCTTTGGGATCAATATCGGTTACGTCTTTTCCGATCGTGATAACCTTGATTTTTTCGTCACAGTTAAGCGCATACTTTCCGACTGATGTAACCTTTTTTGACGTATCCTTTTTGATTTTAAAGTTTGACATTACGTCGGGATTGTCCGATTCATATTCGATATCTGACACAAAATCTATGTCCAGCACGGTTATGTTACCCGTATTGCTGAACTTTGTCAGCTCATAGCCGTTCTCCGTACTGTTGTACTTGAACGTGTCTGTCTGTATCGTCTGAACACTGAACCAGCACGATACAGATACGGCAACGATTATCGTCAGAGCAAAAATTATCTTTTTTAATGTAAAATGCCTGTAGGGCTTGTTGATTCTCGGAGGTGCCAGACCCTCTACCTGATAAGTCCAGATTTCATCATCGGGAATGTTAAGTATGACGGGCTCTTCTGTATTATTTGTTTTTTTACTCATGTCTGTCACCTACCCTTTATAGCTTCCCGATACGGTTTCGCCTGCTTCAAGTGCATTCTTTTCTGTAACCTCTGCACGACGCTTAAGCACTTCCATAACCATATTCTGTTTTTTGCTGTCATAATCCCAGAAAAAGTATGGGATTGTCATAAGCAGGAATCCGACTACATCGACAAGAAGCGGGATTACAATGATATTACGTCTGGAATCGTCAATAAACAATACATCCCAGTTGCTGTTAAATCCGTATCTGAGAAGTAAAACGGGGATAATAAGACCTACAAAGGATGTAACGGGTCCCGTAAACCATCCGTACACTCCCGAAAAGTTCTCCAGTCTTTCGCCTGACAGATACATCTGGTAGTCACCGATTCTGACATTCATATCGTGACCTGCCGTTGTCGGAACAGTCTTTGTCATCTCCATAAAGAACATGACAACAACACATATTGTTCCGCACAGATTGATATTATCACCGCAGAACCACATAGCCCCTGCGATAAGAGCATTACCGAGAGCACGTGTTACCTGATAGAATATCATAATCTGTTTGTACGAAAAACGTTTAAGGAAATACGGTGACATAAGATCTGGCGGTGTACCCGCAAACGATATAAGTGCCACCAGAAGGCTGTACGGCAGACCGCTGAGTCTGAACGTATAAAAGTAAATTATCGTTACGAACGGAAGCATACCGTTTCCGAGCGAATCAATAAGCTCGACAATTTTGTTGATCAGCAGATACTTGTTGTGAAGAACACCGAACATACCATCCCAGAAGTTTATCTGCACTTTCTTTTCGACGGGCGGTTGCGGAATTCTTTCTTTGACCCTGCCTGCAAAGAACATTGTAAATATCGCAAGAACGATAAATGTTATCGGAATGACATACCTGTAGACATTTATATCAGCCCACTCATAGCGAAGCATACCGATAATGACAGGCAGTATAATGCTGACTATCGTGTGGAAAAAATGAGAAATCTTGACGGGATAGCTGCGGACAAGAATTCTTTCCTGCAGATTGGGACTGATGCTTCTTGTACAGGTTTCAAGATTGTTTGCAAAGCCGAAAACATTGAAGGTCGCAAACAAAAGATTTGCTACCCACACTCTGGTTGCAACATCGGGAATGTTGTATACGGGAAGCCATCCGATGAGAATGACCATGACGCACTTTGGAATAACGTCGCAGTAAAGCGAGTATTTGTATCTTCCGTATTTGGGAAGAAGCTTCTTTCTCCAGAAGATATTTCTTGCTCCGACCCAGCCCGTGTACAAAAAGTGAGTTCCGAACGTCTTGAAGCACGCTGTAGCGTTCATACCCTCAAGTCCGTTGAGATATGTGATAAACGGGCTTGACGGATCAAACAGCCGTGAATAGTCAAACAGTATCGTCGATATTCCGAACAGCATCATTCCGACGTATACTGCGTAAAGCTTACGTTCGGTCTTTTTCGGCAAAAAGCCGAGATTGTCACAGACAAACCACCACATCAGCGCCGATATATATCCAAGCGGCATATTAAGTATGCTTATTACCGAAAAGGTCAGATACGGCAGTTTGTAATGATACATTATCAGGTAACAGGAGGACAAAAATGTTATGTACTCCAGAACCTTTGACCCTGCATAATTGCTTCCTACCGCAAACACTACATCCACGTATTCTTTATAAGGTACATATTTACCCTCTGCAGGTTGATGCCAATGAGTTTTTAATTCGCTTATCAGTGATCGCACCTTGCTAAACAGCTCAAACACTCCTTTAATATTAAACCAATTGTTTTCTTACTTTATGCACAAAGACAAAAGATCGTTTACATCTGCAGTCGCAAGACAGGTTACCGTGTCGGATGCTCCGTAATAAATCTTGACCTCTCCCGAATCCTCAAGAACCATTCCGCACGGGAAGATAACATTCTGACGGAAGCCCTCGTTTACTTCGTATTCCGTTTCGGGAGCTATCAGCGGTTCCTTGCAGAAGCCAATCACCTTTGACGGATCGTCCTTGTCAAGAAGCATGATTCCTGCCGTATAACGCTTTTTCCATACCTTTTCCCATCCGTTTTTTCCTCGGGATTCGTCAATGTCTACAGCATGGAAAAGTGTAAGCCATCCCTTTTCCGTCTTGACGGGAGGTGCTGCAGGACCTAACTTGTCATTTGCAAACGGTACATCCTCAACTCCGAGAAGCAGACTCGTGTCACCCCAATAACGAAGATCGGGCGATTTTGACATCCAGACATCAAAGCGATCCTTGCCCCATCTTCCGTATACGGGGAACGGTCTTTCAAGTCTTACGTATCTGTCCCCTATCTTCTCGGGGAAAAGTGCCATGTTTCTGTTGTCGGGTACCGTTGTGCTGATAATGTTGAAGCTTTCAAAATTATCATCAACCTCTGCTATCGCTCCTCTGATTCCGTGTTCGGTATCCATCGCAAGACAAAGGTACGGCTTGCCGTCAATCAATGTGATTCTCGGATCATAGTATCTTGAAATCTCTTTATCGTTTATATCACAGCTGTCAATAAGAGGCTTTTCTCTTACTACCCAGTTGTCAATTCCGTTGTCGCTGACAGCTATTCCTACGCTTGTTCCCTTGAATCTGTCACCGTTTGCAAAGGATTCCTCCGTACATCCGTAATCGTTCCTGAAAACCATTACGTATTTTCCGTTATACTTTACAACTCCTGCATTGAATATCAGCGTTGCAGGATACGGAATGTCCTTGTGTGTCAGTATCGGTTTATCTCTTCTTGTAATAAAACTGCTGCTCTTTAAAACAGGTGTTACTGCAGGCATCGTCATTCTCCTTATCTTTGAATTTTTTTACTGAAATATCCGCTAAAGCTGTTTCCCGTTGCAACAAGTGCTTCTTCTTTCGGATTATCCGATCGGATCGCAATGCTCTCTTCTCCGGCTTCTTCATCCGCAATAAAAGCGTTGTCCGAAACGGTGATACAGTCAGTCTTTTCCATAAATGTTATAAATCCACGGCTCTTTTTACCGTTGCCCGATCGACCTTCAAAAACATTACATATTATCTCTATGTTTTTATGATCATAATTACCGTGATGTCCTATTGCCGTAAAACCTCCGCACTTGAAAATACATGAGGCTATGCGGATATCCTCACACGGTGTTTTATCACGGCAAAAATCTATCAGCTCTCCGTAACAATTATATACAGGTCCGTATGTACCCTCTTCCGGTGCATCAATCTGTACAAGCTCGCTTGTCAGATCGTCTCTTACAGATGTGTAGCTTTTTCCGTCAAATACACAGTCAAGAATTACTGCTTCTTTTGTCGAATTAAGCTCTATATAATGCCACAGGGAACCGTTTACAAACCGACAGTTTTTGATAACGATGTTTTTGCAATGTACGGTGTTTACTATTGTCAGCTTTTCGGTGAGCTCTGCGTTGCCGTCAAACACTCCTCCGGAAATCACAACATCACTGACTCCGTCATATCCGCACACATCGGGATCCGAATACGACGCCAGCATGTATTTTGTGATAACGTCGCTCTTTGACGATCGAAGTAAAACGGCATTGTCGGAAAACTTAAGCCATTGTCCCGAATAAAATATGAGACTTGACGAAATCAGATATACTCCGTCGGGAAAGTATACCGTTCCGCCGTTCCGCATTTTGTCAAGACACGTCTGTATCGCCTTTGTATCGTCATGCAGGCCGTCCGCATATATGCTTTTTTCCTGTCCGATATTGAGAAAATCCATATCAATCACCGTATACTTTTTATTAAACCATTTTTACTAATATAGTTTACAACGAATTTAAAATTTTTACAAGTTATTATTAAAAAATAGTTGACAAGATCGATTTTGGCTGTTATAATCTTTCTTGCAGTTGCGGATGTAGCTCATCTGGTAGAGCGCCACCTTGCCAAGGTGGAGGTAGCGAGTTCGAGCCTCGTCATCCGCTCCAAAGCTCGCAGGAAACTGCGAGCTTCGTTTTTTATGTTTATTTTGGGCACCGCAAGAGTCACACGCACACTTTGACAAACTGAATATGCGGATATGGTGGAATTGGCAGCTTTGAGCACGACCGCCGCCGGGGGCGGATACAGGGAGTGCGACAAAGGCGCAGCGGTCAAAATTCGGCGAAGCTTTAATGCTGAGCAACGAATTTTGGGCACCGCAAGAGTCACACGCACACTTTAATAAACTGAATATGCGGATATGGTGGAATTGGCAGACACGTAAGATTTAGGATCTTATGCCACAAGCGTGCAGGTTCGACCCCTGTTATCCGCACCACGATGACTGGACGATATTTTATCGTCCAGTTTCTTCTTTTTCAAACCCAAGATCGGCATTTAAAACAATTATTATTCCCAATTATCACTAAGATGGCTTCTTATTTTTGTGTTGACTCTTAAAATTAAAACTGTTATACTAAATTTATAAAGAATTATTTACTATTGTAGGAAATATTGGAGGTTAAAATATGCAAAGTTATTATGGATGTTGCGGTATGTGTATCTACTGCAACCTTTACAATAAGAATGGTTCTCATTTTAAATGCACCGAGGTAAGCGGAAGGTGGGTGCTTGCAACAGAGAAAGCTTGTTCAAGATTTAGAGGCGACCCTAACAAAACAAATGAAATGATTGAAAAGGCAAGAGAAAATAGACTGTAAAAGGAAACATTAATATAAATTGATGATCAAAATTCTTCACATTAACACAAGGAGACAAAATAGATGTTCGAGTTTTTATTGACTGTAGCAGTTGTTTTTCTTTTATTCTTTTTATTAATTTGTGTAATAACATTTGCGATTATAGGAATCAGTATTAAGCTGGACAATAAAAAGCGAGTTGCTTTTGTAAAAAAGTATCGTGAACAAATAATGCACTATGCTTATGTTTATACTGAATTAGAAGAAATGTGCGAAGGAGTAGGTACAAGCTATAGTAGTGTAGTTTTATTATGCGGAAAACAATATGGTTCACATGATAGTTATTTTTATGATAATACGAGTTTTTTTAAAGTGAAAATAGGATTGTATCGACCTCTCTATGTCGAAAAACACTATAGCGGAACATATGATTTCTCGAAACAGTATAATGAAGAAGAATGGAAAAAACATTGTTTGGGATCTCTTCTTTATGAAAATGAAAAAAAGTTATACCCTCACTTAGACGAGAAGTTTATTTGGGACTGCATCTTAGATGAAATACTTGAACATAAAAATTTATATTGGAGCGGCAGTGAATGGTTTTTTCATTATCCTATACTTCTTCCTGACTCATTGAGTAAAAAAGAAAAGGAATTCTTTACCTCTGAAATATCTGCAGAAAAAGAGAAAATATCTCAATTAAAGGATAACGCTATTGGCAAAAAACAGCAAATCGGAGCATCTCAATCAAAGAATAAAGTTGAAACCTAACCTGCCCTCATGCCCCTGTTGTTCATTACGGGAATAGGCACAAATCTTTAAGTGAAGTGTCAGAATCGGTTTCGGTCAAAAAGAATATAAAATACAACGATGGAACATTTTGTACTGCTGTCGTATCTAAAGGATTTAAAAAAATTTTCTATACAATCGGTCTGTATAAGCAAGCTGTAATTACTGATAACATAAATAAAAAATCATGTAATCTGGAAGAAATGGCTTGGTTCTCCTGCGACAATCATTACAGCTATGACATTACTTACAGCAAAACACAAAAAAATGGTTGATTGAGTTTAAAGTATTCAAGTCTTGTTATGTAATGCTTAATACAAAAGGTGAAGAAATTACTTCGATGTGTCTTCCATCAGGAAATGAAAAAACTCATATAAAAATTTTGAATACTGACACCCAAAAAATCGAACAAGATTTTGATATAATGGTTATTTAAGAGCCAAAAACCAACAAGGATTGAACCGTCACCAACGGTGCGTACAGTTCAAAAATGCCCAATAGTTTGATTTGCTCAAAATCACCTTCGTGATATTTTCATAAAAGACCCGAAACAAATCACAAATATGGTAAAAATGCAAAAATGGTACTTGAAAATTAATTGTATTAGAATAGTTCACCTTTGCCAACTGAAAGGAGCTGTTTCGGAAAACCGAAACAGCTCCTTGATATTTATTCAAAGCTTATGTTACAAAGAATTAATCCGAACGGGAAATAATGTTCAGGATAATAAAAAATCTCTGTACTTTCAATTCGGAAAGTGCCGTCTTCATTAACCGTTGACCAGACATCATACTGATGATTGTCATAATTACCATACACATATCCTTTTATATGTATCTTTTTACCTGCAAGAGAGGTGTTGGTTTTTCCCTCAAAAACAAACTTGATGCCATAGTCGTTTCCGCCATATTCCGTCACTGCAGTATAACTCTCATATGTCTCGTTGTTTCGTTGTGCCTTTGATACTATCTGTGCTGTACCTCTGTCAAAACGAACATCGTACAACGCCACAGGAGTTGTGCCGGGAATACAATTATTGGTTCCCAACAAATCATCGTCTTTGACAGTCTGTGAAGTGATCTCCTCGTTCTCGTCATTAAATGCCGTCGTCAACGCTGTAGTTGACTCCCAATCGATCTGCGTTGTTGTCGCGTATGTTGTCAGATCAGAGTCCGAATCGTCATCACCGGCATATTTGATATAATATTCTCCATTGTAACACAAAAGCACTTTGTACAATCTTTGAAGTCCGTCAAAATTCAGATAGTCATTTATCTCAGGCATTCTCGTTGTCGGCTCTGTATATGTAATTTCCGTCTCCGGTGCTTCCGTTTCCGGTGCTTCCGTTTCCGGTGCTTCAGTTTCAGAATATGCAGGCTCTTCTTCAAACGGATAAGCCTCACAATGTGACGAAAACTGTTCCTGCAATACTGAATAGCTCGACTCAAGATTGTTTACTCTGTTTTCGATTGTGGAATCGACAATAACATATCCGAACGATCCCAGAATCATTGATAGTGCGGCAATAATTATTTTTTTCATTTTAAGCGCTCCTTTGTTTTTTGTAAATCTTACCAATAATTCTTTTAAGAAACAAGTATTCAAACTCTTAATTTTCTTTTGAGAATTCTTTAATTACCACATAAAAATTGAATCAACGTAGTAATTGCGCATAATCCTTATAAAATCAATGTCATACAAATCGTAATATGCCTGCATTCTTGAATTAAGGACGATTGTATAAATCGGCATAAGGAAAAGCAATGTCGGAAGTGCCTTTAAAAAGCCTTTGATGTCATTTTCTGCCCACCTGACATAATCAAAGCCGTAGTAACAAGCATACTCTTCAAGGATATCCTTTGACATCATCGAGCTGTTGACAAAGAATTTTTCGTCAGCACCGATGATTGCGTTATCAAAGAAGCACTCTTTGTTGATCGCAGTTGATTCATTGCTTATGAAAAAGTGCTCGGGAACTCTGAATGTCCATTCATTAATCGGAGTATCTTCCATACCCTCGAAATATGCATTGATAAATTTTACGCCCTTTTCATTATCACGGGAATAAACATCGACTGTCAGAATATTTCCCTCAAGAGAAACAGGCTTAAGCTCGGCAACGACAGTCTTTCTGACAGCGGTGTATTTCTCAACAAGCTTCTTACGCTCTCTGTTCAAGTTGTTGAATATGTTGATGCCGCCCTGTGTTTCTAAAGTGAAGAGAAGTCGATCGATTTCACGAATCTCCTCTTCAAGCTCGCTTTCCGAATAACCGATAAGGTTGTACGCCTTTTTCTCATAAACCGTAATCGTCATATCTTCGGGTAACGTATCATTTGTCTGTGTGTTGATGCCGACATACGGAAATTCCGACATTTCTTCACCGTTTTCATCAAATGCCGTAAATGTAAGCTTCATCTGTGTTGCCGTTTTCTCATCTCCGTCTTTTGCAGCGATGATTTCTGCGGCATTAAGGAACAGTCCGACCTGCTGATTTTCCTCAGCAGATGCACATAGCGACAGTACGGAAAACGCCATACAAATACTCAACAATACGATAAGCGATTTCTTTAATAACTTCATTTTCTTTCTCTCCTAAATATCAAATTTTGACCGGATCGTCATATAACAGACAACCGACAAGTCAAAAAGGTTCAATACTTTTTAAAAATTTTTTTGATTCTTTAAATCCGTTACACACTCTTGTCAAGTGAAATAAACCGACTTGACTATAAACCAAAATTAATTATAATATTAGTTGGTGATTATATTATGAATACATATTTTAATGAAATTACGGCAAGACCCGTAAACACAAACGAAGAAAAAATTCTTTACAAAATCCCTGCAGGTGCATTTTGCGGCAACGGCGATCTCGGAGCAGTTTTTGACGATGATGACAAGGGATTGCTTATCCGCATATCAAAATGCGATTTCTGGAAATTTACTCCCGGTGCTCACTCTGACGGCGGTATAAAGGCTGTCGGCTGTCTGAGAATCGGTAACATCGATCTGTCTGAATATAACATCAAGCAGTACTTTGACAAAGGCTTGCTCCGGTGTAAATTCGGAAATACTGATGCAGAGTTTTTTATCGCTCCCGACAACATAATTTACCTTAAAATAACTTCTCCCGATACTGACATCTTCCCGTGCGTTGACTTTGAGCTTCCCGACACGTGCGACTCGCAGAATTCCGAATCTGCAAATAACGGCGTTAAGTGTTACATTCGCAAGTTCTGCGGTGAAAAGGTCGAGCGTGAGTCGGGAGTTGCCGTGTGTCTGCGACAGCTTGACGAGTGTTCGCATAACGGAACCAAAAGTGCCGTCTTTTGTATCGCTGTTGCAACCTGCTTTGATGATATTCGATACGAGGACAAAGCGATTGAGCTGACTCTTAACGGCGATTATGACCGTGACAAGAAAAAGACCGAAGAAAAGTGGAAAAAGTTCTTTTCTGCTTCCAAGGTTACTTTAGAGGACAAGCAGATTGAAAAGCTGTATAACCTGAGCCTCTATCACCTTGCGGGATGTATGGGTAACCGCGCCTTCCCTCCCGGACTTTTCGGAAACTTCATTACCGATGACTTTTTCCCCTGGGCAGGAGACTATCATATGAATTATAATTATGAAGCTCCGTATTACTGCATATTCTCATCAAATCATCCTGAGCTTTTTGACGGTTATATGACTCCTCTTAACGAAATGAGGGATGATGCAAAAAGGTTTGCAAAGCTTTTCGGATGCGGCGGCTATGCTCTTCCCGTAAGCTTTGGTCCGAAGGCACTTGATTTTTATACTCAGAAGAACTGCAAGGAACACGGCATACTCTTCCTCGGCCAGAAAAGTCACGCCGCCTATGCCTGCGTTATTCCGATAATGCACTGGTATTCGACATACAACAAGGCGTATGCTCTTGAAAATTACTATGACTTTATATTTAACACAGCCGCTTTCTGGGAGGATTATCTTGTCAAGGAAAAAGGCAGATACAAAATCAAAAACGATGCGGCACACGAGATTCCGTATTACCGCGGAGAAAAGTTCAACTACATAACTCACAGAAGCCAGATAAAGGCAGTCAATGCCATCAACTCACTCGGACTTGTTAAATTATTGTTCAAGGGTGTGTACGATATGGCACGGGAAATGGGTGTCAATCCGGAAAAATACGCCTTGTGGGAGGATATCAACAAAAACTTAAGTGATTATCCCACATTTATAAAACACGGCAAAAAGTGCTTCCGCTATACCGAAAAGGGTATGCGCTGGAGAGACGACAACACTGTCGGTCTTCAGCATATCTATCCCTGTTCGGGAATAGGTCTCGCCTCCGACGAAAAGCTTCTCAGAATCGCAAGAAACTCGTATTTCATCAACGACAGACGTCTTGATGATAACGGTTCTAACTCTTATCTTCCCGCCGGTGCAAGAATCGGAGTCGATCCTCAGTTCCTTATCGAAGGCATACATCAGAACATAAAAGAATTTGCTATGCCGAACGGTCTTTTCCGTCACCACGGAGGAGGAATCGAGCATCTGACAACTATCCCTGCGACAATCAACGAAATGCTGATGCAAAGCTTTGAAGGCATCATCAGACCCTTCCCCTGTTGGGACAGAAACAAGTCCGCCTCTTTTGAAAACCTTCGTGCAGACGGAGCGTTCCTTGTCTCTGCCGAAAATAAAGGCGGAAAGATCACTTCACTTAAGATAAAAAGTCTTAACGGCAGAACCTGCCGTGTTGAATGTTCCGACATCAGAAACGTGATAAAGGAATCCGACAAAACGCCTGTTCAGTATAAAAAAGACGGCAATACCGTCATATTTGAGACTGATGCAGACACATCATATATTCTGATATGATAAGCGGTGACGATTATGCTTATTGAAAAGGTCGAAGGCGAAAAATACTCGCAGTGCCGTATTCCCGGTATCGTCATTACCGAAAGCGGTACTTTGCTTGCCTACTATGAATGTCGCAAATCAAATTCCGATTGGGCGGATATTGATATAAAAATCATAAGAAGCACCGATGACGGTGACAGCTGGCAAACAGTAACGATTTTTGAAGGTAACGGCAACACTCTTAACAATCCCGTTATGTTTGTGAATGAAAACAAACTCCACTTTCTGTTTTTAGAAAACTATAAAACGCTGTTCCGGTGCGAAAGCACGGATGACGGACAAAGCTTTTCGACTCCCGAAGAAATACATATAAACTGTGATTTATTTTATAATGTCATTGCGGTGGGTCCCGGTCACGGAATCGTGCACAACGGTAAAATGATTGTTCCCGTCTGGCTCGCTCAAAACAGGGATGATCCGAAAGCACACAGACCGTCTGTTATTTCAACGCTTTATTCGGATAACGGTAAAGATTGGTCCTTGGGTGATTTTATCGGCACGGACATTCTTGTAAATCCGAGCGAATGTGCATTGGCTGTTACTGATGATAATAGTATTCTTATCTCCATACGGAACGAAAACGGCACCAACGAGCGAGCGTTTGCCACAAGTCGCAGCGGATATGACGGTTGGACAGATCTTCATTTTGATCAGGCATTCCCCGATCCCGTATGTATGGGCAGTATGTGCCACGAAAGCGGAACAGTTTATCACATAAACTGCGAATCAAAAACAGCCAGAGAAAATCTGACCGTTAAAATCAGCCGTGACTGCTTTAAAAGCTTTGACAGCATTTTTGTCGATACTCCTGCAGGATATTCGGATATTGCCGTCAGAAACAACACTCTTTACATTCTGTACGAACGTGACTGCACAAACGGCGGATTGTATTTTAAAAAGATCAAATCGTATCCTATGTTGCATCCGTAAAAACATCAAAGTGCAAAATTTGCACCCTGTCAATAATCAAGGGGCAAATTTTGCACTTTTGCTTTCAGGAATAGTATCAGCTTTCTGTCTTTTTACAAGCTTTGTGCACATTACTTTAAATTCTGCCGTAAATACGGTTGCGGAAATCAAAAATATCAGTATTGCCGCTAATATACGCACCGCACTTACGCCACCGTTATCTGTCATAAAAACCATAGAAGCATACATAAATGCTCCCGACAGAAGCAGCTTGAACATTGATTTTATTATTATGTCAGACACTTTGCCCGACATACCGTTTTTCTGCTGTTTTTTATCCTGCATAGCATCTGACGGTGTTTTTGTTCCGTCCCCTTTGAAAACATAGTAGCCGTCAACTTCTTCAAACATATTATAAAGCATATAAATCTCCTTTCAGCATACAAACAGAATCCATAACAAAACAATAAATCCTATCGGCGGACATAACACGGCAAGAAGCATAAAGCCGAAGCTTAACAAAAGTTCCTTTTTTTCTTCATTCATTTAAAATTTCTCCCTGATTTCTTTTTACAACTTAATTTCTTTTTACAACTTAATTATAATTACCGATGTGTCCAATAAATCTCCCATCAAAACTTTTCTTGAAGTTTATGGTTGAATATGTTAAAATTATCATGAGGTGTTTTGCCATGAAAACTAAACGAATATTAAGTATTCTGTTAAGCTTTACCATCATCCTTTCGACTATGTGCACGGGCGTTTTTGCTATGGACGATACTAAAAATACAGTACCTCAGATTGTCCATATGTACGAAAAAATCCGTGGATCGGTTATAAGCTTTTTTGCAGATATTATTAATAATATTGTCGGTACGGATGAGACTGCTATCCCTCATACCGATATCAGATCACCGTCATACACCGAATGCGACGGAGGTGATGAAGTGACAAACCCCGAACAGACAATCAATACCGAAACTTGGGTATGCGTTGAAATCTCTTATCAAAGCGAAAAAAGCTATCAGGATCCTTTCAATGATGTTGACATTGATATCATTCTTTGCGGTAACGGTATCAGCCTTACGATTCCGGGTTTCTGGGATGGCGGTAATACGTGGAAAATAAGACTTGCCTGTCCTTCTGTCGGCGAATGGTATTTCAGAACAGTTTGTACCGATGAAGAAAACACCTCTCTTCACAACCGAACAGGTAAAATTGTCTGCTCCCCATACAGTGGAGATCTCGACATATACAAGCACGGATTTGTTACTGCAAACAACGGTAAAAAGTATTTTACTTACGCTGACGGTGTACCGTTTTTCTATCTCGGAGACACACATTGGAGTCTCGGTGACGAAACTGCCGATATGGTAAAGACCATCTGCGAAAAACGTGTTTCACAGGGCTTTACCGTATATCAGAGTGAGCCTATCGGTGAAAAATTCGACTTTGCAGACGGCATTACCGAAACGGATATGATGGGACTTCACAACTACGATGAAAAGTTTAAAATCATTGCAGAAAACGGTCTTGTCCACGCCAATGCAGAGTTTTTCTTCCCCGCTTCAATGGAACTTCTTATCGCAAACTTCGGTGGATACAGCGACAAAAAGCTGTCGGCACTTTATGAATCGCAAAGAATTGAAGTGTCTGAGCTTGCCGATTCCGTCAAGGTCTATCTTGAAAAAATCTCTCGCTTCTGGGTTGCCCGTTACGGAGCTTATCCCGTTATGTGGACACTCGGTCAGGAGGTTGATAACGATTTTTACTGGAACGAAACTTCTCATCCCGGTTGGAACTTTATCAACAATCCGTACAAGCTTGTTGCGGACTATATCGAAAAGTACGATGTATATGACCATCCGCTGACAGCTCATCAGGAAAACGTATCTCATACGGTAGCTTACGGTAACGGTGAAAACGCTTCCGAACATTGCAAGGTATACAAATCGGGTTCTGTTCCGTCGTGCTTCCGTGATGTTTCTTCGCATTCCTTTTATGCCGCACAGTGGAGTCCGTCCAAAACATCACAGACATACTTTGATATTGAAAAGGACTATTGGTATAATTCTCAGGGAAAGCCCGTTATAAATTACGAAGGTCAGTACTGTTACCTGTGGACAAAGAATTACGGTGCACGTATGCAGGGCTGGCTCGCTTATCTTAACGGTATGTACGGCTACGGCTGGGGCGGTCACGATACGTGGAGTTACCTCAACATCTATAACGAGGACGAGGACAGCTCTGACGGTGTTGACACCATCACAAGCGAAGAAAAAATCAATGCCACCTGGCAGGATTCGCTTGAATATGCCAGCTCATATCAGATGGGCTATATGCGAAGCTTCTTCAGCCGTATCAGCTGGCAGGAGCTTATTCCGAGATTTGACAACAGATCCTACTTTGTTCCGTGCAGTAACGTTTATTACGCATATGCAGGCAACAAGGATAATACCGAAATTGTTATTTATCTGTACTCTTTCACAGACGAAACAACTGCCGAAAAGGTCAATACCAAGCTGTACGGCGGTGTGCTTTCGGGTACTGTTGCAAGCCTTATCCCCGAAGCGAAGTATTCCTGTCAGTGGTTTGATCCGACAACAGGCGAATATTATGAAGAAAGTACATTCACCGCAAGCCGTGCAGGAACGCACTACATAGGCGAAAGACCCACGGCTCACGATATGGTTCTTCTTATAAAGCTTATTCCCTGATTTTCTTCTGTACGGAGGTCATGAATGTTAAAAGAAAAGCCTAAAAAAGAAAAGCAAAAAGCACATATTGCAAAGAATACTGCTTTTATGCTCAAATGCGCGTGGAAAACATCTCCCTTATCCCTGTTGATAATATACCTTGCCTATATTTCAGAAAACATATATTACTCGGTTGTAATCGGCGTTATGTTTTTGCAGACGGCTTTGTCTATTATTGAGGGCAACGGAACTTTCAGAGAGTTTGCAATCAAAATGTGCATAATCGTCTTCGGCAAGGTGCTGGTCGATCTTTTGTCATACATCGATGTATATACCGTCAGAACAAAATTTGAGATAAAGTGTGAAAGCTATATCAACAGTCTGATCTTTAAAAAGGCTCAGGAGGTTGAGCTCGGCTGTTACGAAAACCCCGACTTTTTTGACAATTACAACCGTGCAACTTGGGTTGTCGAAAAGGGCGGCTTCAAGCGAATCATCGAAGGTTCGGCATGGACTCTCGGCTCTGTTGTCAGCCTTATCCTGCTTGTCAGCTATCTTGTGTCACTTGATCCGTTTTTACTGGTCTTCATTCTCTGTCCCATTGCCGTTATCTACTTTCGTACAAAGAAGAACAATCTTGAGCTTGAAAGAGAAAAAGAAATGACCGAGTACGAACGGCAGAAGGACTATACCAAAAGAACAATACTGCTCAAAGACTTTGCCAAAGAAATCAAAACCACAAATATTTTTGAAGTCGTTAAGAGAAGATTCAAAAATGCCGTTGATATGAATCTTCAGATAATCAAAAAATACGGTATCAAAACAGCTGTTTTTGAAAACCTTACAGATATTTTCGGTGAGTTTATTCCCATTTTAGGCGGTCTGGGCTACGGATGCTACCGACTGATAGTGCTTGAAAATATAGCAATATCCGACTTTTCGGTTCTGATATCCGCCATCACCAACACACGTAACAAGCTGAATCAGCTTGCACGTTACTTTGCCATGCAACAAAAGCACTGTCTGTGGGTTCAGAACTTAAGAGAATTCCTGAGTTATGAAACAAAGGTCAAAAGCGGCAACATTATTCCCGAAGATTTCGAGAGCCTTGAATTTTGCAATGTCTCTTTCAGATATGACGGCAACGACAAGGACACTCTGACCGATGTTTCCTTTACAATCAAAAAGGGCGAAACTTTTGCTGTCGTCGGTCATAACGGTGCCGGCAAAACAACGCTTTCAAAGCTTATTATGCGCCTTTACGATGTAACACAGGGCGAAATTCTGTATAACGGAATAAACATCAAGGAATATGATCTTCAGAAATACCGCGAAAAATTTGCCAGCGTTTTTCAGGATTTCAGAATCTTTGCTATGACCGTTGCCGAAAATGTTCTGGTCGAAGAAACGGATGAAAATAATCTTCCGATAGCTCAGAAAGCGCTTCGTTTAAGCGGCGCTTATGATAAAATAAAGACTCTGCCGGAACAGGAAAACACCCTGTTGACAAGAGAGTTCGATAACAGCGGAGCTCTTTTGTCCGGCGGCGAATCTCAAAAAGTCACAATCGCACGCATCTTTGCAAGAGAGTTTGATGTTGCGATTCTTGATGAGCCGTCATCAGCTCTCGATCCTGTTGCAGAAAGCAAGATGTATGATTCGCTTATGGACGGTACAAAAGGCAAAACTGTCTTTTATATATCTCACCGACTGTCAAGCGCCACACAATCCGACAGAATTCTTGTCTTCTCAGGCGGCAGACTGACAGAAAACGGTACGCACAACGAGCTGATGGAGCTTGAGGGCGAATATCACAAGATGTTCATCCTGCAAGCATCAGGCTATAAAGAGGAGGTTTCCGATCTTGAAGAATAACAAAAAAACCTCCGAAGAAAAGGTAAATACCCTGGGCAACAACCTGTTTATGATCGGTTTTATTGCAAAGAACGCTCCGGGTCTTATGTTCTTTTACATATTTTTTGATGTTTTATCCAGCGTTCCGGGTATGTTGGCAAACGTTGTTCTGTTAAAGTACATAATCGACACGGTTACTTCGGGTGAAAATCTTCACCGCATACTTATTGCGTGTCTGATCTTTACTTCTTTGATCATTATCGGCGGTATCGGCAGTACTGTTTTTTATGAAATTCTCCTGCCGAAACAGCGCGAAAAGCTTCACTACAAGCTGTATTCCATGATTTATGAAAAAGCCGCAAAAATGGATTATGAGGCATATGATAACCCGAAGTATTACAACGATCTTGTGCTTGCAATGAACTCAATGAGCGAACGTGTCGATACGGTTATGTCCAATGCACAGGATATCGTCAGACTGCTCGTTTCCATCGTTTCAATATCAGCCGTTATTGCTTCGATTGACCCTTTATGTCTTGTTTTCATCTTCCTTTGCGTCGGGTTTATGATCCCGATGGGCAGGGTTATTGCAAAAACAAACGTAAAGCGTCAGGAAGCAATGACTCCGCTTGACCGAAAGAATCTCTATTTCAGCCGTGTATTTTATCTGCAGGATTACGCCAAAGAGCTGCGTCTGAGTCCTGCCGGTAAAATGATTGAGAGAAGATATGACAAGAATGTCAGGGACAGACTCTTTACCATTACTCCGTTTCTTCGCCGTCAATGGCAGTTATACTTCTGCCAGGAATCGCTTCCGATGACTCTTATCGTATATCTCGGCATCGCCCTTTATATGGGCTACAAGGCAATCGTGACAAAAGAAGTGTCTCTCGGTGACTTTGTCGCTACTTTTAACGGTGCCAACTCTGTCAGCGTTTATGTTTTTCAGCTGACAAGCTGGTTCGCTCTGGGACTGCACGAAAATGCGCTGTATATTGAAAAGTTCCGTAAATTCATGAGCGCAGAAGAAAAGATTGTTGGCGGAGATCTCAAAAAAGTATATGACTCCCCTGTTCCGATAAAGCTGGAAAACGTCTCATTCACCTACCCCGGCAACGATAAACCCACGCTAAAAAACATCTCTCTTGAGATAAAGCCGTATCAGAAAATCGCTTTGGTCGGTTATAACGGTGCCGGTAAAACAACGCTCACCAACCTGCTGTTAAGGCTTTACGATGTCACCGAAGGCAGAATCACGGTTGACGGTACCGATATCAGAGATTGGGATATCCCGTCATATCACCAAAACTTTGCCGCGGTTTTTCAGGATTTTTCATTGTTCGGAGCCTCCGTCGGCGAAAATGTTTCAATGAGTAACAACCCCGACAGCAAAAAGGTGCTTGATGCATTAAAGGAAAGCAATTTCAAAAAGAAGCTGTCAAAAGGTACGGATACCATTCTGCTTCGTGAGTTTGATGAAAGCGGACTCTCTCTTTCCGGAGGCGAGGCGCAGAAGGTTGCCGTTGCGCGTGCTTTTTATAAGGAATGTCCGTTTGCCATTCTTGATGAACCGAGCGCAAACCTTGACCCTGTCTCCGAATATGCTCTTAACGAATCTATGACACGTGCCGCCGATGACAAGACGGTTATATTCATTTCTCACCGACTTTCAACCACCGTTATGGCGGATGTCATTTATATGCTTGAAAAAGGCGAGATCGTCGAAAGCGGAACGCACGAAGAGCTGATGGCAATGAACGGCAAATACGCATATATGTTCAATCTTCAGGCAGAAAAATATCGTGATCATCAGAATGACCACGAATAAGAATTGGTGATATATAATGAAAATTGTTATTCTTAACGGAAGTCCTACTAAAGGCGGCAACACCGATATTCAGGTAAAAGCATTTTGTGACGGTGCAGAAAGTGCCGGTCACATCACCGAACCATTACGTGTTGCCGATATGAATATTGCGCCGTGCATCGGTTGCGGATACTGCAAAAAAAACGGATTTTGCGTAAAAAAAGACGATATGTCCGATATTTATAAAAAAGTCACGTCTGCCGATGCCGTTGTTTTTGCTTCTCCCGTGTACTGGTGGGGAATTACGGCTCAGCTCAAAGCGGCACTTGACCGCCTTTATGCTCTGACGGGTGACGGCATCTCAGATAAAAAAACAGCCCTTCTGATGAACGGCTATGATGAAAATCCCTTTGAGCCTTCAAAGGCTCAGTTTGAAATTATATTTGATCATCTTCATTGGCAGAACAAAGGCTTCGTCTTTGTCGGCAATATAACGAAAAAAGGCGCTATGTCTGACTCTCCTTTGATAAAAGAAGTATATGAGTTCGGGGTGAATTTCTGATGAAAATATGTATTTACGGTGCTTCAAGCGACGAAATCAACAAGGTATACCTTGACGTCACATATACTCTCGGCGAGGAAATGGCAAAGCGCGGTCACACACTTGTTTTCGGTGGCGGTGCTACGGGACTTATGGGCGCTGCCGCAAGAGGTATGACTTCGCAAAACGGCGAAATAATCGGCGTTGCTCCGAAATTTTTTAACGTCGACGGTATTCTTTATGACAAGTGCACCGACTTTATTTATACCGAAAATATGAGGGATCGCAAGCACATTATGGAAAGCACCTCGGACGCTTTTATCGTAACTCCCGGCGGCATCGGCACGTTTGAAGAATTCTTCGAAGTGCTGACTCTCAAACAGCTCGGCAGACACAACAAGCCTATCGTTATTTTCAATATCAACGGATATTTCGATTCTGTAAATGCTCTGCTTCAAAACGCCGTTGACGAAAAGTTTATGAAGGAATCCTGCCGTGATCTGCTGAAATCCTTTACCGATATCGGTGAAATGCTCCGCTATATCGAAAGCTATGACGACTCTTGTATGTCTGTCGAGCAAATGAAGTTCTTAAAATAAGAAAACGTGTTGCCGAATCAATCGGCAACACGCAGATTATTTTTTCTTATGTTTAGTTTTAGGCTTGTCCTTGTCCTTTTCTTTTTCCTCTTCCTCAGACAGATATTGTTTTCTGAGTGAAATGGTTGTGCCTATGGACACAAGAAGCACAGCCGCCGCAACCGCCATAAGCACAAGAAGACGCGAGTCGGCATTGCTTTGTTGAGACTGAACAGTCTCGACAGCAACATCACCCCACGCAAACGGTTGGAGTACACAGCATAAAGTTATGATCAGGGAAGCGAACACGACAAGCATATTTTTCATTTCGTCACCCACAAAACAACAATTATATTGTTATAATATCAGCTTTTTACAACATATGCAATAGCAAAAATAGATTTAAAAAAGATTTTTTAAATTTTTTTGTAAAAACTATTGCATTTTTTTAATTTATGTGATATCATATCAAGGCTTTATTAAACAAGTTGTGGCCCGGTAGTTCAGTTGGTTAGAACGCTAGCCTGTCACGCTAGAGGTCGACGGTTCGAGCCCGTTCCGGGTCGCCATATTTTGCTGCTATGGCTCAGGTGGCAGAGCGCATCCTTGGTAAGGATGAGGTCACCAGTTCGAATCTGGTTAGCAGCTCCACGGCTTTATAGCTGCCGTTGGGCCATTAGCTCAGTTGGTTAGAGCAACCGGCTCATAACCGGTCGGTCCGGGGTTCGAGTCCCTGATGGCCCACCATTTATATAGGGGTATAGCTCAGCTGGTAGAGCATCGGTCTCCAAAACCGAGTGTCCCGAGTTCGATCCTTGGTGCCCCTGCCATGAGTAAGCGTTGCTGTTTCAGCAACGCTTAATTTTTATTTAGGAGGATGATATTATGGCACAGCTTAAAATGTATTTCATTCCCGGTACTCCCATCACCGAATACACTCTCCCCGATGGTTATTCAATTTCTAATTATAAACAGGAATCTGACAAGCTCGCTTGGGTAGAATGTTGCAGGGACGGACTTCTCGGTGAGAATCCCGGCATTGCCGATTACATTGACAGAATCGAAGAGCATGACGATGCAAAACCTGAAGAAGATATGTTTTTCCTTGACTTCAACGGTGAGCATGTCGCAACGGC
The DNA here is from genome assembly GCA_017397655.1 of Clostridia bacterium. Taxonomy (GTDB): domain Bacteria; phylum Bacillota; class Clostridia; order Oscillospirales; family Acutalibacteraceae; genus UBA1425. The sequence goes on along the minus strand of JAFQIG010000048.1, from coordinate 21,361 downwards.
TACCGCTATTTATCATCCCGATGAAAACATCGGCGAGCTTCATATGGTAGGTATGAGACCTGAGTTCAGAGGAAAAGGACTCAGCAAATATCTCAACTCCATCGCAATCAAAAAGCTTGTTGATCAGAATGTAAAGTATATATATCTCACCACCGATGAGTGGAGAAAAGGCGCTGTCAAGAGCTACATAACCGCAGGCTTCCTCCCTGTTGAATACAATGAGGGTATGCCTGAGCGTTGGCAGGCAGTCATTACCGAATACGGAATCAGCAAAATCGACATGGTCGACGAAGAAGGTATTTATGTAAAAACCGTCTATGCCGAAGGTGTTGAACCTGACAAGAAGATCAAAATCGGCGTTCTCGGTGCAGGCAGAGGCAAAACAATGATGGGCTACTGTGTAAAGAGCAACGACGCAGAGCTTGTTGCCGTTTGTGATTTCTATGAGCCTTCACTTGATCAGGCAAAGAAAAATTACGGTACCGATTCCATCACTTTCTATAAAGATTTTGACGAATTTATCAATCACGATATGGATGCGGTCGTTCTTGCAAACTACGCTAACGAGCATACACCCTTTGCTATCAAGTGTCTTGAAAAGGGTCTGAACGTTATCAGCGAGGTTCTTCCCGTTCAGACGCTGAAAGAGGCTGTTGAGCTTATCGAAGCCGTTGAAAGAACAGGCAAAACTTACGCTTATGCAGAGAATTACTGCTTTATGGCAGCTCCGAGAAAGATGAAGCAGCTCTATGAGCAGGGCGTCTTAGGCGAATTTGAATACGGCGAAGGCGAATATGTTCACAACTGTGAAGGCGGCTGGCACGGTTGGACTCAGGGCAATCCCGACCACTGGCGTAACACGATGCACGCTTTCTACTACTGCACTCACTCTTTGGGTCCCCTTATTCACATCACGGGTATGCGTCCCGTCAAGGTTACGGGCTTTGAGCTTCCGTTCAACAAGCGTATGTACAGAATGGGTGCAAAAGCAGGCCCCATCGGCATTGAAATGGTTACTCTTGAAAACGGTGCAGTTCTGAAGAGCATTCACGGTGTAGGTCCGTCAAAGGATTCTATCTGGTACAGCATTTACGGTTCAAAGGGCCGTATGGAAAGCGCCCGTGAGGATGATTTTGACAAGCACGGCGTACATCATCTTTACGTCAACTGTGACAAAAACGAAGGCGACAACGACGATTCAAAGGCAATACTTGTTTCTACCGCTGACGCTCTCTCCTACAAATCCGAAAAATTCGGTCACGGCGGCTCCGACTTCTACACCATGCATAATTTCGTTGAAAAACTCAGAGGCAACGAAAATGCTGATATTGTTGATGTATACGAAGCTCTTGATATGTTCCTTCCCGGTATGTTTGCTTACTATTCGGTTCTCGAAGGCGGCATCCCGATGGATGTTCCTAATCTTCGCAATGCCGACGAGCGTGAAAAGTGGAGAAACGACACACGCTGTACCGATAAGAAGGTTGCAGGCGATATGCTTCTTCCCAGCTATTCCAAGGGCAATCCCGATATCCCCGATGAGGTTTATCAGATTCTCCGTGACAAGTATGCAGAGAGATTGGCAAAGCAAATGAGCGAATGAAGTCTGATAAAGTCACCAAGAACGCACAAACCTTTTTAAAAGTCAATAACAGTTAAAAAGAATAAAGGAGCTGCAAAAAACGAAAGTTTTTTACAGCTCCGCTGCTTGTCGAAAAAGAATTTTTCGGCAAGCAGGGAGACTTCGGGAAAGGTAACGGGATGGTGTGTTCTTTGCCCCGAAGCTGTACAAAGGTACTGCGAGAGGGCAAAAACGCGACAAACGCACATACATAATTACCAAAAGATTCTTCGGCTTCGCCTCAGAATGACACGATCGGTTTTCTGCTTGCAAATTCCGATTGTCTTTTATAATAATGTGCGTGTTCTCGGTGCCTTTATCGACAGTCTGACGGGTCCCGCTGTTGCGGGACCCGTCTTATTATTACAGATTCTGTTTAAGCTGTGATATAATCACATTCAGCAGTGCCCTGACCTCTTCGTATATATTGAATCCGTAAATGTCACAGACCTTCTGATATCGTATCATAAACGTGATTGCGGAAATCGGAAGAAACGGAAGCACCAACAGCACGGTAAGCGAAAATACGGCATCGTCACCGAAATATGCACGGATAAGATACGGTGTTTCAACCTCGACAACAATCAATCCGTTCACGTCAGCTCTTGCATAGATCTCTTTGCTGTTATCGCCCGTTTCGCTGTCTGAAAACATTCTTTCGGGAAACTTAAAAACAAATGCCTTGCTGTCAAGATCGTCAAATCCCGTAAAGTCAACCTCTACCATATCGGCACCGCTTTTTCCGTCAAGCGAATACACATCTGCTGTCAGGACATTACCCTGAAGCGATACAGGTACAGCCTTTGCTATTTTCGCTTCTTCGCAAAGCCTTATTACGGTTTCATCGGAAACATCATTGCCGACAGTCGCATCAATCACCGCACGGCGATACGCATACGAAAACTCGCTTATCATTATTTCCGACTCAAGGTCAACCGTATCATAAATAAAATCGGTTGTTTTCTCATCTTCGACAGCCAGCACCAGCTCGATTCTTAAAACCTTTTCGGGATTTTCCTTATCGAGTGTTACGGCTCTTGCCTCACTGACTGTTATTTCATAATCAACAGCTTCCTCTGCCGATGCAAAGATTGCAGTTAACGAAAATACAATACAAATGCTGAGAATGATTGATAAAAACTTTTTAACCGCTTTCATTTTTTGCTCTCCTTTGTATTTTTTATAAAATCCTTATAATTTATTATATCACAGACATTTTTTGCTTTCAATAATCAAAAATACAGTAGAAATTTTTATCTTTTTGTGTTATATTCAAATAAAACAGACTACAGGAGGCAGAGTATGAAAGATTTCAGCAAGGTGCGTTTTAAGTGGACATTCCGTGATTATCAGCAGACAGTGCTTGACAATTCGCAAAAACACCTGAAGGACAAAAGAATTCATATCGTTGCCGCACCGGGAAGCGGTAAAACCATACTCGGGTTAGAGCTTATCCGCAGACAGAATTCTCCTGCGCTGATTATGTCTCCGTCAGTTACCATCCGTCAGCAGTGGGGCGAAAGATTTGTTGAAGCGTATCTTCCCGACGGTGAAAATCCCGACGATTACATCTCTTACAACCTCTTTGCTCCGTCGCTTATGACTTCCGTCACTTATCAGGCACTTCATGCCGCTTCTACACGGTCACAGATTACCGTATCCGATGACGATGATGAGCTATATCAGGAGCAGTCATTGGATTTTACCGACTTTGACCTTATTGCCGAAATCAAAAAAGCAGGCATCCGCACGATCTGCCTTGACGAAGCACATCATCTGAAAAGCGAATGGCAGAAGGCTCTTGAAAAGTTCATCGAAGCTCTCTCGGGTGATGTTACCGTCATCGCTCTGACCGCTACTCCTCCGTATGACAGCACCCCTGCCGAATGGAACAGATACACATCCCTTTGCGGTGAGATTGACGAAGAAATTTTCGTTCCTCAGCTTGTCTGTCAGAAAACGCTTTGTCCCCATCAGGACTATATATATTTCAGCTATCCGTCAGAAGAAGAAGCTCAGATACTTGATTCATATAAGAAAAAAGCTTTGCTTTGCACCGATGCAATTCTTAAAAGCTCTGTCATCAGGGATGCACTGACAGCCTCACGTGTGACATCTGACGATGAACTGCTCTATGACAATCTGCATGGCTTTCAATCGCTTGTCTGCGTTGCGAAAAAAAGCGGTGCCGCTGTTTCAAAATCACTTGAGGACAAAGTCTTTGAAGGTAAAAAATGCCCCGATTATTCGGTTGCTCACGCTGAAAAAGCTTTTCAGTTTATCATTGACAATCCCGATATTTTCGGTGAAGGGCTCTCTGAAAAGCTCAGATCCGAGCTGTCGTGTAACGCTCTTATCGAAAAAAGAAAGGTTCGTCTTTCCTCTAACGATAAGATAAACAAAATGCTTGTTTCTTCCGTTAAAAAGCTTGACAGTATCTGCCGTATCGTTGACAGCGAACACTCGTGTCTTTCACAGTCACTCCGCATGCTGATTCTTACCGACTATATCAAAAAAGATATGATGAAGCTTGTCGGAACCGATGAAGATATCCATGCTATAGGTACCGTTCCCGTTTTTGAAATGATCCGCAGATCCTGTAACAAGGATATCAAAACAGCCTTGCTGTCGGGCAGTCTTGTTATTATTCCCGATTCGGCAGTCGAAGCGGCTCAGAGTGTTGCTTACGAAAGCTCTGTCCCCTGCCGTATCAGAAAAATCGAAAACACCGATCATACCGAAATCATTTTCAGCGGTTCAAACAAAAACAAAGTCAGTATTATCACAAAAGTTTTTCAGGCAGGATTCATTAACATTCTTATCGGAACAAAATCGTTGCTCGGTGAGGGTTGGGATTCGCCCAATATCAATTCGCTGATACTTGCAAGCTTTGTCGGAAGCTTTATGCTGTCAAATCAGATGCGTGGCAGAGCAATAAGAATTGATAAAACCAATCCTCAGAAAGTTTCAAGCATATGGCATCTTGTCACGGTTGATCCCGAATCAAAAGACAGTCTGACAGGTGATGATTTTGATACCATGAAGCGTCGCTTTGCCTGCTTTATGGCTCCTGCATACAACAGCGACGTTATTGAAAGCGGTATTGACAGGCTTGATATACTGAAACCGCCTTTCGATGAAAACGGCATTGCCGATATCAACAAAAAAATGCTGTCCCTGTCTGCCGACAGAGACACCGTTGCAACACGCTGGAACGCCTCCGTCAGAGGGAATGCACGTCCCGAAACTGTCGAAATCAGCGAAATCCCTGCCACGGTCCATCCAAAAAAAGCCGTTTTCAAAAACAAAATCTATGCGATTATTCTTGCCGTGCTTGTTGTTCTTTCGATCATCATTATTGCAACCACGGGCTTTTTCGGTTCTCTTTTAGGCGTTATCATCACAGTTTTCTCTTCGGTTCTGATGATAAAAACAGCATCGTACGCTCTGAAAAACTCTTCGCCCGAAAAGACTGTTCAGAACATCGCTTCAAGTGTTCTCAGATCACTTAAGGAAACAGGAAAAATCGACTCAAGATCGCCTAAAATCTATGTTACGGTAACACGAAACGGTAACGTCAGCTGTTCGTTGCAAAACGCAACCGTTCGTGAAAAGAATGTCTTTGCTACCGCAATATCCGAGCTTCTGTCACCGATTGAAGATCCGAGATATCTGCTTATCGGCACAAACGGATTGTTTAAAATAAGATTCACAAATTATGCCGAAAGCTATGCCTGTCCGTCCATTCTTGCCGTCAATAAGGAAACTGCCGATATTCTTTCCAAAAATCTTCGTTCGACAGGCGGTAGGTACGAGCTTGTCTTTACCCGTAACGAGCAAGGACGCAAAGAGCTGTTCAAGTGCCGTAAGCTGTCTTATGTAAATCTGAACGGTAAAGCCGTCAAAAACAAAAAAACAGTCAGATAACTATTGATTATTTTTTGTTTTATGATATGATTAGTATATAAACTAAAGAAAAGGAATTGAATTATGGCTAAATACCTTATCGTTAACGCTGATGACTACGGAATGTGTAATGCCGCCAACCAAGCTGTTGCAGAGCTTTTTGAGGGTGGCTGGCTTAAGTCTGCTACCATTATGATGCCCTGTCCCACAGCTTCCGAAGCTGTTGAATTCTCAAAGGCTCATCCCGAGCACGCTATCGGTATTCATCTTACCATGACAAGTGAATGGAAAAAATACCGCTGGAAGCCTCTCACAAACGGCAAATCGCTCGTCGATCCCGACGGTTTTATGTGGCACGAAAGTGACGAAGTAGAAAAGAACGCTTCGTATGAGGATCTTGAAGCAGAAATCAGAGCTCAGATCGACCTTGCTCACAGCATGGGTATGAAGCCTTCACATACTGACAATCATATGGGCTCGCTTTACGGTCACTATACAGGCAGACTCGGTCTTGCAAAGATGACCTTGCGTATCTGTGGCGAATACGGCTACGCTTACCGTCTTTACACAAAGCATGACAAGAGAATCTGTCCCAAAGGAACTCCCTATTTCCTTTATGCCGCAATTACAATCCTGTCCAAAAAGTGGGGCAAAAAGTATAATGTCGTTATCCCCGACTACCTTCTTTTCCCTGATTGGAACGATAAAATGCGTGTAAGCTACGAGGTTTACAGGGATACTATCCTCAAGATCTGGACAGACATCCCCGACGGTGTTACAGAGACTTTTGTACATCCTGCAGTTGAATGTGACGAAATCAAGGGCATTACCGCCTGCTGGCAGGACAGAGTATGGGAGTATCAGCTTATGAAGGATCCTTACGTCCACAAGTATCTTAAGGATCACGGCGTTGAGCTTATCAGCTACCGTGAGCTTATCAAGATGAAGGGTGGCAAGCTAATGGGCTGATCCCGTCAAATATACTTATAAGTAACAGGGCAAGGTGCACGCACCTTGCCCTCGTCTTATATTACTTATTTAACGCTGAAAAGCATATCACCGTATGACGGATACGGCCAATACTCTTTTGATGTGATTGTTTCTGCCTCGTCAACAACTGCACGAAGTGACTGCATACGACTGATAATCGTGTCACGGTAATACTCGGCAAGCGCCAAAGTATCGTCAAAGGATGTGACCTTTGCTACCTCCTCTTTAAGCATGAGAAGCTGTTCGTATGCTTCATCGGTAAGGATAGCCATACGGTTTGCCGTCTTTTCTTCGTAATTGCACGGAAGTGCGGGACAAGCCGTCTTTTTGGAAATCAGAGTATCACAAAGAATCTTTGTATAGTTGCTCATTGCAGGAAGCAGATCCTTGCTTGCCATATCGATCATTGTTATTGCTTCGATGTTGATAACCTTACAATAATTTTCAAGCAGAATCTCATATCTTGAATTAACCTCAACCTCAGAATATATCTTATGCATCTTGAAAAGATCAAGGTTCTTCTGCTTTGTAAAATGCGGAAGCGCATCGGGAGTTGTTCTGAGATTCAGAAGACCTCTTTTTGTCGTTGCCTCTTCGATCCACGCATCATCGTATCCGTTTCCGTTGAAGATAATACGCTTGTGCTCCTTGATTGTACGCTTTATAAGAGAATCAAGCGAAGTATGGAAGTCTTTGGCATTTTCAAGCTCATCCGCAAACTGACGAAGCTCCTCGGCAACGGCAGTATTAAGCATAATGTTTGCACATCCGATAGAATCGGCAGAACCGAGCATACGGAACTCGAACTTGTTACCCGTAAATGCAAAGGGCGATGTGCGGTTTCTGTCAGTTGTATCCTTGGGGAACTTAGGCAGAATATGAACACCGACACGCATCATTGTTTTTTCTTTTGAATCGTATTCCTCGCTGTTTTCGATAGCCTCCAGAATTTCTCCCAGCTCGTCACCGAGGAACATGGAGATTACGGCAGGAGGTGCCTCGTGAGCACCGAGACGGTGATCGTTACCTGCACTCGCTACTGATATTCTCAAAAGATCCTGATATTCGTCAACCGCCTTGATAACTGCACAAAGGAACAAAAGGAACTGTGCGTTCTCAAAAGGAGTCTCACCCGGTTCAAGAAGATTTACACCCGTGTTGGTAGAGATTGACCAGTTATTGTGCTTACCGCTTCCGTTAACACCGTCAAACGGTTTTTCGTGAAGAAGACATACAAGATTGTGCTTTGATGCAACCTTTTTCATTATTTCCATTGTCAGCTGATTGTGATCAGCCGCAATATTTGTTGTTGTAAAGACGGGGGCAAGCTCGTGCTGAGAGGGTGCTACCTCGTTATGCTCTGTTTTGGCAAGAACTCCGAGCTTCCACAACTCTTCGTCAAGCTCTGCCATATACGAAAGAATACGGGGCTTGATAGTTCCGTAGTAATGATCGTCAAGCTCCTGACCCTTGGGAGGCTTTGCTCCGAAAAGCGTTCTGCCCGTAAACATAAGATCCTTTCTTTTAAGGAAAACTTCCTTGTCGATAAGGAAATATTCCTGCTCGGGACCTACCGTAGTTTTAACGGATGTAACGTCATCGTTTCCGAAAAGCTTCAGAACACGCATCGCCTGTTTATTGATAGCTTCCATAGAACGAAGAAGCGGTGTCTTTTTGTCAAGAGCCTCTCCTCCGAATGAACAGAAAGCTGTCGGAATACAAAGTGTATTGTCCTTTATGAAAGCGTAGGATGTCGGATCCCATGCCGTATATCCTCTTGCTTCAAAGGTAGCACGGATACCGCCCGACGGAAAGCTTGATGCGTCGGGTTCACCCTTGACAAGCTCTTTGCCCGAAAACTCCATGATAACGGATCCGTTACCGCTCGGTGAAATAAAGCTGTCATGCTTTTCTGCAGTAATGCCTGTCATCGGTTGGAACCAATGTGTAAAATGTGTTGCTCCGTTCTCTACCGCCCATTCCTTCATGGCGTTTGCAACAACATTGGCTACGCTGATATCAAGACTTTTTCCGTCACGGATAGTCTTTTTCATAGCCTTGTATGTCTCATGCGGGAGACGTGATTTCATACAGTTTTCGTTAAAAACCATACAACCAAAATATTCAGGTATCGACTTCATATGCTTGCTCCTTTGTTTTGCAAATACATTGTTTATTATATAAATCTTGTTACTTCTTGTCAAGTATCAAACCTTTGTTTCGGCAAAGAAAAGGTAATTGCGAGACTGTTTGTTTTTACTTGTAAATTTGTATATTATATGATATAATTACATATAATTGGAGGCGATTTAATTGGATAAGAAAAACAGTAAAAAACCTGTGATTATTTTAGTTGCCGTAATCGCAATAATCGCTGTTGCGGCAGGAATTCTGTACAACTCTTTTTCCGCTGAAGAAGCAAAGCATCCCGGTGAAAAAACCGTAACGGTCAATGTTGTATTACCCGATGAAACCAAAACCTTTGAGCATACAACCCGTGAAGTATATCTGAGAGGTCTTTTTGAAGAAATGCAGATTGTCGAGGGTGAAGAATCCGATTACGGTCTTTACGTCAAGACGGTCTGCGGAGTCACCGTTAACGATTCCAACGAGGAATGGTGGAATTTCCGCATAAACGGTCAGACGACTTCAACAGGTGTTGAAACAGCACTTTTTGCAGACGGTGATGTCATAGACATCGTTCTGATGCAGGGTTATGAAAATTTCTGAGGTGTGTTATGAAAAAGTTAGGAATTATCTGTGCTGTTGATGTTGAAGCAGCGCCTTACAAAAATGCTTTGTCAGATGCCGTTACAACGCAGAAAGCAGGACTCACATTTTTTGAAGGAAAGCTTTTCGGCATACCTGCCGTTGTTGCCGATTGCGGTATAGGCAGAGTTAATACTGCCGCTGCCGTACAGCAGATGATTGATGTTTTTTCTGCCGATACCGTCATTATGTCGGGCACGGCAGGAGCAATTGACAAAAAGCTTTCGATCGGTGATACAGTCATTGTTACCCAAAGCGTTTATCACGATCTTGATATCGGTGTTTTCGGTGCATACCGTCCGTTTGTAAAAGACGGTCATTTCAGCTCTGATCCCGATCTGATAAACGTTTTTCGCAGAATAAAGCCCGATGAAATCTCTCAGCGCATCAGCTTCGGAAAAATCGCTACAGGCGAAGTCTTTATTGCCGATGACTGCAGAGACGAGATTATCGAACGCTTTAATCCGCTTTGTGTCGATATGGAAACAGCAGGTGCCGCACACGTGTGTTTCCTGAACAGCATCCCCTTTGTCGCTATCAGAAGCATCACCGATACTGCCGATGACAGCGGATTTGATACCTTTGAAACAAATGTAAAAATCGCATCACAGAACAGCTTTGAGGTGTTCAGAGCTGCTTTTGAATATCTGATTCAGGAGGAAGTATGAGTTACATTAATTTTGACAATTCAAGACCCCTTGATCTTATCCCTATGGGCAGGGTCGCCATCGACTTTAACCCCGTTGATTATTTCAAAACGCTTGTTGACAGCGACACCTTTAAAAAATATGTCGGCGGTTCACCTGCCAATATTGCGGTAGGACTCTCTCGACTCGGCAAAAAAGTCGGATTTATCGGCAAGGTTTCGGATGACCGCTTCGGTGATTATGTTACCGAATTCTTTCAAAAAGAAGGTATAGATACCTCTCACATCACTCGTGCCGTAAACGGTGAAAAGCTGGGTCTTACCTTTACCGAAATACTCTCTCCTACAGAAAGCAGTATTCTTATGTACCGTGACGGCATTGCCGACCTTATGCTTCATCCCGATGATGTTGATGAGGAGTATATTGCATCGGCAAAGGCTATCCTTATAAGCGGTACGGCTCTGTCCCAGAGTCCGTCAAGAGAAGCATGTCTTAAGGCTATGTATCTTGCAAAAAAGACGGATACCCGTATAGTTTTTGATATTGACTATCGCCCCTATAACTGGAAAAATCCCGACGAAATGGCAATTTACTATTCCGTTGTTGCAGAAAACAGCGATATGATTATGGGCTCCCGTGAAGAGTTTGATCTTATGGAAGCTATCTCTGCACCCGGACGTACCGATAAAGAATCTGCCGACTACTGGCTTTCAAAGGGCAACAGAATAATCATTATCAAGCACGGCAAGGAAGGTTCTACCGCATACACAAATGACGGCAGCTACTCTATCAAACCCTTCCCCGTAACTGCTCTCAAGTCCTTCGGCGGCGGTGACGGCTACGGCTCGGCATTCCTTTATTCTTTGTTCGAGAATATGGATATTATGGACTGTCTTGAAATGGGCAGTGCATCCGCTTCGATGCTTGTTGCAGCTCACGGATGCTCACTCTTTATGCCCACCGTTGACGAGATAAAAACCTTTATCAAAGAAGAAAAAGAAAAATACGGTGAAATGGTTGCCCGTAGCTGAGAAAGGAGTTCTACCGATGTTCTTTTATCCCGAGTTCATTAACGGTGAAAAAGTTCTTTCACGCATTAACGGTCTTAATGCCGATATGCTGATGGACATCACCGTTTACAAATTCAAAAAAGGTGAAGAAAGAGTTTTTCTTTATTCCGATATGGAGACAGCCGTTCTGCTGATTGACGGTGACCTGACCTTCAGATTCAACGGCAAGGAAGAAAAAGCCTCACGTCATTCTCTGTTCAACGACGGACCGTACTGTCTTCACGTTTCCAAAAATACACAGATCACTCTTATTGCCGATTCCGATTGTGAAGTCCTGATACAGTCAACCGACAATGACCGTGATTTTGAATCAAAGTTTTACCGTCCCGAGGATTGCGATTCATTTGTATCGTGCGAGGGCAAGTGGGAAAACACAGCAGTCCGTGATGTTGTAACGGTGTTTGACTACAACAACGCTCCGTACTCAAATATGGTTCTCGGTGAAGTTTATGCAAGACAGGGCAGATGGTGGTCATATATCCCCCATTCACATCCTCAGCCCGAAGTTTATTATTACAAGTTTGAACGTCCCGAAGGCTTTGGTGCCTGCTTTATCGGTGAAACCGCTCATACGGTAAAAGACGGAAGCTGCGGTTGCTTCCCCGGAGGTTATAACCATCCCCAGGTTACGGCACCGGGTTACCCGATGTATAATATATGGATGATACGTCACCTTGACGGCAATCCCTGGACTGACCGCATTGATGACGAACGCTATAAATGGCTGCTTGACTGAAAGGAGATAATGCGATGAATAAAGACATCAGAACAATCCGTCTGACAGCAGGCGAAGCTGTTGTCCGCTACCTTGACAATCAATACGTTGCAATCGAAAAAGACGGTAAAGTCTGCGAAAGCAAGTTTGTAGAAAGCTTTTATGCAGTTTTCGGTCACGGTTGCGTTCTCGGTGTAGGCGAAGCACTGTCGGGTGCTCCCCACTCATTAAAAGTAATGCAGGGCAAGAATGAACAGGGCATGGCTCAGGCTGCCATCGCTTATGCAAAAATGCATGACAGACTTAAAATTATTCCCTGTATGTCCTCGATAGGTCCCGGCTCTGCCAATATGGTAACTGCTGCTGCGACCGCTACCGTAAACAACATCCCGTTGCTTTTGTTCCTCGGTGACTCTTTTGCATCACGTCAGCCCGATCCTGTTCTTCAGCAGGTAGAACAGCCTCACGATTTTACAATAACAACTAACGATGCTTTCCGTCCCGTTACACGCTACTTCGACAGAATCACACGTCCCGAAATGGTTATGACGGCTCTTACAAACGCTATGCGCACTTTGACCGATCCCGGTCTTACAGGTGCCGTTGCCATCGCAATGTGTCAGGATGTTCAGGGCGAAGCCTTTGATTATCCCGAAAGCTTCTTTAAAAAGCGTGTTCACTTTATTGCAAGACGTCTGCCTGTTGATTACGAAATCAACAAAGCTGCAGAAGCTGTCAGAAACAGCAAAAAGCCTCTTGTCATAGTAGGCGGAGGTGTCAGATACTCCTTTGCAGGAAAAGCTGTTGCCGACTTCTGCGAAAAGCACAACATTCCCTTTGCCGAAACTCAGGCAGGCAAGAGTGCTGTCAGATCCTCTGATCCCTTCAATCTCGGCGGTATCGGTGTTACAGGCAACTCTGCCGCAAACACAATAGCTGCAGATGCCGATCTTGTTATCGGTATCGGAACAAGATTTTCTGACTTTACCACATCGTCAAAATGGCTCTACTCTGCAGCACAGATAGTTTCTGTCAACACCTGTGATTTCCACGCAGCAAAGCTTGACAGCATCAGCGTACGTGCAGATGCTCTTTGCGGTATCGAGGCTCTTGACAAGGCTATCGGTGATTACCGAAGCGGATACACAGACGAAATCGCGAACGCCAAAAACGATTGGAATAAAGAAATGGAACGCCTTTGCTCAATAGTTTATGACGGTAAAGACTTTGTTCCCGAAAACAAGGCAAGAAGAAGCGATGCTCTTGAAATGTTCAACAAGGCAACAGGCGGTGTTATCTGTCAGACAACGGCTCTCGGTATTATCCGTGAGATCATCCCCGATGATGCCGTAGTTGTAGGTGCATCAGGCTCTCTTCCCGGATGCCTGCAAAGAATGTGGACTACAGATGCTATCGGCTCGTACAATATGGAATACGGTTATTCCACTATGGGTTACGAGATCGCAGGTGCTTTCGGTTCAAAGCTTGCCTGTCCCGATAAAGAAGTTTATGCACTTGTCGGTGACGGAAGCTACAATATGCTTCACTCTGAAATGATTACTGCCGTTCAGGAAGGCAAAAAGATCAACGTTCTTCTTTTTGATAACGCTTCATTCGGTTGTATCAACAATCTTCAGATGGGTCAGGGCGTCGATGCTTTGTGTACCGAGCTTCGTTACAGAAGCGGTGACGAACCGATCCGAGGCGGTGAGTTCCTCAACATCGACTATGCAATGTGCGCAAAGGGTTACGGCTTTGTGACCTATACCGCAAGAACCCCCGACGAGCTTCGTCAGGCACTGACAGACAGTCTCTCTCAGACAAAGCCTGTTCTTATCGACATTAAAACACTTCCCAAAACCATGACCGACGGCTACGGAAGCTGGTGGAATGTCGGATGCTCCACTCTTCCCAGAACAGGAAAGGCTGAAGAAGCTCTGAATGACAGAGTCTCTCACCTTAAAGAAGCAAAAAGATATTAATATATAAGGAGTTTTTATTATGGATGCAAAAAAAGTAAATCTCGGTATTGCTCCCATCGGCTGGACTAACGACGATATGCCCGACCTTGGCGGAGAAATCACCTTTGAACAGTGTGTTTCGGAAATGGCTCTCGCAGGATACACAGGATGCGAAATCGGTAACAAATATCCCAAAACTCCTGATGAGCTTCTTAAAAAGCTCAACATCCGTGGACTTCGCATTGCCAACCGTTGGTTCTCTTCCTTCATTCTTACAAAGCCTTTTGAAGAGGTAGAAAAAGATTTCCGTGAAAACTGCGAATTCCTTCGTGCTGTCGGTGCAAAGCGTATCGGTGTTTCCGAACAGAGCCACAGTATTCAGGGTCAGATGGAAACTCCCGTTTTTGAGAAAAAATATGTTATGAATGACGATGAGTGGAAAACCTTTGCAGACGGTCTGTCACGTCTCGGCGTTATTGCAAAAGAATACGGCATCACCATGACATACCATCATCATATGGGAACAGTTGTACAGACCTCTGAAGAGATCGACAAAATGATGGATATGACCGATCCCGACAGCGTTTTCCTTCTTTTCGATACAGGTCATCTTGCATACTGCGGTGAAGATTATCTTGCCGTTCTTTCAAAGTATGCTGAAAGAATCAAGCACGTTCACCTGAAAGACATCCGCCCCGATGTTGTCAGAAAGGTAAAGGATGAGCATCTCAGCTTCCTGCAGGGTGTACGTCTCGGTGCATTTACCGTTCCCGGTGACGGCTGTATCGACTTCAGACCTGTATTTGATATTCTTGACAAGTCAGGCTACGAAGGATGGCTCTTGGTAGAAGCTGAACAGGATCCCGCTGTTGCAAATCCCTTTGAATACGCTGTCAAGGCAAGAGCATACATCAAAGAAACTGCTTCTGTATAAACGAGGTGTAAAAATGGAAGTTTTAAAGTATTTTACAAACAATGAATTTGTTGAATCAAGTGCTTCGGATTTTTATGAAGTATTCAATCCCAGCACGGGTGAGCTTATTGCAAAAGCTCCCAAGATGACGCTTGAAGAAGTTCAGGCCGTCATTGACAACGCAAGTGAAGCTTACAAAACATGGAGCAGAGTTCCCGTAATCAAGAGAGTCCAGATTCTCTACAAGGTACGTGAGCTTCTCATTGAGCATATGGAAGAGCTGACATTGCTTTGTGCCAAAGAGCACGGCAAATGCTACGAGGAGGCAAAGGGCGACATCCTGAAGGCTAAGGAAGGAACCGAGCTTGCCTGTAATCTTCCCACTCTTATGCAGGGCGATTCGCTTATGGACGCATCCTCAGGCTATGATACGGTTACTTACCGTGAGTCTCTCGGTGTTTTTGCAGGTATGGCTCCGTTTAACTTCCCTGCCATGATTCCCATGGGCTGGATGGCTCCCATGTGTATCGCTTGCGGTAACACAATCGTTCTGAAACTCGCAGGCGCTACTCCCTTAACTTCGCTTCGCATCTGCGAGCTCTACAAGGAAGCAGGTCTTCCCGACGGTGTTCTTAATGTCATCACCTGTGACAGAACCGTAAACCGTGAGCTTCTTACAAATCCGACTATCAAGGGCGTCAGCTTTGTCGGCTCAACATCGGTCGGTAAATACGTATTCAAGACTGCTGCCGAACATGGCAAGCGTGTACAGGCTTTGTGCGAAGCAAAGAATCACGCTCTTGTTCTTGAAGATGCCGCTATCGACAGAACTGCTGCAGGTATCGTTAATGCCGCTTACGGCTGTGCAGGCGAACGTTGTATGGCTTTGCCCGTAGTTGTTGTTCAGGAATCCATCGCTGATGAGCTTGTTGCAAAGATCAAGGATATCGCATCAAAGCTTCGTGTCGGTCCTGCTTACGATAAGAATTCACAGCTCGGTCCCGTATACTCGGCAAAGCATAAGCAGAGTGTCATTGACTGGATCAACAAAGGTATCGAAGAGGGCGCAGAGCTAGTTCTTGACGGAAGAAACACCGTTGTTGAAGGCTACGAAAACGGCTTCTATCTCGGTCCGACTATCCTCGATAAGGTTACTCCCGAAATGACTGTAGGTACTTTTGAAATCTTCGGTCCCGTTCTCTGCATCAAGCGTGTAAAGACTTTTGAAGAAGGTCTTGAGCTGATGAACGCAAATCCCTTTGCAAACGGTTCCGTAATCTATACTCAGAACGGCTACTATGCCAGAGAGTTCACCCGTAACACTCACGGTGGTATGACAGGCGTCAATGTCGGCATTCCCGTTCCCGTAGGCGTTTTCCCGTTCTGCGGACACAAGAACTCTTTCTTCGGTGATCTTCACACTTTAGGCAAGGACGGCTTCCGCTTCTTTACCGAAACAAAGAGTGTTACTACTCATTGGTTTGATGAACACGAAATGAAGTCCACCAAGGTTTCTACCTGGGATGGCACTATCTGATAACAGAAAGGATTAAAAATTATGATGAATGTTGGTATTATCGGTGCAGGCCGTATCGGAAAGGTTCACGGCGAATCCATTATGCGTTACGTCAAGGGAGCTACAGTAAAAGCTATTGCCGATCCCTTTATGAATGAAGAAACAAAAAACTGGGCTGTTTCTATGGGTATTCCCGAAATCTATGACGATTATCATAAGATTCTTGAGGACAAGGACATTACAGCTGTTCTTATCTGCTCCTCTACAGATACTCACTCTGCAATTTCTCTTGAAGCTATCAAGGCAGGCAAGCATATCTTCTGTGAAAAGCCGATTGATCACGATGTCAACAAGATTCTCGAAGTCAAAAAAGCTCTTGAAGGCTCAGGACTTAAGTATCAGGTAGGCTTTAACCGCAGATTTGACCATAACTTTATGGGCGCAAGAGAAGCTGTCAAGAACGGCAAGATCGGTGAGCTTGATGTTCTTAAAATCTGCTCACGTGACCCCGGTGCTCCGCCTGTAGAGTATGTCAAGGTTTCGGGCGGTATCTTCCTTGATATGACCATTCATGATTTTGACATGGTTCGCTTTATGTCAGGTGAAGAGGTCGAAGAGGTATTTGCATACGGTGCTGTCAGAGTTGATCCCGCTATCGGTGAGGCAGGCGACATTGATACAGCTGTTATCTCAATGAAGCTTACAAACGGTGCTATTGCTGTTATCGACAACAGCCGTGAAGCTTCATACGGCTACGATCAGAGAGTAGAGGCTTTTGGCCGTCTCGGTCAGGTTGCAGTATCAAACGATACTCAGTCAACCGCAGTTATCTCCGATGCTGACGGTGTTCACGCTGAAAAACCGCTTTACTTCTTCCTTCAGAGATATATGCAGGCTTATGTTGATGAGGTTTCCGAATTCATTGACTGCATCATCAATGACAAGGATGTCAATGTCGGTATCGAATGCGGACTTCAGCCCGTTCTTATCGGTCTTGCCGCTAAAAAATCTCTCTCGGAAAACCGTCCCGTAAAGATCGCAGAGATCGCTTCTCAGTACGGTCTTTAATATGGATATCAAAAAGTTTACAGATACACTTTCACTTCTGGAAGCATTGAAATACAGAACACGCCACTCGTGGACATCCACGGGTAGGCGTGAAAGTGTTGCCGAGCATAGCTGGAGACTTGCTTTGATGGCGTATCTCGTCAAAGACGAATTCCCCGATGCCGACATAAACAAAGTTATTCTGATGTGTCTTGTTCATGACATCGGCGAAGCTGTTACAGGCGACATTCCCGCCTTTTATAAAACCGATGCCGACGAAGTAAAAGAGGATGCGGCTGTCAAAAGTATTCTCAGCTCGCTTCCCTCTCCCTACCGTGAAGAGCTTTCTGATTTATTCTGTGAGATGAACGCTCTTTCCACCACGGAAGCTAAAATTTACAAGGCTCTTGACAAAATGGAAGTTGTTCTTCAGCACAACGAAGCTGATATTTCCACCTGGTTGCCTCTTGAATATACCGAAAACATCGCTTACGGTGAAAAAGAGGTCGCTTTTTCGGAATTTTTCACTTCCCTCAAAGCCTCTCTCAATGAAGCTTCGCTCAAAAAAATCGAAGAAGCAAAGGAGAACAGTCAATGCCTTTGACCACTACTTTTGAGCTGATGCGTAAGGCTGAAGCCGAAAAAAAAGCTATACCTGCTTTTAATATTGACAACCTCGAATCCGCTATTGCCGTCTGCGAGATTATACGTGAATCGGGATATCCCGTTATTATTCAGATGATTCCCCGTACTCTCAATTACGGCGGTATCGGTGTTTATCCCGCTATGATAAAAGAGCTTCTTTCGGATTGTGATACGGATTTTGCCATTCACCTTGACCACGGAAGCAGTCTTTCACTTGCCGTAAAATGTATTGATAAGGGCTTTACCTCCGTTATGTTTGACGGAAGCACTCTCCCCTTCAGCGAAAACATCCGTGCTACTAAGGAAGTAACCGATTACGCACTGCCTCTCGGCATTTCCGTTGAGGGTGAGCTCGGTACAATAGGCGGTAAGGAAGAAGGCGACATCGATATTGAAGAAACCTATACAAAAGTCGATGAGGCTGTCGAATTCACCGAAAAAACAGGCGTAACCTCCCTTGCCATCGGTGTCGGCACCGCTCACGGTATTTACAAGGGTACTCCGCACATCAATGTCAACCGTATCCGTGAGATTCACTCCGCCTGCGATACTCCGCTTGTTCTTCACGGTGCATCAGGTCTGTCTGACAGCGTGCTTCGTGAGTGTATTTCGGCAGGTATCAGCAAGATTAACTTTGCAACAGAGCTTCGTCAGGCTTTCACAGGCTCTGTACGCAATTCTTTGGAAAATGATAAAGATGTCTTTGATCCGAAGCTGTATATGCGTTTTGCCATTGATGAAATCAAAAAAGTCCTTGCAGCAAAAATCAAAGTTTGTCAGAACGATTAATGGAGATATAATTATGAAGTATTCTTCTGTTATTATGGGACACATTTCCCTTGATTACAATACAGATCACCTTGATAACACAGTTGAAGTTATCGGCGGTGCGGTTACTTTTTCGTCCGCATCCGCTTATGCACTCGGTCACCGTGTTGCTGCCGTTACAAAGGTTGCTCCTGAGGATAAGGACAGGCTTTCGGGTCTTGTTATTCCCGAAGAAGATATTTTCTGTCTGCCTGCTGACTCTTCAACCGTTATGAAGAATAAATATTTTACTGCTGACAAGGAACGCCGTGAGTGCTTTAATGTCAGCGTCGGCACACCGTTCAATGTAAATGATATCGGTGATTTTGATGCAGATATTTTTCACTTTGCAGGACTTCTGTACGGTGACTTTAACAACGATATGATCAGAAAAGCTGCCGAAAAATACGATGTTGCCGTTGATGTACAGACACTTCTGCGTCACAGAAGAGATGACGGTACCATGTATTTTGAGGACTGGGCTGACAAAAAAGAAATGCTCCCCTACATCCGTTATCTTAAAACAGATGCAGCAGAAGCAGAAATTATGACAGGTCTTTCCGATCGCAAAAAGGCTGCGGAAGCACTTTTCAGCTGGGGTGCTAAAGAGATTCTTATCACTCACAACACAGAGGTTCTTGCCTTTGACGGAAATGATTTTTACACCTGTCCTATCCGTTCACGCAATTTAAGCGGCAGAACGGGACGTGGTGATACTACGTTTGCGGCATACTATTGCGAAAGACTCAACAACAGCATTAAGGATTCGCTTTTATATGCCACAGCTACCGTTTCGGTCAAAATGGAAACTCCCGGTCCGTACAAGGGTACAAGAAAGGATATTGAAGATTACATCAATCTCTTTTACAAGGACTGCAAATGAGAGAATATAAGATAATACGAACCGAACGTAAATCAATCGGTATTCAGATTACAAAAGAGCTTGAGGTTATCGTAAGAGCTCCGTCGATTGTCCCCGAAAAGTATCTTGACGAAATTGTAAACGAAAAAGCCGATTGGATTGAAAAGCATATTGAAATACAAAAAAGAAAGAATCAGGCTCAGACTGCGTATGAAGTGTCGGAAAGTGATGCCGAAGAGCTGAAGGCACTTGCAAAAAAAGTTATTCCGCCAAAGGTTGAATACTATTCCCGTATTATGGGAGTGAAGCCGTCAAGCGTAAAAATAACCTCGGCACATTCACGCTTCGGAAGCTGCAGCGGTAAAAATGCCATCTGCTTTTCATACATTCTGATGCGTTATCCCGAGGAAGCGATCGACTATGTTGTCGTTCATGAGCTGGCACATATCAAGCATCATAACCACAGCCGATCGTTCTATAACTTCATAGGAAAGTTTATGCCCGACTACAAGCAAAGGGAAAAGCTTCTGCGACCCGACACATACTGAAATACAGGTGAACCATATGAAAAAATTTTTATCTGTACTTCTTTGTATTTGCATTCTGATCTCTGTTCCGACTGTATCAGCCTTTGCAAAAGATTGGAATGTCAAAACAGAGGATATTCATCCCGAGCTTCAATTTATAGGCAATGCCGTAAGAACCATTATGCCGCATTTTACCGAAAAAATCTTTTCGGTTGCCAACTTTTTTCTTGATAACTTCGGAGAAGGTCTGAAGCTGTCACGAAAAATAAATTACGAAGAAAAACAGATTGAACGTCCTGACGGATCACTTCTTCGTATCTGTGTATACTCACCAAAAGAAAAGGCTGAAAACGTTCCCGGCGTTTTGTGGATACACGGTGGCGGATATGCAATCGGAATTCCCGAACAGGATATTTCTTTCATCGAAAGCTTTGTTCTGTCATCGGGATGTGTTGTTGTCGCTCCTGACTATACAAACTCTACCGACGCTCCGTATCCTGCCGCTTTTGATGACTGCTATCTTTCCCTTTTATGGCTTAAAGAAAACGGCAGTCTGTACGGTATGAGATCCGATCAGATATTTGTCGGCGGTGACAGCGCAGGCGGAGGTCTTTGTGCTGCCGTTACGCTGAAAGCACGTGATACAAAAGACGTAAACATTGCATTCCAGATGCCTTTATATCCCATGCTTGATGACAGAATGATTACCGAGTCATCTAAGAATAACGATGCTCCCATCTGGAATACAAAATCAAACGAAGTCGCATGGAAACTTTATCTCGCTGATGATTACAAGAGCGACAACGTTTCCAAATACGCTTCACCCTCTCGTGAAACCGATTACGGCTCTCTGCCACCGACTCTGACTTATATCGGCACGGTGGATCCGTTTCTGGACGAAACATTAAAGTATGTCGATGATCTGAAATCTGCAGGTGTCGAAGTAAGCTTCAGACTGTTTGACGGCTGCTTCCACGGATTTGATCTTTTTACATTCACTTCACCGGCAAAAGAGGCAAGACAGTTTTTGCTTGACGGATTCAACTTTGCCGTCAAAAACTATTTTGCAGAACAAAGTTAATATTTAAAAACGGTGAGTATTCGCAAGAATACTCACCGTTCTGCTTGTCGAAAAAGTATTTTTCGGCAAGCAGGGAGACTTCGAGAAAGGTAACGAGATGGCGTGTTCTTTGCCCCGAAGCTGTACAAAGGTACTGCGAGTGAGCAAAAACACGTCAAACGCACATAAATAATTACCAAAAGATTCTTCGGCTTCGCCTCAGAATGACACGATCGGTTTTCCTCTTACAAATTCCGATTGCTTTTTTTAATAATGTGCGTGTTCTCGGTGCCTTTATCGACAGT
>JAFQIG010000047.1 GCA_017397655.1 Clostridia bacterium | reverse complement strand
GATGCCGCAAAGGAGCTTTGATATGCTTGAAAATATAAAATCTCCTCGCGATATAAAAGAGCTTAACGATAGTGAGATAAATCTTCTCCGGGATGAGCTTCGCGAAAAAATAATAGATACCGTTTCAAAAAACGGAGGCCATCTTGCATCAAATCTGGGAATGGTCGATACTACGGTCGCCCTTCACAGAGTTTTCAATTCTCCCGAGGACACCATAATCTTTGACGTTGGCCACCAGTGCTATGCCCACAAGCTTCTGACGGGCAGATACGACCGTTTCGCAACACTTCGTACAGAGGGCGGTATATCGGGCTTTTCACGTCCGACAGAAAGCGAGCACGACATTTTTTACAGCGGTCATTCGGGAACCTCTGTATCAAGTGCCTACGGCGTAGCCTGCGGAAATCTTTTAAATGAGGAAAAGAATTATACGGTTGCCGTAATCGGTGACGGATCATTTACGGGAGGGCTTGTTTACGAAGCACTCAACAACGCAGGACGTGTTGAACACAGCAGACTGATCGTTGTTCTTAATGAAAATGAAATGTCTATTTCTCAGAACGTAGGCGCATTTGCAAAGTATATGACCATTATCAGGTCAAAGCCCGAATACATCAAAATGAAGGCAAAGACCGAAGCGGTGCTTGATAAAATTCCGCTTATCGGCAAGCCGCTTGCACGGTTTATACTTAAGGTCAAAACGGACTTTAAAAATCAGCTTTACGGAAGCACGCTTTTTGAGGATATGGGCTTCAGATATATGGGACCGTTCGACGGTCATAATCTGTCACAGCTTAAAAGTGCATTTGAAACGGCAAAGCTTATCAGAAAACCCGTACTTCTTCATGTACATACAACAAAGGGTAAAGGATACGATCACGCAGAGCGTCAGCCGAGCGTATTTCACGGAATATCAAGGTTTGATATAGACACGGGAGAACCGCTGTCAAAGGGAACGAGCTTTTCGGAGCAGTTCGGTGACTTTATGTGCAAGGCGGCACTTTCTGACAGAACAATCTGTGCCGTTACGGCAGCAATGTCACTCGGTACGGGACTTAAAGGCTTTGAGGAGCGTTATCCGAGACGCTTCTTCGATGTAGGTATCGCAGAGGAGCACGCAGTAACGTTTGCATCGGGACTTGCCAAGTCGGGAATGAAGCCGGTAGTTGCGATTTATTCAACATTTCTGCAAAGAGCGTATGACGAGATTTTTCATGACGGAGCACTTCAGAAGCAGAACATTGTTCTTGCTATCGACAGGGCAGGACTTGTCGGTGAGGACGGTGAGACTCATCAGGGAATATATGATGTTGCATTCCTTAACAGCATACCCGATGTGAAGATTTATGCACCTTCAAATTATGAAGAGCTTAAGGAATATATGAAAAAGGCGCTGTATGAGGATGAAGGCCTGACGGCGGTGCGCTATCCGAGAGGTAAGGAAGAGTCGGATCCCGATGACTTTGTTCATTCGTACGGAGCATACGATGTATACGGCGATAAAGATGCCGATATGGCAATAGTTACTTACGGAAGGATCTCTTCGTATGCTTTGAACGCATCGAAAGAGCTCTTTGAAAAAGGTATCAAAACCAAGGTGATAAAGCTCGGCAGAATAAAGCCGATAGATGAAAGAGCCGTCGAAGAAGTCTTTTCGGCAAAGAAGATTTATTTCTTTGAAGAGGGTGTCAGAAGCGCAGGTGCAGGCGAGAAGTTTGCATTAATGCTTTTGGAAAAGGGCTATGGCGGAGCTTTTGACCTGACGGCAATACCTGATTGCTTTGTACCTCAGGCATCGGTATCATCACAGCTTCAAAGGTACGGTCTTGACAAACAGTCAATGATAAAGAAAATATCGGAGTAAAATATATGAGTGAAAAAAACAGACTTGATGCAGAGCTTTTTAAAAGAGGTCTTGTGGAATCAAGAGAAAAGGGCAGAGCGCTTATTATGTCAGGACAGGTTTATGTCGGCGGATGCAAGGCGCTTAAAGCAGGGCAAACGGTAAAGGAAACCGATGAAATAGAGGTCAGAGCAAACATCAATCCCTTTGTCAGCAGAGGCGGTTTAAAGCTTCAGAAGGCGATGAAGGAGTTCCCGATAAATCTTGACGGGGCGGTATGCATAGATGTCGGGGCATCGACAGGCGGCTTTACCGACTGTATGCTGCAAAGCGGTGCCTGCAAGGTCTATGCAGTCGATGTCGGATACGGACAGCTGGCGTGGAAGCTTCGCACGGACGAAAGAGTAATAAACCTTGAAAGAACCAATTTCCGCCATTGTACTAAAGAGCAGATTCCCGAATCGGTCGATTTTGCAAGCGTGGATGTTTCTTTCATTTCATTAAAGATAATTTTGCCTGTACTCAGACAGTTTCTCAAGGATGACTCAACGGCAGTTTGCCTTATTAAACCGCAGTTTGAAGCAGGCAGAGAAAATGTAGGCAAAAAAGGTGTTGTACGTGATGTATCGGTACACGAAAATGTTGTTCGTGACATAACAGCCTTTGCCGCCGAATCGGGCTTTGCGGTTATCGGACTTTCATTTTCTCCGATAAAGGGACCCGAAGGAAATATAGAATACTTAATGTACATAAAGAAGCAGGAAACAGGTGCGTTACAGCTTGATACAGACATATCGGCGCTTGTTGCCGCTTCGCATGAACAGCTGTCGGACAGCTGAAAAGGGTGACATATATGAGAATTGCCATCATTCCAAATATGACAAGAGAGGATGCGGCATCCGTTACGGCGGATGTGATCAAAGAGCTTGACACGCTCGGCATCGAATATATGCTTTCAAACGAGCTTTTCGGTGTTATAAGAGGCAAGAGCGCAGTCTGTTGTGATGAAGAGCAGATGCTTCACGATTGTGATACGGTCATTGCGATAGGCGGTGACGGCAGTATCATAAGTGCCGCACACAAAGCGCTCAGATTTGACAAACCCGTGCTCGGTGTCAACGCAGGCAGACTGGCTTTTCTGGCAGGACTCGAAAGGCACGAGCTGTCGCTTCTGCGTTCTTTGATTGACGGCGAGTACAGCGTTGACAAAAGAATGATGCTTTGTATGCAGATAATAAGGGACGGACAGGTGCTGTGCGAGGATCTGTGTCTTAACGATGCGGTAATATCAAGAACAGGTGCGGCAAAGCTTACGGGAGTTGCAGTAAAAGCAGACGGCAGAAAGTTTTGCGAATACCTCGGTGACGGCATCATTGTTGCTACTCCGACAGGCTCAACGGCATATTCGTTATCGGCAGGCGGTCCCGTTGTTGACCCGTCTATCGAAAGCATACTTCTGACCCCTGTATGCTCACATTCGCTGACTGCACGTCCGATGATTTTCGGTGATTCGACAACGCTGGAGCTGTCATGCACAACAAGCGGCGAAACCTCTGTCACGTGTGACGGCAGGGAACCGTTTATTATTCCCGACAATGCCGTGATCAGGATTTTTAAAGCGGAAAAATACGCTTATTTTATAAGGATCAAATCAGACACATTTGCCGATGTTCTGATGAACAAATTGAAATAGGAGGTGCCGATATGAAGAAAAAAAGACAGGATCTGATACTTCGTCTTATATCCGACAATGTTATCGGTACACAGGAGGATCTGCTTTTGCGACTGCGTGAAAGCGGTATGGAGGTAACGCAGGCAACGGTTTCAAGAGATATCAAGGAGCTGCGTGTTGTCAAAACGATGAATGCCGCAGGTCAGTACAGATATACGGTAGGGGACAAGGCTTCCGTGGATCACCTCGGGGACAAGTTCAGGTCTATTTTTGAGCATTCCGTCAAAAGTGCCGATTATGCAGGCAACACGCTTGTCATCCATTGCTACACGGGAATGGCTCAGGCGGCTTGTGCGGCTTTTGATTCGATGCATTGGGACGGACTTGTCGGTACGCTTGCAGGCGATGATACAGTTTTTGCCTTGTGCAGAACGGAAGAGCTTGCTTCACGGATGAAGGATACAATCAGCGAAATACTTTCAGATTAAGGCAAAGGAGCTGTGACTATGCTGGCTCAGCTGAAAATAGAAAATATTGCGATAATTGAGAATGCCCGAATCACGCTGTCGGACGGCTTCAACGTTTTGACGGGTGAAACAGGAGCAGGTAAATCAATTATTATCGACTCGATAAACGCCATTCTCGGTGAGAGAACGTCAAAGGAGCTTATCAGAAACGGCGCAAGCGAAGCTAATGTTACGGCGGTGTTTACGGATTGCGGCGATCGGGTCACAGAGCTTTTAAAAGAATATGATATCGATTGTGATTCCGAGGTTATTGTAAAGCGTCGCATAAGTGCAGACGGCAGAAGCACGTGCAGAGTCAACGGTGAGCCTGTTTCCGTATCAATGCTCAAAAGCATCGGCAACCTGCTTGTCAACATTCACGGACAGCACGACAGTCAGGCACTTTTTAATGCCGACAACCACCTGCGATACATTGATATTATGGCGGATAACGGCGATTTGCTGGAGCGTTATTCGGAAATTTTCCGAAAGCTCAATGCCATCAAGCGTGAACTGCAGGAGCTGCAGACTGACGAAGCGGAAAAAATGCAAAAGCTTGATATGCTCAATTACCGGATTGAAGAGCTGTCTGCGGCAGATATAAAAATCGGTGAAAGAGACGAGCTTAACAAAAAGCTTTCGCTGTATCGGAATATAGAAAATGTTATGAACTCGTTACAGGGCGCATATGCGGCACTCAGCGGTGATGAAGAGAGCGTAGGTGCGGCAGGACTCTTGTCGGCAGCGGCAGGATGCCTTGATGATGTTTCCGATACGAATGAGCGATTGTCTGAGCTGACCGAGCTTATCAATACTGCGGCGATCGAAATGCGTGAATATGCTTTTGAGATACGTGAACAGGCAGAGTCGCTTGATGCCGATCCCAAGGAGATGGAAAGAGCGCAGGAGAGACTTGATCTGTTGTACCGTCTATCCAAAAAGTACGGCGACACGGAAGAGCAGATGATAGAATACCTGCAAAAAGCACAGGAAGAAAAAGACAGAATTACAAGCAGCGAGGAAAGAGAAGCACAGCTTTTGCAAGAGCTTCAGGAATATAAAAAAGCTGCACTCTCAACGGCAACAGAGCTTAGAGAAAGACGTATAAAAGTATCCGAAGTATTCTCACAAAAGGTATGTGAAGAATTAAAGGCGCTTGATATGCCGAATGTCCGTTTTACCGTTGAGGCATCGGAAACACCGCTTTCACAGACAGGCTTTGACAAGATGGAGTTTCTGGTATCGGCAAACGCAGGCGAAACGCCCAAGCCTATTATAAAGATTGCATCGGGCGGTGAATTGTCAAGAATTATGCTTGCTGTCAAGAACGTTCTTTCCGAAAATGATGATGTATCCACTCTGATCTTTGACGAGATCGATTCGGGTGTCAGCGGAAGAGCGGCGCAGAAGATAGGTATGAAGCTTTCCGAGGTGTCAAAAAGTCATCAGGTTATATGCGTAACGCATCTTTCGCAGATAGCGGCATATGCGGATGTGCATCTGCTTATCGAAAAATCCGTCATAAACGGCAACACATATACAGCTGTAACACAGCTTGACTTTGAGGGCAGAAAGCACGAGATTGCCAGAATCAACGCAGGCAGTGATATAACGGAGCTTCAACTTAAGAATGCAGAAGAAATACTGCTGAAAGCAAGAGGAGGAAACGGTTAATGAAAATAGGTGTGTGTATAGGCAGTTCTTTGTGGAAGGCAGAATATCTTAAAGAATACGGATATGATTTTGCCGAGCTTTGCGTTGCGGATTTCGGAAAGTTTACGCAGACTGAATATGACGAGTATAAAGAGAAAGTCAAAAACTTAAAGGTGCCTGCTGTTTCAGCAAATTGTTATCTTCCCGGTTCTCTTAAAATCAACAGACTTCAAAGAGATGATGCTGTAATAGAAGATTATGTCAGACTGACGGCAAAAAGAGCTTCCGGGCTTGGTATCGAAAGAATAGTTTTCGGCAGCGGTAGTGCAAGAAAATGTCCCGACGAGCTGTCGAGGGAGGAGTGCCTTGAGGATATCGTACACTTTATCGGAAAAGTTGCGGCACCCGAGCTGGCAAAGTACGGGATAAGGCTTTTAATAGAGCCGCTTGCAGGAGTTTTCTGCAATATGATCACTGCCGTCAAAGAGGGAGTTCGGATCGTAGAGGAATTGGGACTTGACAATGTGCTGTGTCTTGCGGATAATTACCATATGGATCACGAGGGTGAAGAACTGACATCAATATCCGAATATAGAGGCAAGGTTCTTCATTCTCACATATCGACACAGGATATTTCCGTACCCGGCTACGGCAGATATTTTCCGAAAGAGGACGATGGCTACGACCTGACACCCTTTACATCTTCGCTTATAAAATGCGGTTGCGATATGTGCGCCATTGAAGCGGAAACAACGGATGAAACCTTCGCAAAGGACGCAGAGCTTGCGATAGAAGTAATAAAAAAGGCAATAATGAAAGGATGAAATAAAAATGAACGTATTTGAAGAATTACAGGCAAGAGGTCTTGTTGCACAGATGACAGATCCCGAAAAGGTAGAGGAACTGTTGACAAAAAAGAACATCAAATTTTACATCGGATTTGACCCCACGGCAGACAGCCTGCACGTAGGTCACTTTGTACAGGTTATGGTTATGGCTCATATGCAAAGAGCAGGCCATACTCCGATAGCACTTTTCGGCGGCGGTACGGGTATGATCGGCGATCCTTCGGGCAAGACCGATATGAGAAAGATGTTGACAAAAGAGACAATTCAGCATAATATCGAATGCTTCCGCAAGCAGATGTCAAAGCTTATCGACTTCAGCGACGGCAAGGCTATTATGGTTGATAACGGCGACTGGCTTTTGGGACTCAACTACATTGAGTTCCTTCGCGAGATCGGTGTACACTTCTCCGTTAACAGAATGCTTGCCGCAGAGTGCTACAAGCAGAGACTTGAAAGAGGACTTTCCTTCTTCGAGCTTAACTATATGATTATGCAGAGCTACGATTTCCTCGTACTTAACCGCAAGTACGATTGCGTTATGGAGCTTGGCGGCGATGACCAGTGGAGCAACATCATCGGCGGTGTCGAGCTTGTACGCCGTTGCGACGGTAAGGAAGCATACGGTATGACCTTCAATCTCCTTCTTACAAGCGAAGGCAAAAAGATGGGCAAGACCGAAAAAGGCGCAGTATGGCTTGATCCCGAAAAGACATCTCCCTATGAGTTCTACCAGTACTGGAGAAATGTTGACGATGCCGATGTTATCAAGTGTATGAAGATGCTTACATTTATCCCGATTGACGAGATTAATGAGTATGCAAAACTTGAGGGCAGCGCTATCAATGCGGCAAAAGAAAAGCTCGCTTATGAGGTAACTGCTCTTATCCACGGCAATGATGAAGCAGATAAGGCTCAGCAGGCGGCAAAGGCTCTCTTCTCGGGCGGTATTGATGACGAGAATATGCCCACAACAGTTCTCACGGACGAGGATTTTGAAAACGGCAATGCACTTCTTACTGCAGTTATGGTCAAGACAGGCCTTTCCAAATCAAGAGGAGAAGCCCGCAGAGTTATCGAACAGGGCGGACTCACACTTAACGATGAAAAGGTAACAGAGGTTGCAAAGCTTATTTCTAAAGAAGAGCTTGAAAGCGGTGCAATCATTATCAAAAAAGGTAAAAAATCCTTCCACAAAATTACTCTTTAAGGGGAGTTCATAGTGACAGCTAATATTTCTTCTTCGCTTGAAGATTATCTTGAGGCGATATATATTTTACAGGAAAGCTATCGTGGAACGAGAGTAACGGATATAGCGGATTTTTTAGGGGTATCAAAGCCGAGCGTCAACCGTGCCGTCTCTACGCTTAAAGAAACAGGTCTTCTGGAGCACGAAGCATACGGTACAATACGGCTTACCGAAGACGGAAAAAGCCATGCGGCAATGGTGCTTCAACGACACAGACTTATAAAGCAGTTTCTGACAAAGACACTCGGAGTTGACGATATCATTGCAGAGAGAGATGCGTGCCGTATGGAACACGTCATCAGTCCGCAGACGATACAAAAGCTTTTTGAATACCTTGATAAAGAAGAACAAAAATAATATGAAACAGTTTGATGTTTTAATAGTAGGCGGAGGAGCATCAGGTCTTGCGGCGGCAATCGAAGCGGCAAGACAGGACAAAAGGCTTCGTGTCGGAGTCATCGAAAGGCTTGACCGTGTGGGAAAAAAGATTCTGGCTACGGGTAACGGCAGATGTAATCTTTCAAATCTTCACGCTTCTGCACAAGACTATAATGCACCGGAGTTTGTTGAAAAGGTTTTTCAGAAAAAATCTCCGACCGACAATATGGATTTTTTCAGATCACTCGGTCTTCTGACTGTCGCCGACAGCGAAGGCCGTGTGTATCCGTACAGCGGTACGGCAACATCCGTTCTGGATGTATTGCGCTTTGAAGCTCAAAGACTCGGTGTGGAGATTGTCTGTTCACAAAGGGCAGAGTCCGTTACAAAAAACAAAAATTACTTTACGGTCAACGGCGTATATTCATCAACTGTACTGATGCTGTCATGCGGAGGTAAATCGTCTCCGTCACAAGGATCGGACGGAAGCGGATACGAGCTGCTGAGACAGCTCGGTCTGACGGTAACGGAGCTTAAACCGTCACTCGTTCAGATAAAGACACAACAGGACTTTGTAAAGAGTCTTAAGGGTCTCCGATCAAACGCAAGGATAACGCTTGACCGAGGCGGTACCGACATTGCCGAAAGCAGGGGGGAGATCCTCTTTACCGATTACGGCATATCGGGAATCGCCGCTATGGAGATAAGCCGTGATGCCGAGAAAGACTGTGTGTTAAAGATTGACTTTTTGCCCGATTACAGCGAAAAGGAAGTCCTTGATATGCTGTATCTCAACGCAAAAAGGAATCGTGACAGCAGTGCGGAATATCTTTTGACAGGCGTGCTTCACAGCCGTATTGCACAGGCTCTTTTAAAAGGAACACTTTCAGATTTTAATATACAATGTTCACGATTAAAGCACGATCAGATGCAGAATATTGCGAAAGAATTGAAATGCAAAAAGATTAAGGTTACAGGCAAAAACGGCTTTGATCAGTCACAGGTTACGGCAGGCGGCGCAGAGCTTTCTCAGTTTACGGGAATGCTTGAGGCTAAAAATTGCCCCGGACTTTTTGTTACGGGCGAATTGCTGGATGTTGACGGCAGATGCGGAGGCTTCAATCTCGCATTTGCGTGGTCATCGGGTAGATTGGCAGGCGAGTCTGCTGCTCAAAAAATTTTGAAAAGAGCAAAACTATGATAAGGATTACCGAAATTAAAATACCGCTTGATGCAGACGAGTCAACGCTTCTTTCGGAGGCGGCTCGTGTGCTTCGTTGCAATGAAAAGAGAATAAAGACTGTTCACCTGACAAAAAAAGCGGTTGATTCGAGGAAAAAGGACAATATATTTTTTGTCTGTAATATAGAGGTCGAAACGGATAACGATGACGAGCTTATCGCACGTGCACGATCGACAAAGGTTTCGTATGCCGAACCGTTTGAATATACTGAGCCTGAGAACAAAAGAACGAGCGAGCTTCGCCCGATTGTTGCAGGCTTCGGCCCTGCAGGATTTTTTGCGGCATTGACGCTTGCACGTGCAGGGCTTCGTCCGATAGTGCTTGAAAGAGGTCACGATGTTGACACAAGAACCCGTGATGTGAATCGCTTTTTTGCAACAGGCGAGCTTTGCGAAAATTCAAATGTGCAGTTCGGTGAGGGCGGCGCAGGAACGTTTTCGGACGGCAAGCTGACAACAGGCATCAAGGATAAGCTTTGCCGCAAGGTGTTTCTGGAGCTTGCAGATAAAGGCGCACCGCAGGAGATTCTTTGGTCATCAAAGCCGCATATCGGAACGGATAAGCTCGGAGAGGTTGTCAAGGCTTTTCGTAAAGAGATTATTTCCCTCGGAGGCGAGGTTCGTTTCGGTTGCCGTCTTTGCGATGTGATTGTTGCGAATAAAGCTGTTCACGGCGTAACGTACGAGGACGAAAACGGAAGCCTCCACGATATCGAAACAGATGCACTTCTTTTGTGTATCGGTCATTCGGCGAGAGATACTATCGAAATGCTTTATAAAAAAGGCATCACCATGATGCAAAAGCCGTTTTCGGTCGGTGCAAGAATAGAGCATCCCAGAGAGTTTATCGATAAGGCGCAGTACGGCAAATTTGCAGGTCATCCTGCACTCGGTGCGGCTGATTATAAGATGGCGTGTCATCCCGAACACGGAAGAGGAGCTTATACTTTCTGTATGTGTCCGGGAGGTACCGTTGTTGCGGCAGCATCGGAAGAGGGCGGAGTTGTTGTTAACGGTATGAGCGAGTGGGCACGTGATGCGGAGAATTCAAATTCGGCTTTGCTTGTCGGAATAGATCCGTCGGATTTTCCGAGCGAGGACGTGCTTTCGGGCTTTGAATTGCAAAGACAGATTGAGAGAACGGCTTTCACTATGGGTGACGGTTCTTATGCAGGTGTGTCCCAGCTTGTCGGCGATTTTCTTCGTGATACTCCGTCAACCAAGGGCGGAGCAGTCAATCCGAGCTGTCCCAGAGGCGTTGTTTATAATGATATCAGAAAAGTGCTTCCCAAAAAAGTTACGGATACCTTAGCGGATGCTCTTGTCAAAATGGATAAGATGATAGATGGCTTCGCAATGAATGATGCCGTGTTAACGTCTCCCGAAACAAGAAGCTCTTCACCCGTCAGAATACTTCGTGACGAATTCTATCAGACGAATGTCGGCGGATTGTATCCGTGCGGTGAGGGAGCAGGCTACGCAGGCGGAATAGTGTCCGCTGCAGTTGACGGAATCAGATGTGCGTTTGCGGTTATGAGTGATGAAAGGAATTTTTAAAGTATATCCTTGACAAAACCGAATTCATAGGTTATAATATGCAAGCAATAAAAATTGCGGATGTGGCGGAATTGGCAGCTTTGAGCACGACCGCCGCCGGGGGCGGATACAGGGAGTGCGACAAAGGCGCAGCGGTCAAAATTCGGTGAAGCGAAAGCTGAACAAACGAATTTTGGGCACCGCAAGAGTCACGCGCACGCTGACAAGGACAGCAAAAACAAGTTAATATGCGGATGTGGCGGAATTGGCAGACGCGCTAGATTCAGGTTCTAGTGGTAGCAATACTGTGTGGGTTCAAGTCCCGTCATCCGCACCAAAACATTCAAACCCGAACCTTTTACCGATTGGTGAAACGTTCGGGTTTGT
The DNA here is from genome assembly GCA_017397655.1 of Clostridia bacterium. GTDB lineage: Bacteria > Bacillota > Clostridia > Oscillospirales > Acutalibacteraceae > UBA1425. The sequence goes on along the minus strand of JAFQIG010000047.1, from coordinate 3,225 downwards.
TATTTATTTGAGTTAAAAATAGCGACATGGCTCAGCGGCAGAATAAAGTTTTTTGTCGCTGAGCTTTTTCTATGGTTTATATTTTAGGCATGTTGCTTGTTTTTAGTCGTTATTTTTGATATAATTATAAAAACGTATAAAAGGAGATAAATAAAATGGAATCGAGTACTATCAAATATTTTGAAGACACCATTACACTATTAGAACAGACAAATAAAGTTAATCCCTATGTTATAGCTGACTTCAAAAATATACTTTATACCGATGAAGCTTCAATTAGAGAAATAGAACGTCTATGTTACTTTGTTATATCCAATTTATGTGATGATAGACCACTAATTGAACTACAAGATCGTAATAAAAATGCTTCTTGGTACGACTATTTCAGATTACAGGTTTACTTATTTCTTAATGGAAACAAGAAATACTATGAGGATAAAACAGCGATTACTGTTATAGGGGCTATTATTATAGATGACATTGCAACCGATGTGTTTAATCATTTAGGTGTGGATAACAGATTGATTCCATTAATCGTAAGTCTTATTGTTTGTGTGATTGCAAAAATGTCGGTCCGTGCATGGTGTGAGCATTTTTATAATGAAACAATACGGACAAACCCCGTTTTAGAAGAGGAACTTAAAAAGTTAGAAGGTAAAAAATGATTTTGGGAAAATATACTTTTGGAGATAGTGTGCTTGTCGATACTCAAAATGGAGCATCTGCATTTGATGTATACTTGCATGAGATAACACATTATTCAATAACTCAAAGATCTATATGCGGCAATTTGATGATTGCTTTAAATGCAATATCCGAGCTTAGGGAATCTAAATTAAAACCTTTTTTATTTGAACTACATCAGTCAAGCATAGTTACTCAAGAAATGACCGCTATGTATGTACAGGCAATATATGAAAGAATGACAAAAAACGATTCTAAAGCCGATGAATTTAAATCTTGCTTGAGTTCTTCTGATTACTATAAAAAATTTTGTTTGGATGGTTTTGATGCATTAATTAGCTATCCTGAATATGTGATTAATAATCAATTGCTTTTAATTGAACTTGCAACTATTTCTTTGAACTTTAATATTACTGAAAATGAAGATATTTGTTACACAGATCCTTTGTCATTTAGAAGAATTATAATGAACAATCCATCTAAATACAATGCAGATTACAGATATAAAAAGTTAGTTAATGCTGCAGTGCAATTGATTAACCATAATGACACATTGAGTATTGATAATATAATTGAGTTGGCAGGAATTGAGTACATAAATAACAATTATCAGGTTGTAAAAGATTCTGTTTTTAGATTATGTGAGTGCTTGTGTGCGGCTTTTTCGCTAGACTTTGATGACTTGATCAATAATGTAATTAAATTACGCAGCGAAGAAGATGTTTTGTGTGACACTTTGGAAGGAGTAAATATTGAAAAAATCAAGCAACGTTTTGTCCCAAGAGCACTAAATTATTCCGTAAAATTTCCACCAGAAGGAACAGTACCGTTGCTAAACAATTATGTACATACTGTAATGGTGTTACTGCACGACAAACAAATGTCAAATGTCGGCATATCGGACAAAGATGTACTCATATTGCATCATTCTTTTACTAAATGGCATTATGCAGTTCCAACAAAACGGGACGATGCAATTAAATATGTTAATCAATTCCCCGGCGAAATAATTTGTTTTTTAGAAGATCATCATGCGTTTTCAACACAGTTTCCTATTCCACAAAGCAGGAGGGTATTTTATTGTTTTGAAGGACAACTGGAAAGTTTTTTTGAATATATTGAAAGCAAAAACATTAATAATATACACGCTCATCAAGTAAACGATGATGTTTATTGTGTATTCGCTACACAGAAAGGACGAGAAGTCTTCTTTACTCTTCAAACAAAATTTGTGTGGAAGCATATAATTGATTCAATCAATTCTGAGCGGTTCACTTATATAAATCTACCAGAAGGGCAAAATATAGATAATTGTTTTTATTTGAGTGATAAAGATTGGTGCAAATATGAGGATGTTCTTTCGTCCATTGTTGATGCTGATCCCGATAATTCAACCGAAGGATTTCTACAAATAGGACATAGAATATATTTACAATGATATATTTAAGGCGGTACAAATTGCTTGTACCGCCCTATTTGTTAAATGTCGTTTTCGGTCTGTTCTCTTTTCCACTGTTCAAACTCTTTTCTGCCTTCTTCGGATTCAAAGAAGTCTAATATGTCCGGCAGGAAGCATTTTGCTAATGCTTCAATTTCGTCTTTAGGTATGTGGGATTTAAGAATAATCTTAGCCTCTTTGCCCACTTATCTCCTCCTCATTCTCTATAAATATCGTTCACCGCTAAGCGGCGGTGCCCCAATCCTTGACTGAGCTTTTGAAGTTTTCTCGGATCACCTTCAAGTAACTTCTCACGATTCTGATTGTACGAGTGGCGCAATCCGTGAAATACGATATTTTTCACACGGGGCTTTTTGCCGGGAGTGACCTTCTTCTGACGGTCGGGATCTGTAAATTCCTTGCGGTGATTGTAGATCCAGTTTTCGATAGATTTCTTTTCCATCAAAGGTCCTTTATAAATCGTCTTGCTGATAATAAAATCTTCGTCCGTCAGTCCTTTTGCCTTAGATTCACGATACAAGCGTTTAAGCAATTCTAACTGTTCCTCGGTCTCGATCTTCACGAAACGCACCTGACCGCCCTTACCCTTAATGTCGGGGCCGCCCCATCCAAGCGCCTTCTTCACATCACCCAACTTGAGCTGACAGGCTTCGATAATACGAAGTCCCAAGTGCCATCCGAGATCCAATCCGTCACGCACGTCAAAGCGATTCATAAACTCAGCAAGTTCTCTTGCCTTCTGATACTCAGTGAGCAGCCATCCACGGTTGTACTTTTTGGGTTCACGTTTCGGAAGCTTCAATTCCTTGTTTTCAGGCATTTTGTGTTTGCAGCCTGCAAGCTCACAGTAATGGCGAAAACCGGAAAGCTCGGTTTGAATGGTGCTCGGTGCTTTGTACGACTTCCAATACTCCACCACTCTGCGGAAGTGCGTAGGTGTAATGTTTGACACCTTTTGCAGATTACAGGTATCTGCAAGGTGGTCGCAAGCATAGCAAAAGGCTTGAAAATACCGTTTGCGTGTTGCCCTGCTTTTGTGTCGATCTTTTCTGTAATGTGCAGTAGCCTGCACCCGAAGATTC
>JAFQIG010000046.1 GCA_017397655.1 Clostridia bacterium | reverse complement strand
CATCTGAAATGCAATAGGTTGCGTGCAGTCGGGCATTTCTTCGATGTAGCCATACTGACGTATGGCAAAGAGAAAAATGTCCGAATGTGCGTGAAATATTGTATTTCAGACATATGGAATTGCCTTATCAAAAAGTATACAAACAAAATCGACTTGTAACGGAAAGTTTTCGCTGCAAGTCGATCTTTTTATTTCAGATGATCCGATTTTATTTTATGTTCTGTGTATCACTCCGCAGGAAAGTTTCTCCCGGATTGCCCGATGGCTGTGATACACCGTTGTTTTCCGACAAATCCGATACTGCCGCTTCAACCAAAACAAATCCGTTTTTTTGATAAAAATGAATCTTCCCTCACATAAAAGCACCTCCACACTACAGTAGCTGCAGTATGGAGGTATGCCAATGAAATATTAAAGATTATAGTACTTATCAAACTCTGCGGGATGAGGAATTGCTGCGAGCTGACGGCACTCTTCACGCTTGGAAGCGATGAAGTTCTTGAGAAGGATCTCGGGGAATACTCCGCCTTCGGTAAGGTAATCATGATCTGCTTCAAGTGCATCAAGAGCCTCTTCAAGAGATGTGGGAAGACCTGTAAGCTTTGCCTTCTCTTCATCGGAAAGCTTGTAAAGGTTGAAGTCATAGGGACCCCAGCCGTTCTTGTGCGGATCAATCTTATTCTTGATTCCGTCAAGACCTGCCATAAGGATAGCTGCATAGCAGAAGTACGGATTACATGTAGCATCGGGATTACGAAGCTCAAAACGTCTCTTATCGGGTGACTTTGCATATGCGGGAATTCTGATAACCGCACTACGGTTGGATGTTGCATAGCCTACCGTTACGGGAGCCTCGAAGCCGGGAACAAGTCTCTTGAAGGAGTTTGTGCTGGGATTTGTCAAAGCACAAAGAGAAGCGATGTGCTTAAGAAGTCCGCCCATAAAGTAGTGAGCTGTTTCACTGAGATGTGAATAGCCGTTATCATCGGAGAATACGGGTTCGCCGTCTTTGAGAAGAAGCATATGAACGTGCATACCGCTGCCTGCTTCGCCTGCTACGGGCTTGGGCATAAATGTTGCACTCTTGCCGTACTTGAGGGCTGTGTTGTGGATAATATATTTGATCATCATTGTAGCATCAGCCATCTTTGACATCTGACCGAGCTGAGGCTCAATCTCAAACTGACCGGAAGCTCCTACTTCGGGATGATGATAATTGATCTTGATACCTGCCTCTTCCATAAGAAGGCACATTTCACTACGGCACTCATAAGAAACATCATAAGGCTTTGCGATGTGATAAGCCTTCTGCTTCGGGATAACACGACCCATGCCTTCAACAGCGGTATTCCAATGAGCCTGAACGGCATCAAGAGATACACCGATGGAGTTAGGAGCTACTTCCCAACCGATCTGGTCAAAAAGATAGAACTCAAACTCAGGCAGAATAAGCATTGTGTCAGCAATTCCGCTGTCCTTCATATACTTCTCAGCAGCAAGAACGATGTTTCTCGGATACTGTGCAAGAGGACGGTTTTCGGGATTGTCGATAATCATTGCGTTACCTGTCATAGACAGAGTAGGAATGTCACAGAAAGGATCAATCGTAGCTGTTGACGGATCGGGAATGAATACCATATCGCTCTTTTCGACTACTGCATAACCGTAGTTCGATGCATCAAATCCGACGCCGTTCTTCATCGTCTCTTCTGAAAAGTCCTTTGCGGGAATTGTAACATGACGGAACTGACCGTTGATATCGACCATCTTAAAGTCAACCATCTTGATGTCATTTTCACGGATCATGTCCATGATGCTCTGAATACTCTTTTCCATTTTTACTACTCCCTTTTATTTTTATTCCTTAAAGTATAAACAAGGTTTCAACATCTTTTTATTATAAATGATAATTTTTGCATTGTCAATCACCGACTAAATTTTTTGAAAAATTTTTAAATAATTCTTTATGTTTCCAAATGGTAATTAATATTAATGTTGTTTTGTTGTATAATTAAATATATCTGTTTTTGAGGAGTAGTTTTATGGCAAAGCTTCATTTCTGGGAAGATCCTACCATCTATGAACAAAACAAGCTTGAAGCTCACAATCTCGCTCTTCCTTTCGGAGAGACTGACGAATTCTCTTTTGACACCTCTCCCTACAAAATGACGCTGAACGGAAAGTGGAAATTTCATTGGCACAAGGATGCGGATATCCCCGTCAACGGCTTCTATTATGAAGATTTTGACGATTCTTCATGGGATACAATTGATGTGCCGTCCGTATGGCAGCTAAAAGGTTACGGTAAGCCGATTTACCTTTGTTCCTTTATGCCCGAGGGTGTCTCTAAATCAAAAAGAAAGATTCCTTCTGTCAGCCACTCGCTTAACGAGGTCGGTATTTATCGTCGGACCTTCAGTGTCCCCGAAACCTGGCTCGGCAGAAAAATCATTCTGCATTTCGGTGCAGTCAAAAGTGCATTTTACCTTTACATAAACGGCAGCTACATCGGATATTCGCAAGGCTCGATGACTCCTGCCGAGTTTGATATTACAGATCTTCTGCGTATCGGCGATAACCTTATCACCGTCAGAGTTTTCCGTTACAGCGATGCCACTTACCTTGAAAACCAGGATATGTGGAATATGTCGGGCATCTACCGTGAAGTATATCTTTATGCCGAACCTATCGTCAGAATCGACGATATTTATGCCCGTGCAACGCTTGACGAAACGTTCACAAACGGTATTCTGAATCTTGATGTCACACTCATAAACGCCCGCCCCGTCAGAAGCCTTGTCACCTGTGACGTTGACATCGACGGTACCGAGATTTATTCCGAAAGCTTTGAGATATTCGGCAGATATACAATAAACACCGAGCACATTGTTGAGAATGTCCGTGCTTGGTCTGCTGAAACACCGAACCTTTATAACCTTACGGTGACCTTGTATCTTGACGGCCGGTTCCTTGTCAAAAAGCGCATACGCATCGGCTTCAAAACAGTCAGTATTGACGGAAACGTCTTCAAGATCAACGGCAAAAACGTCATTATCAAGGGCGTCAACCGTCACGACTTTGACCCGGATAACGGATGGAACATCTCTCATGAGACTTTCAGAAAAGACCTGACGTTGATGAAACAGGCAAACATCAATGCCATCCGTACAAGCCACTATCCCGATGACCCTTATTTTTATGAGCTCTGTGATGAAATGGGATTTTATGTTATGGACGAATGTGACGTTGAATCTCACGGTGTAAGAAGAAAGAACGTTCCCGGCAACAACCGCTTATGGAAGGATGCCGTTATCGACAGAGCGGTAAGACTTGTTCTGCGTGACCGCAGCCATGCGTGTATATGCTTCTGGTCGCTCGGTAACGAAGCAGGCGACGGCTCCAACTTTCTTCGTATGAAAAATGCTATGCTTCATTATTGCGATCTTTATCCCATTCATTACGAGGGCGATGCTGACTTTAAAAAATCTGATTTCATCAGCAGAATGTATCCGACAGAAAACATCGTCAAAGCTCTCTGTGAACAACAGACAATCAAGACAACTCTGTTTGACAATGTTGCAAACGTCCTTGCTGCCGATAACAAGCCCGTTCCTGCAAGCGTTTACAAGCACAAGCCCGTCATATATTGTGAATACGCACATTGTATGGAAAACAGTCTCGGCAATCTCAAGGAATATGTTGACGACTTTGAAAAATACGATCATATGTGCGGCGGTTTCATCTGGGACTTTGTTGATCAGTCCATCCGCAAGTACGAAAACGGTCAGCCCGTATACCACTACGGCGGCGACTTTGATGAGGGTGCATCAAGCTATTATTTCTGTAACAACGGAATAATAGCCTCCGACAGAACACCTCATCCCGCTTACTATGAAGTAAAGCAGGTTTACTCAAACATCTGTGCAGAAATGAACGACGGTCTTGTCGTAATCAGAAACAAGAATTATTTTGTTTCACTTGATTATATAACAGTCAATTGGTCTGTTACACGTAACGGTCAGACTGTAAAAAGCGGAGTTTTCGATAACCTCTCAACACCGCCGCAGTCAGGAGAAGTTCTCTCCATCCCTTACGACACAGAGAATTTTGCAGACGGTGAGTATCTTCTTACGCTTTCTTACCGTCACAAGTATGACGGTTCATGGCACAAAAAGGGTGACGAAATCAGCTTTTCACAGTTCACGCTGAAAGAAGACATATTCCGTGTGCCTGTCGCCTCCGACAGTGTCAATGTCAAAAAGAATAACAAAACAATTACCGTAAACGCTTCCGGTACAACTTTGATTTTTGAAAAGAATCGCCTTACACGTCTTGATTTCGGTGACGGAAATATCTTAAGCGGCGATTTATTGAAGCCGAACTTTTTCAGAGCATTGACCGATAATGACTTCGGTTATATCAATTTTGCGCCGATGCTTTCTTTTGTTCATCCTCTGAATCTCTGGAACCGTGTTACCAAAAAGCTTCACGTTTCTTCTTTCAGCATCAAGAATTCCGATAACAAGGCTGAAATTAAGGTCAAGTGGAAAGCACCTCTGACAAGCGGTGTCAAAGTAAAGTTTACCGTCTTTGGTAACGGTGAGGTTATGATTAAAACCGACGGTGCCGGTAAACTTTTGCCGATGCTCCGTTTTGGTCTGAGCCTCGGAATAGACAAGCGATTTGAAAACGCCTCTTGGTACGGCAGAGGTCCTCACGAAGCATACTGTGACAGAAAAACAGGTCAGAAGATCTCGATTCATTCTGCCGAAGTAAAAAACCTGCCGCATATGTACGTAAGACCGCAGGAAAACGGCAACCGTACCGATGTACGATCTCTCACACTTACCGACAATAACGGCAAAGGCTTCAGCATTTTCGCAGACGGCAAATTTGATTTCTCCGTCTCTCCTTATTCCGTCAACAAGCTTCATAAGACAACTCACATACACAAGCTTGAACAGGATGATTTCCTGACACTCAATCTCGACTGTTGCCAGAGAGGTGTCGGCGGTGATATGCCCGGCTGTGCATATCTTCACGAACCGTATAAGATGAGACCCGATAAATACTCTTTCCGCATCCTCCTCAAAAAATCATAAAAGGAGTTTCAATATGGAATACGAGCTTCACGTACGCAATCAGGATATAGATTTTGATATGCCTGACGAGTGGGACAACTGTGCTTTTTTAGGCAACGGCACTCTCGGTGCACTGCCGTATCACCTTAACGGAGAAAGCTTTATCATAAGACTCGGACATACCGGTGTTTATGATAACCGTCCGAAAGACCTGACCGTCAACGGAAAGATGTTTCAGACTCCCCGCCTGCCTGTCGGTTATTTTGAGCTGCAGACTAAAGGTAAAATTGTTTCGTCCCGACAGAAGCTCTCTCTTTTCGATGCCGAAGCCACAGGTACAATAACTACCGACTGCGGCAGAATCGAATATGTCGGCTATGTCGCATCGACTAAAGATTTTGGTTGCTTCCGTTTTAACGGCTTTGACGGCGAAGCGGATATAGCTGTCACTTATGTTGCGGAAAAGGCGGAAAGTCCGCGCCAGACAAAAATGCGCAACATAAACGATATGAACAGATTTAATCACAATTATCCCGAGCCGAAAGCCCCATACACCGTACACGACGAGTGCGAAATCTTTGTTCAACCGAAATTCACCGTTGGAGCTTATTCTGTGGCATACAGCATAAATGACGGCAAGCTGATCTGGACCGTACAGCAAAACGATAATACAGATACATTAATCAGCGAATCAAAGTCAATCATTCTTGACGCAATAAAAAATGAATGTAAATTCCGTTCCTGCCACAAAGAGTGGTGGAACAGCTATTTCGGTCGTACATTCCTGTCAATGAACGACAAGCGCTATGAAAGCTTTTATTATGCCCAGCTTTATAAAATCGCTTCTGCAACGCGCGAAAACGGTCGCATAATTGATACTGTCGGTCCGTGGCTTACAACAACATCCTGGCCTGCCGCATTCTGGAATCTGAATACACAGCTGACATATGCCGCTATGTATGCACCGTGTCTTTTCGATATGGCTTCATCTCTCCCTAACACATTGATGAAGGAATATGACATTCTTGTCAGTAATGTTGATGAGCAGTACCGTGACGACTGTATCGGAATCGGCTCAAATACAACTGCCGATCTCTCTGCTCCCGTTGCAGTTCCCGGCAGAGATACCAAAGGCTACGTAGAACTCGGAAATCTGCCCTGGACGCTTTATGACATCTATCTGCAATACAAATATACGCTTGATATCAATTTGATCAAGGACACCGTCTACCCCCTTTTAAAGCGTTGCCTCAACTATTACAACAACTTCCTGATCCCCGATGAAAACAACGTTTTGCACCTTATGCCTACCGCTTCACCCGAATACGGAGTAGTCGGCCCTGACTGCAACTATGACCTGGCCTTGATCAGATTCTCCTGCCTTGCTCTTAAGGACTGTGTTCGGATTCTCGGTATTTCTGACGAAAAAGAAGCATTATGGGATGATATTCTCTCTCGTCTTACGCCCTATCCCGAATACGGCGATGAAGGCTTTATGATCAACGCAAATCAGCGTATGGACAAGTCTCACCGACATTACTCGCATCTTCTGATGGCTTATCCTTTGCATCTGCTTGACATTGACAATCCCGAGGATTCGGACAAAATCAGACGTTCGGTTGAGCATTGGCACAGTATGCCTGAGGCTTTGCAGGGTTATTCACAGACGGGTGCCTGTGCAATGTATGCAATGCTCGGTGACGGCGAAAAGGCATTGCATTATCTGTCTGATCTTTGGAATAAAGGTTTTGTTTCTCCAAGCACAATGTATAAGGAGGATGGCGGTGCAGTTTTAGAAACTCCGATTGCCGCAATGAATTCACTCCTTGATATGTTGCTCGCAACTTATGACGGCATTTTGCGTATTTTCCCTGCCGTTCCTAAAGAATGGAGTGACATATGCTTTAAAGATCTTGCAGGTGTCGGCGCTTTCAGAATCAGTGCAGAATACAAGGATTCTGCGGTAAAATCCGTCAAAATCAAGAGTCTTAACGGTTCTGTGTGCAAAGTACAGGTTCCTTTCCGAAATCCCGAAAAAGTCACCTGTAACGGATGTGATTTCACGTTTGACGGCAAGTTCTTCACTCTGCAGCTGTCTGCAGGCTGTGAAGCGATTTTAACACAATAATAACCAAGAGGATTCTTACAGCTACGCTGTAAGAATCCTCTTTCAGACTGTCGATAAAGGTACCGAGAACACGCACATTATTACAAAGAGCCTTCGGCAAACAACTAACCAATCGGGTCATTCCGAGCATAGCGAGGAATCTTTTATAAATAGCGGTGAAGCTCCGAAACTTTTATGTGCGTTTGACGTGTTTTTGCCCTCTCGCAGTACCTTTGTACAGCTTCGGGGCAAAGAACACGCCATCTCATCACCTTTCCCGAAGTCTGTCTGCTTGCCGAAAAATACTTTTTCGACAAGCAGAGAGGATTCTTACAGCTACGCCGTAAGAATCCTCTCTTTTGCCTTTTGCTAATCAGCGAAAATTAAAGTAACCGAACACAAGCAATCCTGCCATCAGAATATGGAAGAAAGGAAGAACGGTTATATCTCCTTCAAAGGAAACAAGGAAGTCCTTGAAAGATTTTGACTTTTTGCGGTTTTCGATAACTCTCTTGGGTCGGTAGAAAAAGACCAGATCGAAAAGAACATATCCTACACAGTAGAAAATCCACGTTTCCCAAAGAGTATAGCCTCTCAACACCTGTCCGACAAGTATAACAGCACCAAGAATTATAAGGAATGCACGTATAAATTTGACACCCTTATAGTCCCAATAACGTTCAAGTCCGTCATGCTGTGCAATGACATAATACATTGTAAAGCAACAGATGATCGATGCCATTGTTGTTGAACCGAGCATAACGAGCGCAAGCGGACCTACCATATAGCAGGGACGCTCCAGCACCTCAACGATGTTCATATCAACCTCGCCGAATGCACGGGTGATTTTGTTGCCGTTTCTGCGGTAAGGAATAATGAAAAGGAAAATCGTGAGAATTATCAATGCGCAGAATACCCACGAAAGAGTGATGTCAACTTTTTCGGGAAGCATATACCAAAGCTTGCCTGCGGCTTCTGCCTGTTGAAGATTATTTGCAGCAAGAGGCCATCCGAGAACAAAGGCACCTGCGATACCGAGTCCGTTGAAACAACCCTGAGTAAACTCCATTATTTTCCATCCGTCTATAACATTGAGCTCGTCAAGTCTGCCGAAAAGACGCTTTCCGTTCTTAAGCGGATGTATCTGCTTATCGTAGAAAGTGATTGCAACAACCCAGCCGATCGATCCTGCAAGTGCGCCGCCGATCCACATAATAATTGTAAAAATATCTCTTCTTACCGCTGCCATAATAAGCACACCGGCAACTATTACAATATTACGTCCCCATTCCTCACGACTGTCTTTCGAGAAACAAACCTTGGGCATTTTTCCGTGATCGGGGTCATAGGGCGTATTAAATATTCTGTAACCTATCTCCTGAACAAAAGGAACAAGCGCAAAGAAGATTACAAAATCATACCACTTATAAACAACACCGCTCATGGCTGAGAAGCTCATACCGAGAAACGCCGAACCGAGACCACTCCAGATTGAGCCCTTGAAAGCAAGTGCAAGATATCCGAGAGGAGGACTGTAGCGTGGTTTGTCATGGTCAAGAACAAGCCCCATTGTAGACCCGTATGGCTCCATGCCTCCGTAAAAATAGCCGAGCGCACACGCCGCCGCAAACAGAAACACGTTATCCATCAGAAGGTCGGAGCCTGTATACCAGACACAAAGAATACCCATAAATGCTCCGGGCAGCATAGCACCTTTTTCGCCGCCGATTGCCGAACCGCGTATACCCCATCCGAAGCACATGGTAATCATACTGATTGCCAGAAATGCAAAAATATTTTGAGTTTCCATATGCAGAACCCCTCCTGTTATTTAGGTTTTTTCTACACGGACAACAGCGTAACCGATCTTTTTACGACCACAGGTATATACCATATGAAGAGTATTGCCCTCTGCAACAATTGAAGGATACGAAAACTCAACTCCGGGCTCTGTTTCAAGATCGATACGGACAGGATAAGTAGCGCCGTTATCATCTGAAAGGAAAAGACAAAGAGGTGTACGATCTCCCCAGTTCTCGCCTACAGGATTACAGATAAGACCCAGAACACCGCAATCGGTTATCGCTGTACCGATACCGCTGTTATTGTTGGGCATATCCGTGGGACGTGCTACAGACCATGTGCGTCCGAAATCTTCCGACTCGCTGCGATAAATCCAATTAATATTTGTGCGGGCAAGCATATAGACTTTGCCGTTGTGTGCCTGATCCTCCCATATTGCAGGCTGAATCAGACCCTCGGCATCCTTGGGCAGCTCTTCTTTACGGTTACATATTGTACCGTCCGGCAGCTCAAATGCAACGGGAGCGGAAAGCTTCCATGTTTCACCGTTATCTTCGCTGTAGTCTGTCCAGGATTCCCAACGGTCACCTATATCCTCGGTTGAACCGGGAGCAAGAAGTGCTCCGTTTGAAAGTCTTATCATCTGATTCTTGACAGGTCCTCTGCCGCCGATATCACCGGGGACAAGCTCAGTCGGTGTTGACCACGTTGCACCTGTGTCAGATGAAACCATTTTCATTGAGTACCAATGTCTCTCATCGATTCCGCTTTTGTAAATAAGCGTGAGAACACCGTCTTCGGCAAAAAGAGCAGGATTCCAGTCCGCCTCACCGTCATCGGGAGTTACGGGTACGGGAACGCTCCATTCTCCGTCACGGCGGGTAAACCATATACGGACATTGGGATTCTTCTCTTTTATGCCGCCGAACCACGCAGCTGTGGGAATGCCGTTGCAGACAGCAACCGTTGCCGCATGACATTCACCTGTTTCTTCATTGATTCCTTCGGTGTTAAGATATTCCTGATATAAAAGCTCTGCCTTAATCATTTAATCAACGTATTCCTTTCTGTAGCTAATTTTCAACAATAAATTTCCCGAGTTAAGCATTTATTTCATTCGGGAAACGAGATAATTAATCAGCAGCCGTGACGCTCCTTATAGATACGGATAACCTCCTGAAGGTCCTCCTCTGTATCTACGCTGACGGCCTCATACTGTGCAGGTGCCGGAACAATTTTAATCTTGTATCCGTGCTCCAGAACCTTGAGCTGTTCAAGCGATTCCGACTGAGAAAGAGGTGTAGGAGCAAGCTTTGTATATGTATCGAGGAACTCGTGTGTATAAGCATAAATTCCTACGTGTTCATAATACTTCGCATACTCGGCATTGCGGGGATACGGAATGGGTGAACGTGAGAAATAAATTGCGTTGCCGTTAACATCGGTAACAACCTTAACAACCGTGTTGTTCTTGATATAATCTTCACCGTCAATCGGCACACTGCCTGTTGCCATAACACATTCGGGGCTGTTGATGAGTGCAAAACCGATATCGTCGATGATTTCGGGAGGAACAAGCGGCTCGTCACCCTGAATATTGATAACATAGTCGCAGTCGGCATAGTGGCTTGCAGCCTCTGCAACTCTGTCAGAGCCTGTGGGATGGTTAACGCTTGTCATGACAGCTTCACCGCCGAAAGCGATAACTGCATTGTAAACACGATCATCGTCCGTTGCAACAACAACCTTATCGAGCACCTTGGACTTGCTTGCGTTTTCATAAACGTGCTGAATCATAGGCTTACCGCATATATCTTTAAGAGGCTTGCCGGGAAGACGAGAAGAACCGTAACGGGCAGGAATAACACCTAATACTTTTGCCATTATATTAATCTCCTTTATTACATAATCAGAAAGTATATTTTTCACTTATTGCTTTACGCATCTTGTTAAGAGAGAACGGTTTAATCTCGTCACAGATACGCTCACGCATCGCCTTGCCCTCTTCCGTATTCTGGGGTGCAGAGGAAAAGTCAAGCTCTATGCCGAGTTCTTTGCAGACACGGTCAGCAAAAATCGGCCACAATTCGCCGATATCACCGATAACGGGAATACTGTTTTCAAGTCGGGTGAATGCCGACATCTCCATACGGAAAGGTATCTTTGTAAGCTTTGTCTTCGGCAATCCCTCGTTGATTGCTTTCTGAATAAGCTCACTGTTCTTGTTGAGATCCCATGAACGTTTGAGGTTTTCGTCAAGATCAAAACGGATGAGAGTTTTGTCCTTGAGACTGTATGTGGGCATTCCGTTCGTTGCTGCCCAGATGCCATGACCCGTGTATGTTTCAAACGGACCGTCATGGATTTCCTGTGTGAGAGCAACTGCGGATTCGATGATAACATCGGCATCCGAAAGCATTTTTGCAATACGCTTACAACGGTTGCTGACAGGAATACTGTCAGAGATACAAAGGCCAACCTGACCTCCGCCGATAAGCTGAGGTACACTTACAAGAACAGGTACGCCTTTGATTGCGCCTGCACCGATCATCGTGTTGGGATCGGCACCGAGACCTGCAACGTACTCAAAGCTTTCTCCGAGCGTCTGTGCCGCAACCATAACCTCGGTCGAAACCGTTTCATTGAAATAGCCTACGGGATAAGCCATATTGCCCGCCGCTTTGATGATAACCTTTCCGTCTGCCTTTTCACACATGGAAACGAGCTCTTCGTCAAGAGTAATCTCCGAACGGATTCGTGCCCATTCGGATTCATCAAGCTGTGTAAGCTCATAAATATTGCCGCGGCAACGGATATTTTCGGGGCATTTATCGCCGAGAACATCTGCGTCAAAACGCTTTACTCTGTCAAGAGTGCCGCCCATTTCATGGGAAATAACGGCAGAGCTTGTCGTTACACCGTCAATGAGGCCTGCGTGGATGAGGGATGCGATAAGTGTCGTAACTCCCTCATGAAGATTGGGACCGCTGCCTATAACTGCCGCAACCTTTCCGCCACGTTTTTTTACTTCAATAACTTTTTCGATTGCAATATTTAAAAACTCTTTTGTTTCATCAGGAAGTCCCTGATAAAGTTGTTCAACCAAAATCGGTGAAGCCATAATTAATTCTCCTGTTCATCAATAATTTTTTTACCAAAACAAGCATCGTCATAGTCGATTGACAAAAGCGTAAAGCCGTATTTTTTATAAAAACTTACTGCTTTTTCATTTCTCGGTCCGCAGGTAAGACATACTCCGCAAACGCCCTTTTCGGCAAGATGATCACAAAGTGTGTCAATAAGTCTGCCGCCCATACCCATTCTCTGATATTCAGGCAGAATATCAATATGGAAATGAGCAGGATACTCTTCCTTGAATCTTTCCTGAGCATTGTAAGCAGTTGATGCCCAGTCATATCTGTCCTCGCCGAAGCTGTCCGAAAGAGGAAGATAGTCCCTGTCAAAAATCGCCTTGAATCTGTCAAAGTTTTCAGCACAGATTATGTATCCCACAGCTTTGCCGTCATCATCAAGGACAAAACAGTTTTCAGCCTCGTGATCAATATAATAATTGCAGAAGGTGTTGTGATAAAACTGTCCCGTCAGAAAATCCGGAACCTCCTCAGGGCCGTCGCTGTTGTGACAAATAAAGTGTACATCGTCACGATCTTTTTCCTCATATTTTCTGATAGATACCATTAATACTCACCACCCTCAATCCGGTCTATAGAAAGAGATTAGCATAAATAACCAAAAAAATCAAGAAATTACTTGAAAAATTTTAAAATAAGTGTATAGTAAAGATATACAGTTTTATAAGCAATTGATAAACATTTTAATCGCATTTTCACAAAAGCCTTCAGATTCTGCGAATCAACTATATCACAAGTCACTTCTCACAGAAAAACTGATATAAAACATTAAGGAGCTGTAAAAAATGAAAAAACAATCCCGTTCTTTTATCGCTTTTCTGCTTGTTTTTACACTTGTCTTTTCCGCCGCTTCAACATCAGCTCATGCCGAAAGCAGGTCAAATCCCATTCATACCGTCACAAATGTGCTTGGCGGCATCATTGATGGTGCAATCAGATTTTTAGGACTTTTAACCCCCACTCCCGATTATCCGACGGTCGAGGAGTACTTTTCGACAAAGAATGAAGATTTTTATGAAGGAACCAAAGACTTCATTGATAATGCCGTTGACTCATCAGGATGGTCTCTCGGCTTCGGCAGAAAAAGTATCGTCCCCGACAACCTTATTGACGGAAGCAAAAAATACTACACGGGCGGATACTTCACCCAAAAAGTAGACGGCGTTTTTGATGATCAGAAGGCAGTCGCAATCGCACTTAACGACGGCTCCGGCAGAGGCACAACAATTTTTGCTTCGATTGACGGCATCGGAGTATCAAACGGCGATGTACGCGCTGTCAGAAACCGCGTCAGACAAAAGCTCAAAGAAAAAGGAATTTCCGATGACATTAACGCAATCAACATCAATGCAACTCATTGTCATACGGTTATCGACACGCAAGGTATCAGTCTTGACCTGTTGCCTAAAATTTTTCTCAGTTTCTTCACAGGAGCTGACAGATCAATAGACTCTGAATTCCTTGAAGTTCTGATTGACCGTACGTCAGATGCAATTATTGAAGCATATACAAACACCGAAAGCGGCTCGCTATATTACTTTGAAACGGCAGGTATGTGCAAGGACGAAGAACGCGGTCTGTATCTCGAAGACGAATATCCGTATATCATCAACAAACGTTATTTTACGGAAGGTTATCAGCATTCTTTTGCCTGTTTCAGGTTTGTTCCCGACGATGACACCTCTCCTGCAACGATTTTTGCGAATATCGGCGCGCATCCGACTATAGTAGATGAAACTACAAATCTTCTTTCTGCCGACTTTCCTGCGTTTATGGAAGAAAAAATCAATGAGGCAGGTATGAATTTTATGTTCATTCAAGGGGCTCAGGCACCTGTTTCCGTCAACAAGTGGGCAGAGGTTCCTGCATCAACGGTCGGTGAATCGGATAAAAGAATATCTGATGATCCCGTTGCAGAGGATTATAAAACAGCCATCATCTACGGCTATGAATACGCAAGACTTATTCTTGACGCTCTCGATAATGCAAAGGAAGTCGAACCCATACTTAATGTCAGAATGACGGAATATGTGATCAGTCTTGAAACAGGACTTTTCAGTTACGGTGCAACGGAAGGTTTTATCGGCACAACAACGGTTAAGGATTCTTCAAGCAAAACAGGTTATTCAATCGTTACGGAAGCAGGTTACATAGAGATCGGAAAGGATATCGTTCTGCTTACCGCCCCGGGAGAAATTGTACCACAGCTCATTTACGGCAATACAGTTTCTGCAGATGACTCATTCCACGGTACGGAATGGACTTATGAGGCTACGGCAACACTCGTTCCCGAGGGCAAAACCGTTCTTGTAATGGGTCTTTGCAACGATGCGGTAGGATACATCCTGCCGGATAATGACTTTGCACACTTTATCGCGGATTCAATCTGGGATATTGACGGTGCTGACAAACTCTTCGGTCCCTATCACAGACATTATGAAGAGATGCTTTCGCCGGGAAGTACAGCAGGATCAACAACTGTTTCCGTTTTGAATGAGCTTGTAAAAAGCGAAAACCGATAAACGGTCAATCCCTCAAAAAGCAATATATATTAAGATCTCCTACGGCAGTTTCATAAACTCGCCATAGGAGATTTTTATTTTAATAATACTTAAAGTGTGTGGGTTTGTATCGTAAAAAAATCACGAATCACATCTTCACATTCTTTTCACTCTGTTTACCGCAAAAATTCACATCAACAAAATATTTGACAATAATGATGGGATAATATTAAAAAGTAAGAGGTGAAGCGCTTTGGGAATAACACTGATAAGAGTCACAATAATGTATCTTCTGGTAACGATAAGCATTCGGATAATGGGACGCAGACAGGTGGGAGAATTGCAGACTACCGAGCTTGTCACAGCTCTGCTGTTGTCCGAAATAATCTCTATGGCAATTGAGAACAACGAGATGCCCCTTCTTGATTCAATAGCAGCCGCATTGCTTCTTGTATTGTTTGAAATCTTAAGCTCGGTAGCCTGTATGAAGTCAGAAAGAATCAAAAAGCTTTTACACGGAAATCCGATAAAAGTCATAGATAACGGAACACTCAAGCAGGACGATATGAAAAAACTCCGTCTGACGCTTGATGACCTGCTTGAAGCTTTGCGCGAGAAAAACTGTTTTGATTTAAACGAAGTGCAATATGCGATTCTTGAAACCAGCGGTAAAATAAGTCTGCAACTGAAGCCTGAATTCAGAAACCCCACCAACTCACAGATGAACAGCATTCCCGATGATTACGGCATTGTCTGTCCTATAATATGCGACGGAAAAAGACAAGCCGAGAATTATCCGTCGTGCAATATGAATGACAAAAAGATTGACAAAATATTGAAGCAAAGCAACATCAGCCAGGAGAACGTGCTTCTTCTGACCGCAGACAAAAACGGTCCCGTAACACTAATAATCAAGGAGAAGTAAATGAGAAAGCGCATAACAATCGGAATGGTCATTCTGATACTGCTGTTGACCCACACAATTATGGGAAGTTTTATAACAAACAGAAAGCTTTCCAATCTGTCAATTATCGCAAACAGCGCCTACGAAGCTATGAGCAATGATCATCTGCCATACCAAGAGTTTAAAAAGCTGAAAGAAGAATGGCAGGATTCACGAAAAATTTTATACATTTTTCTGAATCACAAAACCGTTGTTGAGCTTGAGGACAACATTGAGAGCATAGAAAAACTCTCAGACACAGGAAAATCGGAAAGTCTGTATACTGTCTTGATCCGGACTATCAATCAGGTGAATGACCTGAAAAAGTCCATCGGAATTACTATTGAAAATATTCTGTAGTCACTGCAGTTTTTTAAAAAGCAGAGTCGCCGCTTTTACACGGCGACCCTACCAAAAAGAGGAGACAAAACAGAGAAAATTTCAAAGCGTTTTAAATGTTAATTTTTTGGTAAATATCAGCAAGCGACGCAATGTAGCGACACTCTTCTTTACAGACAGAGCTTTTGTCTTTAAATCCTTTTCGACGCTCTGACTGTTTCGGGCAATTATCTGCTTCATTTCTGAAATTCAAACCGCAGATAAGCTTTTCCATACCGTCCGGGAAGCAGAAATTTCTTCCGTAACTATACGAAGAGCAAACAACCGTTCCGCGTGAAGATACAGACTTCAGTGCATCCATGAGTTCCGTCACGCCGTCAAAAAATATTATTCCGCACCCCAAATGAATCACATCAAAGCTATCCTTAAAAGCAATTTCCTCCAACAACACCGCAAGATCGATGTCAAAGATTAAACGATTTCTGCTGTTAATTTCAAATCTGTATATTTCCGATTCCGTAACTATTTGCGACAATAAACCTTCAATTCTTTTGTTACAATGCTCTTGTGTGACAAGTCTATGAGGATCGCTGTCAATTACCGCTATTCTTAGTTTTTTCATATAATCGCCTCCCAAGTGAATTAGCTATAAACACTCTCAGCTGACAATTTTATTATATAATGCCGAAAAATTTTTTCAAGCAATTCGGAATGAACAGTAACAATAAAGGAATAAACATAATACAAAACAAGAAAGCCCTCGGACGAACCGAGGGCTTTCTTTTATTTAAGCTTTTGAATTGAGTGTACGATTAGCGTACCTGAGCCTGATCATATTCAGCAGAACCTGAGATCATGCCCTTAACTGTTGTGGAGTCAGAAGATGTGACTGCACCGTCGCCGTTAAGATCTGCTGCGAAGAATACAGCTGATTCAGCGTCAAGCGGGTTAGAACCGCTGATTTCACCCTTGAGAAGGATGTTATCAGTTGCAGTAACAATACCGTCGCCGTTAAGGTCGCCGAAGATTACGATTTCATATGTAGCATCAACATCGCCTGAGTAGTCGTTAATAAGCTTAACGATTGCACCTGTACCGATTGAACCTGTATATTCAATCTCGATGTGTCCGTTACCGATGACATCAACAAAGATATCTTCAAGATCTGCTTCTGTCATTTCAAGAGCAAGGCCGTAGATGTAGCCTCTTTCGTTATCAATGACTGTTGCGGAACCTTCCTGAGCAACGAGTTCAACTGACATTGCACCCCATACTGCATAGAGTGTCTTGAAGCCTGTGGAAGCTACTGTATAGGAATCGATAGCTTCCTTAGCTGTTGCAGTTGTTGCCCAGCCGAGGAATACGAAGCCATCCTTTGCAAGGTCGCCCTGTGCAGGAAGAGTGATGGTCTCGCCTACTTCTGCCTTAACTGATTCGGGAGCTGTACCTGTAGCACCGTTTGCACTGAATGCTACTGTAGCATAATTAACTTCCCAGATTGCGTAGTAAGTAACTGTTTCTGTTGTAGCAAACTCGTGCTTTGTAACAGCAGTTGTTCCTGACGGAGTTGTTGCCCAACCTGCGAACTTATAGTACTGCTTGCTGAGACCTGCGCCATCGGGAAGAGTTACTGTTGTGCCGATTTCGCCTTCAAGAGCTGCAGGAGCTGTGCCGTTGCCGCCGTTGAGGTTAAACTCAATCTTACCGCTTGCAACTGACCATTCACCGTAAAGAGTGAGGCTCTGTGCCGGGAATGTTGCGGGAACTGCATAAGCTTCTGTCAAAGCATCGTCTGTGTACCAACCATCGAAAGCATAACCGAATACTGTATAATCGGGAAGCTCGGGAAGAGCAAGTACGTCACCGTAGTAGCCGCTTACCTGATCGAAGTACTCAAGAGCGCCGTCAATGTAGTAGTACATTTCGATAGTGTAGATTTCGTGTGTTGTGAATCCGTAGAAGGAAACATCAGATGTAAGTTCATACGGGAATGTTACAGGAGCAGCAACAACGGAGTTGCCGGAAAGCCAACCGCTGAATGTGTAGCCTGTAGCTGCTTCGTATGCAACCATATCTGCAGTAACAGCACCATCAGTTACGGGGATGGGATCACCATACTGTACGCCGTCAATGTAAAGAGTTACATAGAAACCGTCAATACCTGTTGTTGCATAGAATTCCATATTCTGTGCGGGCATTGTTGTGAAGTTGTACTCAGCACCGTTGTAAAGCCATCCGCTGAATACTTCACCGTCAGCAACGGTTACATCAGGAGCATAAACGGGTTCGCCGTAAAGCTTTGTATACTCGTCGTACTTGGAACCGTTGAGATAGAATGTGAATGTGTAAGAATTTGTTTCCCACTTAGCTGTGAGAGCAATCTTCTCTGCGGGGTAAGTGCTGATTGTGTAATCAGATGCACCATACTGCCAGCCCTTGAACGTATAACCTGTTCTTGAAGGATCACCGTAAGGATTGCTTACTGTTTCTTCAAAGAGACCGGAAAGAGTGATGGATGCCTGACCGTTTACGAATGTACCGCCGTTTGCATTAAGTGTAACGCTGGAGGAATTTCTTGTGTAGTAAAGGTTAAGTACAAGAGAGCCGTCGCCTACAACAAATCCGCTGTCGGAAGTAGCGCATGTAAAGCCTTCGTAATCCTTTGCTACGGCAGAAACAGATGTACCGATAATTTCTTCAAAGGTTTCCTCTTCATAATTCTCAAGCCAGCCTGTAGCTGTGAGATTCTGCTTGAAGTGGCGAACCTTGTATTCAGCCTCCTGGCCTACCCACTTAGCATAAAGAGTTGCGCCTTCTGCAGGAACTACAAATGCATCTGCATCAACGTAGTCTGTATCGGAAGCATCGTTTGTAAGTGTCCAACCAAGGAAATCATAGTAAGCCTTTGTCGGAGTGGGAAGCTCGAGAGGTCTGCCGACCTTAGCAACAACAGGATCGATAGAAGCTTCGCTGTTAGTTACGAAGTTAACTGTTGCTGTCATCATTGCTTCAACAGCAAAGCGCTGATCAGCACCGTTAAGTACGTATGTGCTGTTGTACTCAGCTGCTGTATCGAATTCGGGAGCATCTTCATAAGCGGCAATGATCTTACCGTATGTTGCGTCGTTTTCCTTTGTGAATACAGAGGGAACGAGAAGCTGTGCATAAGTTGTTGTTCCGTCAGCGATGGGAGCTTCATCAAGAACGATGAACTGGAAGGAGCAGATGTCCTGTGCAGGATCGGGCTTGATTGTTACACCGCCGGAGGGAGCTGTCTTGGAGTTAGCTGCATTGAAGTATACGAACTCGTAGTTAGCATATTCTTCCTTGAGAGCTGTACCGTCAGCATTAAGCCATGCTGCGGGATAGTACTGCTTAAGCGGGATAAATCTGTTAACAAAACCTGTAATGCTGCCTGCTGTTTCCCAGATATTGTAACCTTCAACCTTTACGGATTCGGGGTTATCAATAAGTGTAAAGTATGCCTTATTAGGCTCTTTGGAAACTGCTGCTGTACCTGTCTTGGCAACCGTGAGTTCTTCACCGTTAAGAGCAGGCTTCAGGTATCTGTTGTCGTAGTAAACGATGAATGAGTGAGTACCAACATAGTGGTTAGCACCGATAGACATTGTTGCAGTGATGATGTCACCCTGCTGTACGGAGTTACCGTCAACATCTGTTCTGAGTGTGTAAGTAACTGTGTTGGGCTCTGTTTCCCAAGAAGCAACAAGAGTGATGTTCTGTGCGGGAACAGTTGTGAATGTATAGGGCTCACCGTTGTATGTCCAACCTGTGAAGACGTAGCCTTTTCTTGTGGGATTTTCGGGAGCTGCAAGAACTGAACCGCAGTCAAGCATGTAGTAATCCTGTGCATTGAAGGAATCAGCCATTGAAGCGTCTGCTTCGATTGAGAAGTAAACGTTGTACTGAAGAGGATTCCAGCCTGCATAGAGAGTTACGTTGTCGGGACCCATTGTGAACGGGAAGCTGACAGCGTTGGTCAGATCTGCGTTATAGTACCACTTGTCAAATGTATAGCCCTTGCGAGTAGGCTGTGTAGGTTCATAAACAACGTTACCGATAACGTATGTGAGATACTGATCTTCCGAACCGTCTCCTGTTTTAAGAACTACGTTACGGATGGAATCGCTCCACTGACCGTAAACAGTAATGTTTGAGCTGGGAACCGTGAAGTTTTCAAAGTCGATGGGCTGAGAAAGGTTAGAGTCATAATACCAACCTGCAAAGCCGTAACCGTCAAGCTTCGGGATTTCGGGTTCCGGAACAGCTGTTCCGTAAAGTCCTGTGAATGTAGAATAGGAAGTACCTGTTGAAGCGAAGGTACCGCCGTTAGAATTGAATGTTACTGTGAAAGAATCTCTTTCCCACTTACCGTAAACAGTTACGTCAGATGCACCGAATGTGAATACTGACCAATCTACGGGATTCTGGAGAGTGATATCTGTACACCAGCAAACAAACTTCCAACCTGCTCTTGTGGGAGTCTGAGTCGGACCCTCATAGTGTTCGCCTTCATCGCCGATAACAGCAGGAAGAGTTGTGTCACCGTTAGAAACGAATGTGAGTGTTCTGCCTGTAAGGTTCCAGCCTGCATAGAGGTTAACACCTGTGCCGCAAGCATCAGCCTTTGTTGTAAGGTCGCCAACGAAGTAGTTTGCGTTGGGATTCATAGAGATGGGCCATGTTACAGGCTGTGTGCAGGCTGCATCGTAATACCAGCCTGTAAACTTATAATACTGTCTTGAAGGATCAGAGGGCTTTGCCATAGAAGCAAAGAGCTTATAATCTGTTGCAGCAGGAAGACTTGTTACGTCGTTACCGTTTGCGTTGAAAACAAGCTTGAATGTCTTGTACTGACCCTTTACGTTTGTAATGGCATTAGCAAGATTCTGCTTCATTGTGTCAACAGCAGCCTGATATCTTCTGTCAAGAGGTCTGTCGTAATTGATGTCATCCCAAGCGTCGTTAACTGCCTCTGCCTTTGACCATGCATAGTAGAGACCGTAGTCACCGTCTTCATATGTGTTACCTGTGAAATCAGAGGGAGCTGTCAGAGCAATTGTGTCGATTGCGGAGTAGTCAGCCTCTGCATACATCATACCGCTTACCCATTTTGAACCGTCGGTTGAATAAACGGGGATACAAGCACGAAGAGTTGCGATAGCATTGTTGATTGCTGTCTGTGTTACGTTCTCTTTGCCGTAAACAAGCCAGGCATTCTGAAGAGCTGAATAATAGTCATTCCAGGATCTGAATGCAGAATAGTCGCCGCCGTCTGTGGGAGCAGCTGTTCTGAAGTCGGCTGCCTGACGGTTAGCAGAAGTTTCACTTTCAATCAAAGCCTTAAGCTCTGCCTTGTCGTAAGTAACGATATAAAGGTTATAGTAAGTAATAGAATCGTTGTGGTATGTAGCCCAGTTACCGATATCCTTTACGATGTTACCTTCAAATTCGTGTTTGAAAACAAGGTGAAGTGTAGTATCTGCTGCAGGAACTGCACCGTAGAATACACGGATGGACTGCTGACGCTCGCTGAGCTCTACATCACCGGTCTGCATTGAGTATGCAGTTGTAGCAGCGAACGAACCTGTGTCACCGGTTTTGATCTGCTGAGAAGTAACGGAAGTTCCCTTTGCCCAAAGGGGATGATCGCCGTCCCAGTCGTGATCGGATGCACCGGCACTACCGAAACGAAGTGTTGTTGCAGAAAGGTCACCAGAGTAGACGTTTCTGTCAATATAATAGTATGCCTGCGGATAGTAGGAAGCACCGAGTGTTGCATCCTGCACTTCACCTACATTCCAGTAGTAAGCAGAAGCCTCTTCTGTGGAGCAGGAATAATGTGTGAAGGCATTGGGGTCGATGTAACAGTTAGAGGTAGAGGTCTTTACACCGTATGTGGGAGTAAGCCATTCGATATGGTTATTCTTAGTCTGGTGACCAGTACCTGTACCTTTCTTCGACTGTTTGACGGAAACACCGGCATCGTTGTAAACGATCTTTACTGCGGACCATGCAGATGTCTCGTAAGTTTTGCCGTTATGGCGATAGCTGACGGTAAACTTAACAGTGTCATTCTCTGAGGGGTTAGCTGCAAAAGTACCACCGGAGATAGTCCAAGTGTAAGTGTTACCAACCATTGTGTAATCGGAGAAGTTGAGACCGGGAACGCTACAAGTCAGAGTGACGTCGGTAGCTGTTCCGTTAAGCTGGAACGCAATACTTCCCTCAGGCTTGATGTTAGCACCTCTGAGGAAATAGTTCGTTCCGAACGTTGAAAGATACTGCGGTACCTGGAACTGAAGAACCGCAGGAGAGGCCGAAGCAACCCTTTCAACGATAGGTACATTTGCCGCACTTGCAGTAAAAGCTACGGAGCAAACCGAAAAAGCCATTACAACAGCAAGAAGGACGCTTAATGTACGTTTGATTTTTGCCATTCTTTTTACCTCCATTCAAAAAGCTAAATGATCTTCTGCGTTCTGAAGGAAAGCATAACGCAAAGACGCGCATAGCTATCCCAGGGAACACTAATAGACAAATAAACATTAACATAATATACTGTCATTGTCAATATAAAACGAAAAAAATAAGCAATTTTTTCAGTAATTTTATTAATTTTAAAAAATTATTCACATTTGCACAACCACTACATTTATGCTCAAAAATAATATACAACACAACCTGTCGATTATTGTGCAAGTTTCCAAAAATTACTACAAAGAATTACAAAAAAATTACAAAAAAATGCTTGCAATATTTGAATGTTTGTGGTATATTATAAACGTTCTATTAGTTTAATCTTCGCTTTATGTCACCAATGCGGTGTAGGAATTTGTTTTATGAGCAATTATAACCATAAGCTTCCGTGCGATGTATTTGATGCGATCGAACAGCTTTACCGTTCGCTTAACATTAGTCTTAACAGACATAACTCGATCGGTTACACCTGCGGTCAGGGAAAGATGCTCCGCCTTTTATCCGAAAACGGTGCCTCCTCTCAGTCAGAGCTCGCTTCAAAGCTCAGCATCACAGCTTCGTCTGCAAGCGAAATCGCAGACAAGCTTATTCAGTCCGGATTTGCCGTCAAAATGCAGGATTCTGCTGACAAACGTAAATCTTTGTTGGAGATTACTCAGTCCGGCAAGCTTGAGATTGAACGATTAAAAGAAGAGTTTACATCTTTTGTCAACTCAGCTTTTTCTTCGCTTTCTTCGGACGAGCTCGGAACGCTGCTTCACCTGCTTACAAAGGTTTCCTCTCCTGCCGATGCAGACACTGTGCAGGAAACGGTTATCGTTCAACCTACCATAAGACGAGGAACCAGACTTTAATTCCGTTATTCAATCAGCCATCGCTGTTTGTATAAAAACTAAGAAAGGAGCCAATAATAACAATGGCAATCTTGGAATCTGTTCTCAACGTTATTTTGAAGGCTATTGCTTGGGTTACAACATCTAACGCATCTCAGTATGCTTATGATGCACTCACAGCATTTGCAAACCTTATCCTCAAGGCAGCCGGCAACATCGGTCTCAAATAATTGAGGTACTTAACAAAAAAGGTTTGTTCTGCTAAGGATTAGATATAATTCTTTTGGCCAACAGAATAATCCGGGCGGTTCGGAATATCCGAACCGCCCCTAATCTTTTTATGGTGTTTTACATACTTTCTATTTCTTTTATAAGCTCGTCAACAATTTCACTCTCGGGAACCTTGCGGATTATTTCTCCCTTTTTAAAGATCAGTCCGCATCCGTCACCGCCTGCAACACCGATATCCGCCGCCGAGGCTTCTCCCGGACCGTTGACCGCACATCCCATTACCGCTACGGTGATGGGCTTTTTTATATTTTTCAGTCTTTCTTCAACTTTGTTAACAAGCGAGATGAGATCAATCTTCGTTCTGCCGCAAGTCGGACACGAAACAATCTGAATACTGTTCTCGCAAAGACCGAGTGCTCTCAGAATATCAAAGCCTGCTTCAACCTCTTTAATCGGGTCATCTGTCAGCGACACTCTTATAGTATCACCGATTCCTCTTGCAAGCAATGAGCCGATACCTATGCTCGATTTGATCAGACCCATTTTATATGTACCTGCTTCCGTTACACCAAGATGCAACGGATATGCACATCTGTCGGCTACTATCGAATACGCTTCGATCATCTTATGAACATCCGATGACTTTATCGAAATAACGATATCCTCAAAATCGTGATGTTCAAGTATCTCCACGTGCTTCATTGCACTTTCCGCCATAGCCTCGGGTGTTGCTCCGCCGTATTTCGACAAAAGCTCCTTTTCCACCGATCCCGAATTGACACCGATTCTTATCGGTACTCCCCTGTTTCTGCACGCAGACACAACCTCTGCCACACGCTGCTCTGAACCTATATTGCCCGGATTGATTCTGACTTTATCCACACCTGCAGCAACCGACTCGATTGCAAGTCTGTAATCAAAATGTATATCCGCAACAACAGGAATTTTCACATTCTCCTTAAGCGCATAAATAAGCTTTACCGCTTCCATATCGGGTACTGCGGCACGGATGATCTGACAGCCTGCGTCTTCAAGCGACTTTGCCTGCCTGACCGTACCCTCAATATCCTTTGCCGACACGTTAAGCATCGACTGTACGCTGATCGGTGCATCGGAGCCTATTGTAATATCCCCGACTTTTACGTTTCTTGTAACTCTTCTTTCAATCAAAACAGCTCACCTCGGACAAGCTTTGTTATATCTGAAAATGAAATTGCGACCATCAGAAGCATCAAAAGAACCAATCCTACCGCATGAATCCAGCCTTCATACTTTCTGTTGATCGGCTTTCTGAAAATTAACTCGATAAACAGGAAGAAAAGTCTGCCGCCGTCAAGTGCAGGTACGGGCAAAAGGTTGAATATACCGATATTGATTGAAATGAGTGCTAAAATCATCAGCATCGGGGTTATGTCGGTTTTTACCGCTTCCTGAGTTATTTCTGCAATATAGCCGACCGTTCCGATTGGACCCGACAAATCGCTGAAGCCGTACGTTCCCGTTATCAGGTCAAAGAAGCTTATCCAGACGATTCTGCCGATTGATATCGACTCTAAAAATCCGTACTTGATAACGCTCGTAAAAGAAGGCTCAATACCGACTACTGAAAAGTCGAATACCATGGTTGTTGTACCGTCTTCAAGTTCTGCTGTCTGAAACCTTACCCCCGACAGAGCTTTTTCTTCGCCGTTTCTGTCAACGACAAAATCCACGGTTCCGTCCTTATCTCTTGACAGAAGGAAGCTGAGATCATAGCTTGAAAAGACCTTTCTGCCGTTGATCTCCTTTATAATATCGCCTTCCTGTAAACCGTAGTTTACGGTTGTGGCTTCTTCATAAAACTGATTCACTCTCGGCGTACCGATAAGATTCTCCTGTGTCAGCATAAAAATCACGATCAGTAATCCGAGAATCAGATTGACAATGGCACCTGCCGCAACAATTATAATCCTTTGCCATACCTTTTTCTTGCTGAATGCGCCCTCATCTTCGCTGTCGTCATCCTCGCCTTCCATCGCAACAAAGCCGCCGATCGGAAACAGTCGCAAAGAATACTCGGTATCGCCTTTTTTCTTTTTGAAAAGCTTAGGTCCCATTCCTATCGCAAACTTATTTACTTTTACTTTAAACAACTTTGCAAATGTAAAATGACCAAGCTCGTGCGACATTATTATCACGCCGAAAAAGAATATCGCAAATAAAATCGGCCACACCTTTCCCCATCCTACTGCAACCGTGGAAAAAAATTCTGACATATCAATTGACACACGGCATCGCACTACACGAAACCGTCCCTTTCGTTATATTACATAGCCGTTAACAAGGCTTCTCATCAGTTTATCTGTTTCAAAAATATCGTCTGTAGTAAAATCCGTTACATTCGGCACTTCACTCGCCGCCTTCCTGACAAGCTCAGGTATATCCATAAACCTGATTTTACCCTGTCTGAAAAGAAGGTTTGCCGCCTCGTTGGCAGAGTTTACCGCCGCAGGGAAAAGTCCACCACTCAGTATTGCCTCTTTGCACAGATTTATACAGCTGAACGTATCATAATCGGGCTGTGAAAATGTAAGTGTTGCGTACTCTTCAAGCCTCAATTGCTTTACCGGTGACGGATAGCGCTCGGGATATGTCAGCGCATACTGAATCGGGATTCTCATATCCGGCACTCCGAGCTGTGCGATTACCGAATTATCGACAAACTCTACAAGCGAATGAATTACGCTCTGCCTGTGAACAAGTATATCTATATCCTTTGGTGAAACATCAAAAAGCCAGACCGCTTCAATAAGCTCCAGTCCCTTATTCATCATCGTTGCAGAATCAACGGTGATCTTAGCCCCCATACTCCAATTGGGATGATTGAGCGCCTGCTCAAGTGTAACGGATTCAAGCTCTTCTTTGGTTTTTCCGAAGAACGGACCTCCCGAAGCTGTCAGAATAAGACGCTTGATCTCCTTTTTATCACTCATTCCCTGAAGCGACTGAAAGATCGCCGAATGCTCGCTGTCAACGGGAAGTATCGGCACGTTGTTCGCTTTTGCCAGCTCCGTTACTATATGACCGCCTGCAACAAGAGTCTCTTTGTTGGCAAGCGCCAGCTTATTGGCGGATTTTATGGCCGAGATCGTAGGCAAGAGTCCTGCCATACCGACTATGCTGTTGAGTACAAAGTCAACCTTTTCGCCGGAGCATTCGCATATACCGTCCATACCGCAAAGAACTTTTGTATCCGTATCCGCTACTCGAAGCTTCAATTCTTTTGCAGCCTCTTCGCTGTACATCGCAGCCTTTCGGGGCTTAAATTCCCTTATCTGCTTTTCGATGATATCAACATTACTGTGTGCAGTTAATGCGAAAATGCCAAAGCCCCGAAGTTTGGCAACCTCGAGGGCTTGTTGTCCTATTGAACCTGTTGAACCGAGAATAGTTAACATCTGATTATCCATTTTTGCACCTTATGAAAGTCTGAAATATTCAAAAATCTCAATAAATATGTATGCGGCTCCACATACGTATACGGCGCTGTCAAACCTATCCATTACACCGCCGTGCGTATCGCCCATGAGCTTTCCGAAATCCTTGATGCCGTAATTCCTTTTGATGGTTGATGCGGCAAGGTCGCCGATCATCGAGATGGCAGAAAGAATTATTGTAAAGATCGGAACTGCCCAGACAGGCATAAAGATGGGAGTAATCCAACCGAGCTTTGAAAGTGCAAAGAACACAAGCCAGACGATCACATTGATTACGGTTGTTCCCAAAAGACCGCCGACAGCACCTTCCCAAGTCTTTTTGGGACTGATTTTCGGAGCCATTTTATGCTTGCCGAGCTTGCTTCCGAAAATAAATGACATTGTATCGGTTATCCAACAGCATACAAGCACCGACAACGTAAGATAAGCGGCGTTTGATCTTGTATAAAACTCAGGATACGCCTGATGCAAATCACGGATCACAATAAGCCTTGACATAAGGTACGGTATGACAAGACCCGAAAACATCGACATTGTCACGTGTTCAAAGCGTGTCTTTTCAAACCTTGTGAACATAAAGATTACCTGTAAAAACAAGTAGATAAGTATAAGTGATGCAGTTGAAATCGGAATCTTACTCAAAAAACCGAAATCCGCATTGTAATCTACGATAAGCGGTATCAATGCCGCAGTAATACAGGACAATGTAATCATCGCCTTGTTCTTGACCTGTGCAACGTTTAATATTTCATAGCTTGCTACAGCCGTAAAAAACGCAATCGCCAAACTGAATGCCGGAGTAAACTGGAAACAAAGCAGCAATATTCCGACTACACCCCAAAAGGAACCAACTAACAATTTCTTTTTCATTTTTGCATGCCATGCGCAACACCGAATCGGTGTTGTTACCTTTCAATACTATAACAATAACGCTGTAATTAAACAGCTCCAAAACGTCTTGAACGGTTAGCAAAATCATTCAGCGCTTTGTCAAAATCGTCTCTCGTAAAATCGGGCCAAAGGACATCCGAAAACCAGAACTCGGAATACGCCGACTGCCATGTCAGAAAGTTTGACAGTCTGTACTCGCCGCTTGGTCTGATTATCAGATCGGGATCGGGCTGCTCTGCCGTATAAAGCATTGAGGAAAACATATCCTCGGTTATGTCCTCAGAGCTTATTTCGCCTTTTGCAACAAGCTCCGCGATACGTGTTGTTGCACGCAAAATCTCGCTTCGTCCGCCATAGTTTGCCGCTACGTTGATAACGGTATGACTTTTGTCGGAAGAATCCGCTTCAAGAATCGTTGCAAGCATCTTGATATCATCCGCCATTTTACTCATATCACCGATAAAGCGAAAGCGAAATCCCTTTTCTTCGTTCTCCGCTTTGCGGTCCTGAGCTTCGTGCAGGAAATCACGGAAAATATCCATGATAACGCTGACTTCCTGCTCGGGGCGCTTCCAATTCTCGGTCGAAAAAGCATAAAATGTGAGATACTCAATACCGAGCTCCGATGCATAAGTGCTGATGTCTCTGAAAACCTCAGCACCTTTTTTGTGCCCTTCCGTTCTCGGCAAGCCTCTCTGCTTTGCCCAACGTCCGTTGCCGTCCATTATTATGCCGACGTGTCTCGGCAGTTTATCCTTATCTACCATCAGATCTCCATGATCTCTTTCTCTTTTTCAGCAGAAAGAGCGTCAATCTTCTTTACATACTCATCAGTAAGATCCTGCAATTCTTTTTCGCCGATCTTAAGGTCGTCTTCCGTAATCTCTGATGCCTTTTCCATCTTCTTAATCTTATCAATAGCATCTCTTCTGATAGATCTGATAGCTACCTTTGAATCCTCTGCTGTCTTGCGAACTTCCTTTGCAAGCTCTTTACGCTTTTCCTCTGTAAGCTGAGGGAATACAAGACGGATGATTCTGCCGTCATTCTGAGGGTTAATGCCGATGTCAGATGCCTGAATTGCCTTTTCGATAGGATGAAGTGTGGAA
This sequence comes from Clostridia bacterium, assembly GCA_017397655.1. Lineage (GTDB taxonomy): Bacteria > Bacillota > Clostridia > Oscillospirales > Acutalibacteraceae > UBA1425. The sequence continues at coordinate 17,648 of JAFQIG010000046.1, read as the reverse complement.
ACATCCCACGGCTGAATGTTGAGAATTCTTGCTTCTGCTACGGAAATAGCTGCCATCTGGTTGATGGGTGTGGGAACTCCGTAATAATCTACCTTGATCTTATCAAGAACGGCAGCATTTGCTCTGCCTGCTCTGATAGAAGCATATTCATTCTTAAGCGCTGTTATTGTTTTGCCCATTTTTTCTCTTGCTGTTGAAATTACTGTATCCATAAATCAGTCCTCCTTAACAATTGTTCCTATATTTTCGCCGTTAACCGCTTTAATAATATTAACGGGATCTTCCAGATTAAACACGAGAATCGGTAACTTGTTATCTCTGCAAAGAGATGCCGCCGTACCGTCCATAACCTTAAGGTCATTTGCAAGAATATCCGTATACGACAGAGTGTCGTACTTCTTAGCATCCTCAAACTTATGCGGATCCTTGTCATAGATACCATCGACGTTGGATGCTTTGAACATAATATCGGCACCGATTTCGATTGCACGAAGAGCAGCCGCAGTATCTGTCGTAAAGAACGGGTTACCCGTACCGCATCCGAAGATAACGACTCTGCCCTTTTCAAAATGACGAACCGCCTTGTTTCTGATGTACGGCTCCGCTATCTGCTGCATGGCTATTGCGGTCTGAACTCTGACGGGAACCGACAGCTGCTCAAGTCCGTCGGCAAGTGCCAAGGAATTCATAACCGTTGCAAGCATTCCCATATGATCAGCACGTGTTCTGTCCATATTGCCGCCCGTACGTCCACGCCAGAAGTTACCTCCGCCGACTACGATACCGACCTCAACACCGCTGTCAACACATTTCTTGATCGCCGAACAAACAGAATTGACTGTATCAAAATCAATACCCATTTTAGCGTTTCCTGCAAGGACTTCGCCGCTTAACTTTAAAAGTATACGTTTGTAAACAGGCATATTAACATCTCCTTCAGTTAATTTTACAACAAAAAAGTCGTTCTGTAAAGATAATTTTTATCCGATTAATTCCTTTAATTTTTCTGCTGCCGAAAACGCCTTTTCTATATATCCGGGCATTATGCGCTGAAGCGTTTCTCTGTGATTTTCCTCGTTAGCTAAAAGCTTTGAAAACGCCTTGGAGAGTCCGTACTCATCCTGTAAAAGATCAATCGGAACCACGTATCCGTCGGTTGTCCCGAAAAGATCCTTTGCGATGTTCACACTCTTTACGCTGTAACCGAGAACAAGTGTCGGAACACACGTAGAATATGCCGCAATCGTCGAATGAGTTCTGGCACCGATAAAGGCTCTGCACCTTGAAATATATCCTTTTATCTGATTCGCTGTATATTTCTCTCCGTCAAGCATCAGTATCCTGCCGCTGTCCTTATACTTTTCATAAAGCTGCAAAAGCGGTTTTCTGTCATCATTTGATGACCAGAACACATGAGGCACAAGCAAAACAGAATTATCGGTGTTCTCAAGTATATATTCTATGAGACGTTCATAGGATTTTATACCAAGCCCCTTTGATTTTTCGCTCTCATATTTAAAAACAAGCGGACTCGCATTTATGCCTATCATCTTTCCCTCAACAAATCCTTCGGGCAAGGGCAAAAGCTCCTTTTCGAGTGTAAAAGCAGGATCGGGAAAAAGATACATATTGGAAAATCCCTTTTGCTTCAGAAGCTCATATGTACCAGTCTCACGTGCAAATATCCAATCATACCCGGACAGATCCAGCTTGTTGTAATGAGAGAAAGAGCTTTCGTCAAGTGAGCATCCCCACAGAACCGTTTTTTTACCGAGCTTTTTCAACAGTTTGTGAAAAGCAAAAAACGTGTTATTTTCACCATAGCAGTAATTGTCACCGCCGATCGACAGAAACACTCCGTCACCCTTTAACGGTAATACCGAAAAAAGTCTGGAATAAAAGTATTCGTCAGCTTCGTGTGATGATTTTTTTGACAACAGCTTTATCTTGATTTTATCGGCAAAACCGATAATCTCGGATGCTCTGTTTTCGATCATCATATCGACAATTTCCGATACATCCTTATACCCGCTTTTTTCATCCTCGTTCTTTGCCATTGAATAAAGGCGGATAAAGCTGTCACCGAAAGTTCTTTTCAGCATGGCAGAAGTTGCCGTAACCAGAGCTTCACAACCTCTGTTACCGCTTCCGCCGTGGAAGAAAAACGCAAATTTCTCCATAAGCTTTTGTCCTTTACTCTACAGTTGCGGATTCGGAAGTAACATCCATAATACGGCTTCTGCCCCAGAAATCAAGCCACATTCTGGATGCATCGTCATCCATCTGTTTTTTATTGTCTGTACCGACATTCAGAATCGTAACGGAAAATGCATCAGGCTCAATAGAATCAATATTATCAAAGTTGTCAAAAACCGAACCTCTTGTAAGTGTAAGGCTTACCTGATAATCACCGGGAGCCAGATTGTGCTTGTTGATACAGATGGTAATATCTCTCATTTCTCCTGCCGAGAAAGCTTCATTCATCTCAACAAATGCAGTCGCTGCGGGAGCACCGTTATTCCTTGCAAATCTGACACGAAGATTGATATCCTTGATATCAACAAGAGCCTTTGTGCGGAACGTAAAGCGGATAGGCTCATTCCAATAGAACACACACTCGGGGTTATCGAGTATATCAACGGTCTGCAGAACTAACTTGTCGCAGAAATACCCCTCGGTTCTCGGAAGTCCCGAAAGCTCACGGTGATCAAGACGGTTGATCTTATGTATACCGTTGTACATATCAATCGCTTCTTCAACTTCACCGTCATAAATCATTTTTCCGTGGTCAAGAACGATTGCTCTGTTACAAAGTCCTCTGACAATATTCATAACGTGACTGACACAAAGAATTGTCTTTCCCGATTTTGCAATATCCGACATACGGTTAAGGCATTTTTCTCTGAACTTCATATCGCCTACCGACAAAACCTCGTCAACAATCAGAATATCGGGATCAAGAGTGGAGGCTACCGCAAACGCAAGACGAACCTTCATACCGCTTGAATATCTCTTGACAGGTGTGTCAATAAACTGTCCAACCTCCGAGAACTCAACAATGCCGTCAAACCGCTTGTCAACGTCCTCCTTGCTCATACCGAGAATGGCACCGTTAAGGTAAACATTCTCTCTGCCCGTAAGCTCGGGATTAAAGCCCGTGCCTACCTCAAGCATTGCAGCGATAATACCGTAATATTCGATAGAACCCTCTGTAGGTTCTGTAATTCTCGTAATAAGCTTGAGAAGTGTTGACTTACCTGCACCGTTTCTGCCGACGATAGCAAGCCTGTCACCCTCTCTGACCTCAAAAGAAATATCCTTGAGTGCCCAGAAGTCGCTCTTTGAATACTTATTTATACGGAACTTAAACTTGTCAAACTTTGTACCGTCAATCGGGTATTTTTTTATATTTTTAATAATGTATTTTTTACCGACGTTTTTAACGCTGATAACTACGGGTCTGTCATCATTCTTGTTCATAGCTGCACCTACCTTCAGATTAAACAAGGTCAACAAACGTACGCTCACCCTTGCGGAATGCTTTGATTCCGAGAGGAATGAACACGAGCGTAACGATAATTGCTGCAATAAAAGACGGCCAATGGAAGGCGTTTGTAGGAATAATGCACCAACGAATGGCGTTGATAACGCCTGCAATGGGGTTAAGTGAATAGAGGAACTGATACTGATCAGGCACAGCCTCTACCGCTACCGTAAACGAATAAGCAACGGGAGTTACATACTGACCGATCTGGATAAGGAACGGCAATACCTGCTTCAGATCACGGAATCTGATGTTATACGGTGACAAAAACAGACCTGTAAAGAATCCGAGTCCTATAGGTAAAAGCGCGAATACGGGAACGAGAAGAAGTCTCCAGCTCGGAACAAATCCGCTGGAAAAATAACTGACAAGGATAATAAGAAGCAGAACCGCATACGATATCGCCGAGTCAATCAGCGCAGCAAGCGATGCACCTATCGGAGCGATTATTCGCGGAAAATACACTTTTTTCATAAGTCCCGCACTTGAAATAAATGTCGAAGAAGCGAGTGTAAAGTTTTTTGAAAAAAGTGTCCACGGGATGATACCTGCATAAACCATAATCGAATACGGTGCATCACCGTCTGACGCAAGGTTTGCTACATTACCGAAAATGAATGACATAATGAACATATTGACAACAGGATTGATAACTGACCATCCGAGTCCGATTATCGTCTGCTTATATCTTACAGTTATGTCTCTTTTAGCCAGATTGAGAGCCAGCTCTCTGTATCTCCAGATATCTTTCCAGTACTGAGAATTCTTTCCGTTCGGTTCGATTACCGTTTTAAGCATTCTCTTTGATGTGCCGTCTGCCATAATGCTTTAAATCCTCCTTATTTTTTAACCGCTGTAAATACTGCTCTCTGACTTGTCGGCGTAACGGGCGATAACGAAAACCCGTCAAACACACCCTTTACCTCGAAGTCATATTTATTTAAAATTCCGCGAATTGCATCAAGCTCGTACGCCTTTTCACTGAAGGATTCTTCTCTTCTTTCGTACAAACCGTCGGCATATTCAAAAAAATCAAGGTCAATGTTCACCGTACAGCCGTCCTCGTGAAGCTCGTTCTGCCATACACAGTAGACATCATCCGTCTCGTAAACAAAAGTATTGTTACAAAGAACCTCTTTATGCTTATAGACAGTGTTGACGTCAAAGGCAAAAACGCCGCCCTGTTCGGTAAAGAGTGACACCTTTTCGATCACTTTTTCCACGTCTTCAATGCTGTCAAGGTGGTTCAGGCTGTCCAATGCGCAAACCGTCCCTTTTACCGTGCCGTAAAGATCAATCGAACGCATATCCTGACAAAGAAAAAGTATGCCGTCTATGCCCTCTTCCCACATCTTTTCACGTGCTTTTGAAAGCATTTCCACGCTGCCGTCAACAGCAATAACATCATATCCGCTTTTTGCCATCAGACAGGAAAGACTTCCCGTTCCGCAGGCAAGGTCAAGCACTATTCCGTCGCTGACGCCGTTCTGTGTCAGAAGTGATCGATAAAAATCCCACATTGCGCCGTAATCAACATTAAGCGTAAGGCTGTCGTAAAAATCAGAAAATATACCGTAACCGCTCATTCGTCTTCCTTAATACGCTCAAAAATCTTTTCATAACCGTTACAGCCGAAGTTAAGCGAACGGTTTACTCTGCTGATTGTTGCCGTGCTGGCACCCGTTTCCTTGACTATCTGACTGTAAACATAGTTGTCACTGAGCATTTTTGCAACAATAAGTCTTTGTGTAATTGATTTAAGTTCGGGAATCGTGCAAAGATCACTGAAAAAAGCTCTGCATTCATCCATATTTTCCAGTGCAAGTACCGCTTTGTACAAAAAGTCGCTGTTAAAGTCCGATGCATCGTTTCTCATAATTACCTCCAAAACTTTTTAAGTAAAATAGAAATAACCCATTATTATCATAGTCGCTACGCAAAGCAGAGAAAATCCCCTGACCGTAAGTCCCGACTTTGTCGCAAGCAACGCCTTACCGAAGGAACCGTGTTCTTTCATAAGAGCGCTCATCTTGGCAGGATTGTAGGCAAGATAAATCTCTGCAAGCTCGTAGGAAATCGAATACATAATAAATGTCTGGAATGCCGTAAACTTATATGTTGTGAAAAGCTGAACAGCAAGGCTTGCAAGAGTCGTTATTGCGAGCACCGCACACAGTACGATTGCGCCCTTTTCGTCGCCGTGCTTTCCGTCAAAGATGATCTTATCGGCAAGAAGCCAGAAAACAAGGAAGAAGCTGATGATCTCTGCCGCATGAATATTACCCGAAAGAGAAAGGAACATCGGCACATAACAGAACACAGGCCAGATAATATACTCTTCCATTCCGTAAAGAGCCTTTGCAAAACGTGAAGGCTTTTTGTCCGAAGAGTACGCCATAAGATCTTCATACTTATCAAGAGCGATTGCACCGCTTCTGTATTTTTCCTCGACCTCGGGACGGTAGTTCTTCGGTTCGGGAATTGCAAATCTGAGCGTGTAAAAGAGAAGAAGCAGAATCCATACAAAAGTAAGAATATTATGTGTCTTTTCGCCCATAAGAGGAACAGGTCCGCCGTGAAGCGCGATTTCGCTCACATATACGCTGACAAAGCGGTCATAGCAAAGACAGAAGCAAAGAGATGTACCGAGGCCTCCGAGAGCACCGAGCGTAAACTCCATAAACTTCCAGCTGCCTACAAAGCCTTTTCTCTGAAGCGCACCGAGAATGTACTTTCCGTCTTCTCTTTCAGCCTTCGTAGCCGTCTGAAAATGGTTTCCGATAAAGAAACCGAGACCGCCGCTGACAAAGCCGACAACCGTCATAATGACCGCAAACCACTCTCTCTTGATTGCGGCAAAAACAGCAATGTAAATGCAAAGGAAGAGCGTTCCTCCCCAGATCTCAAAACGTTTCTTGGAAAAATAAATCTTCGGAAGCTTATTCTGTGCAGGCTTTTGCGGCCAGTTAAGCACAAAAACACCGAGCCACTTTACTGCAGGAAACAGAAGGACAAACAACGCGATCTCCCACAGCCTGAATCTGCCTGCCATTGCAGCGAAGCAAATACCCATTACACCACCGAAAATGCCAAACCAGTTTGCGCCTTTGATAAAGAGACCCGTACGACCCTTGTAACGGATTTTTTTATTCTCGTCATATGACATACCGATCGTTTCGCCGTATGTATGCGCTCCGCCGATGAACATTGCGCAACCGCCTACCGCTGCCGGAATCATAAACAGCGAACTGACCGGAAGAGAGTTACAGGCAAATGCAAAAATCAGTCCGAGTGCCGCACCGGGAAGCACCGCACCCTTTTCGCCGCCGATAATGGTTCCGCGCATACCCCATGTATAAGAGCCCGCTACCGTCGCAAGAACAACGGTAAATATAATCATCCCTACCGACATTTTAACCCCTCCGATATCAGAACAATTTATAAGCAGTTACAAGAATAACTACGGAAAGAATACAGAACCACGCATATGTTAAAAGATAGCCTTTTAATCTTGACCAAAGACTGTTTTCGCCCTTGTTATGAATCTGATGAGTAACTGCATATAAAGCCTCCAGGAAAATATAGAAGAAAGTATACATAGACAGCATAGCCATCATTGAATATCCGTTATCAAGAAGTAATTCACCGATCAGAGCCAGAACTGCAACTACGGCACAGAAAATCTTGATAAACTTTGCACCGACACATTTGCCGTCAACTCTGTCGAAAATATTCTTTTCAAGTACAACCCAGATAATAAGAAGAAAAACAACAAGCTGTGACATCTGCTGACTTCCGAGCAACACAAGACACAGAATAAGCGCAAAATAAACGGCTCTTTCCACAAGCTCCATAATACGGTTGCCGTCAAGCTTTTTAAAGAAATACTGTACGATCATAAGCACGGCAAGAGCGAAAGCTGCCCACGCAACAGGCTCCTGAGCATCACCGAGAGGATTCCAGAGTCCTTCCGTAACCAACGGCAAAGCAAGCTTTCTGACCGTATTGATGCGAAGGAAGAAGTACAGAGCCAGACTGACACCACCGCAGAAGCCGAGCGCAAACTCCATAATCTTCCAGTTGTCTACCATACGGTTCTTTTGAAAATATCCCAAAATGTATTTGCCGTTCTTTGTCGGATGAACCGTTACGTCATAAAGCCATATGGAAATCGCCCATCCGATTGCACCGCCTGCAATACCGACAAGCGCAAAGAAGAAGGAAAACCAATCAGCTTTTATTGCAGTAAATGCAAGAAGCATCATAAGTGTCAGGAAATTGCCGCCCCACTCTTCACGGCTGTTGCGTGAATAATAAATCTTGGGGAACACATTATTATCTTTATCGTAAGGCTTATTGAAAATGCGGATACCGAGAGCCTGTACAAACGGAATAAGTGCACAGACAATCACAATCTCAAACCATTTATAGACCGAACCCGTTACAGCAGAAAAGCTGATACCGAGCACGCCTGCACAGATACCGAACCAGTTTGCACCCTTAAGCATAAGTCCCGTGTAACCACGTCCGGGATTCCATATATCGGAATTGTGATGAAGAACCATTTCCATAGTCTGGGCATACGGTTCAAATCCGCCGTAACCCATACCGAGACACCCTGCTGCCGCAAAAACAAACGCATTGTCCTCGACAACGGGAATTCCCGAAAGCTTTGCCAAAAAGAAGCCGAGAAGCGCACCGGGAAGCATTGCTCCCTTTTCACCGCCGATGATGGCACCTCTCATTCCCCAACCGTAGGAAACCGCTATACCTGTCAAGAGTACTGCAATCAACAATTCGGTTACTGTCATTTTTTCTCCCCCTGATTCCTTTTTATATATTCAGCGGCACGCTGTCCCGAGACAGCCCCCTCGCCGACTGCCGTGGAAAGCTGATTGAGGCCTCCTATGCAGTCGCCTGCCGCATAAATACCGGGAAAAGATGTTTTTCCGTCCCTGTCAACGCTTATATATCCGTCCTGCGTACCGATACCGAGCTTCAATGCAAATTCAAAAGCTCCCGGTGTTTCGTCCGCAATAAACAATCCGTCAATCGGAATATTTTCACCATCTGCCGTCACGACAGCCGATACCTTTGTATCACCGACAACAGAACTCAGCTTCTGCGTGTTGACTGTAAGTGTTGTATCAAACTTAAGATCTTTACCGTTTGTAAAAATCGTAATATCTTTTGTAAACGGTAACAACTGCTGAGCTTCGCTCTTTGCGTATTCACCGTTACCGAGAATGCCGACCTTTTTGTTTCTGAAAAAGAACGCATCACAAATTGCACATCGGCTGACACCTCTGCCGATAAACTCTTCTTCCCCTTGAATCAACGGCTTGGTCTTTTTTCTTCCGACAGCAAGCACAACAGCTTTTGAAGTAAAGTCGCCTGCATCCGTCTTTACCAGAAAACCGTCAATCGGCTCTATTGCAACAACCTGTGCCGACAGCATCTCGCCACCGAGAGACAAATATTGTTTTTCAGCATTATTCAGCAATTCTTCACCGCTGACTGTACCGTCAGTTCCAAAATAATTGTCGATTCTGACAGCCTTGCTCAAGGCGCCCGAATCCTTGCCTATAACAAGAGTTCTGACACCTGCTCTGACGGCATATATACCTGCTGACAATCCCGCAGGACCGCAGCCTATTATTATCAAATCATACATAATAACTGCACTTTCACATTTTAAAGTTATACAAATACTATTATACCCTTTTTATCGAATATGTCAACAACAATTTAAATTGCTAAATTGTAAAGTACAACAAAAATCAGAGAGATATTCAAGATACCTCTCTGAACAAATTACTCTTCTATGAAATTCCAGATAATCTGTTTGATAACGGAAATACCGTCGATGTTTTCATAAAAAACGGTAAGGATATCGCCGTTATCGAGCTGTACGGATGCAGGATAGCCGAGATCGCCGCTCTGACCTTCGTCATACAGAACATTGTTGGTGTTCCACGTTTCTCCGCCGTCCTTGCTGTACATCATTCTGATGCCGTAGGGCGCATTTCTGTAGCCGTATGTTGAAATGAGTGTTCCGTCACGAAGAAGCAGAAGATGTGCAGGTGCTCCGCCTGTCAGCTCAAGTATTCTGTGCGGTTCAGAAAAGCTCTTTCCGCCGTCTGTCGATTCGCTCTGGTATGTTGTGAAATAATTCTTATCCTCGTATCTTCCCTGTACTCTGATATGAACAATGATCTTTCCGTCAGGCATAACAATCGCATGAGGCTCGCAATTGAGAAGCTCTGATGCGACGTTCGCAATCGTTGACATCAGTTCATAAGAGCCGTCACGGTTTACCTTGCACAACGCCAGAGTATCCTCCTCGTTACCGCTGTCCTTACAGAAAAACTGACATCCGACATACAGAATTTCTCCGTTTTCGTTGAGACACGGTCCGTGAGGCGACGAGATCGGAATTCTTTTAACGGGTCCGAAGGTCACTCCGTTATCTTCACTTATTACAAACGTGGAGCCTAAAAATCTTTCCTCTGCTTTTTCGGCATCCACGGTATCAAGATATCCTTCAATATACGGATCCTTTCTTTCGCTGTTCCAGCCTCTTTGTGTCTCTATTTTATTATTGAAGCTTGTTATCATTACTGAGCTTTCATCAAAGGCAAGTATACCGCAATCACGGTCATCAAGAGGTGTGTCAATTACTACTGCGGGACGTGTCCACGTTTTACCCTCGTTCTCGCTGTAGCAGATTATACCCTTTCCGAACGGACATACGTGTGCCATACGAAAGCCCGATGCCACCATGGCAAGTCTGCCGTTTTTGAGTCTTTCGACACTCGGCCAACCGAAATACCCATTCTTGGGATTGTCGGGATTATTACAGATAACCCTTGTTTCCCGTATCTCAATCTTCATTCATAAACCGCCCTTTCTCCATTAAAAAGCTCTGACCTTTTTCTGCATTTATAATATCAGGCATTTTCTTTCCGCTATAGGCATCATAAAGCTTGTCACCGTCAGGAACGTTTATCTTGTACTCGCCGTCACCGAACGTATGGATAAAGATGTATCTTTCATTCGCATACAGCGCGCAGTCCTTTTCACAATAGATAAATACTCCCGATTCTCTGAAGAACTGTCTGAAGTATTCGGGCGATTCGTCGGCATTTTCCCGGTTTACAATTAGATGCGGTATGTTATTTGCGGAGGTATATGCATATATATCATTCAAAAGCTCGGTTTCGCACGGAGCAACAGTCACAATCGCTTTGTATCTGTCTTTAACGGCATCAAAATCCGATGCAAGATAAAAATCAATCGGTACGCCGCAAACGCCTATTTTATGTCTGACTGCAGAGCAGATACTGCCGCTTCCGTCAGAGATCTTTGCATAGCATTTTTCATCAGCAAAAAGCGCAACCTTCGATACACCGGGAACGGGATTTTGCGTATTTTTGACGGTGATCTCCCTTGCACGGCTTAAAAAGTCCATATAGTCATCATCGTCATACCAGCCGCCCCACATATCAAACCACCAGCCGCCGTGACCGCCCGTAAGATTGCGTGCGTGATGCATCTTCATTATGTCTATTGTTTTGCTTCTTTCGGGTCCGAACCACAAAGGAGAATTGTAACGCGGAAGATCGCTGACGGGACGTGTCAGATGTGTGCGCACATCATTCTCGGCAAAGTAGAGCTTGTTATGCAGCTTTACCGAATGAACGGGCATCATATACGGATGATTAGTTCCGATCTGACGCTGTGTCGAATACGAAATCGGTGAGCACAAAAAATCAATGTCACTACAATTAAGAACCTTTTGCAGCGAATGATGTGCAGAACGTCTTTCGCACAGCTCGAATGTATAACCGTAAAAGCTGCCGACTACCAGCTGTCGGTTTGTCTTTTCCTTGACAAACGATGCAAACTCACATATTCTTCCTGCGACTACATCGGACAAAAAGCGGAAATGTCCCTCTTCGGTATCGGGGTATTCGCCGTTATTTACAGCTGCTTTAAACTTTTCCTCCGACCTTTTTCCGACATTCCCTCTGAAGTCGATGGCTATCCACTCTTCCGTATTGCCGCCTGCTATCTGATATCCGATAATATTGTCGCGGTACGGCATACTGTTCACGTGATCTATAAACAATGACAAAGTACGCTTCACTTCATCCGCCCATATGTCCGAGGATACGCACACTCTTTTGTTATCGGGAAAGTCAAAGGTTCCTATATTGCAAAGCTCGTCCGGATGCGCCTTTTCCCACTCGGCCGACGGCATAACGTTGACACGAGGGAAGATATAAGCATCGGGACAATATTTCAGAATATTGTTTATATCCTCGTCAAAACCGCTGTAGTCAGGTATTTCCTCGTCAAAAATACCTTTTGAAAATACAGGCAGATGCGATGTCTCATTAAGATAATTTGATCCGAAAAACAGCGTAACAGAAAAAAGCCGAAAGCCCTTTTCTGCAAAGTCTTTGTACCGTGCGTTTTCCCTTTTGTACGTGGTATACGCAGCGCCCTCAACCGGCTCACCGTTTACACACAGATACTGAACACCGTTTTTTGTTACTACACTTGATTTTACCGACATTTATATCACCTCTTCGGTTCAAGTATACTTCATCCGAAAAACTTTTACAAGTTAAATACTGTACAAAAAAACAAAATAATGTTATAATAAATTCACAAAACAAAAGGAGAAATCATATGGATTTATTAACCTATAAATGTCCCGGATGTGCAGGTGCGATAACCTTTGACAGCGCTTCGCAGACTTTCAGATGCGAAAGCTGCGGAACAACCTTCACCGAAGAACAGCTTGATGCCTCTGTAATCGGCAACAACCCGGTCGGTCAGTCTGCTGAAAGCTATAACTGGTCGGAGAATATGCCTGACGAAAACCTAACGGACGTTACATCGTATGTATGCGAATCGTGCGGTGCCGAGATCGTCACCGATGATACAACGGTTGCATCGGAATGTCCGTACTGTAACAATCCCATCATCATAACGGATAAAGTGTCGGGCGGTATCAAGCCTCATTACATAATCCCTTTTAAAATTCAAAAGGAACAGGCTATTGAGGCACTCAATAATTTTTATAAAGGAAAAGTACTTCTTCCCAAAGAATTCAAGGATAAAAACAGAATCAAGGAGATCAAGGGAGTTTACGTTCCGTTCTGGCTGTTTGACTGTGATATCGGTGCCGATATGGTCTATAACGCAACCAAGGTACGGCATTGGAGTGACAGTCAGGCAAACTATACCGAAACGAGTCATTACAAGGTTATCCGTTCGGGCAATATGACTTTTGAAAAAATACCTGTTGACGGACTTCAGAAGATGGACGATTCATATATGGATGCCATCGAGCCTTTCAACTATTCCGAAATGATACCCTTTAACTCCGCATACCTTTCCGGTTATGTTGCCGACAGATTTGACGTTGATCTGGAACAAAGTACCCCCCGCGCAAACGAAAGAATTTATAACACGGCTACCGAAGCAATCAGAGCAACCGTTCACGGATATACCACCGTTACACCGAGCAGTAAAAAAATCGGTATCATAAAAGGCAACGCAAAGTATGCCCTCTTTCCCGTCTGGCTTCTTAACACAAAGTACAACGATAAGATGTACACCTTCGCCATGAACGGTCAGACGGGCAAGCTCGTCGGCGAATTACCTGTTGACAAAAAGAAGCGCAACCGTCTGTTTTTCGGTATTGCCGCCGCAATCGCTGCTGTCGGTCAACTGTTGGTATTCTTTATGTAAGGAGGTATTATGATGAAAAAGTTCTTTACTCTTTCGGTTACTCTTCTTATGTTGCTTTCACTTTCGATAAGTGCTTTTTCCGTTGAGGAAACCTCCTTGCCCGATTACACCGTTTCTTCTCCCGTGTTAAAGGATTATGTTGTTGACGATGCTGATCTTTTAACCGATGAACAGGAAGCCGAGCTTCAGAAAATATCGAATCGTATCAATTTCTATCACGACATAGATGCAGTTATACATACTACAAACGATCTTGACGGCTATGACGTTGTCACCTACGCAGACGATTTTTATGACTATAGCGGCTACAGCGATGACGGACTTGTCTTTACGATCTGTCTTGAAACCAGAGATTATTACACCTCGACAACAGGCTATGCCGAAACGGCATTTTACGGAAACAGCCTTGAGTCACTCCACAATGCTGTTGTAGGATACCTTTCCGACGGTGATTATTACACCGCATTCCATGTATATCTGACAAACGTTGACGGGTATCTCGAATCAATTCATAACGAGTCAGAGTTAGGTTTTGATTTTGACGATTCCTCTTCACTCACCGAACCGACTGACATTCTGAAACGTGAGCTTATCACAATCGGTGTTGCTTTTGTTGTCAGCTTTCTGATTATCGCTTTCCTGAAGAGTCGTATGAATACGGCCGTCAAAAAGACTCAGGCGAATGACTATCTTGTGCCCGGCAGCTTACAGATTGTTTCGGGATATGACTACTTTATTACAAGCAGCGTCGTCAGAACACCAAAGGCTAACAACAACTCAAGCGGCGGCGGAACTCACCGTTCATCAAGCGGACGATCGCACGGCGGTGGCGGCGGAAAATTCTGATACAGCAAAAAATCATAAGTTAAGGCTTGCAAGAGGATTGTATCAACTATCCTTCTGCAAGCCTTGATTTTTCTTTACTTAATTACTTCATTGTGATGGGATAGTACTTATCAAGCAGTTCTTTTGAGAAAAGCTGTTTATAAAACCAGCTGATATAGGAAAACTGGGCATCCAGTGTGAACGAACCGAAAATAAATCCCCAACCGCCAAACAAGCCGCCAAACAGCACGGAAATCAAGCCGAGAGGAACCATATAAAGAGCCTGCAGATTGATTTTACCCAATATCGCCAAGGTATCTTTTCTTGCTTCCTCCTTAGTAACCACCGTAAACGTTACCGTATCGTAAATAAAGTCATTTACCTTTCCGAAATATGTATATGTACCGCACTCCTCGGGAATTATTACATTTTCATTTAACGGTTCGCCATCCTTGTAAAATGTAAAATCCTCGACTTCAAACGCAAAACAGTTGCTGACAAGCTCTACCTGTGTTCCGAGTACAACCTTATTCTTATCCTCGGAAAATCTGTATGCAGACGGGACGTCCGCCTCTGCTCCGACGACGTCAGCAACACGCTCCCAATCGAGTGTTGAGTTACTGATCCCTGTCAAAGCCTCCAGCTGCCCCGAATAACCCGGCGAGGACTTTCCGTTCTTATCAATGAATGCCGCTTCGGATACTGTCAGCATAGCCGTTGTCGGAATTGCATTCTCTTTTTCATCGCTGAGATATGTCGGCAGACAGATAAACAGCTGTGCATCACGGGAATTGATCTGCTGCAATATTTTATCCTCCGATATCGTCTGTACCTCTTCACCGATTGTAAGCGTTACTTCCGGTTTTTCGCCTATCTGAGTGTACTTTTGATTATATTCGTAGATTTCAAACGACATTATCAGAACGGTACATTCAAGATCATTGTTGTCATAGCAACGCAGGAATATTCTTGTCTTGGCATCTGCTGCGCTCGCAATCGTTGCCGACATTGTACCTAATATCAATGTTGCGACAAGTAATACTGACAGAACTCTTTTGAAAAATTTTTTGTTCATAATATTACCCCTCTTTCAATTTATGGTAATATTATAAACCTTAATTCATTAAAATCCTACTGCACACGGAATTAAGATTTTATTAAAAAGTCATTAAAGTCCGATTAACGCTTTCTTTTGTCTTTTCTGCATTTTCTGCCAACTGATAAACCCGTACATATCGTTGAACAAAAACGCCGCAAAGCACACCACAACAGAGATATATTTTTTATCACATACGCTTGCCATTACCCACAACACAATAAGAACAATATCGTTCAGTGCATAAAAAACAGCAAAATACGGACTTCTTCTGAAAGTTAAATATGCCGCAACAAAGCTTGTTGTTACGGAAACCGTGCTTGGAATAATATTCGCTGTATCAAAATAATTCAGAATATAATAAAACAAAACGGTTACCGCCGCTGAAGCAATAAGTATAAACAGAATTTCTTTTTTGCTTACATTATTGACTCTGACCTCCGATTTGTTCCTGTCATACGGATTCTTAAGCCACGATATCAATGCAAAAACCGCCATCGGCATGGTCATTCCGAGATATGTAATCATCTCTCCGTAATAACTGAAGCTGTATGAAATTATTCCGTACAGCAAACTGAATATTATCATAAGAAGCTGACCGAACGGATTTCCCTTTGCATTATATATAAGCGATGTAACACCTATAAGCGATGCGCAAAGTGTCAGATAATTTGTTCTGTCAAAAGCACAAAACGAAACAATTACTGCCGTTACGGATACAGACCAAAGAATTATCTCTGCTTTTGTAAAATAGTTTTTAAATCCCGACATAATATGACACTTTAATCCTTTCTTTTATTAAAAAAAGCATTCGCATACACATCTTCAAAGACCTAACGATGTGTAAACGAATGCTGTAAACATTCCTACCCGGTGGCAGTTACTTGTATAAAACTATATTAAATATCCTTTACGGAGTATAGACTGCTGACTCATTATAAAACAGCTCATAGGGATTGTCAATACCCTCCAGATATCTCGGTGCATCAAGTCCCATCGGATTGTAACAGGTGTTGTCGGGAGCAATGATTATCTCGGCATACTTCGCATAGACGTAAACGAGACGCTCTCCCTTGTGAGAGTTGAGATAATCGTTGTAATCGTCAAACCATGAAGCACCAAAGGACGGTGTGTTGAATATCTCTCCGTCAAGCTTGAAAAGCGTAACTATCGCTATAAGCTCATCACCGTTATGCACAAGATAATCCCGACTGTTTTGCACAAGCTCAAGCGATTCGCCCTCTGCTCCCGTGTATGAGATATGGCAATACCCTTTTTCCGATATTCTGACAGAATCGGTCGGGACACCGCTTGACGACAGCGCACCTAATATAGAGGTTTTGTTTTCTTCAAAATACGCTTGAGCTTCCGTGTCCGTTATCGCTTCACCGACCGCTGCAATTTCTCTGTTCTGAGGTACTGCAGGAATAAAAAAATAACTCGAATATCCGCCTGTATCGTTAGTCGGCAATTCATCGGGAAGCTTCGTTGTTTCTTCTTCCGTGACGGTCGGCTGATTATCCGTAACAGCTCCACTTACGGTTGTATCCTTGACGGGTATGTCGGGGTCAGGTATCAGACCAAGCTGCTTTACGCTGAAGCCCAAAACAACCATCAACACAAAACAGCTCAATGCGACAACAGTTTTATTTTTCCTGTGTCTTTTATCCTTATCGTATTTGTCCCTTATGCTTAAAACCTTGTCGGCAATCTCATTATAACTCTTCATAACGAAAGCCCTCCTTTTCAAGCATTGTTCTGAGCGCAGACTTTGCTCTGTAAACCAAGTTTTCGATCTGACGGTTATTCTTTTTCATTACCGATGCCGTCTCCGAATTGGTAAATCCCTCAAAATAGATAAGATACAGTACCTGAAAATATTCGGTATTCAGCTTTTGCATTGTTCTGTGAAGCAGGATGCTCTGCTCTTTTTTCAGATATTGACTTTCAACATCCGCTTCCTCTGCCGAAAGGTCGTTTTCGTCAATCGGATTCTGACAGAGTCTTTTGTTCTTCCTGAGATAATCAAGTGTCAAATTCCTTGCTATTGCAAAGATCCATGTTTTAAACGAGCTTTTGCCGCCGAAGCGTGGACGCTTTGTTGCAAGCTTTACAAACGTCTCCTCCATCAGCTCCTCGGCAGTATAAATGTTTTTGACAAACCCGTTTATGTACAAAGTCAAACCATCCTTATAGTCTTTGATTATTTCAACCATTCCGTTGTCATCGCCATCAAGGTAACGGCGGTAGCTACTTGCACCATTATCCATTGATATGCTCCTCGTATAATAAAGTAGTAGTTATTAGAGTCCCTCTCCAAGGACTGTATGCTATACTGTAATGGATACTGTGGATCGGTTGTTACTCCTACCGCAAGACGGTTTCAGAAAGGCTCCGACCACAGACCTTTACGAGTTT
>JAFQIG010000045.1 GCA_017397655.1 Clostridia bacterium | reverse complement strand
TCGTTCTTCTGGTGTAAAATGTGTGTAGGACATCATAGCTTCCTCCTGTGAAAGTTTGTTTGGTCACTTACATTTTACACTAAAGAGGCTATGTTGTCTTTATTTTTTTTAGGTGTTGCACTTCATATGATAATCTGTCCACCTCCCTCATCAGATGGAGGCAGGGTCGGTGCAAAACGATGGTTATTCAGTCTGAATATTTTGCGATGCAACTTTCGGCGTTTTCCCGTGACTGAGGGAGAGAAACATCATTCTTTGAAAACCGTTAAATTTTCTCTGATATTTCTTTCGCTCTTTTATACGTTTTATTTCAGACATATTATATCGTAAAAAACCGAAATCTCGTTTTCGTTACCCGTATAGTCTGACAGGTTGTCTGATAGTCTGTCTGCAAGTGATTCATCGGTCAGCAGTTTTTCAATTTTTTCTGCTATATCCTCGGCAGACGCTTTTGCTATAAGTCCTGTTACGTTATCCGTTATCTGATCACGTACCGTTGTAAAATCGGTTGTCACGATCGGTTTTTTAAAGCTTTTTGCTTCTTCCAGCGCTATTGACTTGCCCTCAAACCGTGACGGCTGTACGTAAATATCACACTCGGAAAGATACGGATACGGATTGATTGTAGCTCCGGGCAGAATAAATCTGTCCGAAAGCCCTTTTTCCTGTATCATCCTTGTAAGCGATTCCCGTTGTGAGCCTTCACCGAGCACGTACCAGCGGATATTATGATGCTTTGAAAGTATCTCACACGCTTCAAGTGCTATGTCAATACCCTTCGGCTCCTCCAATCTGCCCATGGTGAGAATCCGTTTGCCGTCAAAATCATCGACGAAGCCCTTATCTGCGCTTGCCTGCTTTTTTAAGGATGCAGGCGAAATTATGTTTTCTATTACACGAATCTTTTCTTTATGCTCGGGAAAAACCTCACAAAGCGACTGCGCACATTCGCCCGATACCGTAACAATGCTGTCAAATGCATCAAAGTACCGTGAGTCAAAATCCCTGTCCATCTGTAATTTTTTATAGTCGCTGTGGATATAGGCAATCTTCTTTTTTGCATTTACCTTATCTGCACAGTAATAAATCGAAGAGCCTTCAAGATACGCTATTGCCGCATCGTATTGCTTTGTCAGCTGCGGAAACGCTTTTTTCTGATATTTCCACGAAATCTGCATTGCCTGTCGGTCACTGACACCTGATCTGACCGATCTTGAAAACAGAAATCTGTTGAGTGCCGTCATCGGCATTTTATTCGATAAAAAGTATCTGCACGATTCAATGAGAGGCAACGAAAACGCCTTGACCGCTTCGGGCGATTCAAGTATGTTGACCGTCGGCGGAACAAGCTCCATCAGCTTTCCCTCACGTCTCAGAAGAAACAGATCAATATCGTATTTGTCGGAATCAATAAGAGTCAGCAACGTCTGCAGACTTTTTTCCGCACCGCCAAAATCCATTGAGGGATTGACAAACAAAAGCTTTTGTTTCAAGTCAGCGCCTCCTTTCGTGTGATGTCATACCGTTTCTGCCATAAGAAGCAGAGAAAATCCTTGAGCCGCAGGCATTATATCCGCCTTTTTTGAATAAAATCCGATTCCCTTTGTGTCGCCCTGTGCATAGTCAACCTTGCCGTTTTTTCTTGTGGACATTCGGATAAATTCCGAGCATTGGTCTGCACATTCCTTATAGGCGACCTTTTCCGTAACCGTATACAGAACCGACGACAGATGACCTATCATTGCGGTAGCGCTGCTCTCTCCCGTTTTATCAAACAACAGCTGGCGTGAAAAACCTCCGCTCTGAAGCATAAACGGCATAAGACTGTTCATAAATTCTTCGGCACTGCTTAAAATCTTTTCGTCCCTTGAGACTCTGAGCATCTCAGAAAGCGCCAATGCGTACCAGCCGCATCCTCTGCCCCATCCGCATATGCCGAGAGGTGCACCTGTCTTTATGTTGATGCAATGATATGGCAGATTCACCTTTTCATTGAATGCGTTTTCTTTGTATTCGTCAAGCTGTCTCATCGCAAAAGCTGCCGCTTCGTCGCAGTTGTAGGCTTTTGCATACATATACAGAAACGGACATACCATTCCGAGTGTATCAACAAAACGTATATCGGGGATGCCCGCATTATACGGAACGGTGGAATCCTTTGCAAGCTCTTTTAAAAATACGTATACCTCATCCATTGCAGGCTTAAGCGATGCTTTGTCCTCGCTGACATACAAAACTGCATATGCAAGCAGTGCAAAATCAGGACTTTTTACAAAGCTTCTGAACGTTTTATTCTCATTCAACAGAGAATCAACAAATCTGTTTGCAGTCTGTCTGTCACCCGATTCGTAAACTCCGAGCAGAAGTGCCGCCTTCTGCCAGCTCTGAAGCGTTGCGCTTTTGTACTCGCCTTTTATTCTGTCAATGACGGTAAGCCTTGTCTCGTCCTTAAGAGGTACTGACGGTGTTCTGATAAGCCATTTTGTTGCAACGGCTCTGATGCTTTTTGTTGCACTCTCACGTGAGAGACTGCCGATGCCGATTCTTTCATACCAACGAAGCACACACGGTACCGCATCAATAAGAAGTACCGCTGTCAACGCTATGCCCAAGATTGATAATATAATCAGAATAATCATTTTTTCTCCTGTAAAAGCTCATAAAAGCGATTGATGTCCTCTTCGTTTCCGACCTTTTCGTTTTTAAGATTTTCTGAAAGTGTGTTTCTGAGTGATTCATCATTCAGAAGTCTTTCGACACCCTGTGCAACGCTTTCGGGATCCTTTTGCGTGATTATGCCGTTGAGTGAATCCGTTATCTGATCAAACACGGTATCAAAATCCGTTACGACTATCGGCTTGCAAAGTGCCTTTGCTTCGTCGATTGCTATAGACTTGCCCTCAAAGCGTGACGGCTGAACGTAAATGTCACACCCTGCCATAAATCTGTACGGATTACTCTGCTCTTTGAGCAGTATAAAATCATTCTGTAAAGACAGATCTTTTATCTGATTTTTAATCTCTTCATAAAGCTCGCCTACACCGATGTGATACCATCTGATATTGTATCCCTTGCGACGAAGTATCGCACATGCCGATACTGCCGTGTCGATGCCCTTTGGCGGGGACATCCTGCCGACTGTCAGTATAACGGTGCTGTCACCGCTTTCAAAATCACATTCCTCACGTGACATCTTTCTGATGATCGCAGGTGATATTATATTGTATAGCGTGGCTGTTTTTCCCTTGAGAAACGGAAAATACCCGAGTGCCTTTTCGGTACACGATTCCGATACGCCTACGAGCAGATCTGCTTTTTTATAGTATACCTCATCAGTCTTTTTCTGAAACGCTATTCTGTCATAGTCGGTATGCAAAAAGGCAATCCGTTTTTTTGCTCTGACACATTCCATTGCATAGTACGTTGCCGTACCCTCAAGGTATCCGATTACCGCATCGTACTCTTTACCTCTTTTCGGCAACACCTTTGACAGATACTTCCACGATGCCGACACTTTATCTTCCTCGGACAAGCTCTGAGCCTTTGCATACATCACTCTGTCAATTGCCGATAAAAGCTTTCCCCTTTTAAGAAAATTCAGAATCGCTCCCGATGCACTGCCGTCAAACATCAGATAGTCATCGCCTGCATCCGTTATGTTTACACATTCAGGTACAAGCGGCAAGAACAATCCTTCCCTGCGAAAAAGAAACAGGTCAACATCATACTCGCTGTAGTCAATAAGAGTCAGTAACATTACAAGACTTTTTTCCGCACCGCCGCTTCTGAGTGACGGCAAAACAAAAAGCAAACTCTTTTTCAAAGGATTTCACTCCAAGAATTTATTTTTGACGTATCCCGATGAGTCATTTTCGGATACTGTCGCAGCAGGTGATCCCGCTACCGTAACAGAGCACGGCACATCCCTTGTCACAACGCTGTTGGCTCCGACGGCACTGTCGCTTCCTACAGAGATTCTGCCGAAAATCTTGCTTCCCGGTGCTATGTAAACATTGTCGCCTATTGTCGGTACGGAATCCTCGCCCTCTTTGCTGTCCATTCCGACGGTAATCTGGTGCGAGATATTACAGTTTTTACCGATAACAGCTTTGGGATTTATTACGATTCCGCCCCAATGACTGATGTGAAGTCCCGGTCCTATTGCCGTTGAATATTCAATATCAAACCCGAATCTGAATTTAAGCCTGTTATACTTTGCGTTCGCTATATAAAAAAGCGGTCTTGTATATACGGGTGCTTTTGACAGATATGCACACTTGCGCATATAGTAACAAAACTTAAAGCCCGGTATATGCTTAAAAGCTTTTCTGAACGCCTCTTTTGAAGTATCACCGCCGTAACGGTACAGATCGGCTTTTACATAATAGTCGAAATCCTCTTTTGTGCGAAGCTCTCTCATCATTCATTCACTCCTCTTTTACTGCGGAACGCCCTGATCGCCTTTGCGGGAACGTACAGAAGTGTACAGATGAATCTGTAAAAGCCTTTATTGATACCCGATGTTATTTCACCGAGCTTTTTATTGCTCATCACACCGTAAAAAGTGTATTGGAACAGGATAAAATAATCCTTTATGCTCTTTATTCCGACATCGTTGATGATCGACTGCTTCCATACAAAGTTGGATACATATCCTTCCTTGACATGATCTCTGTACCATGCAATCGTCAGCGAATCGGGTTCGTAATAGACTATCTTTAAAATATCGTTGAAATAATACTGCTTGTACTCTTTTTCGATTTTATTGTAAACGACACTTTCCGTAACAAAATTTGTTCCCTCGGGTTCGGGATACGGAAATTTTTTCATAACGTCGGTACGCAGTGCCGCTGTTTTATCGCCTTTTATCGAAGCACTTTTTCTTACATCGTCAAATTCATTTATTCCGTCGGGGAACAGCTCACCGATAAGCTCACGTGTTTCGGAATTGATACAATGTCCGACTACCGACCAATACAAAGCTCTGTCACCTTCGGGAATGGCATCCCACGCTGCAAGCATCTTTTCAACTGCATCATCGGTAAACGCATCGTCGGAATCAAGGATGGTAAAATACTCGGTCTCCATCAGCGTATATGCCATATTTGTTGCCGTGTGCTTACCGCCGTTTTCCTTGTAATAATATCTTACCTTGAAATCAGCTTTTTCTGCGTACTCGTCAATAAGGGGCTTTATGTTGTCCGTTGAACCGTCATCAATGACAAGCCACTCAAAGTCTTTTGTACTCTGACGCATAAGACTGTCAAAAACTCTGTGAATGGTGTGTCTGCGATTGTATACCGGCGTGAATACCGTAAATCTTAAATCGCTCATCACTTTGTCCCCCTCAATATATTTATAAGTGCAACCTTTATCCGCATCGCTTTAAGTGTTCCTCTTATCGAAGCAATACTTCTTTTGCGCATTCCTGTCAGTATCATTATGCCGAAGCTCGACTGTCTTTCAAGGATTTTATCCCACATTGCCGTAAGCATATTCTGCAGTGCCTCGTCATCAATGATGCTTTTCATTACAGCTTTTCGGTTTTTACCCGTAAACTTTGCATCGGCAAAGCTTAATGCTCCGATCACGCTTGATGCGAAAAACGAAGCACTCTTGTCCCTGAAGCTTTCGCTGTCAATTCCGAGCTTTGAAAAAAGCTCAAGGTCGCTTTCGTACTGTTGTGATATGCGTATGCCGTAGTCAAATCTCGGCTTCTGTACGGCACTCGTTTCAACGTATCTGTAATAATATCCCGTAAACGGTACACTGCATACTCCGTCGGATTCAATAAGAGCTTTTATAAAAAATTCTCTGTCCTCGCCGTACTTTCTGCCGACTGTCAGACGAAGATCCTTTATTTTTTCACGCTTGAAAAGCTTGTTGCAAAGCGAATTGAGTGATGCATCATTTATCAGAAAATCCGCTATATCGGTTCTTATCTTTTCTTTACCGAGCAAAACTTCCGTCTCAAACGGATATTCAATAACCACCTCTTTGTCGGGATACGGATGACGTATGCCGCAAAAGGCAATATCCGCACCTGTTTTTGTTGCCGTATTATAAAGCTTTTCGTACATCTGCGGTTCGATAAGATCATCGGCATCGACAAATCCCAAGAACTCTCCCGATGCGTTTTCTATGCCTTTGTTTCTTGCCTTGCTGACTCCTGAATTCTCACCGTGAAAAACACGTATGTTATCATACCTTGCGGCATATTCGTCACAGACTCTGCCCGAGCTGTCCGTTGAACCGTCATCAACAAGAATTATCTCCATGCAGTCCGACACCGTCTGTGCCAGCACGGAATCAAGGCACGGTGCAAGATATTCACCGGCATTGTAAACAGGTATTATGACAGAAACTTTTACAGACATCTTTCTACTCCTCAAAAGGATTGATTATGTAATCGCCCGCACCGTTCATGCTGAGAATTTTTGCAGGCACGCCTGCCGCTACCGCATTGTCGGGCAAAGAGTGCGTTACTACGGCATTGGCTCCGACTGCTACATTATTACCGACACTTATGCCACCGATAACCTTTGCTCCCGGTGCCAGATAAACACGGTTGCCGACTGTCGGCACAAAGCTTTTTCCGTCCTTGAGTGTCTGACCGACGGTTACGCCCTGTGACAAAGAAACATTATCTCCCAATACCGCATCGGAATGAATTATTATCTGCCCGAAGTGCGCTATGTGAAGTCCCTTGCCGACTGTGGCAAGATCGGAAATCTCGGCACCGAGCTTTATTCCCGTTCTGTCCTTGAGTGTCTTGTAAATCGGGAACAGCGTATATCTGTAAATTTTGTGATAACGTGCATATGAACATTTTCTCATATAGTATGTAAATCTGAATCCGAGCGATGATCGCCTGATCCTGCGAAGTGAGCGCTTGTCCGTCTTACCGCAATAACGGTAAAGATCGCCCTTTATATACTCGTTCATTTCCTGCTTTGTACAAAACCTCACCGTTATTCCTCCCCGATAAGAGAATATATCTTAATAACTTCACTTGTATTGGAATAGTCGCTCTTACGGCAGTTTTCTGACAGTCTGTCTCTTTCGTTTTTGTCGTTTATCAGTCTTTCGACCGCTTCGGCAACGGACTGCTCACTCTGCGGTACTATCAGGGCATCAAAGCCTTCCCTGACCTGTCCCCTTGCCGTTGCAAAATCGGTTATCAGCACGGGACGGCAAAGCATCTGTGCCTCACGCACGGTGACAGCCTTACCCTCATACCGTGACGGCTGTGCGTAAATATCGCACGTTTTCATAAACGGATAAGGATTTATCTGCTTGCCGAGAAAAATCATTCTGTCAGTTACGCCTTTTTCCTCTGCTTTTCTTTTAACGGCTTCTTCGTCTGTTCCGTATCCGAGCGCATACCACCTGAACGGGATTTCTTTTTCCTTCAGAATTGCACAGATATCGACAATTCTGTCAAACGCCTTGGGATAGCACATTCTGCCGACTGTCAGAATCTTTATACAGTCATCCGTCATACTTTCGGGAACAAACTCTTCTGCCTGCGAACGTACAAACGAGCTGTCAAGAATATTCTCGACCGTTACTACTTTTTCCGAAAGTGACGGATAAAGCTTGCAAAAAACCTTACCGCACTCGTCGGATACTGCGGCTATGTGATGAAACATATCCCAGATTTTTTCGTCCTTTTTATTATCCAGAGCCGCCTTTGTATAGTCTGTATGTATCCACGCAATTTTCTTTTTTGCCTCTACATTAAATGCGGCAAAGTGGTGCGGCCACATAAACGAAAGACACGCATCGTACTGTTTTTTAAGTTTTGGCATAAGATGCACACTTTTATCCCAGTTGCTCTGAAGATATGCAAAAACCTTTGCATCGTAATTGTATTCGCTTTTTCTGTATTTAACGGTCATGGCGACCTTTGATAATATTCGTGAAAGTGCCAGCAAAACATGACCTTTCAGCAACGTTGTTTTTATTCCCTCAAGCAACGTCGCACACTGAGGTATTTCGGGCAGGAAATTACATCCGCCCGTTACCAGCGGTAAAAATTCGCCCTTTTGCGAAAAAAGAAGCACATCGACATCATACTTCTCATAGTCAAACGCATTGAGAAGTCCGACAAGGCTTCTTTCAATTCCTCCGACCTCCAGACTGCAGGCGGTTATCAGTATCTGCTTTTTCATCCGATTCACCTTTTAAGAAGCTTTTTGAGAGTTTCTCCGCCGATGATGCGTACAACGGCACGCTTGACGGCAGATTTAATTCTGACACGCTTCGGAAGCCACAGCCGTGCAAAGTGGTGTATGGCGTGACTGTCATCGGTAATATAGCTTATGCTGTTGATGTAATCGTACGGGCTGAACCACGTACGGGGATATACGGCAATGCCGTCCTTTTCCTGGAATTTTCCGTCACGAACGAAGCCTTTTTCTTCAAAAAGACGTGTGAGAAGCAACACGTTGGTATCGGTGTAGAATGTTCCGTCATCGTTGACATAGCTGCTGCTGTCATAGTGCTTTATGTACTCCTCCAGAAGAGGATGTGACGGTGCCGATCCCATTACGCACGTACCGACAAAATCCTTTTCCTCGAAGCCCGCAAAAAAGTCGTGATCAAGAAAGGAATCAAAGCCTTTAAGCACCTCGACATCGGTATCAAGGTATATTCCGCCCTGTGAGTAAAGAGCTTTTGCTCTGACATAGTCGCTGACAAATGCAAAGTTGCGATGCTCGTACGCTTCCTTTACAAATCTGTTTGACCCGATGTCAAAGTTGCTCTCATTCCATTCGACAAAGGTGTATCCGACAAGATACTTTTTCCACGATTCGATACACTTAGTAACGAGCTTCGGCTTTTCGCCCTTGCCGAACCAGCAGTAATGAATAATTTTAGGAATCATTTTTTCACTCCTCAGAAGAGATCGCTTGCATACTCGATAATTGAATAACGTACGAACCAGAAATAAACGATGTACAGCGGAATACAAAGTCCCTTTAACAGTCTTCGTCTCTCAGCACCGAAGCCTTCCTCGATAACCCAGGCGGTCATAATTATCGGATAGATACTTGTGTAAATCGCAAATCGGGCAAAAATCCAGTTATAAAGAGAAAGAATGTAGAATGCCAGATTGATGATGGAAATGTTGACAAGAATATCCCAACGTCTGCCGTGAATGAATTCCATGCGCTCACGAGCCATATACGACAGTACCAAGGGTACTATCAGAACGATGACTCGGATGATGTTGGAGCCTGTTTCCGTACCGCTTGTGAACCATCCGTTTTCGGCATAGATGCTGTAGTCGGTTTCCTCCAACATTCCGAGGAACTGCGGCAAAAACGTATCAAACAGAACCGTAGCCGCAATTGTTCCGAGAAGAAGGAACGAAGTAAACGGTGTCCAGGACCTTCGCCGCACTACAAAATAAATCGGTATCATTACAAGCGCACTTGTATGGAACAGCCACGCCGCCAATATTATGACAAGATATTTGATAAAGTCATACTTCTTTTCCGAGAAAAGATATTTGGTACCGAGGATAAGGATACCTGCCGCCGCATACTGACGGATACCGTTCATCGAGAAGGTATAATACGATGTCATAACGTACAGGAAAATTCCCATCTCGTACGGATACGCGTATTTGTAGATGATATAAACGATCGGCACGCACGCCAGAAGTGCCGTTATCATAATAAGCTGATACGGATCCTCCGATCTCATCCTGCACCAATACTGGATAAGAGGATACATAATACCGCCCTCAAACTTGAAGGTGATCTCCTCTGCCGTTTCAGGGTCAATCAGATTATATGAGTGTATGTAAAAAACGGTGTCGCCGAGGTTGTTACGAAGTCCCGAAAAGATACCGAACGCTGCTGCGGGAATTATAAAGCCTATCGGATTCGGTATAGGCTGACCGAGTCCTCCGGGACGTCTCAGCGGTACCGATCGTGCAAGGAATGCCAATACAAAGCTTCCCGTAACGATCGCCGCAAAGTAAATCATATAAATAGACATATATCTGTTTCCTTAATAAATTATTTGCCGACCTTTCGGCTGATATAAAGCCACCACAAAAATCCTGCAGGGGCAGCTAAAAGCGTCAATGCTTTTCTGGGACTTTCAAAAAGCCACTTTTTGTTCTTCATTATGATACAGCTTGACACATAATGTGCCGCCTGGATAAATCTGAATTTAAAGCCTGCATAGGGAAGCGTCATACAAAGCTTTCTGCTGTAGGCAAAGCCTTTGGGATGTCTGAAGTACTGCTTGTACATATTCATTGATGAACCGTCGGGCAGATATTCGACAATGCACACAACCTCGTTAAGCAATAAAAGCTTGCGGTCAATGTCCAGAAGGCTGTACTTTGTTGCAAGATTGACATACTTTTCACCCTCGAATATGGGGTACGGATTATCCTTTGTCAGATCGGTTCTCAGGATAAACTTTTTGTCACCCTTTACACCGAATTTGTTGTAAACATCATATGATGTGACTCTGCCTGCATTTTCGGGCAGTTCGTCACCGATAACTGTGCCGTCCGTGTACGCATCAAGTGCCATAAAACCGTAGATACCGTCATCCCTGTCGCACGTCTGCCAGAAATTTATGATCTTTTCAACGGCATCATCGGGCATATAGTCATCGGAATCTATACACGTATTGATCTCGGTATCAATGTTCTCGTACGCAAGATTGTGCGCTCCGTGCATACCCTTGTTTTCCTGATAAACGTATCTGAGTATAAATCCGTTATCCTGCGAAAGCCACGATTCCACAAGCTCTTTTGTATTATCCGTTGATCCGTCATCAACTATCAGCCATACAAAATCCTTGCACGTCTGCCGCTTCATCGACTCGTAACACTGAGGCAGAATGTACGCACGGTTGTATGTCGGTGTAAATACTGTAAGTAACGGCAAAATACTCACTTCCTGTTATAAAATTCCCGCTTCCTTAAGCGTGTTTCTGACAAGTGTATCACAATGCATATAAGAATCCGCATAGCTTTTGTTGTTCTGCATCATACGATACCGCCTGTCGTTATCAAGCAGCTCCCTGACCTTTTCAACACAAGATTCCGCATCGGTGAAGCTTAAATAGTTTTCACCGTCACGCAGGTTTCCCGCACTTTCGTAATACAGCGGTTCGCACACGACAGCCTTTGCCGATGCCAGATACTCGGCAAACTTCCATCCCGTCGATCGGTGAAGTCCCATCGTTGAGATGTGAATGTCAAACTCTTTCATAAAACGCAGATATTCGTTCTTTTTACCCGTGTTCGTGTTTTCAAGTATTATATCGGGATACTCACGAAGCGAAAACTCTGACGGTGTTATTCCGCCAAAAAAGCTGTCGCCTGTCTCTTTTCTGAGCTGACGTATGCAAGCGGCTCTCATTTCGTTTATTTCAAATCTTTCCTGCTTCATGCTGTCTGTCAGCTGACCCGAAAAGTCACCCGACGGATCCCACAGACGTGCCATAAACAGCACCTTAGGCTTTTCGGAAAGTGTTACATCGGTAAAAAAGTTCTGCTCAAGACAATGTCCGTTGTAGTATTCCGTTCCCGGCATCATCCGTATTATCTTTTTTATCTTTTCTCTGTCAGGGTCACACGGCACGGGTATGTGTGCAGGATTCCCCTTGACCGTAACAAAAAAGTTGGGCGCTGTCTTTTTTATCTTATGAGAATCACAAAGCAGAGCATTCTCCGCTTCGGAATAGCTTCTTTTAAAAAGAAAGTCGCATCTTTTTAAAAGCTTATCATAAAACGGTGCAATTTCTTCTTCGCTTTTAAGAAGATTTGCATAGCCGTCATTCATATCATAGATAAGTCTTTTGCCGTCCTGTGTTACTGCTTCAAGCATATTGTACGGCAGTATATCCGATGAGCTCTTTGACAGCTTTTCCGTTCTGAGCTGTATCTCGCCCTGTCTTTTAAGCTGTGTAAAGCCTGCAATTATCTGGTAAAGGTGAAGCGGTACTTCGCTGAATCTCAACGTTATTTTCATTACATCAACGCCTCCACGCTTTCGATATAAAAGCTCTGAAGCTTTTTCGCCTGAGTCAGACTGTCAAAGCCTGCTTCTGCAACACCGTCGGCAGCTTCCGTGCTTCTTTTATACGCAGGTGAGTTCATTTTTTCTACCCAGTGCTTTGTTGAATCTATCGGCAGAAAGCTGACAAGCGACAGCGACAGATCCGACATCGGTGAAATTGTATCCGCCGCAAGACACTTGAGTCCCGCTGCCTGTGCTTCGACAATGACAAGCGGTAAGCCTTCAAACTTTGACGGAAGTAAAAAGAAGTCAAACGCCTGAAGAATTCTTCCGACATCCTTGCGAAGTCCGAGGAAAACAACCTTGTCCTCTATCGAAAGAGCTTTCACTTTTGCACGTACCGTATCCATCAGATCACCCTCGCCTGCAAGAAGCAACAGCGAATCTTTATTGACTTTCAGGTAATCGTTAAAAATATCAACAAGGAACAGATGATTTTTCTGATCGTTAAAGCGTCCTACGTGACCGAAAACTCTGACATTTTCGGGAACGGACAGCTCATCTCTGACTTCATTCCTCACGTTTTCCGAAAAACGGCAGGCATTTGTGTCGATTCCGTTGTTTATTATCTCACTCTTGTCGGCATTTTTGCCGTACAGCCACACGTTAGCAAGCTCTGAACATCCGAAAAGCTTTGTGGCGTTTGGTACAACCTTTGTACGGCAATACGCTTTGTACATATTTTCAGGTAAAGCCGTAAGCCCTTTACGTGTGAATCTTGAATTGTGACTGTGTGCTATTCTGACGGGAACTCCTGCTTTTTTTGCCTGCTTCAGGATAATTCCCGTCGTTGTCTCAAGATGAGAATGAACTATCCTGTAGCCGTGTTCTTTAAAAAATTTATATAAATTTCTCTCGTAGACGGGCGGTGAAATCTTTGTCAGAAAAGGCATTCTGAATATCCTGCCGCCGAGAGAGTTTATCTCGCTTTCGTAAAACATCTGAGTATCGACATTGACAAGAAAGTCAAACTGCACTTTTTCTTTGTCAATGTTGCGGTAAATGTTCATAATAAGAGTTTCGGCTCCACCGCAGTTCATGGAATGAAGCACGTGCAGTACTCTTATCTTTTCCATACGGTGAAACCTCCTATCAGTTAAAATAAATTTTATTAAGCTCGGACAAAACCGTTTCCGTGGAGTAAGCCGTTATCTTTTCACGTGCCGTCTCTGACATTTTACGGTACATTGCGCTGTCTTTAAGTATCATTTCCACCTTGTCTGCAATCTCGTTTTCGTCGGCTTTTGTTATAAATCCCGTAAGACCGTTTTCGACAAGTGCACGGTGACCACGGTTATCAACCGCTACAACGGGTAAAGATGATGCCATTGCCTCCATTATGTTGACAGGCAAGCCTTCACGAAGGCTTGATGCCGCATAAATATCACACACCGACAGGATATCGGGAACATCCTCACGTCTGCCGAGAAAACTGACAGGTGCTGACAGCTCTTTTGCCAGAGCTTCATATCTGCCGTCAATGTTGTCGGGTCCGACTACAAGAAGTCTGATGTCCGGGATACGCTCCGACAGAAGCGATACCGCCTTTACAAGCAACTGCTGATTCTTATTTTCGTTCTGCTCGGCAACGTATACCATAAGCTTTTCGTCCGTGGAAAAACCGAGCTCTTTACGCTTTGAATCACGGTCAGAAGCTTTTCCGAAGCGTGTGATGTCACATCCGACTCCGTGAACGTGCCACGTTCTTTTTGCTTTGAGAAGCTTTTTGCCACGCTCAAAATCTTCTGTATTGATCGTGATAAGGTCATCTGTCATAAACGACATAATATATTCTATCGGGAAGAATATCAGCCAGTTCATAAGAGGTGCACCCTTGTAAAAGTGGAATCCGTGTGCCGTGTAAATTACACGAAGCCCTTTTTTACGCTCCTTGCGTGAGGCAACTCTCGCTACGGCTCCGCCCATCGGGGTATGACAGTGAACCGCATCGTAATTGCCCTCTTCGATAATTCTTTTAAGCGCTCCGATCGCTTTGAAGTTCTGCGGATCGGCAGGACTTCTGCCTATGTAAAGATTGAAATTTTTATCGGTATTCGGAAATGCTTCATCAGAACCGCATACAGTATGCACTTCATAGCCGTTTTCCTTAAGCATCTTAAAGCACGGCAAATGAAAATATCTGAAATGCTCGGGAACCGTTGCAACAAAAAGAATTTTTTTCAACTTTCTCAATCCTTATTTTTCGTTCTGAACAAAGTTAGGTACAATTATTTTAAGAAGATCACGTACGTTGCTTTCATTTGCGTTTTTAAGCTTTTCAAGCGTGCTTTCAAGCAACGCATCATCGGTTTCGACAGGCGGTGTTACAAAAATCTTGTTGTTTGCCGTCATCTTTCTGCCTGCAAGCTCCTCCGACATTGTCAGCTCTTCATAAAGCTTTTCGCCGGGGCGAAGTCCGCTGAACTTGATCTCGATATCCTTGTACGGAATAAATCCCGACAGACGGATGATATTTTCGGCAAGAGACAGAATCTTGACAGGCTCTCCCATATCAAGAACAAAGACCTCTCCGCCCTTTGACAGACTGCCTGCACGGATGACAAGCTGTGCCGCTTCGGGAATCGTCATAAAGTAACGTGTGATTTCGGGATCGGTTACCGTTACGGGACCGCCGTTTTCGATCTGCTTTTTGAATATCGGAATAACGCTTCCGTTAGAACCGAGTACGTTACCGAATCTGACGGCTGCATAGCTTGTTGTCGCTACCTTGCGGTCAAAGTACTGAATTATCAGCTCGGTCACACGCTTGGTTGCGCCCATTACGTTGGCAGGATTGACCGCCTTGTCCGTTGACAGGATAATAACCTTTTCAACCTTAAAATCAGCTGCCGCCTTTGCTACGTTGTATGTGCCGAAAATGTTGTTCTTGATAGCCTCACACGGGCTGTCCTCCATAAGCGGTACGTGCTTGTGTGCCGCCGCATGGAACACAATGTCGGGATTGAATTCCGAAAAAATCTCGGCAAGTCTTGCAGGATCCTGAACCGATCCTATTCTGATAAACAAAGGAAGCTTGTCCTTGTAAATTCTTTCAAGCTCGTTGTATACGTCAAAGGCGTTGTTTTCGTAATTGTCAACAAGCACCAGCTGCTTCGGGCTGTGCTTTGCAACCTGACGGCAGATCTCGCTTCCTATTGAACCGCATCCCGTAACAATTACCGTCTTGCCCTCGATGTACTTGCACTGCTCAATATTAAGATCTACCTCGGGTCTTGACAAAAGATCACAGATGTCCACATTCTTGATCTTCTGAATGTCGCTGTTTGACGTCATCTCACGCAGAGTCGGACACTTTTTGAGCGTACATTCCGTCTGCATCGCTATGTTCATAATTTCACGCTGACGCTGATTTGTTGCAGAGGGTATGCAATAGATAATCTCGTCAACCATAAATTTTTTGGCTATTTCGGGAATTCTGTCACATCCGCCGCGTACGGGAATACCGCAGAATTTCTGACCCTGCTTTCTGACATTATCGTCAACAATGACAACAGGCTTGCCCTTACGGTATGCGTTTGCCTCTAACTCTCTGACGATGATCATGCCCATGTCGCCTGCTCCGACGATCATGACACGTTTACGTTTTTTCTTGCCCTTGATAAGAGTTATATTCTCTCTGTACAGATAACGTCCGACCCTGTACATTACCCTGAATCCGCCGCACAGAGCAATAATCAGAAGCGTCGTGCTGACATAAAAGAGTGCATCAAAATGCGACATATTTGCAATATGGAAATAGCTTCCGATAAGGTCAATGGATACACCGAGCATTCCGCCGATTACGCCGGCAACACAGCATCTGATAAGGTCGTTGAGTCCGGCATACTTCCAGATACTGTTATAAAGTCCGAATGCCCAGAAGATCACTATGTATGCAAGCGTCACCGGAAGAGCCCTTGTCGCCACCTTGGGTAACAGCTCGGCTATCTCCTCCGAAGAGCTCATTACAGCAAATAAAAAACCGCTGACATTGATAAGAATGGCATCCGCTGCAACAAGAATAAGGCGTCTTGCAAAAAGTCCGACGTTAAATGCACGTTTTTCCAAAATTTTCCCCTCCGCATAAATTTTGTATATAAAACAAACAAGTATACCATAGGCTATTATACACCTAACATACATATTAATACAAAACGCCTTGACTGTCAATGTTTATTGTGATATTTAACAGATAAATTTATCTTTTTTTATCTAAATTTTTTCAAGTTATACAAACTTTTACTTCCGATTCAGAATTACAATTCTTTCAATCCGCCTCGGTACAACGCATAGAATTAAATTTAATGCTATATTGTCAATTTGTGCACACTTGACCTTTTTTGATATGTGTGATATATTGTAGCAAATAAAACAAAGGAGTTTTTATAATATGATCGGTTTAGGTAAATGGTCCTGCAGAGTTGACACAATGATGTTCAGAGGCACCGCCACACTCAATATCTATGACAATAACGGTGAATACGGTTTTGAGCTTGACGCAGGCGGTCTCGACATCCCCGAGGTTAACGTTTCAAATATCGTCGAAAACGGCAACACTCTTGAGGCTGTCGCAACAACTCCCGCTCTCCCCGGTAAAGAGGTTCCCATCTCTCTTGAATTTGACGGTGATGTTTTCACGGGATTCCTCAAGGTTCCCTTTATAGGTAAGGTAAAGCTGAAGGATGGCAAGCGCATCGGCTGATAAGAATTCAAAGAGGCCGCAAAAAGCGACAAACGCACATACATAGAATAAAAGACAGCGGAATTTCATTACGAAAAACCGCTGTCTTTATGTTTCTGAATTTAAAATTATTTTGTCATCTGACCGTAATTTCTTTATGTGCGTGTTCTCGGTGCCGTACCTTGATTAATTCTTAAAGCTGTGGATGGGAGCAGGGATTCTGCCTCCACGTGATACGAAAGCCTCACAAGAGACATCACTGACCTTCATAATCGGGGCATAGCCCAAAAGACCACCGAAGTTTACTATCTCACCGACACCTTTGCCTGCAACGGGAATGATACGGACTGCTGTTGTTTTCTGATTTATCATACCGATAGCGGCTTCGTCTGCGATAATGCCCGAAATTGTTGCTGCCGAGGTATCACCCGGAATTGCGATCATATCAAGTCCTACCGAGCAGACACAGGTCATTGCCTCTAACTTTTCGATAGTCAGAACACCCTGCTCTACGGCATTTATCATACCCTGATCTTCGCTGACGGGAATAAATGCACCGCTGAGGCCTCCGACATATGACGATGCCATAACACCGCCCTTTTTGACCTGATCGTTAAGCAGTGCAAGCGCTGCCGTTGTACCGGGACCGCCTACGCTGTCAAGACCGATTTCCATAAGAATTTCTGCTACGCTGTCACCGACTGCAGGTGTGGGGGCTAACGAAAGATCGACTATTCCGAACGGAACGCCAAGCTGTTTTGCCGCTTCTCTTGCTACAAGCTGTCCTACTCTTGTGACCTTGAAGGCAGTCTTTTTTATTGTCTCACAAAGGATCTCAAAGCTTTCGCCTCTGACCTTTTCGATAGCATTCTTGACAACACCGGGGCCGCTGACACCGACATTGATAATTGCATCCGCTTCGGACACACCGTGGAAGGCTCCTGCCATAAAGGGGTTATCGTCAGGCGCATTGCAAAGAACAACAAGCTTTGCACAGCCTAAAGAATCCCTGTCACGGGTCTCTTCTGCGGCCTGCTTGATAATCTCGCCCATAAGACGGACACCGTCCATGTCGATACCTGTTTTTGTTGAACCGATATTGACGGAGCTGCAGACGTTTTCGGTAACCGAAAGAGCCTTCGGGATCGACAGCATCAGATTCTTGTCTGCTTTTGTCATACCCTTTGAGATAATTGCGGAATAACCACCGATAAAGTTGACTCGAAGCTCCTTTGCGGCTCTGTCAAGAGTCTGTGCGATTGTTACAAAATCGTCCGGAGTTTTACACGCACAGCCGCCGACAAGTGCGATGGGAGTTACAGAAATACGCTTGTTGACTATCGGAATACCGAACATCTTTTCAATATTCTCACCGACGGACACAAGATCTTTTGCCGTATTTATCAGCTTGTTATATATGTTCTCGTTGAGTCTGTCAAGATCCGAATCACAGCAGTCAAGCAGACTGATGCCCATGGTGATCGTTCTGACATCAAGGTTCTCCTTGCTTATCATTTCATTGGTTTCTATTACTTCTCTTTGATCGATCATAGCTGTTACCTCTCAATCAGATACGGTGCATCATTTCGAAGATCTCTTCGCTCTGACAATGAACGATAACACCTCTCGTCTCGCCTACATCACGAAGCTCGTCGGATATAAAGCTGAGCTGCTTTTCGCACTGTGAAAAGTCAACGATCATCATCATATTAAAATATCCGTCAACGATCGTCTGTGAAATGTCCAGAATGTTAATGGAATTTTTTGCTAAATAATTACAGATTGCTGCGATGATTCCCACAGCGTCCTTACCTACTACCGTTACAACTGCTTTTTTCATTATATTGATCCCTTTCCGAGTTATTTTAATGTGACTATCGTAACTCCGTCTTCACCCTCGCCGAACACTCCGGGTCGGCTTGTCTTGACAAACGGACACTTTTTAAGATACTGCCTGACGGCATTCTTTAAAGCTCCCGTGCCCTTGCCGTGGACAACCGTAAAATCGTTGACACCCGTACGAAGCGAATAATCAATAAATCTGTCAAGCTCGATAAGACAGTCATCAACGATCATTCCGCGAAGATCAAGCCTTGTCTCTGCCGCAAGATTAAGTCTGCTTTCGACTCCCGATGCGGTGTTTCTGTACTTCGGCTTTTCACTCTCCTGCTTTTTGTCGGACAGCCTCAGCTCTTTTTGCGGAACACGCATCTTTGCCGTTCCTGCCATTACCTCGACGTTACCGTTTCTGTCGGGCAACGATATTACCTCTGCACTCTTCGCAAGTGATGCAATGATTACCTTGTCTCCGATTTTAAGAGGTCTCGGCAAAACGTATTCCTCGTTCTCGTCATAAAGACTGACTACGGGATCTGCCGCCGCATCAATCGCATTGAGTCCTTTTCTGACGGTTGCTCTCGCTCTTCGTGCAAGCTCTGCCGCATCCTTCGCCTTGTCCTTTTCCTTGCGAAGCTTTTCGACCTCCATCAAAAGTGCATTTGCCTCTCGTCTTGCCTGTTCCGTTATGCGAAGTGCCTGAGCCTTTGCATTCTCAAGCTCCTTGTCACGAAGTGCCAAGGTCTGCTCCTTGATGCGTTCGGCTTCTTTTCTTGCCGCATCTGCATCTCTTGACAAGCTTTGCGCATTTTCTATTTCTTTTTCCATATTGAGACGGCTCAGCTCCAGCTTATCGACGACATCCTCAAAGCGGATACTGCTGTCGTTGACAAGTTCCTTTGCACGCTCTACAACATCCTTATCAATTCCGAGTCTTTCCGATATCGCAAAGGCGTTGGAGCGTCCCGGTACACCGATAAGCAATCTGTATGTCGGACGAAGTGTCCTGACATCAAACTCGCAGCAGCCGTTTTCGACTCCGTGTGTCTGGAGTGCGTATGCCTTAAGCTCTGCATAGTGCGTTGTTGCGGCAATCTTTGCGCCTTTTTCGGCTAATTTTTCCAGTATCGCCATAGCAAGTGCCGCACCCTCGACAGGATCCGTACCTGCGCCAAGCTCGTCTATCAGTATGAGACTGCTGTCGCTTGCTCTTTTCGTAATATCAATTATGTTCATCATATGTGACGAAAACGTTGACAGCGACTGCTCGATGGACTGTTCGTCACCGATATCGGCAAGCACCTCGTCATAAACCGATACACGGCTCTGATCATTTACGGGAATCATCAGTCCGCACATTGCCATAAGCGTTAAAAGTCCGAGCGTCTTGATCGAAACGGTTTTACCGCCTGTGTTCGGTCCTGTTATGACAAGTGTGGAAAAATCCTCACCGAGCATTATATCAACAGGCACAACCTTTTTCGGGTCAATCATCGGATGTCTTGCCGAACGAAAAACGGTGATTCCCTTGTCATTGAGTTCGGGAACGGAAGCCTTCATCGCATAGGCAAGCTGTGCCTTTGCAAAAATCACGTTGAGCTCAACGGCACATTCGTAGCCCGAAATAATACTGTCGGAGAATCCGCCTGCCGTTGCCGATAATTCTGCAAGGATTCTTTCGATCTCGTCACGCTCTGCACTTTGCAGAACCTTGATGTCATTGTTAGCGGCAACGACCGCCATCGGTTCGATAAATACGGTAGCACCGCTTGAAGATGTATCGTGAACGAGTCCGGGAATCTCTCCTCTGTGCTCGCTCTTGACGGGAACGACATATCTGCCGTTACGCATGGTTATGATGTTCTCCTGCAGGTATTTGGAATACGCCTGTGAACGGGTCATTTTTTCAAGCTGTTCACGGATTTTTGATTCCTGAACACGGATCTTGCGTCTTATATTGTAAAGCTCCGGTGATGCCGAATCGGACATTTCCTCGTCGGAAATGATAGCAGATGTTATGGCATCCTCAAGAAACTTATTGACTGTAAGTGAATTAAAGAAAACATCAAGTACCGTATCGACACCTGCATTTGATTCTCTCCATTGAGAAAGACCTCTGACCGTACGTAATACCGATGCGATATCAAGAAGCTCTTTCATTGTGAGCGTACTGCCTGCATCCGCACGGCGAAGTGCGTTGTTTATGTTTTTGAGTCCGCCGAAGGACGGTCCGCCGAAGCGTGCCAGAAGCATATGTGCATCACGAGTCTGATTCATCAAAGACTGTGCAAGCGAAAGATCGCTTTCGGGCTTTAAAGACAGCGCCGCATTGCGTGCATCCTCACAGGCGGTATACTCGGAGAGACGCTCCAATACTTTATCAAGCTCAAGTGACTTATGATGCTTGTTCACTTAAATTCCCTCCTTTAAGCTTTTATAAAAGGAAAGTGTTTTGAATTTTTTATCAATATGACGTGACATATAGTCCTCGGTCACCGATGAAAGAAACTTTAAACTTTCGTCGGGCATCGAGAACGAAAAAATCTTTTTGGGATCCGACAGACAGATATGACGCATTGCCGTCAGAATTCCCGATGATATCGGAATACCGTATGATGAGCATTCCTGACAGTGTATAAGTCCGTTCTGAGAATCAAAATACATCACGTCATCAATGTATTTTCCGCATCCGTTGCAAGCAAGCAATGACGGCATATATCCCGACAGACTCATAAGCCGAAGCTCTGTTACCGCCTTTAAAAAAGGTTGCGGTCGTTTGCCGTTTGACAAAAGATAAAGTGCGTTGAGTATAACGCTTAAGTATTCGTCGGCATCGTTTTCTTCAGGTGCAAAATATGCTGCAAGCTCGCAGAAATACTGTGCCAGCGAAATGGATTCAAGATTCTCCCGAAGCTTGTAAAAAACCTCGATCGGCTGTGCATCGTCAATTATGTACGCATCCCTGCCACGGTAAACCGAAAACCTTGAGTATGCAAATATCTGTGTTCCGCTCATATTTCTGTTCTTAACGGATTTGGCGCCTCTGGCAAAGGCACGGATTATTCCGTGATCCCGTGTCAGAAGCGTAACAATACGGTCACTCTCGCCCGTTGTATTCTCGGTTATCACCAATCCGTCGGTGTTCAGATGCATACTTTTCCTCCAAAACCGCATCTTCCTTTGCCGATTCAAACGACAGATGCTGTCTGTATTGCAGATAGTCGGAAATTTTTCCGCTTTTAAGAAATTCGTTCCAGAAAAATGTACTGTTCATAATAACATCTCCCAAGCTTACTGTTGCCCGCAAAAGAGATGTTATTACAGGAAATATTTTAATAGAAATACGGGAATTCCGTGAAGATCCACTTGTTGTTCATATATTCATATCGGAAGGTATAATCCTCGTATCCCGTTACTTTTCTGTAGCTGTCAATGTCTGCGTTTTCGTCAAAATCAATCGTCTCAACGCTGACGTGACAGATTATTTCGGTGTTGGAAACATTCTCGACCTCTACGGTATATTCGCCCTTTGTTATGTCGCTTCCACGGGCAAAGTCAAGTCCGTACAGCTCACCGTTATAATCAATGTAGGGCGGTCTGTCGCTGTCCTCGCAAAGCAGTGCGTCACCGATTTCTACAGAAAAAAGGCTGTACACCATTGTGCGTAAATCAGCATAGGATGAGTATTCGTTGCTGACCACCTTACAGTATGTCATACCGTTTGCCGTAACCGCTTTTGATGTGTCAAGCTCCATCGAGCAAAGGTTGAATACTGCATAAACCTCCATCGCTTTTTCCAAAGCATTTATGACACTCTGCTCGTCAAGTATGTATTGAATCGCAGTGGGTGCTACGGTAGTTTCCGTCTCGTCATCAACGACATCCGTTCCCCCTGTACAGCCCGACAAACAAAGACAAAGTGCGAGTAAAAGAACAGAAAGTTTTTTCATGGTTTTCTCCTTACGCGAAATATTATCCCGATCGGGGATTTCCAAACAATTTTTCCGGTGCGGGTGTCCCGCCCGAATTTATTATTTATTAATTATTATTTATTCTTTATTATCGGGTTGCCGTCTCTGCGGACACGGTTAATAGCTTTCTCCGTCGAGTCCGAAATTGCGGATAAGTCCTTCACGGTTGCGCCAATCCTCTTTGACCTTTACCCAGCATTTAAGGTTGACCTTGCAGCAGAGGAATTTTTCCATATCCTCACGTGCTCTTGTAGAGATTCGCTTGAGCATATCGCCCTTTTTGCCGATGATTATGCCCTTGTGACTTTCTTTTTCGCAATAGATGGTAGCTTCGATATCAACAAGGTCGTCTCTGCCTTCACGCTCACGCATTTTTTCGATAGCGACTGCCGTTCCGTGCGGAATCTCCTTGTCAAGAAGTCTTAACATCTTTTCGCGCACGATCTCGGACATCAGCACACGTTCGGGCTGATCGGTCAGCGTATCCTCCGGGAAGAAGTGTACCGATTCCTGTGCAAGCGCCTTCAGCTCACTAAGCAGAGCATCAAAATTATCGCCGTGACGTGCGGAAACAGGTACAACCGCCGAAAAGTCGAAGAGTGACGAAATCTCAAAAATCCTTTGCATCAGCAGTTCTTTTTCCGAGACGGTATCGACCTTGTTTATTGCAAGGATAACGGGGATGTGTTCTGT
The DNA here is from genome assembly GCA_017397655.1 of Clostridia bacterium. GTDB lineage: Bacteria > Bacillota > Clostridia > Oscillospirales > Acutalibacteraceae > UBA1425. The sequence continues at coordinate 15,891 of JAFQIG010000045.1, read as the reverse complement.
TTTGAAGCGTTCGATAAGCTCCAGCTCTTTTTCACGAAGCTCGCCCGACGGTTCGACGACAAACAGACACGCATCGACATCGGCAATACTGTCGGTAACGGCTTTTACCATATTTTCACCGAGCTTTGTTTTGGGACGGTGAAAGCCGGGTGTATCGGTAAATACAAGCTGAGTTTCGCCGTCGGTCAGGATACCCGTTATTCTGGTACGTGTGGTCTGCGGCTTTTCGGAAACGATTGCGATCTTCTGACCTAAAAGCCTGTTAAGTATCGACGATTTGCCGACATTGGGACATCCGACTATAGCGATAAAAGCAGTTTTTGTCATATTTTAATCCTTTCGGTTTTTCTTTTTAAACGGCATAAAAATAAATATAAGCGACACGGCAAGTGATGCGATAAGTACAGCGATCATAACGGGATTTTTGACATAATAATCAAGCAACGCTCTGAACGCATCGGGCTGATACAAAACGGCAATACCGACGGCAACAGCCGATATTGCGGTAACGAGCACGGCACCTGCCGCCGCATCCTTTGCGTTACGGACAAAGATACTCTTATTCTTTTCGACAAGATCTGCAATATTTTCGATTGCGGTGTTGATAAGCTCGCCTGAAATAACGGCGGCACACATAACAAAAAGAATCGCAAGCTGTGTCCGGGTGACCGTAAAGAAATCGTACAAAAAGAGATATCCGAACATATACGCCATAACCGTCAGATGGATCCTCATATTTCTTTCGCTTGTCACCGTGCGTCCGATACCGCAAAACGCATATCCGAAGCTTCTGATAAGTGATTTCATACAAAAAGCTCCTTTAAGCCTCGTCATCCATATAGTAGCTTCCGTTGCGCTTGAGACCGAGCTGTGTCAGAACAGCCTCTTCCTTTTCTCTCATATGCACCATTTCAAGACCGCCTCGTTCGTGGTCATAGCCGAGCAGATGAAGCATCGAATGAACCGTCAGAAAGCCGATCTCTCTCTGCAGCGAATGACCGTAAAGATTCGCCTGATCGACTGCGTGCTGCATCGAAATAACTATATCACCGAGCATCTGTGCGCCCGTATCGTTATTGATGTCAAAAACTCCGTCAATGCCCAAAGGGAACGAAAGCACATCGGTGCTTTTGTCGATGTTACGGTATTCTCGGTTGAGCTCTCTTATCTGCTCATCATTGACAAAGGTTACGCTTATCTCGGCAGCACCGGAGAAATTTTCACCTACAAGAACAGCGTTACAGCATCTGCGTACAAGCAGACGTACGCCTGTGGGAATCTTGACGTCCTTCTGATTGTTTGAAATAATTACTTTTACGTTTTTCATCTTCTCTTTTTCTCCTCCTCGCTTTTTTCGTACGCCTTGATAATATCCTGTACAAGCTTGTGCCTGACAACATCCTTTTCGTTAAACCTTACCGTCTTTATATCCTCAACGTTTTTGAGTATGCGCATCGCCTCAACAAGACCCGATTTTTTGCCGTCGGGCAGGTCAACCTGTGTTATGTCACCCGTGACGACCATCTTTGAGTTAAAGCCGAGTCTCGTCAGGAACATCTTCATCTGTTCGGCAGTTGTGTTCTGCGCTTCGTCAAGAATGATGAAGCTGTCATCAAGCGTTCTGCCTCGCATATACGCAAGAGGCGCTACCTCGATACTTCCCTTTTCCTGATGCTTCTGAAAAGTTTCCGCTCCGAACATATCAAACAGAGCATCATAAAGCGGTCTTAAATACGGATCTACCTTCTGCTGAAGATCACCCGGCAGAAATCCGAGCTTTTCGCCTGCTTCAACGGCAGGTCGTGTAAGGATTATCCTGTTTATCTCCTTCGATCTGAAAGCCGCTACCGCCATTGCAACGGCAAGATATGTTTTACCCGTACCTGCAGGACCTACACCGAGAGTGATCGTATTCTCTTTTATCGCCTCGACATAATTCTTCTGTCCCAGCGTTTTCGGCTTGACGGGCTTGCCCTTTGCCGAAATGCAGATACATCCCGTCATCATACCCGACAGCTTGTCCTCGTTGCCGTCATTGACAAGTGACATCACGTAGCGGACGTTCTGACTGCTCAGCTCCTCGCCCTTGTTCATAAGGGTCAGCAGACCGTTGATCGCTCTGATTCCCTTTGATACGTTTTCAGGCTCTCCGACAACTTTAAGCTCCGAGCCTCTGCTGATTATCTCAACCGAAAACTCCTTTTCGATCTGACGCACATTTTCGTCAAAGCTTCCGAAAAGCTCCACAGCCTGTTCCATTCTGTCAATGCTGATTATCTGTTCAAACATACACGCACTCTCTCTGTAAATACTTTTAGATATATATTATACCATATGTTTTAAGCAAAATCACGCAAAAAGTGCAATTTCTATTGACAAAATTAAACAAAATTTTCACATTTACATTGTGCATATTGCATATATAAATTGTTTTGCTTTTCGCCGCATAATGTGATATAATGATTTTGAGTAGTTTTATATACAAAAAGGTGGGATTGTTATGGGCTTTGATACCATAAAAGAACGCCGTCAGCTCGAAAAGGAAATCGAAAAAGAGCACAAGGCTATGCGAATCAAGGAAAATCACGACAAATGGCTGTCGGAGGATCTTTTTCCCTCTTTATACAAAAAATATTCAACCAAACCGATAAACGAAAAGCTTGTAGTTTTTGCTTCTTCAAAAAAAGAAGCTCTTCCCGATACGATGACATCGCTGTTTTCGGCACTCACCTCAAAGGGATATGAATGTCGTTTTTTCGGCAAATCCTCTTTCAAATCAAAATCCGACGAAGTCAGGTATTACAAGGAGTTTTTCAGATCTTTTGCTGTCTGCCGCGCACTGTTTATCGACGATGTTTTTGATCCCGTGTACAGCATCACCGTACGTGACGGACAGCGCATAATCCAGCTGTGGCACACACCTGCCGTTCTTCGCAAGACAGGCTATGCCATCGGCAAACGCGGTGTCGCGGGCGAGATAACAGACCGCAAGCTTCTTCACACAAACTACACCGACATCGCCGCCTCCTCCCCTCATGTAAAGGAAGCTCTGTCCTCTGTCTTTAATTGCGACAAAAGCATTATTCACGCATGGGGATGCGCAAAAACCGACATATATTTTGATCAGAAATTCGTCTCGTCGGCAAGAGAGCAGCTCATAAAATCCGTTCCGAATCTTCCCAGCCGTATCGGCGAGCGAAAGATTATTCTCTACGCTCCGACATACCGCGGCACAAATGCAGATAACGCATATGCCCTGCGCACACTCGATCTGCTTCTTTTGAAGCGTTATCTCGGTGACGAATACGTCTTTCTTATCAAGATGCATCCCTTCCTTAAAAAAGAATCCTACGGCACGGAGGAAGAAAAGGATCTTATCTCTGATTTTGCATTTGATGTTCCGAGCTCCGTCAGACCCGAAACAGCCCTGTGTGCTGCGGACATTCTTGTAACGGACTATTCAACGCTGATTTTTGATTATTCTCTGTTGTGCCGTCCGATGATCTTTTATGCATTCGACTTTAAACGCTACACAAAGCACAAGCCTCTGTTCTACGATTATGAAAAGTTTGTTCCCGGTCCTATCGTTTACGATTCGGGCGAGCTTGCCGAGGCGATTATCACCGAAACCAAAAACTTTGACACGGAACGTATGAATAAATTCAGAGAGCGTTATATGGGCGGTTGTGACGGCCGTTCAACCGACAGAATCATTCATTACGCAGTCAAAAAATCTTCTCAGGAGTAAATTATGGTATTTGCAGCAATTTTTGCAGGCGGTTCGGGCAGCCGTATGGGTACGGATATTCCGAAGCAATATCTGATGCTCGGCACAAAGCCTGTCATCGTACATACTGCCGAAGCTTTCGTTAATTACAAAAGCCTCGATCACGTATTCATCCTGTGTCCCGCCGACAGAGTTGATTATACGCGTCAACTGATTGACGAGCATATCCCCGGCAATGATATAAATGTCATCGAAGGCGGCAAAACACGCAACGACACGTTGATAAATGCGATAAAATATATTTATGACAATTTTCCCGTTGACGAGGATACGGTTATTCTGACTCACGATGCGGTACGTCCGTTCGTAACGGCAAGAATGATATGCGACAATATCAAAGCCGCTCTTGCTTTCGGAGCCTGTGACACGGTAATTCCCGCTACCGACACGATTGTCCGCAGTCTTGACAATGACTTCATATCCGAAATTCCCGTCCGTTCCGAGCTTTATCAGGGTCAGACTCCGCAAAGCTTCCGCCTTGCCGAGCTTAAAAGAACGGTTGAATCCTTAACCGCGGAGGAAACCGAGCTTCTGACGGATGCGTGTAAAATCTATTCCGTCAAGGGCAAACCCGTAAAGCTCGTCGAAGGCGCTGTCACCAATATGAAAATTACATACAAGGATGATCTTGTTCTTGCAAACGCCATACTCGGCGGATGCGATTTTACATCTTGACGAAAAGCCGTTTTGCAAATATAATGTATTATATACTGTTTACGAGGTTGAAAAGTTATGGCTAAGAATAAAAAGAATAAAAACAAACCGGGATTTTTCTCTGTTGTCATTACGCTGATTTTTATTGCAGCAAGCATTTTCGGTGCGTACAAGGTGCTGACTTACGTTGAGTCAAATCCTGTTCCGTCCGAAGAAATAACATCAGAGAGCAACGATTCCGCTGTCACAACTCCCGATCCGTCATCGGGTAAGGTACAGTCAAATGCAGTTACCGAGCAGATCGCTTCGCTTAAAAGCGATATTTCTGCCGATGTTCTCTCCTACTGTGCAAATAATTTTGAAGAAAAGGATCTTCAGCTTATTGTTGATGCCATAAAAGATGAGACATACTCCGAGGAAACGTGGTACACAGCTACAGGCTATTCACTTTATGCACTCTCCGATCTCGCAAGCGGTGCCGTTGACAACGGTTCCGTCATCAACAAAGGCTCCAACGGCAAGGACAGCTTCGAGCTTGTCTTCGCAGGCGATGTCTGCTTTGATGAAAGTATCCCCAATATGCAGAAGTATCTCTCTACAGGCAAGCTCACCGACTGCATCTCAAGCGATGTTCTTGCAATTATGAACGATGCCGATGTTATGCTTGTCAATAACGAGTTCACATTTACCGAAGAAACAGAGGCTCAGCCCAAAACATACAACTTCAAGTCTCCTAAAAAGAACGTTTCACTCTACACCGAAATGGGAGTTGATATCGTCTCTCTTGCCAATAACCATTCCTTTGACTTCGGGGACAAGTCCTTTACCGATACTGCCGATACTCTTTCTGAATCCGGCATAGCATACACGGGTGCGGGACTCAATGCAGAAGAGGCCGCAAAGCCAGTCTACTTTATCGTAAACGGCAGAAAGATCGCTTATCTTGCAGTATGTGATACCGTTTATCCCAAGGCAACAGCCGCTACCGCTTCCGGTGCAGGCATCTTCTCCCTTCGCAATATGGATGCGGTTACGGAAGCTATCAAGGCAGCAGATGCAGTCAGCGATTATGTTATGGTCTATACACATTGGGGTCACGAAAACAGTAAATGGTTTGCATCCGAACCGACCGTATGTGACCAGTCAGGCTGGGGACGCACAATGATTGACGCCGGTGCCGATGCAGTTATCGGTTCTCATCCGCACGTTCTTCAGGGTATGGAATATCACGACGGAAAGATTATCGCATACAGTCTGGGTAATTTCTGGTTCAACGGAAAGACTATGGATACAGGACTGCTTCGCATAAGATTCAGCAACAACGGCGAAATGCAGTGCTCGTTCGCTCCGTGCGTACAGTCTGACGGAACCGTCACCGCCATCACCGATGAAGCTGCAAAGAGAGAGCTGTTCACTTCAATCGAAACTCACAGCGGCGGCTTTGTCAGCATCGACAATGACGGCATAATTACCGCAGTCAAAGATACAAAAGGTATGTAGTTCATAAAGGACGGCAGCTCAGCCGTCCTTTTTTAACACCGAATTTATTATTTATTATGGAGTTCTGATGAAATTTTCAAGCAAAATTTTCAGCACCGAGCTTGACACACGGATCATTGCCGTTCACAGCCCGAAGATCAGAAACAGAATAAGATTTGCGCTGATATCCGATCTGCACTCATCGCGCTACGGTGACGGTCAGCAGGAGCTGATTGATGCCGTCCGTGCAGGAAAGATTGATGCCGTACTTTATGCCGGAGACATATTCGACAGCAGACAAAGCGACACACCGACGCTGGAGCTTCTGTCCGGGCTGTCGGAATATCCGTCATTTTTTGTTACGGGCAACCACGAAATGAAAAACACCGATGCCGACAAAAACCGTGCTGCGGCAAGAAGCTTCGGCATCTGTGTGTTACAGGGGAACGAAACATCAGTCGAAATTAACTCTCAACGTATTACGGTTTGCGGAGTTGATGACATCTACGACAGCGAAGAGGAATTCTTATCCCAGATCGAAAACGTCAGAAAACCTCTGAACGACGATTTCAGAATTTTCATTCTGCACAATCCCGAAATCGTTTCTGTTTATGAAAAGGTCACGGCAGATCTTTTTGTATGCGGTCACGTACACGGCGGTCAATGGAGACTGCCGTTTATTAACCGAGGTCTCGTCTCGCCCAGACGCACCCTTTTTCCGAAATACAGCTCGGGTCTTTACGGCATCGGCAACGCAAAGCTTATCGTCAGCAGAGGTCTTTCAAAGACTTCGACAAGGATTCCCAGAATCTTTAACAGACCCGAAATAATCTTTATTGATGTATGCCCGTCACATCAGAATATATAACAGCGCAAACAACAGCATCTTATCCGCTTTTTCCGTCATAAGAAGCAGCAGAAGCGGTATGATCACCGAAGCATCCGTATCGACGGTTTGCCTTGGCGCATGAAAGGTATTTCTCTCGTTTTCTGAACGGTATATATCCATCTTTTCCTCCGTCAGAGATTCATTATTGTCGGCAGAATATCCATCAGTCGCAAAAGCTGCATCGCTTCGTCAGCCTTTTGCTGTCGCTTCCGGCTCAGATACGGCTTCAATGCGGCAATAAGATTGTCCCTGCCGTCACTTTTTCCGTTCATCGCGCTCATTATGTTGCCGATCTTCAACAGCATATCGGGACTTAACGAAAAGCCTTCTCCGTCTGCAGCCGACTTGTTCTGTTCGTTCTGCGAGAAAAAGCTTTGCGCCGTCTCCTTAAGAGCGTTAAGATCGTCATCGCTGAGACCTGCGATAATATCGGAAATGTTGTCGGGTATGTTATCCATTGCCGCACCTCGCTACGGATTTATTTCTGATTTTTCAGACGCTGTATCAGCTGTGACGCTTTTTCGGAGCTGAGAAGCTCTCTTACCGCATCCGCATCACTCAACACTTTTTTCAGCTGACCCGATTGTGACGCGTCCATATTCTTCATCGCAAAATCCGTCAGCGCGTTCTTCTGCTGAGCTTCGCTCATTCCTTTGCTTTGCATCAGTCTTGCCATCTGTAACAGCTGTTCGGGTGAAAGATTGTTGTTCATACTGACCTCCGTAAAAATTCTTCAGGGAAAGTGATTGATAATGAGAATACTTGTTGTTTCCGATTCGCACGGCGATACGTATAAATTAAAGAAAGCCATCGAGGATCAACCCGATATTTCAATGATGATCCACCTCGGCGACGGCGAACGTGATATCGATAAGGTATCGCATATGCTGTCTGTTCCTTATGCCGCCGTGTGCGGTAACTGCGACATTTATTCGCAATTGCCCGAATGTGAGCTGCTGACTGTCGGCGGCAAGCGCATCTACTGCACACACGGTCACAAAGAAAAAGTGAAATACGGCGATTCAATGCTCCGTAATATCGCAAAAAGCAGAAATGCCGACATTGCATTATATGGCCATACGCACGTCCCTGTTAATGTATACGACGACGGACTGTACGTCTTTAATCCGGGTTCCTTGCGTGAAGGCTCCTTCGGTATTATAGATATTTTACCGTCGGGCATTATATGCATACACAGAAAAATGTAATAAAATCATCGGCACCGTCATAGTATTAAGAGAAGAAAATACTAAGGCGGTGCTGAAATGTTTGTATGTACGGTTAAATCCTCAAAGATAAAAACGGTTCTCCTTATCGTTCTGACTGCTGTTGCGGTCGGGTCGCTGCTGTGGTTTTCGATGAACGGCAAGCCTGCCGCAAATGACGGTGCAATCACCCTCAAAGCAGAAAACGAAGAACAACGGCTTGCGTTCATATCGCAGTTCGGCTGGGAAGTACATAAGGATCCGATCGAGGTTGCCGAAATAATCCTGCCGACACAGTTTGACGAGGTTTTTGAAAAGTATAACGAAATCCAGAAGGAACAGAACCTTGACCTGTCGCTGTACTCGGGAAAGCGTGTCAAGCGCTGGACATACGCTGTTATCAACTATCCCGGATACGAAAACAAACAGGATGTCATACAGCTGAGTCTTCTGATATACGACGGAACGGTTATAGGCGGCGACGTCAGCTCAACAGAGCTTAACGGATTTATGCACGGCTTTGACCTTCCCGAAACGCAGTCCGCAACGCAAAGCAGCAACGGCTTGCAGTAAATATAATTGATATTCCTCCTTTATACGGGCATATTAATCCGTGTAAAGGAGGAATTTTTTATGGCAATTCCGGAAAAAGAATACAGTAAAATGACAAAAAAAGCGTCCCCGCCGTCACCCAAAGGTATAAATATGATAAAAGCCTTTCTGACGGGCGGACTCATCTGTGCTGTCGGACAGGGTATTTTTTCGCTGTGTATAGGCTATTCCGTATCCGAGGACAACGCACGTACCATCGTATCGCTGGTGCTTATCGCCCTGACGGCAATACTGACCGTGCTCGGAGTTTTTGACAGAATCGCAAAACACGCCGGTGCAGGCACTTTCGTCCCGATAACAGGCTTTGCAAATTCCATCGTATCTCCTGCTCTTGAGCACAGCACCGAGGGAAAAATTCTCGGTACAGGTGCAAATATGTTCAAAATTGCAGGTCCCGTCATCGTGTACGGAAGCGCCGCCGCTGTCATCTGCGGCTTTATTTATTGGATTACGGTTTCGTAAGTGTTAAAAAAGAGGGTGTAAAAAGAGCGCAGACCGCATCTCTTTTTACATCCTCTTTTCGTTATTCTTATATCAATTGTTAAAGTGCAATTTCCTTGCCTGTCTTTGCCGATTCGTAAATAGCGCAAAGAATCTTGATCATATCAATACCCTGCTGGGGAACGAAGATAGGATCCTTTCCTTCGATAACAACATCATAGAAGTGCTTGAGGTTGTTGAAGTGACCGTTATTCTCCTTGCAGTTGGGAGCAGTAAGGTTGATCTGCTGGCCGTCTTCCTCTGTGAAGATTTCGAGAACGCCGTTTTTCCAGCACATACCCGACTTTGTACCGCGAAGCTCAACAAAGCGAGCTTCTTCCTTGATATTCGATGCCCAACTGAACTCGATCTGAAGGACGGCACCGTTGTCAAAGCGGATCATACCCATAGCAAGATCCTCAACATCGAATGTACCCTCTGCGTTCTTGTCACCGAAATCGGAGTTGACGGAATCGGAGGAATCGTTGTCTGCAAACTTCATATATGTGTTACCGGAAACAGCAACGGGAGTGGGACTGCCCATAAGCCAGATGGCAAGGTCGATCATATGAACACCGAGGTCAATAAGAGGGCCGCCGCCCGACTGTGCCTTTGTTGTGAACCAGCCGCCCTTACCGGGGATGCCTCTTCTTCTCTGCCAGCCTGCTCTGCCGCAGTATATATCGCCCATCTTGCCTTTTTCGATATAGCTCTTTGCAAATACGGATGCATCAACAAAACGGTTATTTCTCATAACCATCAGTGTCTTGCCTGCCTTTTTGGCAGCATCATTCATTCTGAGAACTTCCGTAACGTCAACGGCATCGGGTTTTTCACAGAAAACGTGTTTACCTGCCTCGAAAGCCGCAACAGCAATGATCGAATGAAGATAGTTGGGAGTACAGATGTCAACAGAATCGATGCTTTCATCCTTGAGAAGCTCTTTATAATCCGTATAGACCGTTGCATTCGGAAAATATGTATCCTTCAGATACTGTGCTCTTTCCTCGATAATATCACATACGGCAACAACCTCAACTCTTTCATCCTTTGTGTAAAGAGGAATATGCGCACCCTTACAGATACCGCCATTGCCGATAATGCCGACTTTCCATTTTGCCATAATAAAAACCTCCGTTTTTCTTTTAATATACCACAAAGGTGAAGTATAATCAATATTTATTTTTAATGACAATGAGTACGGATAAAATCAATGTAACGATATGCCAAACCGATATGCCGAACATAAAACCCACAACAACCTTTAATGTACATACACTCAAAAGAGCCGCTGAAAGATACCGCCCTTCACCCGTAATTATTCCGACAGACAGACTGATTTCGGCAGGACAAAATATAACGCTCTGAACAAGTGACTGCACAAGCAGACTGCCGTATTCCTTGTCATACAGATAACTGAATATACTGACAGCAAAGCAAATCACCGAAACAGAACAAAACCAAAAAGCGACAATAACCGTCCGTTTATGCCGCCTTTCGATGTTACCGTTTTTAAAGTATTCTTTTGCCTGTAAAGTCAGATCTTTTTTTGCCAATCAACCAACCCTCTTTACAAAAAGCTGAGCGATCTCTCTGATGCGTATCATATTTTCTGCCGATATGCCGATAATCATGACCTTCCCCCTGATAAGGCGGACATAAACAGCCGTTACCGTACCGTCCTTTTGTGCATAACACACGGAATATTCTTCACCTGCCAGAACGGTATACACTGCCTCTTTTGCCGCAGGATCAATATCCGAAGCCGCAGAATGTGCAAAATCGCACGGATCCTTTACCGACATTATGACATTATCTGCAAGCGATATCGTCACGGCAGCACCCTTACCGTCACTTGTAAAAAAGCTTGTCATACCGTTTTTTCGTGATTTTTCGATATCGGTCCAGTCATCCGGTCTTAAAAACTCAATGTGTGCACATAAGTTTACATAGTTGCCGTTTTCCGCCGTTCCGTCAGAAAACGCAAACAGATGTATCGCCAGCCATCCCGACAAAGCATATAAAACAATACACAAAAGAGCAACCGTTATCATTGTCTTCTTATCCTTCAAAAGCCTTCTCCTTTTAAAAGAGCCAGTCAAACGGATCTCGTCGGGTATACGGATTGGTCGTTGTCTCGATATGCTCATAGTGAATGGTCGGGGGGATGTCGTAATACGGCTCTTCACCGATAAGCGCGGCAGACCATTGAGAGCGTGATCCCGTATAATATATTTCAAAGCCTATACCCGTATCTGTACCGTAAGCTGATTCTTCATCGTATGAGTATGTGACAGTCAGAAAGCTGAATTTTTCGTATTGCTGAAGATTGTCGTGTATATAAAGCGCTTCAAGAAAGTTCGTATTGTAAAAAGCGAAGTTCTTAATCTTTATAACGCTTTCAGGAAGAACAAACTGCGAATCCGCCTTTGATGCCGGATACAGTATCAGACACGTTTTATCCTTGTTATAAAGCACACCGTCCTCTGACGAGAAATATTTGTTGTCCTTTGAGACCTCAACCTTTTTGAGTGAAATCAGTCCGGCGTACGGATAAATTTCGGATGCCGAAACACCAAATGGCAGTTCTTCATCACCCAAAGAGACAAGTCCGCTTCCGATGATTATCTCTTCAAGGTGTTCACACTCTTCAAAAGAGCCAAAATTAAATCTTTTTACACTGTCGGGAATGGTAATCTTTGTTATATTTGAGTGAGAAAAAACACACTCGGCTATTTCCGTTGTACCTTCCCTGACTTCGACCTCTCCGTATACCGAATCATCAATTCTGACAAGAATGTTATCCTTGTAATAAAGTCCGTTTTCCTCCTCGACAGGCTCGGTTGTCTCTTCGGGCAAAGCTGTTGTTTCGATGTGTTCCGTTGTCGGTTCGGTAATGTGCATTACAGTTGTTTCGGCTTCTTCTGTTGTTGCCTCAACGATGCTTTCACTCTTCGGGGAGAACACCTTGAATAAAATCAGCACAACAAGCACTGCCGCAATTACCGCAAAAAGAGAAGCGATGACGAGCGTTTTCTTTTTCTCTTTGTCCATATTTATGACTCCTTTTGCGTTCACTTCGGACCCGCAATTTTTTAGCATTTATATATATAGATACAGGTTTTACCTTTGCAGTTCATTTTTTCGACAAAAAATACGTATTTTCAAAAATTATTTTAAAAAATTCAGTTATAATTCCAAGCTGACATTAATTTTCGCGTAACCGTAAGCCCCCGTGTCATTCTGAACGGAGTGAAGAATCTAAAATAGATTTTCTCTCCCTCAGTCACGGGAAAACGCCGAAAGTTGCAGCGCAAAATATTCAGACTGAATAACCATCGTTTTGCACCGACCCTGCCTCCATCTGATGAGGGAGGTGGCAAAACGAAGTTTTGACGGAGGGAGAGACAAAAGTTACTGCGACCGCCCACCCATTGGGTCATTCTGAACGAAGTGAAGAATCTTTTGGTATTTGTTAAGATCCTTCGCCTGCGGCTCAGGATGACAATCGTGAGTCGGTGCGTCTGACCAACCTATCAAGTAAGTCGTGCATTAAAACTTGCACAGTAGTCATACTCCGATGGCAAATATTGTAAATTCATCCAATTACTGTAAATACATCAATAACCGTTCTGGATGACATAGAGACCATCCCCTACAGAATTCGATTTGATTGTTCATTGATGCAAAAAGATCCTTCACCTGTGTCTTCGGATAACACCGTGATCAGGAGCATAAAACAACAGTCGCAGGGCGTGCTGCCACGCCCTGCGAAATAACCGGGGTATTTATTAAAATCAGATTATAGATACTGATATAATTGCACCGCTGTAAAGGTCGAAGTCTATCTCCACTTTAATCTCATCGGAGGTGTAGTATGTCGCGGTACCTGTTGCTTTACCGGAATATATGCTGGAGTAAATATCTTTAGGATCGCCGTACATATCAACAACATCTCTGATATTGCTGTCCTGTGTCAGACCGAAAACTTCGAAATCCACATAAAATTCCCTCTTATCATCACCCAACTGAGTGTGACCGGAATTGCCGAACTCAAAACCGATTGTGTTACCCTCTTTACAGGTTGCACCCTTCTTTGTTGAGCCGAATCCGGCAAGGAAGCCTTTTTCTTTGCTGTTGAAAACTCCGTAGAGATTTATCCAAGAGCCTGTAGAAGCTGCCTCTTCTTCGTGTTCAGCTGATAATGAAAAGCCGAGAGCCTTAAGCTCATTATAGCTCATATCAAATCTGACAACCTTATCGCCGTCTACCGTTGCAGATTTGAATTCGGGCAAAGTCTCTGCTTCATACGTATTGCTGTAATTATCATATTCCGAGTCATAATACTTGTCAATGTCAACAAACTGACTGAACAACGCAGCTTCTTTTGCCTTGTTAAACGACATTTCTTCATTGCTGAAATCGAACTCGACATCAAACTTCTTCATATCCTCGGGATAATTCTCAACTGTAATTGATTTAACAAATCCGTATGTTGAATCCATATAAAACTCGATATTGCAAAGAGCTGTACCGGCATATATATAATCGGAATCCGTCAAAACATCCAATTTTTTAAAGCCATCTTCTTTTGTCTCGCCGATAGTGATACCTTTTACCGAAACAGCAGGAACGGCAACTTCGTAAAATTCAATAATTACAACCGTTGCATCCTTAATCTTTGTGTTTTGGTCACTGAAATTTACAACATAAGCATCGACTGATCCGTCAGCATCTTCATCCGTACTTTCAAAATTAACCTCGATATTTTCTCCGGGAGCAAGTGTTGTTGATTCTGTGATGTCGTAGTAATCATCAAGAACAAAACCCAACTCCAGAACGTCCGATACCGTACACGGCAGAGAGATTTTCTTTGAGCCGTAGTTGATAACGCTGGCACCGTTCAGCTCATCGGAATCTGCAACGGGAGCATCATTTTCTGCCGCATCTTCATTTCCGATCTCGACATTGTTGTCTTCTTTTTCCTCTTGCTGTTCAACAACGGCACCGCCGTCATCGTCAGGCTTATCGGAGCCGCCGTCCTTTGTCAGGAAGATACCTGCGATAATACCGATAACCGCAACAACAGCTACTACGATGATGAGTATCTGCCACCACTTGATGCCGCCCTTTGCCGCTGCGGGAGCCTGCTGAACAGGCTGGGGCGCTACCTGCTGCTGAACGGGCTGAGCATACTGCGTTGCCGGAATCTCCTGTGAGGCAAATGACGATCCTCCGCATCCGGGACAGAATTTCGCTTCGTCAACGACTTCTTTTCCGCATGATGTACACTTTTTTGACATACTTCATTTCTCCTTTTTGTTGTTTGACTTAAACAGTCTATATATATAGATACGAAGTTCTTCTGCACGGTTCATTTTTTTGACAAAAAAACTGCATTTTTTTAAAAATATTCTAAAAAATGCAGTTATTATTCTATATTGAATTTAAAAGACAGCTTCAATTGCCAACTCGATTCCCCTTTGCAGAACCTGCGAAACCTCGCTGACAATCCCTGCAGACAGCACCGCAGAGGCGATTCCGTTCCTTGCAACTGCCGCCACGGTACACAAAACAGACACTGCCGACACACCTTTTTCTCTGATAAATCCAAAAAATTTTTCCGCCACGGATGAAACGCTCAGAAGTATCGGAACAAGTATTGCCGCTTTCAGCTTCTCCTCACCGTCAAGCATATCCTCAATGGTTCCGATAAGCTCCTTACGTGCGGTAAAAAGCCTGCTCTTTACCGTACCCGACGGGATTGAGAGAATACCCGAAATCTCGCGGACCGACTTGTTTTCAAAGTAATACATTTGTATACAATCACGCTTTTCCTCTGTCAGAGTGCTTAATGACTGACGGACAATCTCGGCAGACTCCTCCGCTTCGACATAGTCAAGCATTATCTCTTCTTCAAAAATGTTCTTGCTTCTCATTCTGATAAACTCTGACAGTGCTTCAAAGCTACGCTTTCTTTTTTGCAGAATTTTTTTACACTCGTGTATGATAATTGTATGCATCCAGCTGTCAAAGCTTTCAATCTTTTTCAGATCCTTTATGTACATTGCGATATACATGTAACTGCTTTGCAAAGCATCCTCAACATCCTGTTTATCCGTGAGCAAAAGATATGCCTTACGCTGAGCGCTGTCGTATGTCAGGCGGTAAAGACGTTCAAACGATCCGTCAGCATCCGCCTGAGCCTCACGTATAGCCGCCGTCAACTCTGTTCTTTTTGTTTCGCTCATCAATACACCCCTTTTACAGAATAATACTATCAAAATACCGTTAATTCTTCAAGGTCACCGCTTTAAATTTTCTTAAAAAAATTTTAAAAAAACGTGAACCTTTTTGTCAAAAAAAGTATCGTCCCTGCCAAAAGCGGCATTTTCTTAAAGAAAATGCTCAGACTGTCGATAAAGGCACCGAGAACACGCACATTATTAAAAAAAGCAATCTGAACTTGTAAGAGGAAAACCGATCGTGTCATTCTGAGGCGAAGGAAGAAGAATCTTTTGGTAATTATTTATGTGCGTTTGTCGCGTTTTTGCCCTCTCGCAGTACCTTTGTACAACTTCGGGGCAAAGAACACGCCATCTCGTCACCTTTCCCGAAATCTGCCTGCTTGCCGAAAAATACTTTTTCGACAAGCAGGGCGTTTTCTTAAAGAAAATGCTTGACTTTTTTAGAGAAACGTATATAATATTACTTGTTCGTGTGAGATGTAATATTTTCATGTTACTTCACGCTTCATATTTGGGGGTGTAGCTCACTTGGGAGAG
>JAFQIG010000044.1 GCA_017397655.1 Clostridia bacterium | reverse complement strand
TCGTTCTTCTGGTGTAAAATGTGTGTAGGACATCATAGCTTCCTCCTGTGAAAGTTTGTTTGGTCACTTACATTTTACACTAAAGAGGCTATGTTGTCTTTATTTTTTTTAGGTGTTGCACTTCATATGATAATCTGTCCAGCTCCCTTTACACAAGGGAGCCTTTTTTGTGCAAAATGCTCAAACCTGTTTTTGGGACGAGGTTTGTCATTAAGCTGACCCCTCTCTTCGGAGAGGGGTCACTTTTTATGAATAAATGTATAAATCTTGCAAAAAATACGGTAACGAACGGAGTGATTATATGAGACGGTCGATTCCCGTGTTTTTTGCCTTTATGCTTATGTTTTCAGTTGTGATTATGCGACTGTGGAGTCTTATGGTAAGAGACTCAAAAGAAATTTCGTCAACATCCGGCAGTATAACTGTCAATGTCGGTTCATCAAGAGGTAATATTTACGATCGTGACAAGAAGCTTTTTGTTAACGAGGCTCAAAAAAACGTGGCAGTTGTTTTGCCGACACGTGAAGCGTTGCCGATACTGAAAGATGCAGCAGCTGAGAGCGATTTTGAAAAAGCACTTGAAAAGCTGTCAAAGGGGTATCCGGCTGTTGTGACGGTAGCGGATGCCGTATTTGCAAACGGATTGCTTAATGTGAAAGTGCCTGAGCGATATTCAGGCGAGTTTTTAATTCCGCATATTGCCGGCTATTGCGACAGCGAGGGAAAGGGTGTTTGCGGTATCGAAAAGAGCTTTGAGCCGGTGCTTAAAGAGCTGAAATACAGCGTCACATTGAGAGTCGATGCAAACGGACGTATACTGTGCGGAGCTGAAGAGAGAGTTAATGACGAAGGGATTATGAATAAACGCGGAGTTGTGCTGACAATTAAAAAAGAATACCAGGAAATAGTCAGACGACATATGAAAAACGCAAAGATAAAGCAGGGTGCAGCGGTGTTGCTTGATGCAAAAACGGGCGAGATATTGTCAATGGTCAGTCTGCCTGAATTTGATATAGCGCATCTTGAGAGTGACTTGAAAAGTGACAGAGCACCGTTTGTCAACAGAGCGCTTACGGCTGTCAGCGTAGGCTCTGTTTATAAGACAGTGGTTGCGGCAGCGGCTCTTGAAAGCGGAATAAAAGAAAACTTTTTATACGAGTGCACAGGCAAAACGACACAAAGCGGTGTAGATTTTCATTGCCACAACAGAAGCGGTCACGGAGAGCTTGATATGAGAGACGCACTTCTGAATTCGTGTAATACCTGGTTTATCAATATGTCAAAGAATATTGACGTCAGTGAGATTATCGAGCTGAGCTGTTATATGGGACTCGGAACAGAAACGTATCTTGCGGATCATCTGACAGGTGATAAAGGAATAGTACCTGATGAAAGTGAGCTTGACTCGGATGCGGCACGTGCCAATATCGCCTTCGGTCAAGGAAGACTGACGGCATCACCTTTGCAGATTGCGGCAATGACAGCAGTCTTTGCAAACCACGGAATATATACGGAGCCGAAGCTTATTATATCGACAATTGACACTGACGGAAAAGAAACCTTTACAGGGAAAGCGTTTTCGCAAAGAGTTATCAGTCAAAAAACAGCAGATAAAGTAAAAGAAATGATGGTTTATTGCAGCGAAGGAACAAAAATGATGACATATAAAGATTGCGGAGGAAAAACTGCGACAGCCGAAAACGGTGCAGTGATTGAGGGCAAAGAGCAGTACAATACGTGGTACAGCGGATTCTTTCCTGCAGAGAATCCGCGCTATGTCCTGACTGTGTTTTTTGAAAACGGAAATTCGGGTGCAACAGACTGTATTCCCGTGTTTGAAAGTATCGCAAAAGAAATTAAATGAAAAATTTATCAAAATATATTGAAAACGGAATAAATATGTGTTATAGTAGGATAAAACAAAGGAGGAGAAAATATGTTTAAAAGAATAATAGCACTCACATTAACTGCTTTGTTGCTTGTTTCGGCGATGATTATTCCCGCCTCAGCAGCAACAACTCCCACACGCCTTTATGTAGGTGAAAAGAACAAGTCCGGTGACAATATCATTCAGAAGTACAACAGGGACGGTTACCTCAAGGTTTACTCGGTAAATGATAACACATCATACTATACTCTTGAGTACGACTTGCTTGAGAATGAATATATACTGTCCTTCTACAATAATTACAAGTATTCCGAACCCGTAGAATACGGTTCATCTTTGTACGGTATTTACTGTGACGGCGATCTTACCATCCGTGTTTACGGTAATGCTGAATTTGATCTGAGCAAGAACCCCGAGACAGGTGCTCCCATTTCAGATGCATACGGTGTTTATGTCAAGGGTACACTTACCATCGCAAACGGCGAGGGTTATCACGCTTATTCAAACTTTACTGCAAACGGCGATAAGAGAAAGTCGTCGGAATACTCAGACAGCATTGGTATTTATGCAGATACCGTACTTATTAACAAGGTAAATGTTATTGCAAACGGTGGTTATGCCGGTGTTGCAGCAAAGAATACAATTGCAGTAGTCGATGCTACTCTTACATCTAACCGTGACAGTAGTATGTTCTCAGAAGAGATTAATCCCAGCACAGGTAAACCCTATCCGAACTTTGAGTTTGGTATCTCGACAAAGCTCTTTATTCAGGCAGCTTGTGACAGATCTCCTTTCTACTGTGAGGTTTCTGTAGGCGGAAATATTGATATTGACTCCTATATTATGAGAGATGCATATTCCGACAACGACGATGCTCTTGTTACGAATTTTGACGAGGATGTTGTTGTTTACTTGAAGTATATTGTTCTCTCACACGCATGGGAAGGCAAAGTGCTTAGCAGAGGAGAAGAGATTACACTTTTAGGTAAGAATATTCCCTCCTGTATATATCCTGCTACAAATATCGTTGTTGACAGAAACGGTGGTCTCAAGTGGCCGACACCCAGAGTATCATTCTCCGGTCAGGATGTAAAGGTTGTTGACGGTGACGGTGTTGTCGGCGTCGGACTTTATCTTGACTGTGGCGATGCAACGGTTTGCTTCGACTACACAGAGCTTATATTGGAACGCACAACTCTTCAGAAGGTCTGGGACTTCATTGCTTATTATATTCTCTTCGGTTGGGTTGTCGGCAAAATCTGATCGCATTGACTTGAATGTTTTTGCGGCTTGTACACCTGTACAAGCCGCTCTGCTTGTCGAAAAAGTATTTTTTGGCAAGCAGGGAGACTTCTGGAAAGGTGACGAGATGGCGTGTTCTTTGCCCCGAAGCTGTACAAAGGTACTGCGAGAGGGCAAAAACGCGACAAACGCATATTAAAGTTTCGGTGTTTCTCCGAAATTTATAAAAGATTCCTCGCTATGCTCGGAATGACCCGATTGGTTAGTTGTTTGCCGAAGGCTCTTTGTAATAATGTGCGTGTTCTCGGTGCCTTTATCGACAGTCTGTGCGGCTTGTACACCTGTACAAGCCGCTTAAATCTTTATGGAGGGATAATTTTGACTAATCCGAAAAATTATGTGAGGACAAAAAGATCATGTTTCTTTACATACGTTGCGATGTCCTCGGTTTTCAGTCTGCCGCCTGTATTGTTTGTAACATTCCGTGAAATGTACGGTATTTCGTACACTCTTCTCGGTACGCTTGTACTTATCAATTTCTGTACACAGCTTATTGTGGATCTGATTTTCACATTTTTTACAAAGTATTTCAATATTCACAAGACAATAAAGGCTATGCCGTTGCTGACATCGGCAGGAATGATAATCTATGCGTTGGCACCGGTTATGTTTCCGGGCAAGGAGTTTATCGGACTTGCAACGGGAACGGTTATATTCTCGGTAGCGGCAGGACTTTGCGAAGTGTTGCTGAGCCCGCTTGTAGCAGCTATACCGTCCGACAATCCCGAAAGAGATATGAGCACTCTTCATTCTCTTTATGCATACGGTGTTGTCATCGTTGTCGTTACAAGCACGCTGTTTCTCAAGTTTTTCGGAACTCATAACTGGATGTATCTGACCTTTTTCTGGGCGGTGCTTCCGATAATATCTTTTATACTTTTCTGCGCTTCTCCGTTCCCCGAGGTTAATCTCACGCATGATAAGGAAGCGACAGATGCAGGCAAGCGTACATTCGGTCTGTTCCTTTGCGTGCTTTGCATTTTCCTTGGAAGTGCGGCAGAAAACTCGATGACAAACTGGATTTCGGGATATATGGAAAATGCTCTTCTCATTCCGAAAGTATGGGGAGACATCCTCGGTATGACATCGTTTGCGATACTTCTCGGTATCGGCAGAACACTCTACGCAAAGTACGGCAAAAACATCTCAACGGTACTGCTTTGCGGAATGACCGGTGCGGCGGTATGCTATCTTATTGCCGGCTTTTCAGCCAATACAATAGCGTGTATGATTGCCTGTGTTATTACGGGTTTTTGTACATCAATGTTGTGGCCGGGTACGCTTATTATGATGGAAGAAAAGTTCCCGAATCCGGGAGTTGCCGCATATGCTTTGATGGCGGCAGGCGGAGATTTCGGAGGCTCGATTGCACCTCAGATACTCGGTGCTGTTGTCGATAAGGTATCGGCAAGCTCTTTTGCGGCGGATTTGTCACAGACGCTGTCGCTGTCCGTTGAACAGATCGGAATGAAGGCGGGTATGATCGCAGGTTCGCTTTTCCCGATACTCGGTATCGCTTTGCTGGTGTTCATCAAAGCCTACTTTAAAAAAGTAAAAAGCAGATAAAAGCAAAAGTCAGAGAACTTCCGCGTGAAGTATCTCTGACTTTTATTTTTACTTTGTCAAAATCCAGGCGGCAATCTTGCTTTCATCCGTCCACAGCTTGCCTGCAGAGGCATAGTCGGTGAGCGTTATGTTGTTGCCGTCCTGAAGCGGGATCAACACTTCTACCATATGCTTATACGGTGCCGTATCGCAGTTTGGAATCGAGGCGGAGACACTTTCATTTTGAATTTCAATACTGACGGGATTGTCAACGCTGTATCCGAGTCTGCTGTCCTGAGCGAGAATTATCGGGCCTCGTCTCAGGGCAATATGGTTTTTGGCAACAGGATCTTCAGCATCAAATGAAGGAACGGTATAATCATACTCCCATCTGACATCGTTCATAATGATCTGAGAACCGTACGGGATCGGACGCAGAACGGCAGTCGTCATATCGAGGGAAAGAGTGATAACATCGCCGTCTCTCCACATTCTGTCAATAGTAATGTATCCGTCACAGCAAGGTATGGCTTCACCGTTAACAAAAGCAAGGGTGTTTATGCTCCACGAGGGATTGCGAAGCTTTATAGCAAAAGATTCCTCACACTTAAGGTTTAATGTAATGCAAATGTTACCGTCTGACGGAAAAGCAGTATCAATGCGAAAGCTTATCGGCTTACCTGAAGGAGTAAAAGAGGTGATAACCGATTTGGTGTAGAGATTAAAAGCAAGGCCGTCTTTTGATGTCAGGAGCATCATTTTCGGATACAGTCCGAGTCCGACGGCACCGATGCAGGCACAACAACCGTAATAATGATTGTCGCTCATGATCTGAAAACCTCCTACGCCGTTGCCTCTTGTGCCGGCTGTCAGAGGGCTGTAGCTGTCAAACGGAAGTGCCTCAAGACAAAGGTTCGGATGATTCTCTCTGATAGTCGGTTCGATAACCTTTTCTGTATTGACAGCACCGAGATATGCATTGTAAAAGGCTGTTTCAAATGCATCGACATACTTCGGATTGCCTGTCAGCAGCGTCAGTTGGTACATAAATTTCATCAAAGTGACGGTGACACACGTTTCCTGCTGTATACGTCCGTTGGTAGTGTTTGCTTGTCTGACGGTGGAGTGATCGAACAGCTCGTGAGTGCAGCCGCAAGAACCGATTATTGTAAAATCGCTTTCAAGTATTTTATCGGCAAAATTGATGACTGCCGTGCGGTGTTTTTCGTTACCGACAATACGGTAATATTCAAGAAGACCCTCAAAGCAGGAGATCATTTCATACGCTTTAGTGACGGGAAACAGATAGGGGAACATCCGATTTTCGTAAGCAAGATCAAAAATATTTACAATCCTTGTACCGCCGCAATCAACGATATAGGTTGCAAAATCAAGAAAGCGCTGTTCTTTTGTAATCGAATACAGACGGACAACGGGTTCGAGTATGGAAGAAGAGTTAAGACCTTGCCAGCAGCCGGAAGCGTCAGTTATAGGAAGCTTTCTCTCGCAGCGAGGACCTATGCGTTCAATGATATAATCAACCTGGGCTGTCATAGAATCGATGATTCTTTTCGACAGATCGGCTTCATCGGTGATTTCAAGAAAATATTGCAGACCGAGCAGTACATACTTTCTGGACCACAGATCCCATCTGAAAAACTCGTTGTCTTTCGGGTATGAACTGATTCTTCCCGACTCATCACAGGAATCCAGAACTCCGACAACGGCATCACGCAGTGTGGCGTACAGTTCGGGATCCTTTGTGTAGGAATAAACAAAGCAGGATCCGCGCATCATTTTGCCCCAGTATTCGCCGCGCCAGCCGCCGTCAAAGTCGGCATCGGTACGGAACTGAAGAACAAAACGCTCCCACAGATCGGAACGCATAGATTGAAAATCACGGATAAAACGGAAAGTATCATCTATATAACCGTCAAAACGAAAAGTGTTGCCGTAATCAACGAAGAAAGTGTCGGTGCCCAATTTCGGATAGTTGGCGGAAAACACGCTGTAAAGATCTCTCATAATATTGGCTCCTTTATTTTTTTAGAAAATTGTAACATAAACCGCTGTACAAAACAACACAAAAATCTTTAATTGACTAAAAACGTCGTTTATGGTAGCATAAATTTAATAGGGGGGTTTTTATGAAAAGCAACAAACCGAAAGAGATAGCGGTGCCGATACTGATAACGGCATTTCTTGCATTGTTCTGTTATGCGGCATATGCGCTTTATTATGAGTTCGATTTTTATCCCGAGGGCAAGACGTACCTGCTTTACCTTGAAATGATGAGCGTGATTTCGGGCGGATTTCTGGCACTGCTTATGTCGTGCAGGCTTAATTGGAAGCTCAGCGCAATCGTTGGTACGGTTGTCGGAGCAGGTGCTGTGAACGGCGTTTTCTGGACGGTCAATGCAGTTATCAATTCCGATAACGGCAATAAATATGCAGTTGTTGAAAATGCCTTTGCAATACTTTTCCCGATGGCAGGTATTATCCTGTTGTCGGCTTTTATAATGAGGGCAGTCAAGAAAAACAGAATCATCAATATTTTGCTTGCCGTTATTTATTTTGCCGTTACGTGTGCAGGCGGAGCTGTGGTCAACAAGGACAGAATTGAAGAAATGAAGTATCGGCAGATAATTAATTTTGAAGGAATTACAGCTGAGAAGATGACCGTTTCCGACAGCGAGAAGAAGCGTTGCAGAGACTGGTTTGATAAGAATATCCTGCTGAAAGAGGGCAGAGACAATGCAGCATACGATTTCCTGACAGGCGATACTCTCTTTTCGGAGATAATAGAAGAATATGATATGGGTATCGAAGAAAAAGAGGGTCTTTACAGGGGCGGTACAACGTATTTTGTAACGTTCACAAATGACAGAACGGGTCTTTCGGTTAAGGTTGAAGCGACGATTTATGAACAGAACGCAACGTGCGAATGGACTGTTTTTGTCAAGAATGATTCCGACAAGAACAGCGGAAATATCAGCGGTTTTTATGCGATAAACAGTGGCTTTGAGCTTGGCAGAACAGAGGTTTATCATTCGAGAGGCAGCGTCTGCCGTTCAAGTGACTTTGCACTTGTTAAAAAGACTCTCAGAAGAAAGCAGATCTACTCCTGCAGTGAGGGCAGATCGAGCCTTGACAATTTACCCTACTTCAATCTGTCGGGTGAAAGATACGGTGTTGTGCTCGGAATCGGCTGGACAGGCGAGTGGGAGACCGTGATGAGCAAAAACTCGGATACGGTAAATATTACGGTAAATCAAAAGAACTTTGATGCATATCTTACACCGTCGGAGCAGGTGCGTTCTCCGCTTGTCACAGTAACGTTTTATGACGGAAGCAATCCGCTTAAAGGCTTCAATACCTTCAGAAGCTTTGTTGTTGACAATGTTTATCCCGACAATATGCCGTCAGTTATGACAATGATGGAGGTGGCAGGTCCCGAATCGACCAACACGACCGATCAGATTATTGAGACACTTGATACCTTCGGAAATGATATTTACGATAATGTAGATTATTTCTGGATGGATGCAGGCTGGTATGCATATACTGACGGCTGGTATGATTCTGTCGGAACGTGGATTCCCGATCCGGAAAGATATGACAACGGAATTATCGAGATTTCCGATTACGGCAAGGAAAAAGGCTGCGGACTTGTTCTGTGGTATGAGCCTGAAAGAGTCTATAACGGATCACAGCTTGATACAGTCGGCAGGGAAAATGACGGGTGGCTCGTAACGGGTGATGAGTTTGGTATGTGGAATCTTGCTGACGATGATGCCTGTGATTATCTTTGCAAGCTGATAGCGTCTTCACTTAATGAAAACGGTGTTTCCGTATACAGACAGGACTTCAACTATGATATCAAGAGCTATTGGGAAAGAGCTGACCGTGAGTTTTACGACGGCAGAACGGGAATATGCGAGAATCATTATATAACCAATCTTTACAGATATCTTGATTATCTTTGTGACAATGTAAACGGTCTTATTATTGATAACTGTGCATCGGGCGGCAGACGTCTTGATGTCGAGATGACAAGGCGAAGCGTTCCCGTGTGGAGGAGCGACTATAACTGTGGACCGCATCCCGACATTCTGGAAGCAACGCAGGCGCAGACATACGGATTGTCATTCTGGCTTCCTGTTTCGGGTACACTTCGATACAGTCAGGACGAGTATGCATCGCGTACGGGTATAATGCCATGTACGGTTGAAACGTGGGGAACGGTACACAGCCCCGATTTCTCGTTGTACACACAGCAGCGCGAGCTTATGATCGGCAACTTCTATCCGATCGAATGCGGCGGCTATGACAAAGATAAAATACTTGCAATGCAGTATTCAACAAAGGATGCGCAAGGCGGTGAAGCACTGATTTATAAGCGTTCGGAAGTGAGAGATACCG
Organism: Clostridia bacterium; assembly: GCA_017397655.1. Taxonomy (GTDB): domain Bacteria; phylum Bacillota; class Clostridia; order Oscillospirales; family Acutalibacteraceae; genus UBA1425. The sequence goes on along the minus strand of JAFQIG010000044.1, from coordinate 46,945 downwards.
AATATACGTTAAAGCTCAACGGACTTATTGAGGCTGCCGAATATAACGTATACGACTTTGACGATCCTGAAAACATCACTACATTGACGGGCAAACAGCTTATGACTGACGGAATAAAGCTTCCGCTTCCTGAGGGCGAAAAAGCAATCATAATTATGTTTTCGGCAAACAATTGATAGGCTGTAAGAAACAAAACTTTTTACGGCCCCGTTTAAAGCTGAATAAAACGATACGCTTTGAGTAAACTAAAACCAAACGAAGTAAAGGATGGTTTGATGGAGATTATTCTCAGTTTACTCAAAGCGTTTTTTGTCGGAGGACTTATCTGTACGGTCGGACAGATACTTATAGATACAACAAAGCTGACACCGGGGCGTATACTTGTCGGTTTTGTTGTTGCGGGAGTGATCATGGGGGCACTCGGGATTTATGAACCGATAGTCAACTGGGCAGGCTGCGGTGCTACGGTGCCGCTTACGGGATTCGGGTACAACCTGTTCAACGGAACAAAGGAAGCTATCGACAGCGAAGGAGTATCGGGAATACTGTCGGGACCTCTGACATCGGGAGCGACAGGAATAACCGGTGCGGTGCTTTGCGGCCTTATCGCATCCTTTATCGGCAGATCACATTCAAAGTGAAAAAAGAAAAATCTCGGAGAACGCACGGTTCATCCGAGATTCGGTTCTGTAAGATTGAAAGAAGTCGAAGGATTATTCCTCGACGGGAGCAGCTTCTACAGCATCAGCTTCAGCCTGTGCAGCTTCAGCTTCACTGATTTCTGCTTCGCAGATTTCGCAGTCACAGCATTCGCAGGGAACGAAATCTTCACAGCTTGCTTCTTTTTTGTCCATGAACTTCTTCACGGCAAAGTAAACAGCAGCTGCAGCACCTGCGATAGCGGCGATGATAGCGATAACCTTGAAAAACTTCTTGAAAAACTTACACATAGCTGTCAACCTCCATATATTTTAATAGTCCACTAAAATCAGTTGTTGATAAGCTTAGCGAGAGCTGACTTTTTACGTGCAGCATTGTTCTTGTGAAGAAGACCCTTAGCCTGAGCCTGGTCAACCTTCTTGATAGCTGCTCTGACAGCGATCTCCTTGTCAGCAGCGTTAGTCTCTACAGCGACGTGAGCCTTTTTGATAGCAGTCTTGAGTGCAGAGTTTGCAGATCTGTTACGAGCAGCTCTTGTCTTGTTAACGATAACACGTTTTTTTGCAGATTTAATGTTGGGCATGTGAGGCACCTCCTTTATACGAGAACGGGTAGACGATTGCGAAAGCCCGGGTGAGAAAGGGTACCAATGATCGCCTATCGCCGAAACTCAGAATATTAGTCTGCGGATGCGGTGGATGGGGGGAATCCATTCCGAACTTTCGCAATCGCCTACTATACGTTTAAAAAGTTTACCACAATCAAAGCAAAAATGCAAGAGTATTTTTACAATTAATGCAGAAAAGTGAAAATTTTTTACGGGAGAGATGATTTTTGGATTTCAGAACGGACTTAGCACTCGAAAGAAGCGAAATTTACGGTGACAATCTGCCGTCGGGAGTAGTGTGCAGTAAAGAAGAAGCAAGCGAAGTGACAATAACTCGTATCGAAATTACAAGCGAAGAGGGTGCCGAGGCAATAGGCAAGCCGTGCGGAAAGTATATCACGGCAGAGGTTCCGCCTTTTAAAAGGAACGGAGAGGCATCGGATGAATCGGTACAGCTGCTGGCAGATGAGATAGCGGCACTTTTGCCGAAGGAGGGGACGGTGCTTGTTGCGGGACTCGGTAACCGTGATATAACACCCGATGCTTTGGGACCTGTATTCTGCGATAAAATTTTCGCTACGCGGCATATAGAAAAAGAGCTTGCACAGAATCTCGGACTCGGTGATCTGAGACCTGTTGTCAGTCTGATACCGGGAGTACTCGGTAAAACGGGAATGGAAACGAGCGAAACTCTGGAGGGCGCGGTAAAAAAGATTTCGCCTGTGGCAGTAATAACGGTAGATGCGCTTGCGGCAAGACGGCTGTCACGACTCGGCAGTACCGTCCAGATATCCAATGTCGGCGTTGTTCCGGGATCGGGAGTGGGAAATGCGAGGATGGAGATCAGCGAAAAAAGTCTCGGTGTTCCCGTGATAGCGATCGGTGTGCCGACGGTGGTTGATGCGGCAACGCTTGTTACCGATCTTGGCGGAGGTGACGAAGCTGATGAAAAGCTTATCAGAGAGGGTGCAGATATGATGATCACCCCACGAGAGATTGACCTTGTCATAGAGCGAGCGGCAAGACTTGTTTCGCTGAGTGTTAATAAGGCACTTCAACCGCATCTGTCAACGGACGAAATTACAATACTGGTCTCATAAAATACAAAACAAAATCATAACTTTATTATAGATAAATTCGGTAAGGTGATGATTTTGCAGGGAAAAAAGAGCGAGAGACTTATACAGACTGTATTGACATTAATGAGTGTGTTTTTGATTTGTGCGGTACTGACGGCGGCAGGGGCGCAGGAACAGCGCTTTGTGCTGATGAGCGTAGGTGCGGTATTTCCGCAAGGTGCCGCAACAATGGTACGTGAATATGTCGGAGAAGAGGATATAATAACAACTCAGGCAGTAGTCGTACAGCCGCAATCCGTATCATCGGACTTGACGGATGTTCCCGATGATATTAAGCTGTTGATAGAGGACGCACAAAGAAAAGCTGTCAATGAGAAAAAAGACGGAGCAATACGTGAAATGACCTACGGAGAGAAGTCGGCGACCGACAGCGTCAACGGAGTGCTGATCAAGGATACTACCGAAGAAGATGTTGATTTTTCGCATCTTCTGGAAAAGCCGCTTGATCTCGAGATAAAGGCGGACGCTCCTGCCGTGTTACTGTTTCATACGCATACGACCGAAGGATACGAGATCCTTGACAGGGATTGGTATGCCTGTGACACATCATCAAGAACAGAGGATGCATCACGGAATATCGTAAGAGTCGGTGATGCTGTGGCGAGCGAGCTGGAAGCGGCAGGAATTACGGTAATACACGACAAAACAATACACGACCGTCAATACAACGGATCATACGACAGATCACGCGCTACCGTACAAAAGCATCTTAAAGAGAATCCGCAGATAAAGGTGGTTATTGATATTCACCGTGATGCGATGCAGGAAAACGACGGAACAAAAATAAAAGCAGTCAGGGAGATAAACGGCAAAAAGGCTGCTCAGATTATGATAATATCGGGAGCCGAAGGCGGTAAAATAACCGACTTTCCGAATTGGAGAGAGAATCTTTCGTTTGCATTAAAGCTTCATAAAGTCAACGAAGAGCTGACAAGCGGCATAATGCGACCGTTGATGTTCTGTTACCGCAAGTATAATATGGACGAAACACCGTATTCGCTTCTTGTGGAATTCGGAAGTGAAGCGAATACACTTGACGAGGCTGTGTACTCGGGGCATCTTTTCGGAAGAGCGTTGGCACAGCTTCTGAATGAGGAGAAAAATGAAGAAAACATCATTGATTAGAATATTATATGCTTATCTGATAACGCAGATTGTTGTCCTCAGCGTTGCCGCGAGTGCAATCGGTGTAGTAATAGCAGCAGACAGAACCGATTATATACAGAACGGAAGAGAAGTTTCCGTCAGAATGGAAAAAACTGTGCCCGATACAAAAGAACGTGCTTTTCGGATTTTACTGAAAGAAGATGTGCAGGACGGTCTTTGCTCCTTACCTGCACCGATCGGCAGCGTTATATCGCTTATTGTTTCTATAGAGAATTTAGTTGACGAGCATCACTTTTGATCACTTGTGCAAGATGACGAAAATACAAGGGGTATGATGTTGTTTTTGACGAACCTTTGCCGAAAAAAAGCAAGAATTTTCAATTTTGCTATTGATTAATTTGATAAAATCTATTACAATAGTAATGAATCGGAGTAGGCATTCTATTCACGGTATATTATTTGTGATTTCAAAGGAGGAATCATTGGCAATGAAAAAGATTCTTGCTATCTTGCTTGCGATCCTTACCGTATTCTCGTTTGCTACGGTTTCGGTTGCGGCAGAGGAAACAACAGAAACAGAAGAAGTATTCACAGGCACACTTTACAAGTATGCTGACGGTCTTCCCAGAATCAACGCTAACACAGAGGGTGAAGTAATTATCCTTCAGGCAGGCGATAGAATTCAGTTTGAAGCCATCACTTCCAAGAGTAAGACTGTCGAGGTTATTTACTATCCCGATGTCGTTTCTATTGCAGAAAAGAGTATTCTTAATCCCATCTGGAGTCAGAAGGCTACGGACGAAAAGTATGCAGAGATTAAAACTTATGCAACAAGTCCCATGAAGTACAAGTCATTCGTTTCATCCAACGATTTCGTTAAGGGCGAAGTTGTATATGCCGATATCATCGGTATCGGTGATGACGCAGTTGCAAAGGACGGCGCAGGCGAAATCAGGGCAGAGGCTGCTCCCATCGACTATGCACTCAGCGGTGCAAAGTTTGTCGGTTGGGCACTTTACAAGTATTCTTCATGGAAGGCTACCAACACAACAAAGGTTACTATTGAAGTATACGCTGTATGGGACAGAGATGCAGGCGAAGCTGACGACGGCGGCGAAGATGAAGGCCCCGTTGTCGATCCCAACGCTTCTCCCATCAAGCAGGCTCTTGACAAGGTTATCTACTATCTTGATATCGCAGCAGGCTTTATTAAGGCAATTCCGCAGGCTCTTAACAGTGTTATTTCACTGTTCTTCAGCACAGGTTTCAAAAACTGGCTTTACGGTCTCTTCGGTATCGAAGTAGAAGGTTAATGGGAGGTTACATAAATGTTTAAAAAGATTCTTTCATTTGTCCTTGCGACAATTATGGCATTGGGCGTTGTAACCGTTACAGCTTCTGCAGAGGATGTTTCGGAGCCTACGACAGAAGAAGCTTATGTTTCTGTCGAGCACAAGATTGAGGATATCATCGCTGCTATCGAAGCAGGCGAAAGCTACTACATCAACCCCACGGATACAATCATCCTTGTTGAAAAGGATGAAGAGGAAGAAACAACAGAAGCTGTTGATGCAGCAGAAGAAACAGAGGAAGAGACAACAACTGCTCCCTCTATCAGCGAAATTCTTATTGTTGAATACACTACAGATTTTAACGACGGTTCCGAATCTGCCAGCGCAGCAGGTTATACAAAGTTTACGGACTATGATGCATCCGGATATGCAGTTCTTGAATTAGGCAAGCGTACAGACTATGCGTTCAAGGGTGCTGTAAGAAGCACAAACATCGCTATCGACTTCAAGAGCGGGCTCGACTATGCTTTCAAGGCATGGAGAGTTACTTCTGTTTACTCAGGAAAAGAATTCAACCGTGTTACTCTTGTTGCAGAGTGGGAAATTCCCGCACTCACAGGTTGGCAGGGCTTTTTGGAGCTCTTCCGTGGCTATATGAAGACATACATCGATGCTCTGACAGAGTATCTTGCTGATTTGTTCAAGCGTATAGCTGCTTTCTTTGTTTGATGTTTAAGGTAAAAGGAGATATACAGTTATGAAAAAGTTTTTAGCAATCCTCCTTGCTGTTATCACAGCTTTCGGATGCCTTGCAGTCGGTGCTTTTGCAGCTGATGAGGGCACAACAGAACCTACTCTTTCTCCCTCAGGTTACTATGTCGGACAGCGTCTTAAGCCCGGCGACAAGATTACATCTGCCTTTACCACCTGTGACAGCCTGATGGTTACATACACAGTCGGCAAGGATGACAGAGATAACGTTACAAGTGAGTGTCAGTCTCTCTTTGCAGAGGATACCTTCAAGGGCGTTGTTTCCTTCAGAGATAACATTGCTTCCTTCACCAGCGGTGATCTTTACAAGGGTTCCTATACAGTTCTCGGCGTAGGCGATACAGTCAATGAAATGGAAGTTGAAAACGGTACATTCAAGGCTGCTGTTGAGCTTAAGTACAAGGACGAAAAGGACGAAGATAAGGAAGTCGAGCTCTTTGTTGACTACGAGTACGCAAAGACAACTCTTCTTCAGTATACCGATATCACAGCTTGGGAGATTACATCTCTTTCCGATACCGAGTATGAGATCAAGATGACGCTTCAGGCTGTATTTGAAACACGTGAACCCAACGGCTTTGAATCCTTCCTTGAATCTCTTTACACAGGCTGGCTCAAGTACCTTGATTGGGTAGGCGACATTCTCCTCAAGATCGTTCCTCCCATGGTAGAATTCTGGGCAAAGCTTCTCGGTAAATAATAACAGTTAAATCTGAAAGGAAGATGACAAACATGAAAAAATTTCTTGCAGCACTTCTTGCTGTTTTAATGCTGTTCTCGGCTTCCTGCATTACTGTTTTTGCTGAAGAGGAAACCACAGAACCCGCAACAGAACCCGAAGTTACAATCAATGAGTACGAGATCAGTGAAGATCCCGACTTTTCAACAGTTACATACCTTGCAGCAGGTAATGATAGTGCAACCATCCTTAAAGAAGGCGACACAATCGTTACTTATAAGTCCAAGGCTCTCAAGATCCTCTACTATCCCGATGCAGATGCTGTTAACGTATCAGGCAGTAAGTGGGTAGCTTCCGACAAGAACAACCTCGCTTTCAGCATTTCCGGTAAGGAATACTTCTCAGAAGCCAACTCCGGTAAGAAAAAGCCCTACACAGCAACTATCGAAGGTATTGACTATACAGACTTTACCATCGCTTATTCCGAAGAAAACACTTTCGTCGGCTGGGTTATTTATGAGTTCAATGCAACGGCAAACGAAATCAAGGTTGCTGCTGTCTGGGAAAAGAACCGTAAGGTAGCGGTTGAAGACGACTCCGAGGATTTCGATTATATCGTTGACAAGACGTTCTCTATCTGGAAGGCAATCTTCAAGCCGTTTACGGCAGTTATTAACTTCATCAGCAACGGTTTCCTTTATATCGGCAATTTCTTCTATGAGCTGATTTTCGGCACAAAGCCGGCAGCATAAGGTAAAGGGAGGAAAATATAATGCGTAAAAAAATAGCTTCCATAATCGCAGTTGCAACGATGATGGTATTGGTGCTTTCCGTTACAGCTTTTGCAGGCACAGAAGAAGCAAAAGAAGTAACACTCACAAACTATGGTCTCATCACAGTACTTTTTGAAAATATCAAGCTTTTCTTTAAGTACTTCCTCGGCTCAATTGATAAGATTTATCTTACAATCGCAGGTTGGTTTGCATAAGATTAGTTTTTCATAAGGGAATGTAAAAAAACGAAGACCGTATAAAACTATATATGGCAAGGGGTTTTTGCAGGAGATGAGCCTGCAAAAACCCCGAAATTATTATATGAATAAAAAGCGATTTCGGATTTTGTTTTATACTACGAACAAACTTCGCCTCTCGGCGTACCTTTGTCTGTTCATCACCTTTTTTTATAAAGTGATAAAACAAATCGCTTTAACTGTCTAAAATATTATGAACACGATGTCAATTAAAAATTTTTGTGATGATTTTAGTATTCGGTGTTGATTTATCTGTAAAAATGAGTTAGAATATATTCGGGTGGAATAACAGAGTTTTTTCGGGGGTGTAAAACAGTGAAAAGTGACAGACGTGTTCGATATACAAGAATGGTGTTAAAAAATGCTCTGATCGATCTTATGTATGAAAAACCTATCGGCAAAATTACGGTTAAAGAGCTTTGTGAAAAAGCCGATGTTAACAGAGGAACATTTTACTCTCATTATATAGATCAGTTTGATCTGCAAAAGCAGATTTTTGACGAGCTGGTGGGTGGTATCGATCAGATAATGGATTCCTCATATTTTTCGGCAAATATCGAAAGATCCGGTGAAATGTTAACAAGAATTTACGGTTATCTCCAGGATAACAAGCACATTGTTATGGCAATGCTGGGCGAAAACTGTACTATCGAATTACAGGGAGAGATATTGGCATTTCTGAAAGGAAAGAATATATTCGGGTCTCTCTTGCTTCAACCGGATATAATGGAGTATCTTTATGCATTTACGGCGTCAGGATGTCTCGGCGTTGTGCGCAGATGGCTGATTGACGGCAAAGAATCGGCTGAAGAGATTGCCCGATTTGTCGCAATGGCAACGACTCAGGGTGTGCTGGGATTGGCACGAAAGGGATTATAAAACGAATAACCGGTTTGTGATAAGCTCACAAGCCGGTTATATTTTTTATTTTTTCTTTTTACCGAAGAAACCGCCGTGCTTTTCATCCTTCTGATCGGATGTTTCTGCAGGGGAGTTGAACTCTTCGCCAAGCTGACGAATTAATTCTTTTTGTTTGTCGTTCAGCTTTTTGGGAACCTCAACAATAACACGTAACAGCTGATTACCCTTATCGCGGCTGTTAAGCTTCTGAATACCTTTTCCGCGAAGCATAAACACTTCGCCCGGCTGGGTACCGGCAGGAAGATCCCATTTGACCTTACCGTCAAGAGTGGGGATAAGAAGTGATGCACCGAGTGTTGCCTGTGCAAAGCTGACGGTAACATTATACCAGACGTCGTAGCCTTCGCGTTCAAAGAACGGGTGAGGACGGACAAAAACAATTATGTGAAGGTCACCGGAGGGACCTGCGTTGATACCTTTGCATCCTTCGCCACGTACGTTGATGACCTGCTGATCGTCAATGCCTGCAGGTATGTTGACTTCAACAGAAACACGTTTGCGGACGCGACCGCCGCCGCGGCATTTCTGACACGGAGATTCTATAACCTTGCCTTTTCCCGAACATTTAGGACAAGGTTTAGCAGTTGAAATAACACCAAAAGGTGTACGCTGCTGAGTCTGAACCTGGCCTCTGCCGCCACAGTCGGGGCAGGTTTTCGCTGTGGTTCCTTTTGAAGCGCCGCTGCCTCCGCATTCGTTGCAGACTTCTATTCTGGACACTTCAACAGTACGCTGACAACCTTTTGCAGCCTCTTCAAACGAGATTGTGATGCGTTCCTGAACATCCTCGCCTTTTCTCGGAGCATTGGGATTGGACTGACGTGAACCGCCTCCGAATCCGCCGCCGAAGAAGCTTCCGAAGATGTCACCGAGATCGAAGTCCATTCCGCCGAAACCGCCACCGAAGCCGCCACCGGCACCGCCTGCACCGTAATTGGGATCAACACCTGCGTGACCGAACTGGTCATAGCGGGATTTTTTCTGTGCATCGGAGAGAACCTCGTATGCTTCGTTGGCTTCCTTAAACTTTGCTTCTGCTTCAGGATTGTTGGGATTCAGGTCGGGGTGATATTGCTTTGCTTTTTTTCGATATGCTTTTTTTATTTCATCGTCGCTCGCACTTTTGTCTACGCCGAGCACTTCGTAATAGTCTCTTTTATCGGCCATAATTGCCCCTTTTCACAACCGTGCGCAAGACGGATATGCCGCCTTGCGCCGATGTTGATTTAAAATTAGTCGTTATCTTCGGGAACGTCAGTATAGTTTGCTTCCTGATATCCGCCTGCTGCTGCGTTCGGATCAAATCCCTGTTCGCCTGCAGCACCCTGAGCAGCCTTATAAAGCTTTTCGGAGATCTCGTAGAACTTCTGTGTAAGCTCTTCCTGACGGGACTTGATGAGGTTGATGTCCTCGCCCTTGAGAGCTTCTTTGAGAGCGTCGATCTTTTCGTTCAGAGCACTCTTGTCATCGTCTGTGAACTTGTCACCCTCTTCGCTGAGAAGCTTTTCACACTGGTAAACCATCTGATCAGCGTTGTTTCTTGTGTCAACAGCTTCTCTTCTTTCCTTGTCTTCCTGTGCGAACTGCTCAGCTTCTCTGACAGCCTTTTCGATGTCATCCTTGGACATATTTGTTGAGGAGGTGATGGAGATGGACTGCTCCTTGCCTGTGCCGAGATCCTTTGCGGAAACATGAACGATACCGTTAGCATCGATGTCAAATGTTACTTCGATCTGCGGAACGCCTCTGCGAGCAGGCATAATGCCGTCAAGATGGAATACACCGAGAGTCTTGTTATCCTTAGCGAATTCACGTTCACCCTGAAGTACGTGAACTTCAACAGAAGGCTGATTATCAACTGCTGTGGAGAAGATCTGGCTCTTCTTTACGGGGATGGTTGTGTTGCGGTCGATGATCTTTGTATTTATACCGCCCATAGTCTCGATAACGAGAGAAAGGGGAGTAACGTCAAGAAGAAGGAGACCCTGAACTTCGCCGCCGAGAACGCCTGCCTGAATTGCAGCACCCATAGCAACACATTCATCGGGGTTGATTCCCTTGAAAGGCTCTTTGCCGAGATACTTCTGAACAGCTTCCTGAACTGCAGGGATTCTTGAAGAACCGCCGACCATGAGAACCTTGTCAATTTCGGAAACATTGAGACCGCTGTCAGAGATAGCCTGACGAACGGGACCCATTGTAGCGTCAACAAGTGAAGAAGTGAGCTCATTGAACTTAGCTCTTGTGAGTGTAGTCTCAAGGTGCTTGGGGCCTGTAGCATCAGCTGTGATGAAGGGAAGGCTGATGGAGGAAGTTGTTACGCTGGAAAGCTCGATTTTAGCTTTTTCTGCAGCGTCCTTGAGTCTTTGCATAACCATCTTATCGCCACGAAGATCGATGCCGTTTTCCTTTTTGAATTCTTCAGCGAGCCAGTCGATGATCTTCTGATCGAAGTCGTCGCCGCCGAGACGGTTGTTACCTGCAGTAGCGAGAACTTCCTGAACACCGTCACCCATTTCGATGATGGAAACGTCGAAAGTACCGCCGCCAAGGTCAAATACCATAATCTTCTGATCGTTTTCCTTGTCGATACCGTATGCAAGAGCGGCAGCTGTCGGTTCATTGATGATTCTCTTTACATCAAGACCTGCGATCTTACCTGCGTCTTTAGTTGCCTGACGCTGAGAGTCTGTGAAGTATGCGGGAACGGTGATAACAGCTTCGCTTACCTTTTCGCCAAGATAGTTTTCTGCATCGAGCTTAAGCTTCTGAAGAATCATAGCAGAGATTTCCTGGGGAGTAAACTTTTTATCATCTACTTTTACATGATAATCAGTACCCATCTGACGCTTGATGGAAGCTACCGTGCGGTCGGGATTGGTGATAGCCTGACGCTTTGCGACCTGACCTACCATTCTTTCGCCGTTTTTGCCGAAAGCCACGACAGAGGGAGTTGTTCTTGCGCCTTCAGCGTTTGTGATAACTACTGCTTCGCCGCCTTCGATAACGGAAACGCATGAGTTTGTTGTACCTAAGTCAATACCGATAATTTTTGACATAATAAATCCTCCAAATATATGAATATAATTTTTAACTGATTAATTTGCAACCTGAACCATTGCGGGGCGGATAACCTTTTCGTCGGTGAAACGGTATCCTTTACTGAAAACCTGAGAAATAACGTTTTCGCCAAGCTCTTCATTCTCGATATGCATGACAGCGTTGTGCATATTGGGATCGAACGTATCTCCGACTTCGCCGAAGCTCTCTACCTTAAGCTTTGCAAGTGAATCGTAAAACTGCTTGCCGATCATTTCAACGCCCTTTTTGTAATCGTCAAGGTTGTCTGCTGTGTTTGAAAGAGCGATCTCAAGAGTATCGATAACGGGAAGAAGCTCTTTGATAACCGAGCTTTTGCACAGAGCGTTGAGATCCTCCTTTTCTTTTGCCGTACGCTTGCGGTAATTGTCATATTCCGCCGCAAGACGAAGGAATTTGTCATTAGCCTCCGAGAGTTCATTGCGAAGAGCATCTGTTTCGGAAATCTCTGTGTTTTCTGTTTCTTCCGAAACCTTTTCTTCGGCAACTGCTTCGGGATTAGTCTGTTTTTCTTTTTTTGCCACTTGTATTTCTTCCTTTGCTTATTATTCTTCGTCGATAGCTTTTGTTAAAAGTCTGCCTACGAGATCGGTAAGGTAACGTACGCTCGGAATGAGCTTAGCATAATCGAGTCTTGTTGGCCCGATAACACCGATTGTACCGCTTTCGTGACCACCGACGCTGTATTTTGCAAGAATAAGGCTGCTGTTCTGGAGCTGACGGAACTTGTTTTCCTCACCGATAAGAACATTGACATCGCTTTTGCTTGATGAGATAAGAGATCCCAAAGGTTCGCCTTTTCTCAAAAACTCCATTAACTCGTATGCATTTTCTTCAAGCTCACGGTAATTCAGCAGATTTGTCTGACCCTCAAGCAGAATATCCGCTTGTGAAGCATCTTTTGCAAGGTCTGCAATGCTTGCAAGGAACGGAAGCATCGCAAAGGCGTCTGCGCCGACCGAAGCTGCAAGGGTCTGCATTGTTGCGATATTAACATCGCAAAGCGGTTTGCCGACAAGCTGTGAAGATGTGATGTTGTAGAAGCTTTCAAGCAAAGGAACGGTTAACTCGAATTCCGAACGGCAGATTCTGCTTTTAAGAATTCCTGTTGACGTCAGCAGAACAAGCATTGCCGTGCGTGTACCGACGGGAACCATTTCGATTCGCTTGATGAGAGTGGTTTCTCCTGCAGGGGTGGTTGACAACGTAGCACAGTTGGTTAGCTCTGCCAGAACCTCGCCTGCTGTCGAAAGAAGCTTATCGGGATCGGTGTTTGATCCGATAGCGGATTCGATCTTTTTGCGTGACTGTTCGTCAAGCTCACGCGTGCCCATCAGATTGTCAATGTAATAGCGATAACCGCTGTGAGAGGGGATACGACCTGCCGATGTATGGGGCTGTGAAAGATATCCCATTGAGGAAAGCTCTGCCATCTCGTTTCTGACAGTAGCGGAGGAAAGCTTCATCGGAAGAGATTCAAGAAGGCTTTTTGAACCGACAGGCTCGCCGGACTTGATATACTGCTCAACAACTGCTGCAAGGATCTTTTCTTTTCTGTCACTGAGCATCCGAATTCACTCCTTTAGTTTTTTAGCAGAGTTAGCACTCAAGGCTTTAGAGTGCTAACTCTGCTAATATAATACATCTTAAACAAGATTTTGTCAATATGTAATTGTTAATACTTTGTAAAATTATATTAAACGTTATTGAGTAATTCGCCGATAATTTGATTAGAAAGAAGAAAACCTTCGCAAGTCAGCGAAATTCCGTCATTTTTTACGCAGATCAGATTTTTTGGGATGTGCTTTGCATTTTCATACATAATGGTTGGAATTGAGTGAGAAAAACGCTCATAAGTGCCGACTTCGGTTATTCCTTCGCAAAGACGCAGACGAAGCATAGCATATTCCGCAAAGTCGCCGCCGTCACCGTCATCAACGGGAGAAGCTCCGTTTAAAAAGGCATTTATGTCTCTGTCACAGAAGAATCGTTTACCGTTAAAAAATGAATGTGCCGACGGTCCGATGCCGATGTATTCATCGCAGTTCCAGTATTTAAGATTGTGGTGGCTGACACGGTTATCTTTTGCAAAATTTGATATTTCATACTGCAAAAAGCCGTGTTTTTTTAATTGAGAGACGGCTTCAAGATAAAGATCACAGCAGTAATCTTCATCAGGAAGAGCGAGTGTATCTTTTTTTGAGTAGAACGGAGTACCTTCTTCTATTTTTAAAAGGTATGCGCTTATGTGAGATGCCCCGACCTGAGAGCAGAATTCAACGGATGTTTTAAGTGTGTCGAGCGTCTGATAGGGAATACCGAGCATAAGATCGAGAGAGATATTGTCAATACCTGCACGCTTTGCACCCTGTATATGATTATAGACAGTATCAGAGGAAGCGGATCTGCCGAGCTTTTTGCGTTCACGGTCAACGGCAGATTGCATACCCATAGATATGCGGTTGACGCCTGCTTCACGCAGAATGTCAAAAAAACCGTCGGTAATGCTTGAAGGGTTGCACTCAACGGTGAATTCCGTAATATCGGGATTATCAGATGTAATGTGTTCAGCGATTTTTGAGAGCTTGTCGGCACCGATGACCGACGGAGTACCGCCTCCGAAGTAAACAGTGTCAAACCGGATGTCAGAAAAAGCTTTCAAACGGTCAATGACAGCATCGCAGTAGCGGTCAATCAGATCGTTTTTGCCGCATAATGAATAAAAATCGCAGTACGGACATTTGCTTTTACAAAACGGAAAATGAATATAAAGACCGATAGGCAACGCTTTCACCCCCACAAAGTCAATAAAAATTATATTTGTATTTAAATGTAATGTCAAGCGGTCAGAAATTAATATCGACTTGGAATTCGTCATTGTAAAGCTCGGAAATAGATACGTTAAAAACTTTAGAAAGGCCGAACAGCTCTATGTCCGAAACAGTACGCTGACCGTCCTCAATTCTGGATATGGAGCCGCGGCAAATGTAGATCGCCATTGTTTCAAGCTTGTCGGATACTTGCTGCTGACTCATTTTTCGGTTTTTGCGTAAAAATCTAACCTTTTTACCAACCATATTCATTGTTTCGCCATCAATTATTCGTGCCATCATTTTTCTCCTTAAAAAATCAAAAATGAAATTTTGTCTTGACATAGGACAAAAACAATGTTATTCTACTTTTGTCAATATTTTGTCCTGTCATAAGACAAAATATAATTAATTATTTAATATTTGAAAGAGGAGAGACTGAAATGGCAAAGAACAAAAACCGCAGAGGCGAAAGACTTGAAGAATGGCTGATTAAGTTGCTTAAAGGTATTGGAGTCGGTTTGTTAGTGTTTCTTTTTATGTTGATTTCCGGTGAATTCAAGGGTGAGGGAGTAGGAAGAACTCTTTTGTTTGTGCTGGGAATAATGGTTTACACTATCGGTTTTTCTTTCGGATTTATAGTGCTGAAGCTTGCATGGAGAAAGTTCGTTGCAAGAGGACGTAACATAAGTTTTTTTGCAGCGCTTACAGGTGGAGGTGTTGGTGCGTTTGTATTTGCTTTATTAATCCTCATTGCAGGTATTGTATGTGCTTGGGTAATCGGATGGGTTTTCTGTGTGGTTGATATAATTTGTGCCGTTCAAGGCAGACGTTTGCTTTCGTCAATTATCGAAGCAAGATATGGTGACAGAACATATGAGCCTGCGGATCCGGGAGTAGTTATTGAAGATGCGGTAAGATACAATTATCAGAATCACGGTACACCTGATGCAGGCAAGACTGATCACAGCAGAGGCTACACTCCTACAGAAAAGCAGGTTTACGAGCAGACACAAAAGAAAAAGCAACAAATGAATTATTGGGAATAACCGAAAGAGGAGTAAATATGAAAACTTTTATTAAAAGATCAATATCGTTATTACTTGTAGCGGTTATGCTGTTTGGTTCAGTGCCTATATTTCAGATGCTTGGCGTTGAGAGTTTAGAAAAATTTAATTGGTCTACAATTAATGCCTCAGCTGCATCGGCGATCACAATGACAACCGGTGATGATGACTTTTATGATGATGCAACTTGGCTGGACATCGATTCTGACAGAGTAAGTTGGACGTGCTCAACCACTTCAGTAAAATCATTCAGATATACTGTCAGAGAGATGGCAAAAGGTGGAGTTGAAACAAGTAATGTTTTGGTAAATCGCAAGCTTACGACAAGTAAGTATTTTAAGCTTTCTTCATTGAGTGGCATTAATGCGGCAACTTGCTACAAGGTGTGGGTTGGCGCATTTACGGACACAAGTGGTAATACGGAGCTTCAGGGTGATCCCGGTTGTGTCGTATATATCCGTACTATGTCGGAAGCACCGACAGTTTCATCAGGCAAAGCATCAAGCATAGGTGCAACCTATGCAACACTTTCGGGAACAATCGAGAAAAACGGCGGCGAGAGTATAACGGAATGCGGATTTGTTGTAAGCACATCAAAGTCAAATCTTACAACTTCAAAAGGTACTGTTTTTAAACTTGATAAAACAGGGGATATTAAGGGCACATTTTCTAAGAAAGTTACTGATTTGTCTCCCTTGGCGATTCATACATATTATTTTAAGTTTTATGCAAAGAATAGCGAAGGAACATCATACGGAGATGCTGTGTCATTCAAGCTGGTTTGTCCTCATACCAACAAAGATGACAAGATAGTAATCGAAACGCTGTCATATAAGAGTATTTCTGAAACACAGCACGAGAGAAGTGCGTATTATGATGAGTACTGCACGCTTTGTTGTGCGACCTTGCGGTATGAATACAGACATGATACGATAAAGGAAAATCACGACTACAATGCCGCAGGTATATGTTTGGACTGTAAGCATGCAAAGGCCTGTCCGCATGAGGAGCAGAGCAAGGAATATTATACCGAAACATATAGCTGTATTGACGAGACGTACCATTACTATAATCATTTCTATAAACTGGTTTGTGATGATTGCGGTATAGATGTCGATACAAAGGTTATGTGGGATGAAATTAAGCAAAAACACAGCTTCTCAAATAACACTTGTACAAAGTGCGGATATACGAAAAATCAGGAGTTAAGCGTTACGTTGACAGCAGATACAACAACTGCTAACATCAACACAAATATCGGTGCAACGGCAAAGGCTGTCGGCGGTGCAGGCGATTATGTGTATGCATATAAAGTATATGATGAAGACGGCAAGCAGCTTGATTCTATGACAAGTGCCGGTGTTACACGTTATTCTTATTTGGCAACTGAAGTCGGTGAATACTATTTCAAGGTAACGGTAACGGATAAGGACGGCAACACCGCATCGGCAACCTCGTCGATGATAAATGTTAAATGTCCTCACGAGACATACGATACCGACAAATTTGAAATAACATCTACCGAGGAATATGAACAGTACAACGAAACACAGCATTATAAAGTATGGTACTATAATCATCGCTGTACCGTATGCGATACACTTTATAAAGAACACGTAACGGATGAAGAAAATCGGAAATTAGAGAATCATTCGTATGCAACAAACAGCAACAGCTGTAAATTATGCGGTTATAAGAATACTGCAACTTACACCGTTTCATATAATGCAAACGGTGGCATCGGTGCGCCTGCAAGCCAGACCAAACAGTATAACATTGCTCTTAAATTAAGCTCGGCGGTTCCGACAAAAAGTGGTTATGTTTTTGCAGGATGGAGTGTTAGTGCGACATCATCGGTTGTAAAATATAACCCCGGCAGTAGCTACACAGATAACAGGGATTGCACTCTTTATGCGGTATGGTCAAAAGACTTGCCGACAGTTACTGTCAACGGAAAGGTAATAAAAGACATCCGCAAAGAACAAACGGGCATTTATGCAGAGCTGTATGAAATAACTGCTGCATTAAACGGAAGCTACACTAAAAACGGAAATACTGCAACTGTTTCTTTATGGAATGCTAATTATAATGAGGATTATAAAATAGTTTACACTCCCAAAAGCACTTCTAACGGAAGCACATTCAATGCAGAAGTGAAAATTGGGGATAGTGTGGAATTTTATACACACGGTATCTATGCTGACGGAAAAATCTACGGTAATGTAGACTTGCTTTCACGAATCGGTAATATGGAGTGTGCATCCGATTATACTTATGTTAAAGCAGATACAACAGGTTTGACAGATAAAGAAAGCAATGTATCATTCAGTATTAAGGATGCCGTTGAGGGTGATGTAGTTCCGGGGTCAACAACAATTAAATTTAAACAGCGTTGGCTCACAAAGGATTCTGAAATCTACAATCATGGCTTGGCACAGTTCTGCGCACAGTTTTCAATGATAGGCTACAGCGATAGTTGCTATGGTAAAAACGTTTCAATAACAACAGAAACGGATTTGAAAAAGGCACTTAAAAGCGTAGACTTCGAGCTTGTCGATATCGGTATGAATACAGGAAGAGACGAGGTCAACTATTTTATTGCAACACGACAGGGATTGGATATAGAAACCAACGAAGTGTTTGACGTGATTTTTGTCGGTCTTATAGGCTCGCATAAAGATCAATGGTATTCTGATTTTGATCCCTGGGGAAAAGAGAGCAAAAAAGGATTACGAGAAGGAAATATTCATGTTGGTTTTGAAGATGCAAAGAAGTATGTGTATGATAAGCTGTTCAATTATATGGACGGAAAGTATGACGGAAACTATCCTGATAACATTAAATTTATAATAACCGGTCACAGCAGAGGTGCGGCAGCAGCAAATTTGCTGGGTAAACAGTTGATTGATGAAAAAGCATATGCTTCACATGCAGAAAACATATTTACTTATGCTTTTGCTACACCGAGAAGTGCAATAGATGGAAAGGCAGAGTCAGGTACATATAAAAGATTGTTTAATATTGTAAATCCGGAAGATTTTGTTACAAAAGTTATGCTCGCAAAATGGAACTATAAACGATACGGCACCACTTATGTTTTGCCGAGCAATTATAATGATAAAAATTATGAAAATTACTTAAAAGAAATGCAAGCTGCATACAAACAGCTTACCGGAGGTGAGTATGGCCCTTATAATAAAGGAGAAATAACAACCTATAATATTGTTGAGGACATGGGAAATGTAATTGAAAATGTAGATGAATTTTACAATGGTGAAAAGTTGTACTATATGATACCGAATCCAATAATACCGACTGCACCGGTAATGATATTTAAGGATTCTTTTACATTTTTTAAAAACACATTGTTGGGATATTTGGTGAATCAAAAATTCGGCGATATGTTTACAGTATTAGCGAGCGGAAATGTTTTTTATCGTAAAATAATTATTTATTTTGCATATCCTGATGTGGATATGGAAGCTATGTTGAAGGCTCCGATTAGTGAAGAGAAGTTTCTTGAAGATGGTGTAAGATTTGGCGCAAAGTTTAATTATGCCCACCAGATGCAAACCTACTGCGCATATATGCTTTCGATGACAGAAAGTCAGATAAAACAGCATAGAAAAGGCTACAAAGGCTCGGTAAATTGTCCTGTCGATGTGGATATTTATGACAAAGAGACGGGTGAGCTTGTAGGTAGAATCAAAAACAATATTGTTGATGAAACTGTAGCTGCAAAAGAAAATGCTGTTGTAATGACTGTTAACGGCGACTCAAAGAGCTTTTGGCTTCCGTCAAACGGTGATTACAAGATTGTTCTGACAGGTAACGACGACGGAACGATGGATTATATTGTCAGAAACATTGATTCCGACAGCGGTGAGACCGAAAGAATAAACTACTTTGATGTTGAGGTTGTGAAAGGCACTTCGATGAGTAGCGAAACATCTTCTGAAAACTACACTATAGATGACTATGTTTTGAAAGACGAGTCAGGAACAACTATAGAAGCGACGGAAAAGCTGGGCGAAGAAGATTTGCTCTCGCTTGAAATAAAGATTTCTGCAGAGGGTGACGGATTTGCTTCAAGCGATCAGACTGTTACAAAAGGTGATTACGTAACACTTGATGCAACACCGAACGGATTGAATCTCTTTATCGGTTGGTATAACGAAAAGGGCGAGCTTGTTTCCTCTGAACAGAATTACTCTTTTGTAGCAAAAGATAACGTATCACTTGTTGCACGCTTCACAACAATAAAGTCTTTCAGTGTATCGAAGCTTCCAATCAAGACGGAGTATACATACAAACTGGATACAGCGGTTGACCTTACCGGAATTGAGCTTGAAATTACGTATTCTGACGGCACAAAGCAGACGGTTACGGATACATCAAAAATGATAGCATCCGGATATTCGGCGAAACCACGTGGAGAAAAGACAATTACCGTTGAGTATGAGGGGCTGAAAGCTGATTTCAAGGTTAAGGTAAAATATACTTGGTGGCAATGGATTATTATAATTCTTTTAGGCGGTTGGATCTGGTATTGATTTTAACTCAATAGTTAATCCCCATTAGTAAAGGCACAGCAATTTGTCGATTGACAGTTGCTGTGCCTTTTTGTGAAGTGTTTATTTTGTTAACAGTGCTACCGTCTCGACGTGGCCTGTTCTCGGGAACATATCAAACGGGGTGGCGGCAGTGACTGTATAGCCGAGGGTTTTGAGTATGGCGCAGTCTCTGGCTAAGGTTGCGCTGTCGCAGGAGATATAGACGAGTCTTTCGGGTGAAAAATCGGCAATCGTCTGTAAAACATCCTCGGAGCATCCTTTTCTCGGAGGATCGACTATAATTACGTCGGGCTTTATGCCGTTTTCTTTTAGCTGTTTTGCGGCTTCGCCTGCATCTGCACAGATGAATTCTGCATTATTTATACCGTTAAGCTCCGCATTTATCTTTGCGTCTCTCACAGCATCGGGGATTATCTCAACACCGATAACCTTTTTTGCGGTCTTTGCCATGGTAAGACCGATAGTGCCCGTACCGCAGTAAAGGTCAAGCACGGTTTTGCCTTTAGGATCGGCAAGCTCTTTTGCTTTGTTATAAAGTCTTTCAGCCTGCAGAGCATTGACCTGATAAAAGGACAGGGGTGAGATTCTGAAACGCAAAGAGCAAAGCTCATCCTCGATATACTCTCTGCCGTAAAGAGTTATGCACTTTTTGCCGAGAATGACGTTTGTTTTTTCTTTATTAATGTTAAGAACAATGCTTTTTATTTGTGGCAGTTTCTTCAAAAGTGCATCGCAAAGCTCCTCCTGATGAGGCAACTTTTCACCGTTAATGACGGCACAGACAAGAATTTCGCCTGTCTTTTCACCTTTTCTTATATAGATGTGACGAAGCAGACCTTTATGCTTTACTTCATCATAAATAAAAATCTTATTCTTCAATATCCAATCGTTGAAAACGGACAGAATAACCGTAAATTCATCAGACTGCAACTGACATCTTCGGCAGTCGATAACACGGTGACTCCGCTCGGCATAAAAACCGATGGAAAGCTTGCCGCCTTGCATCGACAATGGATACTGAGCCTTATTTCTGTAAGCATTTACAGAGGGAGAGGGTTGTATTGAATCAACATCAATGTCGATTTTGCCGATACGACGAAGATTCTCACGCACCTGATTTTCCTTGATACGAAGCTCTGCTTCATAAGAAATATGACGAAAAGCACAGCCGCCGCACTTCGGGAAAACAGGACAGTCCGAGTCGATTCTGTCGGGAGAGGGGTTGATGATTTTGTGAATTTTAGCGAAAGCACAGTTTGATTTAACTTTAAGGATATGCACCTGAAGTTCGTCACCGACTGCACTTGCGGGAACAAAAACTGCCAAAGAGTCAATGTGACCGACACCGCTGCCCGACAGGGTGCAGTCTGTAATATTAAGAGTGCAAATATCATTCTTTTTCAAAATCAAAACCTCGCAGTAAATTCACGGTTAAAGCTTGTGTTAAGAAAATCGGTTAAATCTTTATTATTAAGACCCAAAGAAATACCGACAAGCGTTTTAATATAAGTCATCTCTTTTGTCATACCGTAGACGGGAACGGCACCCGACTGCAACAAAAGAGAGGTTGATTCGTACTTAAAGGATTCTTCGCTGCACGGTGACAGAATAAAAGGAATATTCCTTTTGTTGCAGCGTTCAATCAAAGAGAGAACAGAGTTTTCGGAGTAGCTGTCACATAAAGAGTCTACCTCGGCACAGGCAGTCTGCGAATGAAATGTTTCATGCACAACGGCATTTACGTTATCAAGGCAAAATGCAGAATAATCAATACCGACGTACGGAGTAATCTGCAAGACTCTGCCCGAAAGCCTTTGAAGTTTGTTGATAAGAGCAGTGTCGGTTTCGAAGCGGATGCCCTTTTCGCACGGATTATTTTCATCAATCAGCACGGCTGTTCTGCTGTAGAAATCGTTGCTGTAGCTGCAACACTGAGGCAGATGTGCACCGTAGTGAAGAAAAACTCTGCCATCTGTGTTCTTGTATACAAAATAGACATTGGGAGCGATACCGTTCATAATCAGCTCTACACTGATACGGAAGTTATCGTTGCCGTTGGTATCGGGATTGTCAAGCGGAGAGTGGCTTGTGACAATAAAAACAGGAACGTCGATACCGCAAAGAAGCAAAGACAGCAAAGAAGATGTAAAAGCAGGGGTATCGGTCCCGTGAAGGAGCACGATACCCTTGTAATCTTTAGTGGTGATCTTTCCTCTTAAAAAGTCAACCAAAACGTTAAGCCTGTCAAGAGTCATATTTTCACTCAGAATGTCGATCGGGATAAACTCGTCAAAGAGAACGTTAGAAGCATATCCCGAATCGGACAACAGGAAGTTTTTGGTAATCTTACTTTTTGCGGAGTCGGCGTTTGTATTTCTTTTATGAGTGACAGAATCTTCGGTACAGCAGATAGTACCGCCTGTCATAACAAGTAAAATTTCACAGGACATATTATTCAGAAAGCTTTTTAATAATCAGTTCGTTTACGGTAGCGGCATCGCCGTTGCCACGAAGCTCACGCATTACGCCACCCATAAGAGCCTGAATAGCCTTTGTTTTGCCGTTCTTGTAGTCGGCAACAGCAGCGGGATTGGCGTCAATGACTTTTTGAACAACACTTGCGATAAGATCGGTATTGTTCTGTGCAGTAAGATTGTTTTCACTGATAAAGCTTTCTACGTCAACGTCTTTTTCAATTACTGCTGTCAGGACTTTTTTACCTGCAACTCTCGTAATGTCACCGGAGTTAGTCATATCAATAATCTTAGAGAGCTTTGCGGGAGCAATGTCAAGCTTGTCGATGGTTGTGTTGTTTCTTCTGAGAATGCCTGCACAGTCGGTCAGAAGCCAGCCTGCAACATCCTTATGAGAGCAACCAAGCTCGACTGCACCGTCAAGAATATCGCAAAGGTTACGCTCGGCAGTAAGTGTTGCGGCATCCTTTTCGCTGATGCCGGCGTTTACATACTGTTCGTACTTGACTTCGGCAGGAACGGGAAGCTCTTCACGGATCTTTGCGATCCACTCATCATCGATAATGATGGGCATAAGATTGGGATCGGGGAAGTAGCGGTAATCAGCCGCAGTTTCCTTGTTTCTCATGGGGAAAGTGCGACCCTTGACATCATCATAACGGCGTGTTTCCTGAACGAGAACTTCCGTATTTCTTTCAAGAGCATCAATGTGACGTGCGGCTTCGTATTCGATGGCACGTGCAATGGAGGAGAGAGAGCTCATATTCTTGATTTCGGAACGGACACCGAGTGTATCGCTGCCTTCGGGACGGACAGAGATGTTTACGTCGCATCTCATAGCGCCTTCTTCACATTCTGAAATCTTTGCAAAACGGAAAAGAGACTTAAGCTTTTCAAGGTAAGCGATGACCTCTTCACCGCTTCTGAAATCAGGCTTGCTTACGATTTCGATAAGCGGAACGCTTGTTCTGTTGTAGTCAACAAGAGATGTTGCTGTCCAGTCATCGTGAACGAGCTTGCCTGCATCCTCTTCCATATGGATCTGCTTGATACCGATGGTTCTTGTTCCCGACTTTGTTGTAACTTCAACAGAACCCTCAACGCAAATGGGGTTGAACCATTGAGTGATCTGGTAGGCACCGGGAAGATCGGGATAATAATAACTCTTTTTATCAAAGGTAGTATACTGATTGATTTTGCAGTTAAGCAAAGTACCTGCCATAACAGCAAGCTCAACTGCGTGCTTGTTGGTTACGGGGAGCATACCGGGCATACCGCAACAAGCAGGACAGACACAGTCGTTGGGTTCATTGGCGGCGGCATGACCTCCGCAGGAGCAAAAGATCTTTGATTCGGTTGCAAGCTCAACGTGAACTTCAAGACCCATAACTAATTCGTATTTCATCACATAACCTCCGTTTCTTCTACGCTGTCAGCGAGACTCAGGAGTGTGGCATCACAGAAAGAATCAGCAATAAGCTGAACACCTTTAGTGACCATAGCGGGAAGTCCCGTGATAGAGGGGATAGCTGTAAAGAGATTTTCGTCATAAGCTTTTTCAAAAGCATCACAAATCTCATACGGCTGATAATTCTTCTGACTGCATACGGGAGTGAGGACAGCATTGTAAGATGCGAAAAGCTCCTTCATTTTGTTAAGAGCGACACGGCGGATACGTAATGCCTTGTCGTAGCAGTCGTTATATCTGCCCTTGGAGAGGACGTCGGAACCGTAAAGGACAGATGC
Source organism: Clostridia bacterium (assembly GCA_017397655.1). GTDB lineage: Bacteria > Bacillota > Clostridia > Oscillospirales > Acutalibacteraceae > UBA1425. The sequence continues at coordinate 22,969 of JAFQIG010000044.1, read as the reverse complement.
CTTTGTGATGAAACCGAAGCCTTCCGTACGGGAGTTGACGTAAAGCTCATCAATATTCTTATAGTTTTCGGAACGGTAGCCGTACTTGACACCGTCGAAGCGTGAAACGTTGTTGCAGAACTCTGCACAAAGAAGGATGTTCCAGGCAGCGTGAATTGCAAAAACCTCGGGAACAGAAACCTCATCTACGGTAACACCGACAGAACGAAGCTTATCGGCGTAGTCGGAAACAGACTTTTTAACATCGTCAGAAGCTTTGTCAAAGAGCTCTTTGATAATACAAACTTTCATACCCGAAGCGGATGTAAGCTCATAGCTGTAGCTGTCTGCAGGAAGAGATGTACCGTCTTTTGAATCGTGACCTGCGATAACAGAAATGAGTTCCTTGACTTTTTTAGCGTTCTTTGCGCTGACACCGATCTGCTCTGCAGAGCAGACAGCGGCAACAATACCGTATCTTGAAACTGTACCGTAAGTCGGCTTTAAAAAGTCGATGCCGGAAACAGCTGCGGCACGGCGGGGATAACCGCTGACATCGGTGTTGACAGCGGCATCAATGTCACCTTTTGCAACAAGCGAAGCGGCGGCACTGACAAGGTTGCCGTTTTCCGTACATTCACCGAAGTAGGAAGTCTCTCCCAGAAGGTCAAGAGAGAATTCACCGATATTTGTTTTACCTGATATTTCATAACCTGCATTAATAAGACGGTCAACGGCTTCTGCGTTGAAAAGCGGAACAAAGCTTTCAAGCATACGTGAACCGCACGAAGCAGGTGTACCCTTAACAAGGATGTTATCGTCAACTGCAACAGAGCCTTTTGCGGATATTTCGGAAATATAATATTTCATTTTTTCTACCTCACTTTACGAGAATCGGAACCTGCCAACTGTCCTCGGTATGCTCGGGAGCACCCTCAAGGAGGCTTTCACGTGAGAACTTCTGATCACGGAAATCCTCACGCAGAACGTTTGTCAGAGGCTGAACGTGAACCATAATATCGACATTATCTGTATTTATGTCGGACAAAGAGGCTTCACAGCCGTTCATCTTTTGGAACAAAGAGATCATTCTGACGGTTTCGTCATCTGTAAGGCGAAGCTCATTGACGTCGAGAAGGTCTTGGAGTTTTTCGTTTGTCATAATAAATTCACTCCCAATTAAAATTAATCACGGATTCTGATGTTAGCTTCAAGGAGCTGACGTTCGGTAACCTCGCTCGGAGCACCAAGCATAAGATCCTGTGCATTGCCGTTAAGCGGGAAGGCGATGACGTCACGGATGGTTTCTTCATCAGCAAGGAGCATAATGATTCTGTCAACACCGGGAGCCATACCTGCATGAGGCGGAGCACCGTAGTGGAATGCGTTGTAAAGAGCGCTGAAGCGTGCGGCAAGCTCTTCCTCTGTATAGCCTGCAATAGCGAATGCCTTCTTCATAACGTTGGGGTTGTGGTTACGGACAGCACCCGATGCAAGCTCAATACCGTTACATACAAGGTCGTACTGATATGCAAGGATTTCTGTGGGATCCTTTGTCTCAAGAGCTTCAAGACCGCCCTGAGGCATAGAGAAAGGATTATGTGTAAAGATGATGTTACCCGAGCTTTCGTCAAGCTCGTACATCGGGAAGTCAACGATAAAGCAGAATTCAAAGGAATCGTTCTTGATGAGGTCAAGATTTTCGCCGAGCCATGTGCGGATCTGACCTGCAAGGCGGTTAACGACTGCTTCGCTGTCGCTGATGAAGAAGAGAGTTTCGCCCTCTTTGACACCTGAAAGCTCAATGATCTCTTTCTTCTGATCGTCAGTAAGGAACTTTTCGATCGGACCCTTGAAAACGCCGTTGTTGAGAGTGATGTATCCGAGACCCTTCATACCGATGCTCATAGCGAATTTGAGAGAATTCTCAAAGAAGCTTCTGGAGCGACCTGTACAGTCGGCAACGATACCTCTGACGGGCTTGCCCTTGAATGCAGGGAAGCTGACGTTAGCAAAGAAATCGGTAAGATCGCAGATTTCAAGAGGATTGCGAAGATCGGGCTTGTCGGAGCCGTATTTCTTCATAGCATCAGCGAAAGTGATTCTCTTGAACGGAGCAGAAGAAACTTTCTTTGTCGAGAATGTGGTGAAGATGTCGCTGATGACTTCTTCACAAACTTTAAGAACATCTTCCTGAGTGGCAAAAGCCATTTCAAAGTCAAGCTGATAGAACTCACCGGGGGAACGATCCTGACGTGCATCCTCATCACGGAAGCAGGGAGCTATCTGATAATACTTATCGAATCCCGATACCATAAGAAGCTGCTTGAACTGCTGAGGAGCCTGGGGCAGAGCGTAGAACTTGCCCTTGTGCTTTCTGCTGGGAACAAGGAAGTCACGTGCGCCCTCGGGAGAAGAAGCTGTAAGGATGGGAGTCTGAATATCAAGGAATCCTCTTTCATCCATAAGCTGACGCATTCTGCTGATAACTTTGGAGCGAAGCATAATATTGGAACGGATGTCAGGGTTACGAAGATCAAGGAATCTGTACTTTAAGCGGATATCCTCTCTTGTACCCTTGGAATCGTTTACATCAAACGGAAGCATATTACGGCACGGACCGAGAAGCTCAAGCTTTTCAACGATAAGCTCGACCTTACCTGTGTCTATCTTGTCATTGACTGTATCCTCGTCACGCTTGGAAACGGTTCCGCAAACAGAGATAACAGCCTCTCTGTTGACTCCTTCAAGGAGTGATTCGTCGTGGATAACGATCTGGGTGATGCCTGTGTAGTCACGAAGGTCGATAAAGATAACTCCGCCGTGGTCACGGATTGACTCGACCCAACCTGCAAGCGAGATATTCTCGCCGATGTTGTTTTCTCTGATGTCATTACAATAATGCGTTCTGTACATATATATCCTCCTAACAAAAAATACAAAATAAAAATCCCGAGAATCGTAAAAAGATTCTCGGGACGAGTCAACAAAAAAACCCGCGGTGCCACCCGTATTGATGCAAAGCATCCACTTGAAGTATTTAATTGTGATGACGCCGTGAGAGTGTTCCCGAATTTACTACTCATCTGAAATGTGCTTCCAGTCCACGACACATTCTCCCTGTCAGACTTTCCAAGAAAACCGAGTCTCTCAACAATTAATTATACAACAAAAATCCGATTTGTCAAGAAAAAGTATATGCAATATTTGACATAATATTCCGAAAAGTGCTACAATGACGTGAGGTGACAGTATGAGAATAACCGCATTGGCAGAAAATACAACAATCCGCAGCGATATTTATCCCGAACACGGCTTGTCGCTGTACATTGAAACAAAAAAACACAACATTCTTTTTGATATGGGACAGACGGAGCTTTTCTCAAAAAATGCAGAAACTCTCGGAATTGATCTGTCCGACGTTGATATTGCCGTACTGTCGCACGGTCATTATGATCACGGGGGCGGACTTGAAAAGTTTCTCCGAATTAATAAGAATGCTCCCGTGTATCTCAGCAAACACGCTTTCGGTGAGTATTACAACGGAACAGAAAAATATATTGGACTTGACAAGACTTTAAAGGATGATCCTCGACTGATTTTTACGGATGAAGAGTTGAAAATAGCGGAGGGTATGACTCTTTATTCGTGCAATGAAAGAGAAAAACACTTTAACCTCGGCTCATTCGGGCTTAATATGAAAGAGGACGAAAAAATACTGCCCGATGACTTTCACCATGAGCAGTATTTGCTGATAGAAGAAAACGGTAAACGTGTTCTTGTCAGCGGATGCTCGCACAAGGGGATTCTGAATATTGTTCACTGGTTTATGCCCGATGTGCTGATAGGCGGATTTCACTTTTCAAAGCTGCCGCTTGACAAAACGCTTGAAGAATACTGTCAGTATCTTGACTCGTTTGATACAAAGTATTTTACCTGTCACTGTACAGGTGAAGAACAGTTTGAATTTATGAAACGGAAAATGAAGAACATCTCATATCTTCGGTCAGGAGACAGCGTTACCTTTCTTTGATCATAATACAGGTATTCGGCTTTACGGATAAGTCGAGTACCTTTTTTGTTTCTGTGTAATCACCGTCGTGCGTCTCATCAAGAAGAAAGATGTCAAATTCGCCGTCTTTTCCGAAATCAATATGGATAAGCTTTTCGTCCGTTACGGTATCATCATCTGTGTAATAGGTGATAACTGCCGTGACCTTGCCGTCATTGTCTTTACCGCAAAGAGTATAAATATCATCAATATGGCTGTCACAGACAACCTCGCATTGAAGCTTGTATAATTTACTGTACCACAAAAACGGATAATAACCTTTCAGCTTGTCATAAGTATAAAGATCAAAAAGACCGTTGAACACACACGGGCGCGCATCATAGTACATAAGCATATCAACGGGAGTAGCGTGGCAGGCACTCATTACGGCCATTGTGAAAGCCGCACCCTTCATACCGTTGATGGTTTTTATGCTGTAAACGAATTGATCTGTCCAGCCTTTGACATAGTTCCATTCGTTAAGGATGCTTTCCGAATCGCCGTAGCCGTGCTCGCAAAGCAGTTTTTTAATTCTGAAGGCTTTGGCGGTTATTCTTTCAACATCATAGGCGTAAATGTGCCATGAAAAGAAATCGATCGGAACATTTCTTTCGCTCATGTAAATGAGAAAATCGTTTGCCCATGCTTCGTTAAATGCGAGTGCGGGACCTCCTATTTTAAGGTGAGGAAAGCACTCTTTCAGATGCTTTGCGGCAATCTCGTAAAACTCAAAAAACTGTGCCTTCGTACCACCCCAAGTGCATTTGTTGGTGCTGTCATCAGGTGTAAGGTCTGCCTCGTTCCATATTTCCCAATACTGAATGTTAAGTCGGTATCCGTCGGCCCAGCCTTCGTTATAGTGGCGGATTATGTGTTCGCATATAACAGCCCATTTTTTAAAATCCTTCGGAGGCAATGTGTCGAATTTTTTGATATATTGTTCGATTTTCTGACCGAGACGGTAAAAGGTTTCTGTGCCTGCATCAAGAGTTACAAAGATATACTCATCCGTAGTCGCAAAATCGTAAGAAGCAGGATCGTTTTCATCTGCATCAAAATTCGGAAAAATACCGGTGATGTCAACGGAATGTTCTCCGCCGTATGTTGCACAAAAAGCAGCATCGTGATTGCGTGCATAAGGAATTTCAGCTTCTTTAAAGGCATCGAGGTTAGAACGGTACTGATCGTTTGCGTGTCTTCTGTGGCACGGTCCGTTATTGACGGCGTGCATGATTCTGAATTTACCCGATTCTTTTGACAGATCAAATTTTAAAGTTTCCATAGCAAAACCTCCTTCATATAAATAATAACCCTTCAAAGCTTAATATTCAAGTGAATTTTTTACATAAGTCTGTAAAGAATAAAAGAAAAGCAAGAATACTGTTTTGAAAGGATAATTGATGTGCAGGAACGTGTCAGTACAAAAAGATTGATCAGGTTGACAGATAAGAGCAAAAAAGAAATATCCTCGGCATACAAAAAGGCAATGAAGCACAGAACAAAATCGGGATACGAGGAGTGGCTTTGTGACAATGCGTATCTGATTTGCCGTGAAGCGGAAGCGTTGAGTGATGCTCTAAAAGGGGTGTTACCGTTACCGACGGGCAAAAACGGCTTGCCGAATGTATTTTACATTGCCGACAGCGTATATAACGAAACAACGGATTTTGATACTGACACCATGCTGACGGCATTTTCAAAGAAAAAGCTGTCAGGTGTTGAGTGCGAAGTACTGCCGATGATGCTGAAAGCTGTAATAACAGTCAGAACAGCGAACAGCCTTAAAGCGGAAAAAGGCGAAAAAACAGGTATAATCTCAAAAGCGATAAGGACATTGCATCGTTTGCCCGATATTGATTTTGAAAGGATCAATAAAGAGATAAACCCGACCGAAAAACAGCTTTTGCGTGATCCGTCGGGAGTTTACGGAAGAATGGACGAAGAGTCAAAAGCCACTTACCGAAGTATGGTTATGAAAGAAGCAAGCCGTAAAGGAGTTGACGAAGAGCGACTTGCTGTCGAAAAGGTGAACGAAGCGGAAAAGGGAACGGATGAAAGAACACGTCATATCGGAAGCGGAATTTTACCTGAATACAGGAAAAAAAGAGGAACGCTTTTTTTAATACTTGAATGTCTTTTGCCGCTTGTACTGTCTGTTGCGGCAGGCATTTTTATTAAGTGGTATATTGCACCGTTGATTTTCTTTCCTTTGTATGCATCTTTTTCGGGAGTTCTGACAGCGGTATCGTTAAAGGGCGTCGGAACGTTGCGCTTGCCGGGGATGAAAATCGGTGACGAGATACCCGAATCAATGATGACGCTTATAACCGTGTCAACGCTTTTGCCGTCAGCAGGTAAAACGGAACAGACAAAAGCTCACCTTGAACAGCTTTATCTGTCCAACGGCGAAAAGAATGTCAGGGTATGTCTGCTTGCGGATATGAAGAACTCGGGAACTCCTGAACGTCCCGAGGACAACACGAATATCGAAGCGTGCAAACGTATGATAAAAGAGCTGAATGACAGATACGGCAGAGGATTTATTCTTGCGGTAAGACCCAGAGTCTATGCAAAGACCGAAGGATATTTTTCGGGATGGGAACGCAAAAGAGGAGCCATAACTCAGCTTGTACGTGAGATCAAGGGCGAAACGGGCGGATTTCTTTGTCTTTACGGAGATACAAAGGATATCGACAAGGTTCAATATCTTATGGCGCTTGACAGCGATACCGATCTGCCGTTTGACAGTCTCAGAAGACTGATTTCCGTTGCGGCGCATCCGGTCAACAAAGCGTATGTTGACAAAGAAAAAGGCTCGGTAACAAAGGGATACGGGATTTTTGCACCGAGAGTATGCTGCGATATACTGACGTCAAAAACACCGTTCGGAAAAATTATGTGTTCCGATACGGGAATATCGTCATACAGCAATACTGTCAGCGAAAGATATCAGGACTTGTTCGGTGAGGGAATATTCTCTGGAAAGGGACTTGTTGATGTTGATGCATTTTACGGCGTACTGAATGACGCTTTGCCTGAGGGAAGAATACTCAGCCACGATATATTGGAGGGCGGATATCTGCGCTGTGCCTTTGTATCGGATGTACAGGTGCTCGACGGCTTTCCGTCAAGCCAGAGCGTCTATTTTGACAGACAAAGCAGGTGGATCAGAGGCGATTGGCAGAACTTACGCTTCATTTTTTCAAAAAATCCCCTTAATGCATTATCAAGGTTTAAGCTTTTTGACAATCTCAGACGCGCTCTGACTCCGCCGCTTATTTTGCTTGCACTTATAATAAGTATATTTTTACCGGCAAGAGAGGCAACGGTTGTCGCGCTAATCGGCTTGATCGGTGCAGCAAACGGTAATTTTACACAAGGATTCAGAACGCTGTTCGCCAACGGCTTCTCTATGCTTTCGCGTCTTTTTTATTCCGAAGCAATACCTGCATCGCTTGCAAGCTTTGTCCGCGGCATTGTTATGATAATGATGCTGCCGCAGAACGCAGTCAAATCGGGTGTTTCTGTTATACTTGCCTTATGGAGAAGCTTCGTCAGCAAAAAGAGATTGCTTGATTGGACAACCTTTGCACAGTCAGGCAAATCAGGGTCATTCAAAAAAGATTTTATTGATTGCTTATGTACAGCGGCAGTATCGTCATTGCTGTTTATATCGGATAATCCTGTTTTAAAGCTGTGTGCAATACTGTTTATGGTCGATATACCGTTTCTTTTTATCTCACGAAAGTCGAAAAAGACTAAGGAAACAAAGCTCAGTTACCTTGACAAAGAGTATCTGATGTCGTCATTTGCGGCGATGTGGAGCTTTTTTGAAGATCAATGTAACGAAGAGAATAATTTTCTGCCTCCGGATAACGTTCAGGAAACTCCTGTTTACAGAGTAGCTCACAGAACCTCACCGACAAACATCGGTCTTGCGTTATTGTGCGTGCTGTCGGCAAGGGACTTTGGGTTGATTGACAGCACGGAATTGTATAACAGGCTCAAAAAAATGTTCGCTTCTGTTGCAATGCTCAAAAAATACAAGGGCAATCTTCTTAATTGGTATAATACTCAGAATCTGAAACCGTTGCAGCCCGAATATGTCTCTACGGTAGATTGCGGAAACTTTATGTGCTGTCTCAAGGCACTGAAGGAGGGTGTTGCGGAGTATATGGCGGAAGAGCCGAAACTTTCAGAAATTGTATCGGAGTGCAAAAATCAGCTTTTACAGAGCGATCTTTCCGTATTTTACAACAGACGGAGAAATCTGTTTCATATAGGAATTGATCCTGAGACGGAAAAGCTGTCTGATTCGTACTACGATCTTCTGATGAGTGAAGCAAGAATGACAAGTTATTATGCCGTAGCAGAAAGAGTTGTTCCGAAAAAGCATTGGGCACAGCTTTCGCGTACAATGAGCCGAAGCGGTCGCTTTACGGGACTTGTATCGTGGACGGGAACGATGTTTGAGTATTTTATGCCGTATATATTTCTGCCGGGCAAGAAAGGCACTCTTTGTTACGAGGCTCTTAAATACTGTTCATGGTGTCAGCGTAAAAGAGTTGACGGTATTCCGTTCGGTATGTCGGAAAGCGGATTTTACGCATTTGACCGCGATTTCAATTATCAGTACAAGGCTCACGGAGTGGGAAGTCTGGGACTTCGCAGGGAGCTTGACAACGAAACGGTAATTTCGCCTTATTCTTCGTTTCTGCTGTTACCGCTTGAGCCTGAAACGGCGATAAAGAATCTAAAAAAAATCGAAAAAATGAATATGTGCGGCAGATGGGGATTTTATGAAGCGATAGACTTCACTCCGTCAAGAACCAACGGCAGAAAATATGCAGTAGTCAGAAGCTATATGGCGCATCACATCGGAATGAGTATGCTGTCGGTAGCCAATTTGTTAAAAGACGGTGTTTTTCAAAAGCGGTTTATGCGTGACAGGCGAATGAAGTCAGCAGAAAGTCTGCTGAGTGAGAGAATAGAAACGGATGCGTATGTCTTCAGACAAACAGAAAAAAAGGATGTGCGCACGGTAAGAGAGCGCAGCAACCCGGTCAGAAATGAAGTGAAAATGATAACACCGATCGAACCGACTGCGAAGGCGGTGACAAACGGCGAAATGACACTTATTATGACAGATGTAGGAGCATCGGTAACATTTTACAGAGGAGTATGTCTTTTAAAGCACGGCAAAGATCTTCTCAGATATCCGCAGGGTGTTATCGTTAATGTTAAAGACGGCAAAAAGACTCTTTGTGCAACAAGAATGCCGCAATATTCTGATATGAATCATAAATGTACGTTTTCAGGCGGAGATATTATTCACAAAGCATCGCAGGACGGCATATCCGTAAAGGTCAGGACGAGCATCCATCCGACGCTTACGTGTGAACAACGAGTGATTACCGTAAAAAACAGCAGACAAAAGCCTTTTGACGGCAGACTGACGGTTTATGCAGAGCCGATGTTGGACTCTTATGCATCGGAACAGAATCATCCGGCGTTTTCAAAGCTGTTTATAGTCGAAAAACATGATAAAAAGAGCGGCATAACCGTATACGGAAGAAAGGAAAGAGACGGAAATCAGGGAGTTTATCTTGCAATAGGCTTTCTGAAAGAAACAGAATTCAGATGTGAGCGATCAAAGCACAGGGTAATTGACACGGCGTATGATAAAGATTCGCTTTTTGTCCCCGAAAGACATTTTGAGGATTCAGACGGAGATACTGACTGCTGTTTCGCAGCAGAGATCAATCTTCATATTCCGTCAAGAGGAGCCTCGGAGCATATTTTATTGATGACGTGTGCATCATCCGCACAGGAAGCGGTCAACAGATTACTGCAAATCAGAAAAAAAGGTGAAATAAAAGAGCGAAAAGGAGCAATGCCGTTGTTTTCGGAGGGAACAGCGGAATCGGTTTTAACGGAAAAACTGCTTGTACCGACTGTTTTTTCACAATCAACTGAGAAAAATCCCGTTAATCTGCCGTACAATACCGTGTGGAACTTCGGCATTTCGGGGGACAACCCGATTTTCTTCGCAAGCATCGAGGATAAGGATTCCGTAACTGAAATGATACCGTATTTCAGGGTTGTGCAAAGACTCAGAGCGTGCGGTATAATGTGCGATCTTGCTGTTTGCTATGAAGAGGGGGGCGACTATGATTCGCCGATCCAAAATGCGTTAAAAGATACTTTAAAACGTGAATCAGGACTCTCGAACGACAGCGAAAACGGTATTTATTTTATCAATTTGCACAACTTTTCAAAAGCTCAGGCGCAGTTTTTAAAATCTGTTGCGGTGTTCAACTTTGATACGGCTTTCAAAGAGAAAAAACAACAAAAAGTTCAATTTGAAAGAGTGCCTGTATCTGACACAAAAACTGTTGAATCTGTAAAGCGATACAACTTTACAGATGGGGGAATCAGCATATATAAAATGCCACAAAAGCCTTATTTACCTTGGTGTCTGACGATTTCAAACAAAAACTTCGGAACGATGGTGTCTGACAAGGCATTAGGCTTTACATGGGCAATAAATTCAAGGGAAAACAAGCTCACTCCCTGGTACAATGAAATAGCCTCGGACAACCGCGGAGAGCTGCTGATTATGCAAAAAAACGGAAGGATTTACGATATTATTCGTGCATCGACAGCTTTCTTTACACCGAAAAAAGCATCGTGGTCAGGTGAAGCGGAAAATCTGACTTTTAAAACGGAGGTTACGGTGGATTCAAAAGCTTTATGCAAAAAATGCAAGGTTACCGTAACAAATAATACAGACGAAAAGGCGGAAATAAATCTGATATATTATATAGAGCCCGTGCTTTCGTCCGACAGGGGAAAGGAACGCTTTATAACAACAGAAAAGCTTTCGGACGGCTTCGTTTTTACGTCAGATTCATCAACGGTAAAAGGTTTCGGAGCATTGCGGATAGCGGAGAACGCAGATATCAGGACGACAGATCGTACCGCGGTGCTTTCAGGCGATTTTTTTAGCGATAAAAGGTCGTATCACGGTTGTATTGCAGTAGGAAAGACTGTGACAGTTCCCGAAAAAGGAAAAACAGAGCTGTTGTTTTCGCTTTCGTGGGGCAGAACGAGGAAAAGCGTTCTGAAAATGCCGCAAATTGAAACAAGATCGTGTCCTGAATACGCAATACAGATGCAATCCGCGTACCCTGACATCGACAGAATGTTCAATACGTGGCTGCCGTGGCAGATTAATTCGTGTCGTATTGATTCCAGAACAGGATTTTATCAATGCGGCGGAGCCTGGGGGTTCCGTGACCAGTTACAGGACGTTTCATCTCTTCTTCTCACCGATCCGAAAAAGGCAAAGGTGCATATTATCCGATGTGCGGCAGTGCAGTTTAAACAGGGTGATGTGCTTCATTGGTGGCACGTTTTGCCGTACCGTGACGGTGGAATCAAAGGTGTCAGAACACGTTACAGCGATGATCTTCTGTGGTTACCGTTGGTTACAAGTGAATATGTAAAAACCACAGGAGATAGAGGTATACTTGATATTAATATACCGTATATAGAGGGAGACTTGCTTAACGATGATGAAACCGAGCGCTATTTTTCGCCGCACAGAAGCAAGGAGAAAGAGCCGCTTATCGAGCATTGCATCAGAGCGGTCGATCGCTCTCTTTCGACAGGACCGAACGGACTTTCGCTGATAGGCTCAGGTGACTGGAACGACGGATTTAATAATATAGGTGTCAAGGGCAGGGGCGAGAGTGTATGGCTCAGTATGTTTCTGGTAATTGTTCTTCGGCGAATGAGTGAGCTTTGTGATCTTTGCGGAAAAAGAGAAAAAAAGAAATTATACGTCGAAAAAATCAATGAACTTTCTGAAGCAATCGAAGAAAAAGCTTGGTCAGGTGACAGGTATATCCGTGCAATTATGGATGATGGAACCGTGATCGGAAAAGCAGGGGAAAGTACGGTAAGAGAGTGTGAAATTGATAGTATAGCACAGTCTTTTGCGGTTTTTGCGGAGTTGCCCGACAGACAAAGGGTCAAAAAGGCATTAAAAACAGCTGTCAGAGAGCTTGTTGACGAAGAAAAGGGGATAATCAAGCTTTTGTCGCCTCCGTTTACGGGAAAAGGTAAGCAGGCGGGATATATAACTTCGTATCCGCAGGGAATCCGCGAAAACGGTGGTCAGTATACCCATGCGGCTGTGTGGTTATGTGCTGCATTGATAATGTCAGGGGAGTCAGAAGAGGGCTTCAGACTTCTGCGGATGATAAATCCGTCATATTTTTGTGAGAACGAGGATAAAATGTATCGTTACGGAGCGGAGCCGTATGCGTTAGCGGGGGATGTTCCGATGTCAGATAGAGAGAGTGGGTGTACAGGTTGGAACCTTTACACAGGATCAGCGGGATGGTATTACAGGACCCTGATGTCTCTTGTACTCGGGCTCAGAAAAGAGGGGGATAAACTGTATGTAAAGATGTCTGCTCCGGCGTCAATGTATCCGCTGAAAGTCAAGCTGTACAACGATTCTTGGGGAATTCATATAACCTGTACACATCATGGCGCAACCCGACTTTTTGTAGACGGAAAAGAGTGTGACTTTATTCCTGTAGACGGCAAAAGCCATACCGCAGAATTAAAAATATAGTGAGATCGGCTGTAAGGTTTTATAGCTTTACAGTCGATTGATTGCATAAAAGAAGAAAATATCAAAAAAAGTCGAAAAAAATACAAAAAACACTATACATTTATAATATAATGTGTTATAATATAAACATAGTCGGACGCGGATTTTGTGCAGGTGTTACAGCGCAACAGAATGGCGAACTTGCCACATTAATTCTTACACAGAATATTATGTTTGATCTTTTTGACTAATTTATGCTCTGCGTTTTGTGTAAAATGCATAAAGTGATGTTTTGACTTTAAAACTTATTGACAAACGGTTGCTTTTGGATTATATTTAATGTAACCGTGATAGTGGCACTATGCCATTTTGTATCCGAAAATGCCTTTTCGGAGGGTCAAAATGCAGCTTTTACTACGTAAAGTGCCAACGAATTTACCGGCTTAAATACATTAATTCCGAATGAGAGGAGAGTGAGGCTTGTCCCGTACGTTTTTCGTCGGGAAATGCGGCGTTTTTGTTGGCTTTTGGATACTGTATACAGAAATGTATCAAATAATTACGGAGGTGTAAACTTTGAGAAAATTCAGTAAAATTCTCAGCGTTCTTTTGGCAATGGTGCTTGTATTCTCATCGTTCTCAATCGGTGCAGAAGCAGCTTACACTGCTTATAAGGACAGCGCAATCACAAGTTACGACTCAGTCGACAAGCCCATCCTTACAACAGAGCAGTACGGCTCTATGGCACTTGACGAAGTAGATCGTATGCTTGCAGAAGAAAACATGCTTATCAACTTTGATCTTGCAGGTCTTCTTACAATCAAAGCAGATATTACTTCTGTTGACGCAACTCTTCTTTCATTGAGAGATCTCTGGAAAGAAGTAGAGCCTCTCCTCAGCGTTATCGGCGGTGACGTTCGGTATCTTGACGTCAGCTCCCTTCTTAACGCTCCCCTCAGAACGGACGAAGGCTACACAGACCTTGATATCGTTTATGCATTGTTCCAGTTCCTTGCTGACAATGCTAAAATCGTAGGTAAGGTTCCCTACGGTTCCGTTGAAAACGGCGGTCTTGATCTTGGTATCCTTGCAGGCTTCGTAGATATCGAAGAGTATCTCAATCTCCCGCTTCTTGCAAAGGAATTGGTAGCAGAGCTTGTATGGCCCAACGTTGATGAAGATGACCTCGATCTTACTCTCACTCTTGACGAGTATGTCACCACATTCATCAACCTTGTTGCATCCGGCAACTACGATCCTGAAAAGAGCGACACAATCAACAAGATTTCCGGTTACATCCAGAAGTACGTTCCCGGTATCGAAAAGGAAATCGACCTTCTCAACGATTCTTTCTATGACATCGTAGAAAAGGGAGTCCGTATCGCTATCAACAGCGTCGGCGTTCCTCTTGCCAATACAAAACTCAGAAAAGTTCTCCGTGAGCTTTGCGGCGTAGAGTATACATACCTCGGCAAAGATGAAAACGGCGACAGAATGTATGATGAAGACGATTCTAACCTTAACGGTTATGCAAACCTCATCAACCTTGATTTCCATCTTGAAGAGTACGATATCTCCGGTTGGGGCGAAGAGTCCTTCGTTGAGCATCTCAACGATATTCTCGGTTTCGTAGCAGAAGCTGCAATCAACCCCAACATTGACATTACATGGAGCTATGAAAACGGCAATGCCGACATCATCCCCAACATTGTCAAGATTGCAAAGGAAGTTCTTGCTCAGACAGGTGACGAGTTCTTCGCAGGCTATGTAGAGGTTCTTGATAAGGAAGCTCTTGACAAGATGACTGACGACGAATTCGCAGCATATCTTCTCAGATCCACAGTAAACGGATCAATCGACGATGTATTTGTTCCCAACACATGCACAACTCCGATGTCGGTTCTCTTCTATACAATGAAGTCCATCGCTGCTAACACAGTTCCTTCTCAGGATTATTCCGATGTTGAAGAAGACCTTGACGGTGTTATCAGAATGCTTCTCGACATGGGTGCATACGGTCTTAACCAGATCACAAATATGAATATGGAATACGGTCTTTCTGCAGACGAGTTTGCAGATGCAGCTATGAGCTGGATCGTAGAAAACTACGGCGGATTCGTATCCGACGTTGAAGGCGAAGGCTGGGAAGCTCTCAGCTACGTAATCTTCAGCATTATCCCCAGCGACTGGCTTCCCTACACAGAAGACGGTAACGCAAGAGATAACCTTTACAACATCCTCTTTGAAGACGTTGTAGAAAACATCCTTAACCTTGACCTTGATGCATTCCTCGGTCTCCTTGCAAAGAACCCCGATGGTGAGCTCAACGGCACAATCATTGAAGTTCTTCTCGGCAGAATCGTAGGTATCATCAACTACGTAATTCCCGGCGTATTCCCCGAGGATCACGATTACAGCACACTTGAAGGCCTTCTTGATGCTGACTTCCTCAGCGCTCTTCTCAAGAACCTTCTTACAGGTCTTAATGACAGAGTAGCTGATCTTGCAGTTTCACTTCTTCCGTTGCTTTGTTCAATCCTTGACCTCAGCTCTCCGGCAGAATTCGGCTATCCCTACATCAGCCTTCCCGAAACTCTTGATCCTACATTTGTTGATTCATTCTATATGTTCAACGAATCCAACGGTATCAACACAAACGCAACTGACAAGTACGGCAACACTCCTGAAGAGCCTGACCAGTTGTACAAGTACTACATCCGTTCAGTAGATGCAACACAGTACAACTACTACTATGACATGGAACAGCAGTGTTACGTAAAGGAAGAACTTGAAGATTCTGTTTCTGTATATCCCGACAGCGATGTTTTCATCAACGGTGGTACATCACAGACATTCGAGTTTGACGGCGAGCTTGTTACCGGCTCCGTTCTTAAGGTTGTAATCACTTACGACGTATACGAAGAATCCGGCAGCCAGATGACAAAAGAACCTCTTACAGCAACATGCTATTCTTACGTTTCATCCACTGTTGACGACGGTAAAGAATCAAGAAAAGCTGACGCTAACGCACAGGGCAACCTTCACCTTGTATACTATGATAATGCAAAGTATTATCAGGTAGGCACAAAGGCATCTGAGCTTGCGGACGTTGAAATGGATCTCCAGAGAAACGCTTCCAAGACAAAGACAACACATACACTTCCCGCATTCTTTACTGTTGACAGCGTTACAATCGATGATACACTTGCAGGTCTCGGTATCGCAGGTAACGAAGGCTACGAAATCGAAACATACGCAGGCGGCGGTGTTCAGGAATACAAGCCTTACATTTCTACAGATGAAGAAGCAATCCTTGAAGAGGGTATTTATACAAATACATTCTCGTTCACAGCAACAGCAACACAGGACGTTGACGAAACAATCAACTTCCCGCAGTTCATCTATGTATACAATGACTACGGTCTTCCCAAGATGGTAGAATCTGCAGTTGCTTCTGACAGACAGAAGTCCAGCTATAACATGGATGAGTACGAGACATCTTACCTTGATTTCGGCACACGTTACGATATACTTGAAAGCGATCCCGAATACGTATTCACAGAAGAAGACGAAACTGTAGAGACAGTTTACGGTGAGGACGTATGGGCAGAGTACGAAGCAGCTCTTGAAGATGCTATCTCCATCGCATTCCAGCCCAGAGATGTCGGTCAGTTTGAAACAACTCACGCATCTCGTTACTTCGAAGCAGCATATGCACTTTACAATGCTATTGAAAAGCTTGAAGACGGCGCAATCTCCAGCGGTGCAGCAGGCGTTAAGGCAACACTTGAAAGCTTCGTTCCCGACGACACATATCTTGTAACAGACGAAAACGGCAACCCTGTTCTTGATGAAGAAACAGATCTTCCTCTTAAGGCAGAGTATGACTATGACGATCCCAGACATACATACTTCGGCAGAGAGGACTACATCGGCTACACATACAGCAACTTCAAGGAAGAGAAAGAAGATGCAGAAGACATCATCGATCTCTGGCTTGCAGGCGGCGACGTAGAATCAATCAAGGCAGCTTACGCAGAGCACAGATTGAACCTCTACGGCAACAGACTTATCAGAGTCCGCGCATACACAACACACCTTGAAGCTGAAATCGCACTTGCATCTGCAACATACGAGGCAGGTCAGGGCAACTACAGCGATGAATCTTGGGAAGCATTCACAAGAGCATACGCATTTGCTCAGACAGTAGCAGCTGAACCTATCGGTGAAGTTATCGATGGTTCCGAAAACCTTGAAGGTGACGGTCTCCGTCAGACAAAGGTTAACGAAGCTCGTTCACAGCTTATCGCATCTCGCAAGAGACTTGTTGAAGGCACAGCAAAGGTTGATTATACTCAGCTTAATGCTGCTATCAACGATGCAAAGGCAACATATGATGCAGGCAACGATGCAGGCACATATACATCTCTTTCTTGGGCAACATTCGCAGCAGCTTATGAAGAAGCAGTAGCACTTGTTGAGCAGAACCTTGAACTCAGTGATGAGAACCAGGCTGCTGTTAACAGCGCAGCTACAGCTCTTACAACAGCTTACGGCGATCTTGAACAGGCAGAAGCAGGCGGCTACAGCTTCGACGAAGATACAACAATCCAGGTTTATGAAGCTGATGACGGATATAAGTATGTTGTAGGTCTTGATCCCTATTTCCCTGAAGTTGAGTGCTACGTTACAACAACAGGTTCTTATTGGGCAGAAATCATCTATAACGAGCAGGGTCTTGAATCCACAGCAGCAGTTCTTAACATTTATGACGGTGATGTTCTTGTTGAAGAAATTCCCATTGTTTGGTTTGGCGATATCAACGGCGATGCTGCAATGGACGCTTCTGACATCTCTCTTATCATCGAAACTATGAACTATGCGACAGAGTGGGCAGATTATATGCCTTATGAGACAGCTGAAGGTTTTGCAACAGACGTAAACTTCGACTACGTTATGGATGCGTCCGATATTGCAGTTCTCATTGATGCTATGATGACAGGCGCACTTGAGCAGCAGCTTCCCTATTAATTTTATCCCAAATAGTTAACAGCTAATTTCCGCTTGCCGACCGATGAGTCGGTCGGCAAGTGAACGAATTAAACAGGAGGAAAAATAATGAGATTTGTTAAAAAGATTGCAGTTGTTCTGCTTGCGATCCTCCTTGTTCTTTGTAGCGTATCTATCGCAGCTTCTGCCGAGGGCGAGACAGGTTCAATTACCATCAACCTTACGGCAGACCGTAACAAGGGTCTTTATCCCGGCGATATCATTACGTTTACAATCAACATTGCAAACGATTTCAATTATACTGCAATGCGCTGGCCCGTAATGTTTACTACAAAAGCTTTCGAGCTTGTTACTGTTGACAACGGTAGCGATACCGATGTCGGTAACGTAAAGGGTTACGGTGCTTTGGCAGGTGCAGAGTCCGTCCTTGAATCTGCTGTTCTTCCCTCAACCGCAGAAGCTTTCGGCGGAACTTATGCAAAGACAACTTACAGCGGTCTTCTTATCCAGTGGACTGCAGGTACTACAGCAGCAGGTCTTGCCTATTATAATGAACCGGCAGGCTCCAACTGTATTACATTCCAGCTTCGTGTAAAGGATGCTCCCACTGTAACAAGCGGTAAGGTTATTATCCCCACCACAACACAGTGTAAGAACTTCTTCTACTATCAGGGTATTGCTGATCCCTCCGATGCATCTACTATTTATAAGATGAATTCTACAACCTGTACAGTCAACTCTACAGGTGAAACAATTTCTGTTTATAAGGTAAGTGCATCTATCTCTCCCAAGACAGGCTCTGATACTGTCATCGACGAGGAGAGAGGTTACATCTACGGCTTTACAACTACAGCAAAAGACTTTATGTCTCTTGACGAGGACGTTATCGCTAACCACATTACTTGTGAGGGTGGAGCAACGTACGAATTAGAGACAAATGATGCAGGCTGTTATTCAACAGGTGCAAAGCTTAAGGCATTCGATGCAAACGGCAAGTCGATCGGCGAGTATGAGCTTGTAGTTTTCGGCGATATCAACGGTGACTCTGTGACCGATGCTTCTGATGTTGCGGTACTTATTGATGCATATCTTTACATTCCTGAGTGGTCATGGGAAGAGGTTGATTCTAATGCAACAATGTTCTCATGCGACACTAATGTTGACGGTCTGGTAACAGCCGATGACTATGCTGCCATAGAGATCGCTATGATGGTAGAGGGCTATATTGACCAGACATACACAGAGGGTGTAGACGTTATCTATTTTTAATCAGGGTTTACTTTGCAAAGCAAATTAAATAAACCAAGCAAAAAGATTAAGGAGGAAAAAACACACATGAAAATGGCAAAGCGTGCTCTCGCAGTCGTTCTCTCTCTTGTGATGGCGTTCAGTGTCTTTTCTATTGTAGGTTCTGCCGCAATGAACACAACAACGGTTTATAACGGCAATGAAAATACAATGAAACAGGGACTTGACATCTTCAAGGTAGTAGATGGAACTCCTGTTGAGACAGAACTCACATCGGGCACAAATCTTGAGCCCGGCGATGTTATCGAAGTACGTGTAAAGATCGGTACAGATTTCTATGCTCAGTCAGTATCAAACCATGTTTGCTACGACAGCACAATGTTTGCTCTGTATCTTGACGGTGCTCGATACACAACAATTGATACCGGTAACTATAAGACCGAAACAGGTTTCTTCAAGACATATGAAGATTCTGTTCAGACGGTTGATGGTCTTACTTGGTATGACACTCTTATGTCGGATGCCAATAATGGTAGAACGGGTACAACCAATACTTTAACAGGTGATCCTTCTTCCTCTATTTGGAAAGGTGCAAAGAACACATATACACCTATGGCATGGAAAGAGGGCGGTAAAGCTTCCGGTAATATCCTTTCTGATTATGCGAATTATCACTTTGTTTCTACAAAGTATGTAAGCTCTTCCGACTCTCCCGCAAGCGGACAGCTTATCAAGGTTCCTTACGATACATACTTCTCCTTCCAGCTTCAGGTACTTGATGATGCCGCTACAGCTGAAGGTGCAACAACATCGGTTTGGATTCCTTACGAAGCTATCAAGACAACTTCTAAAGAAAGTTCAAACAAAGTTACTGCAGAAACAAACGGCACAAACCAATACTCTTCAACAGGTGTTGTTGGTTACGGTCATACAGTAGACCTTACTGACGGTGAAGTTGAGTTCACAATCGGTGCAGGCGCAGTTGTAGAACCCACAGAACAGTACACAGTTACATTCGTAGCAGGCGACAACGGTGCTCTCGAAGGCACTACAGAAGTTACTGTTGACGAAGGCACAGCATTCGCTGACATCGCTCTTCCCACAGCAGTTGCTGATGCAGGCTACAAGTTTGCAGGTTGGACAGGTGCTCCTGAAACAATCACTGCTGACGTAACAGTTACAGCTAACTTTGAATACGATGCAGAGCAGTGGGCAACAGTTACATTCGCAGCTGGTCAGTACGGCTCCATCGCAGACGCAGAAGCAGTTACAGTTCTTAAGGGAACAGACGCTTCCGCAATCGAATTCCCCGAAGCAACAGCTGAGGCAGGTTACAAGTTTGCAGGTTGGGACCTCACAGGCACAATCAATGCTGATGTAACAGCAACAGCTACATTCGAATATGACGCAGACCAGTGGGTAACAGTTAAGTTTGTTGCCGGCGAAAACGGAACAATCAGCGGCCAGACAGAAGCAACTCTTCTCAAGGGCACTCCCATTGAAGTAGCTGCTACATTGCTTCCCGAAGCAATTGCTGATCCCGGTTATGAATTGTCAGGTTGGGTTTCCGAAGAAATCGGTGAAGACGCAACAACAATCGACGTTGATGCTACATATACAGCTATCTTCGAGTATGATCCCGATCAGTGGGCAACAGTTACTTTCGTAGCAGGTGCTAACGGCTCCATCGCAGGCGAAACAGAAGTAACAGTTCTCAAGGGCACAGCTTGGGCAGACATCACATTCCCCGAAGCAACAGCTGATGAAGGCTATACATTCGCAGGTTGGGACAACGCAGGCGAAACAGTTGAATCTGATGCTACAGTTACAGCATCTTTCGCTGCAACAGACGCATCCGTAACAGTTAATGTATACACAATGGATACAACAGGCGATTATGGCGCAGCTGTTACATCTTCCTTCACAGCAGCAATCGGCAGCGAAGCTTCCGTAAATGCAGCTGACTATGAATCTGAAGGCTTCTATGTTGACACAGATAAGTCAACTCTCAGTGCTTATGTTACAGAAAACGGCGCAACAATCGAAGTTTATGTTGCAAGAACAGTTGCTACATACACATTCCTTGTTCCCGAAGAAGATGGCTCCTTCACACAGTATGATCAGGACGAATACTTCTATGGTGCAGAAGTAGTTCTTCCCATCGATCCCTCTGTTGACGGTTACACATTCAAGGGTTGGAAGACAGCTGACGGTGCTGACTTCACAGGCGGCACAGCAGGTACTGCAGACGTAACAGTTACAGCAGTTCTTGAAGTTGCTGACACATCCCTTACAGAAGAAGATCTTGCAGCTCTCAATGCAGCAATCGCTCTTCTTCCTGATCCCGAGAACCTTTACTACTACACAGACGAAGCTATCCTCGCTGTAGCTGCAGCTCTCGGTTCTGCAGAAACAGATGCTGACGCTTACATCGCAGAAGCAACAGCTTCCGGCTATGTATACGCAGGCGAACAGTCCAAGGCAGCTGTAGTAGCAGCAACAGAAGCTATCACAAAGCTTGCTGCTGATATCAACACTTGGGTTGACGGCAAGATGCCGAACCGTGACGAGTCCAAGGCTAACATCAACATCGATGTAATTCCTGTTGCTATCAACGGTGAAGAAGTTGTTGCTGATGCAGATAACAAGATCGTTATCAACAAGGGCGACATCGTTACATTCAACTTCAATCTTGATACAGATTATTATCTCAGTGCTCTCTATGCACAGATTCTCTATGATACAAAGCTCTTCGATGTAGTTGACGTTGACGACTATGTATACACAGAGGAACAGATCCAGAATGGCGAAGCTTATGCTGACTACATCCTTGATGTAACAACTGACAGAAACATCTCCAGAAACTATGATATTACTTGTGAATCTCTTAACAGCTATGACAAGCAGTATCACGCTTCTGTAAAGGCTGACGCTGATGCTTTCGCAGCATTCAAAGAACAGTACAAGATCATCCTTCTTGCTGTTACAACAAAGGCAGCCTCCGCTTCTAAGGCATTCAAGTTTGACGATGCATTCATCGCATCCTTCAGACTTCAGGCAACAGAAGACGTAGTTTACGACGGCACAATCACATCACTTGTTGGTGTTGACGCTGATTGGTATGCTGATGCTGATAACAAGGCAGAGCTTCTTGCAGGTACTCGTGCAGCAGGCTTCAAGGCTGACGGCACGACAGCTGCTCTTAACGCATCTGAAGCTAAGGCAAACTACATGGTATATGATAAGTTTGCACAGTATGGCCAGACATTCACATCTACAATGGCAAACGTACAGTTCGGCGCAGCAGTTGTTCCTGTAGAAGAGTACACAGTTACATTCGTAGCAGGCGATAACGGTTCTATCGATGGTACAACAGAAGTTACTGTAGAAGCAGGCACAGCATGGGCAGACATCGATCTTCCCAAGACAGTTGCAGATGCAGGTTACAAGTTCGCAGCTTGGGAAAATGCTCCCGAAACAATCACAGCTGACGTTACAGTTACAGCTACATTCGAATACGATGCAGAGCAGTGGGCAACAGTTACATTCGCAGCTGGTGCAAACGGCTCCATCGCAGACGCAGAAGCAGTTACAGTTCTTAAGGGAACAGACGCTTCCGCAATCACATTCCCCGAAGCAACAGCAGATGCAGGTTACAAGTTCGCAGGTTGGGACCTCACAGGTGCAATCGAAGCAGACGTAACAGCTACAGCTACATTTGAACTTGATGATGCACAGTGGGTAACAGTTACATTCGCAGCCGGTGAAAACGGCTCCATCGCAGACGCAGAGGCAGTTACAGTTCTCAAGGGAACAGACGCTTCTGAAATCACATTCCCCGAAGCAACTCCGGATGCAGGTTACAAGTTCGCAGGTTGGGACCTCACAGGCGCAATCGAAGCAGACGTAACAGCAACAGCTTCCTTCGAATATGATGCAGAGCAGTGGGCAACAGTTACATTCGCAGCTGGCGCAAACGGCTCCATCGCAGACGCAGAGGCAGTTACAGTTCTTAAGGGAACAGACGCTTCTGAAATCACATTCCCCGAAGCAAC
>JAFQIG010000043.1 GCA_017397655.1 Clostridia bacterium | reverse complement strand
CGCAGTTTTGAAAGAGAAGATTTTTGTCACAACAAGGCAAAAATCAGCGGAAATACGAGGCTATTTCAATGATTTTTAACGCAGTTGTGGCGAAAAGATTCCTTTCAAAACCATATTAATTGCCTTTTCAAAAAGTATATTAAATTGAAAAACATAAAGACAGCGATTTTTCATATTGAAAATTTCGCTGTCTTTTATTCTGTGTATGTGCGTTTGATTAAGTTTTTCTCTCTCGCAGTACCTTTTTAACCGTAGAGCGACATAACGACAAGTGCTACGCAAAGCACGATACATCCGATCACGTTAAGCTTTGTAAGCTTTTCTTTAAAGATGATGCAGGACAGCACCACGCTGAGCACATACACGCTTGCGTTTTCGAGCGTATACAGAAGAGTCAGATCGAAGCCTGTTGAAATAAGCAGAGTCAACAGGTTGATCGCAAGAGCCACTATGAGCGAGCAGACGATCAGAAAAGCGCAGGATTTTTTATTCTGTCTGAAAGCAGGGAAGAAGCTCTTTTTTTCCTTGACTGCAAGCATTACCGCAGAGGCGGAAGCGGCAAACAGATATGTCAGAGCGACCATTTCTTCTTTTTCTTCTGCACCGCTGAAACGTTGCTGGATGTCAAAAAGCGAACAGTATACGCCGTTTGCAACAGCCAGCATAAAGCAGGTTACAAAAAAGACTTTTTTGTTTGTATAAGTTTCGTTACCTTTTCGGCTGATGAGGTAAACGGATGCCAGAATCACAAGGATACACAGCACCTTTACGAGTGACGGAATAACACCGAAAACTGCCGAAGATATGGCGGGAAGAATGATACCGCCCGAAATACCGAAAACCATTACGACGGAATACGGACCTGTAGCGGCAGCCTTGATGAGTGATGTGTTATACACGATCAGCGATACTGCACACAGCACCGAAAGCAGAACGGTCTGCCATGAAGCGGAAAAGCCTTTACCTGCAAACAGGGAAGTTGTCACGGCAACGACAAATCCGCTGACAACAGTAAACACGGGCGACGACAGATCCTCTCTGCCCGGATAATTCTGCGAATAAGTTTTGCAGAAAAACGATTGAAACGTATACAAAATAATGATAAAAAACATTAAAGCGTATTCCATATTAAACTCCGAAAAACGATGGAAATAAAAATCAAAGTGTTCTGAACGAACCTGTCAGAGGCTTATCGGAACGGTTTTTGAAGAAGCCGTTTGCATAAATCTCAACAGAATACTCTGTATCGGCATCAAGATCGTCAACGATCTGGGAGATGCTGTCGGGCATATTGTAGAAATAATAGCGTGACCATACGGAAAGCTGTTTTGCAACAGTGCCGTCAGCCTTTTTAATGATGATCTCGTAACCGTTTACATAGTCGCTGTCCTCATCGGGATTTGCCTGTGTAAAGGTAAGATTTGCCGAAGTCTTTGTAATATCGGAAGCATTCAGTACAGCATCATCCGTGAAGAACGGAGCCTTAAGAGTCTTGTATCTTGCATCCGTGTAGATAAAGCAGTCGGGATTTGACGGTTCGTCAATCTTCCATACCTGCGGGAAGAAGTTACAGGTCAGTACATCGTACGGATAAACTCTGACTCTGTTGTCAGCATCAGCCTCAACGATCAGCATCTGTGCGGCATCGTGTTTGTCGGGCGGAAGTGTTCCGTAAATCTTATCAAACTCGTCAAGCTCAAAGTAGCTGAGAGTACCTGTTCCCAGAGATGTGAAATACTTCTGATGAACGGATCTGGGATCGTTTACGGGAGCGTGTGAGTGTCCCGAAAAATTAATGATCTGCGGATAGTTCATAAGGATTGCCGTAAGATCATCCTCACCCCAGTTGATGCTTCCGTAAACCGTGTCGGTAATGTGCGGATGCTGGAAGAAAAAGATCGGCTTTTTGGGATCATCTGCAGCAGCCTTTTTAAGCTCTGCACGTGCAAATTCCTGCTGAGGCTCGTGGAAACGGCATCCGTGAGTTGTCGTTACACCGATAAAATGGAATCCGTTGATAACCTCGTGTGTGTCATAGTCAAGTCCGAAGATTCTTGCAAATCTTTCCTTAGCGGCATCTTCGCCACCGTTTTTCTGGCTGTACTCGTGACTCGCCAGAGTAAGACGTACAACAGTCTCTTCCTTGTTGACAAAATTGTCAATCGTTTCCTTGATCGCCTTCATCTGAATTTCAGAACCGTTGTCGGCAAAGTCTCCGTCAATGTAAAGAGCATCAAGCCTTTTGTACGTTTCGCTTGACTGAGCAATCTCGTATGCCTTCTGAATTGCCGTTTCAAAGCGTTCACGCTCTGCCGATCTTTCGTCCTTGTAGTGGATGTCGCTGACTACCATAAATCTGAGTACGGGTTTAAAGTTTTTGTCAAGTGCCATTTTAGTCACGTCCTTTATTTAAATCTTTTTTCTTGATGTGTCAACCGTAAACGAGCTGAAAACTTTTTCACGCAGAAAGTCTGCCGTTTTAGGAAAAGTTCCCTGCATAAAATGATATGCCTTTACGTAAAAAGGCTTGCTGATGTTTCCTCTTTGTCTGTCAAGATAAAACTCGTGAAGCTGCTTTGAAAGCGCATCAAAATCATCCGTTTTAAGAAGTGCCGCCTTTGCGGTTTTTTCGATCAGCTTCTTTTCGTTTTCGATATCGGGAGCAGTCACATCCCAGTCAATGCAGGAAAATCTGTCGGGAGTGTACAAAGGAAGATACTTTTCGATCCACGAATATCTTTCATCAAAGTAGTTTCTGACAAGTATCACGGGGATACCCATTGCCGTACAGGGCGATGCAACGTGAAGTCTTGATGTCACGATAAGCGACGCCTCTGTTTTATAGCGAAGCAGAGTTTCTTCCGCTTTTCTTTTAAGTGCCGTATGAGTCTCTTCAACGGAAAGCTTCGGATCAAGCATAAATGACTGCGAAACGTATTCGATCCTGTCCCGAAGTCTTTGCGGCATAAACCGGAGAATCTCTTCGGGTGCATCGACCATAAAAACTTTTCCGTTTTCGGGACTTTCCCTGCGTCTGTCAAGAGTTGCCGTGATACAGCCCGAAATATACGCTTTTTTGCCGAGCTTTTGCATAAGACGGAATGTCGGCTCGTCTCTGCAACCGATAACAGTATCATCGGGAAGCTGTTTTATGTGTCTTCTGTCCTTAAGCGACAGACAGTGGAATCCGAAAAAACACGGATCTATATCCTCTGAAACAGGAAAAACAGGTGCACCGTTAAGATGCAGAAAGCATCCCTGAAGCATCAGTCGTGTCTTTTCGCCCCTGTATGACGAAATATCCGTCCGTGCGATATATCTGATATCATCATCATTCAAAAATGATTTCATAAGCCGTTCGACGGCAAAGCTCTGATACCAGTCACCGAGATTACCGTACTGATCACGGCTTTGCTTCGGATTTCTGCCGAAAGAAATTATTCCGTACTTCATACCGATCTCCTTTAAGCCTTGCTGTACCTGATGCCGAGCAACAGTATCGCAATCAATCTTACCGTATTAAGTGCAAATGTTGCCGCACAAAAAACAAACAGATCACCGAAAATCAGCGAAAGCAAGCTTGCGATTATAAACAGCACAAAATAAACTACATTGATGTAAAGCTGCAGCTTTTCTTTTGCAAAGCGCAGAACGATTACAAGTAAAAGATTTGAAACAAAGTAAATGATCTGACCGCCGTTGGCAAGCAAAAAATATCTGCCTGCCTGCTGAGCCGTATCGGGATACAGAATACCGATAATAAAGGGAGCAAGCGGAATAAACACACAGAACGCAGCCGCACCTGCAACGAGAGTCACGACGGAACAAAGCAAAAACTGCTTTCTGCCGAATTTTTCTGCCTTTGCCAGGAATCCGAGCAGAACACCGCTGACAGGACCTGTCAGAAGAGCCATCGCTTTACCGAGAAGCGAAGCCGTATAATAAACGGTAACGTCGGTACCTGTCGAAAGAGCACTGATGAGGATTCTGTCACAGTTAAGCGTCAGGTTGGAAAAAAACTGAGATCCCGTCAGCTGAGCACAGGATCTTATGACATTTTTGTGCATCGGGGACTTTTTAAAGAAGGGCTTTTTAAGCACAGTTCCCGAAAAGAACACGTATATAAGAGCAGGAATTTCGCCCATCAGCATGGCCGTCTCGAAGCTTTTTGTAAGCCTGAACAGAAAAAGACCGACAAGCATACCTGTCGTTATTATCATATAAAAGATAAAGTTTTTTCTGTAATTTACGCTGAGTCGGAAGTCCGCTTCGGAATAGTAGCGAAAGATCATAACGATCGAAAGCACGGGAAAAAGAATATAAGACAGCGTGGAAATACTGTCAAAAAACATCAGCGACACAACGCCTGCAACAGCCGCCACAGCCGAACCGATGCACAAAAAAGCATTGTAATCACCGTTTGACGATTCAAAACGTGGTTTGTTTGCAAGACGGGAATAATTTGCACCGACACCGATCGACATTGACCCGACGGAAAGCACCGACAAAAGGGCAAGCACATCACCGAAGGCTTCTTCACCGACAGTCCTGTTGAGATACGGATATATAATGAACTGAAGAACGCAGTTATATATGCCCAGAGCAGCAATGCTAAGGACAACGCTTTCGATAAAGTTTTTACTGTCAGATCTTTTAGTCATATTTCTTCCTCATACAATTTATGTGTATATGATATACCAAAATCGGTTGATAATCAAGTGCTTTGCATTAAAACTCAAAAAAAGGCTTGACTTGCTGTGATAATATGGTAAACTATTAAATAAGTAAAATATGGAGGAGTTAATTATGAAAAAATTTATCGCACTCGCACTCGTACTCGTTATGAGCCTTGGTCTTTTTGCCGCTTGCGGACAGGAACCCGCAGCAGATGATTCCAAAAAGACATTTACAGTAGGCTTCGACGCAGAATATCCGCCCTACGGCTATATGGATGAAAACGGCGAATACACAGGCTTTGACCTTGATCTTGCTCAGGAAGTCTGCAACCGCAAGGGTTGGACTCTTGTCAAGCAGCCCATCGACTGGAATGCAAAGGACGTTGAGCTTAACGCAGGCAACATCGACTGTATCTGGAACGGCTTTACAAGAAACGCTGACCGTGAGCTTCAGTACACTTGGTCCGATTACTATGTAAACAACAGTATCGTTCTTCTTGTCAGAAAAGATTCAGGCTTTGCAGCAAAGGCTGACCTTGCAGGCAAGGTAGTTGACGTACAGGCTGCATCCTCAGGCGCACAGGCTCTTGAAGATGATCCCGATTTCAAGGCAACTCTTGCAGAGGTTATCGAAGTCAAGGATTACAACACAGCAGTTATGGATCTTCAGTCAGGCGCTGTTGATGCTATTGCAATCGACATAGGCGTTGCTGAATATCAGTGCGAAATCCACGACGATATCATGATCATGGAAGAAGCTATCAACACAGAAAAGTATGCTATCGGCTTCAAGCTCGGTAACGAAGCTCTTCGTGACGAGGTTCAGGCTGTTCTTTACGAGATGCTTGAGGACGGCACATTTGCAAAGATCGCAGAAAAACACGGTCTTTCTGATTCCGTTTGCTTCGGCGAAGAATAATCAACAGAATTCAAATTTAAGATTTTAACTACAACACCGATATTTCCTTCGGGATTTATCGGTGTAATGCTGTGAAAAGGAATGATTTTTTAAATGGCATTTGAAGTAATGCTCCGTGAGCTTTCATCGGGACTTTTAGTCTCTCTTGAAATCTTCTTCCTGACTCTTCTGGGTGCATTGCCTCTCGGCATGATTGTCGCCTTCGGCAGAATGTCAAAGTTCAAGCCGTTACAGCTTCTTGTCAAGCTCTACATATCAATCATGCGTGGTACTCCGCTGATGCTCCAGCTTCTTGTCGTGTATTTCGGACCGTATTATATTTTCGGCATCCGTCTGACTTCGTCATACCGTTTTATAGCCGTAATCATCGGTTTTATCCTCAATTACGCCGCTTATTTTGCCGAAATTTATCGCTCCGGCATCGAGGCGATGTCAAAGGGTCAGTACGAAGCTGCCGATGTTCTCGGCTACTCAAAGACACAGACCTTTTTCAAGATTATTCTGCCTCAGGTAATCAAAAACATCCTTCCTTCGATCACTAACGAAGTAATCACTCTTGTCAAGGATACTTCCCTGGCTTACACCATCGGTGTTGCGGAAATGTTCACTCAGGCAAAGATCATCTCCGCCGCTCAAAGCTCTATGACAGCTCTCATTGCCGCAGGTATTTTCTACTACTTCATGAACCTTGTTGTAGCATATGTCATGGGTCTTTTTGAAAAGAAACTTAACTACTTTAAATAAGGAGGTCGCACCGTGAATATTCTTGAGCTTAAAAATATCAAAAAAAGCTTCGGCGATCTCGAAGTTTTAAAGGACGTTTCTTTGTCCGTCAGAAAGGGCGAGGTCATTGCCATTATCGGACCTTCGGGATCGGGTAAGTCAACGCTTCTTCGCTGTGCCACTCTTCTTGAAAGAGTTGACCGTGGCGAGATAAACTACCTCGGTGAAGCCGTAACGGAATGTGTCGGTGACAAAACGGTTTACGCTTCCAAAAAGCAGTTACAGAAGATCAAAGGTTACTTCGGTCTTGTATTCCAGAACTTCAATCTTTTTCCGCACTACACAGTACTTAAAAACGTCATTGATGCACCGATCAGCGTGCAGAAAAGAAAAAAGGATGACGTCATAAAGGAAGCGGCTGCCCTGCTTGAAAAAATGGGACTTTCGGGCAAGGAGAATAACTATCCTCACCAGCTTTCAGGCGGTCAGCAGCAAAGAGTTTCCATCGTTCGTGCACTCGCTCTGAATCCGCAGATACTCTTCTTTGACGAGCCTACATCTGCACTTGATCCCGAGCTTACGGGCGAAGTATTAAAGGTTATCCGTTCGTTGGCAGAAGAAAATATGACTATGGTTATTGTCACTCACGAGATGCAGTTTGCACGTGAGGTTGCCGATACGGTTTACTTTATGAATGACGGCTTCATTGTTGAAAGCGGTACTCCCGAAGAGGTCTTTGACCATCCTAAAACAGAAAGAATGAAGCACTTCCTTGAACGTTACAACGGCTGATAAAGGAGAATTATCGTGAAGAAAAAGCTTCTTTGGATATTGCCTGTCATCCTTGTAATTGCAGTTGCGGTTTCTGTTTTTGCTTTCGGAAAAATCGGCTTTTGCGGTGAACGGGCGATGTGGGCAATCAATTCGGATACGTTGATCCTTTTCGGAAAAGGTTCAACAGACAGGTTTTCGGAAAATGACGCTCCGTGGACACAGTATGCCGATAAAATATCGTGTGTCAGAATCGGGAAGGACATAACGGGGATTGGCGAAAATATTTTTTCGTCACTCACCTCACTTGAAAGCGTTTTTGTTCACGAGGAGAACGGGAGCTTTTGTTCGGATGAATCGGGAGTCCTGTTCACAAAGGATATGTCAACGCTTGTTCTGTATCCCAAGGCTTCAGTGAACAGCGCCTACACCGTGCCTGATTCTGTTTCCTTTATCTCAATATCGGCATTTTCCGACTCTGCGAATCTTACGGAGATTACTTTACCCGACAGCCTCGGAGAGATCGGGAGTCATGCCTTTTCAGGCTGTATCGGACTTGAAACAATCGTCATTCCTGACGGAGTTACGGGGATCGGAACACAAAGCTTTTACTTTTGCAAATCTCTGAAAAGCATTGTTATTCCGGGAAGTGTCAGATCTGTAAGTGTTGCCGCATTTTCGCTGTGCAACTCTGTTACCGATATATATTTTGTCGGAACAAAGGAGCAATGGGAGACTCTTCTGGTTGAAGGAAACAACAACTGGACCGTTCCCGAAATTCATTTTGTTATGGATTTCGGCAGCTGCGGTGCTGACAGCGAGTATTATATAACAAGAGAACGCACCCTGGTCATCAGCGGAAAAGGAAGAACGGACAACTTTCTGCAAGGAGATGTTCCGTGGAATGTTTTTTGCGACAAAATTCTTGCAGTTTCCGTCGGCGACGGTATCACAGGTCTCGGTGATTACATATTCAGCTCTCTTTCAAGAGTCAATACCGTTAATATCCCGAAAAGTGTCACATACATAGGCGCAGGCGCTTTTGACGGTTTTACAAAAGATCAGTCAATCAACATCACACAGTCACCCGAACAGAACTTTTCGGCCGATTGGCAGTCGGGCTGTGAAGCAACGGTGAATTATACTTTTTGATAAGACAATTCCATATGTCTGAAATACAATATTTCACGCACAATCGGACATTTTTCTCTTTGCCATACGTCAGTATGGCTGCATCGAAGAAATGCCCGACTGCACGCAACCTATTGCATTTCAGATGCAACGCAGTTTTGAAAGAGAAGATTTTTGTCACAACAAGGCAAAAATCAGCGAAAATACGAGGCTATTTCAATGATTTTTAACGCAGTTGTGGCGAAAAGATT
>JAFQIG010000042.1 GCA_017397655.1 Clostridia bacterium | reverse complement strand
TTGTTTACAAACAGGAAACAAGCTGTGCCGATATCCCATTGTCGGATGTCCTGAATTTACAATATTTGCCATCGGAGTATAACGTGATAATCATTTAATGATGTGCAATTGATTCTGTTGGTTTGTTCGATGCACCGACTCACGGTTGTCATCCTGAGCCGCAGGCGAAGGATCTTAACAAATACCAAAAGATTCTTCACTTCGTTCGGAATGACCCGATGGGTTTTATTTACGCACCACTCTTGCCTCGCCCTATGGGAGAGGTGGCACGGCGAAGTCGTGACGGAGAGGGTGGACGGCACAGAAATGAATGATGAATAATGAATGATGAATAATGAATAATGGAATAATCCTGCAGGGAGGGTCAGCGCACCCTATTTACAGTAATTGGATGAATTTACAATATTTGCCATCGGAGTATAACTGCGGTGCGCTTTTAATGCACAATTGATCTGATTCGATGTTACTGAATGAATTGATGCATTGCATCATGAATTGGCTTCGCCGTTAATTCTCGCTGACGCTCCATGAATTGCATTGTGATACGATGCATTATAAAAGATTCCTCACATACGTTCGGAATGACCCGATGGCTCTGTGGTCGCACTTGACGGGCGGCAGACGCTTCATTTAGCAATAAAAGTATTGACTAATTGCGAGATAGGATGTAAAATATATTAATAAAAGTATTCGGAAAGGACAGTTCATATTATGGATAACGAATTCAATCCCGATATCGTCAGCGTTGTTGACGAAGACGGTAAGGAGCATATATTTGAAGAATTGGACAGAATAGAAACAGACGACGGCAAATATGTTGCCCTGCTTCCGATGTACGATGATCCTCAGGAGTATATCGACGACAGCGGCGAGCTTATTATTCTGAAGGTTGAAGAGGATAAGGACGGCGAAACGTATCTTTGCCCCATTGAGGATGAAGAGGAGTTTAACGAAGTCGGTATGGCTTTTGAAGAAAGACTCAGCGAGCTGTTCGATTTTGATGACGAAGAACAATAATTGATTATATCCCTGCCTTGTGCGACAAATAACCGGTCTATATTAACCCAACGATCATTAATAGGGAGTCTTTCTCCGACGGCGGATTGCAGACCTCCCGCATTGCGGACGAAGGGAGCGTGAACCCGTTGGGCGACACCCACCTGCTTATACGCAGGTTATTATCGGCCGGTTTCGGCTTGGCGGGGATACTTTTTGGAAGGTGTTTCGGGTGGAAAGGATAATCAGTAGTGAACTGCTTGACATAATTCCCCATGCAAGCGGTTTTTTGTTTGCTGAAAAGACGGTAGCTGACGGCGAAGCCAAGGTCGGCTTTTTTTCATTTGAGCAGGCAAAAAGAGAGATTTTTCCCATTACTGCAAAGACATATTTAACGCACAAATTCGGCGAAAAATACAGAAAAATCGTTGATACAATCGGCGATTTTATCAGCTGCAGCGCAGCACCTTTAGGCAAGGGCGGTACTATCGTTTTGTTTGAAGGCGGCGAAATATACATATTTGATCCAAAGGGTAACAAGTCGTGGACGGGCAGCATATCATATGCGGATGAACCGATTTATGACTTTGCCGTTGACGGTAAAGAGGTATGGTGTACCGTACCGAACTGCAATGCCATCGTGTGCTACTCCCCTGCGGAGAGCCGTGTTACGATGCGCATCGGAGGCAATAATTCCGCAGTTTTTTCGGATCCGAAGGGAATCTCCAAAACAGGAGACATTATCTATGTCTGCAATGCGGATACAAACACAGTCAGAACGGTCAATGTTTCTGATTATTCCGTTAAGGATTATCATACATTCAAGGAACCTGTTAAGAATTATTATAAAATCGCAGACACGGAATACGCCGTTCTGAAATCCGGTGTTTACATTATGGACGAGGACGATTAAGGAGGTAAACCATGAAATTGAATTTTCGTCAGGTTCATCTTGATTTTCACACTTCCGGTTGTATCGACGGTATCGGCTCTGCTTTTTCAAAGGAGCAGTTTCAGTCGATGCTGAAGCTCGGACACGTCAACTCGATCACCGTTTTTTCAAAGTGCCATCACGGCTACGCATATCATCCGTCGGATGCAAACGAGATGCATCCCGGTCTTAAATTTGATCTTTTGAAAGCCCAGATTGAAGCGGCTCATGAAATAGGCGTCAAAACTCCCGTATATCTGTCGGCAGGGTATGACGAAAAAGAGGTCGCAAAGCATCCGCAGTGGCTTCATATGTGGAAAGAGGGTCACGATTCTCCCCTCATCGCAAGATATCATTTGTTCTGCTTTAACACCCCGTATCTTGACTATCTTCTTGAACAGATCAGAGAGGTCTGCGAAAGATATGACGCTGACGGCATCTTCCTTGATATCGTAGGCGAAAGACCTTGTTACTGTCCCACCTGTATGCAGAAGATGATTGAAAAAGGCATAGATGTTCAAAACGAAGACGAGGTTGAGCTTTACGGCAAAGAGGTTTATGCAAATTATACGAAGAGAGTGCGTGAAACCATTGACAGCGTAAAGCCGGGACTTCCCGTTTTCCATAACGGAGGACATATCTCGGCAGGACGCAGGGATTTAGCTCATATGAACACGCACCTTGAAATGGAATCTTTGCCTACCGGCGGCTGGGGATACGATCACTTCCCGATGTCTGCAGCCTACGGCAGAGTTTTAGGTATGGAATACCTTGGAATGACAGGAAAATTCCACACAACATGGGGTGAATTCGGTGGCTTCAAGCACAAAAACGCTCTCAGATATGAAGCTGCTTTAAGTCTTGCCAACGGTGCCAAATGCTCTATAGGCGATCAGCTTCATCCCAACGGTGAAATGAACGAAACCACATACCGTCTTATCGGTGCGGCTTATGCAGAGGTCGAGCAAAAAGAAGCCTGGTGCGATGATGTCGAATCGGTTGCGGATGTCGGTCTGCTGTCTGTCGAGGCTATCCTCGGCACACGTGATGAGCCGTCAAACGTCGGTGCCATGCGTATGCTTCTTGAAGGCAAGTACCTCTTTGATGTGCTTGATACCGAATGTGATTTTTCAAAATATAAAGTTATCATTCTTCCCGATTGCATCCCCGTATCGGGTTCGCTCAAAGAAAAGCTTGACGGATATACGAAAAACGGCGGAAAGCTTCTTGCAAGCGGTGATTCGTGTATTGATTACGAAAGCGGTTCGGTGCTGTACGATTTCGGTTGCAGATTTGAATCGGTCAGCGAATACTGTCCCGCATATGCCGTGCCGTCAGTTCCGCTTAAAAACTGTGATCCGGGTACTTATGTCATTTACGGTAAAGGTAACAGAATCTCCCTGACAGAGACAGGCACAGAGCTTGCAAAAAGAGAGCAGCCTTACTTTAACCGCAGCGTAGAACATTTCTGTTCGCATCAGCACGCTCCCAACAGCGGTATCATTGAAGGCAGTGCAATTACTGTCGGTGCTGACGGTGCTTACATCGGCTGGAATATCTTTAACGAATACCGTGAAAAAGGCAGTCTGATTCTCCGTGAGCTTTTTGCCGCAACTCTTGATACACTTTTAAGTAAATCAAAATCCCTTGTTACAACTCTTCCCGCACAGGGCGTTGTTACACTTATGAATCAGAAAAACAAAAACCGTTTTGTCAATCATCTTCTTTATGCTTCTCCCGTTAAGAGAGGCAAGAATATAGAGGTAATTGAGGATATCATTCCGCTTTATTCGATTGACGTTACGGTTCGTACAGATAAAAAGATAAACCGTGCTTATCTTGCTCCGCAGATGACGGAGATTCCTTTCATTCAATGCGGTAACGAGGTCAGCTATACGGTTGACAAAATCGAAAACCATCAGATGGTTGTTCTGGATTATTAATAGGAGGTTAAACATATTATGGGTTATTCACTCAGTCAGAAGCTGATTAAAAATCACCTTATCAGCGGCGATATGACAGTCGGAAGTGAGGTCGCTCTTCGCATTGATCAGACTCTCACTCAGGACGCAACAGGTACTATGGCTTATCTTGAATTTGAAGCAATGGGAGTTCCCCGTGTCAAAACAGAGCTTTCCGTCGCTTACATAGACCACAACACTCTTCAGACAGGCTTTGAGAATGCCGACGATCATCGCTTTATTGCAAGCTGTGCAAAGAAGCACGGTCTTAAATTCTCCCGTCCCGGTAACGGTATCTGCCATCAGGTTCACCTTGAACGCTTCGGTGTTCCCGGAAAGACTCTCATCGGCTCTGACAGTCACACTCCCACAGGCGGCGGTATCGGTATGCTCGCTATGGGTGCAGGCGGACTTGACGTTGCTGTTGCAATGGGTGGCGGTGCATACTACATCACCATGCCCGAAGTCATCCTTGTAAATCTTACAGGTAAGCTTTCTCCTTTTGTTGCGGCAAAGGATATCATCCTTGAAGTTCTTCGTATCCTCTCCGTCAAGGGCGGTGTAGGCAAAATTATCGAATACGGCGGTGAGGGCGTAAAGACTCTTTCCGTTCCCGAACGTGCTACCATCACTAACATGGGTGCAGAGCTCGGTGCTACCACATCTGTTTTCCCCTCAGACGAAATCACCCGTGATTTCCTTCGTGCTCAGGGTCGTGAACAGGATTGGTCAGAGCTTAAGGCTGATGACGATGCCGAATACGTCCGTGTTATCGACATTGATCTGTCTGCTCTTCGTCCTCTGGCAGCTATGCCCCATATGCCCGACAACGTTAAAAAAGTATCCGAAATCGGTAACATCAAGGTCGATCAGGTTTGTATCGGTTCCTGCACAAACTCTTCTCTTCTTGATATGCTTAAGGTTGCAAAAATCCTTAAGGGTAAAAAGGTTCATCCCGATGTCAGCCTTTCGATAGCTCCCGGCTCTATGCAGGTTCTTAATATGCTGGCTCTCAACGGTGCTCTTTCCGATATGATCTGTGCAGGTGCAAGAATCCTTGAATCTGCCTGCGGTCCGTGTATCGGTATGGGTCAGTCTCCCAACTCAAAGGGCGTTTCGCTCCGTACCTTCAATCGTAACTTTGAAGGCAGAAGCGGTACTGCCGATGCAGGCATCTATCTTGTCAGCCCCGAAACTGCTGCTGTCAGCGCAATTACAGGCGTGCTGACCGATCCCACAACATTTGACGGTGATATCTCTGTCACAATGCCCGATTCATTTATCGTAAACGATAATCTTATCGTCGATCCCGTTGACGAAAAGGATATTGATACTGTAGAGATCAAATACGGTCCCAACATCAAGCCCTTCCCCGTAACTGAACCCCTTGCAGAAAGCATCTGTGCCAAGGCTGTTCTTAAGGTCGGTGACAACATCACAACCGATCATATTATGCCTGCAGGCGCAAAGATTCTTCCCTACCGTTCAAACATTCCTTTCCTTTCTCAGTTCTGCTTCCGTCAGTGCGATGAAAACTTCGCGGAAAACTGCAAAAAGGAAGGCAAAGGCTTTATCATCGGCGGTTCCAATTACGGTCAGGGCAGCTCCCGTGAGCACGCTGCTTTAGTTCCGCTTTATCTCGGAATCAAGGCTGTTATCACAAAATCCTTTGCAAGAATCCATCAGGCGAACCTTGTCAATGCAGGTATTATGCCGTTTACATTCGACAATCCCGATGATTACGACAAGATCTCGCAGTTTGACGAGCTTTGCCTTGATAATGTCAGAGAAGCTCTTGAAAAGGATCTTCCCATTACTCTCAAGAACGTTACTACAGGTGAAAGCTACTCGGTAACCTGTCAGGTATCGGGTCGTCAGAGAGACATCATTCTCTCGGGCGGACTTCTCAACTATACCAAAGAAAACGCAAACTAACCGAAAGGACAGATAAATTATGACTCAGGAACAAATCAAAGCTGCTGTAGAAAAATTTGAGGCACTCATCAAGGAACAGAGTGACCGTTCTGACAGAATCAAGGAACAGGGTGATTTTGTCGATTATGATGCACTTGATAAAATTGTTATCGGTGTATGCGGCGGTGACGGTATCGGTCCCGTTATCACAAAGGAATCCGCAGAAGTACTCTCCTATATGCTCAAAGACGAGGTTGAAAGCGGTAAAATCGAGTTCAAGGTTATTGACGGTCTTACCATCGAAAACCGTGTTGCAGTAAACAAAGCTATCCCCGATGACGTTCTGGAAGAGCTCAAATCCTGTCACGTCATCCTTAAGGGTCCGACTACCACTCCTCAGGCAGGCGATCCGTGGCCCAACATCGAAAGTGCAAACGTTGCTATGAGAAAGGCTCTTGACCTTTTCTGCAACCTTCGTCCCGTCAAGGTTCCGTCCGAGGGCATCGACTGGACTTTCTTCCGTGAGAATACCGAGGGTGCTTATGCCGTAGGTTCAAAGGGCGTTCACGTTACAGACGATCTTGCTGTTGACTTTGTTGTTACGACAACGGAAGGCACAGAAAGAATCGCAAAGCTCGCTTATGACTATGCCAAGAGAAACGGTAAGGAAAGAGTTTCTATCGTTACTAAGGCTAACGTCATCAAGACAACAGACGGCAAATTCCTTAATCTTTGTAAGGAAATCGGCAAAAACTATCCCGACATCATCACCGATGAATGGTATATCGACATCATGACCGCAAAGCTTATCGACCAGAAGCGCCGTCGTGATTTCAAGGTTATCGTTCTTCCGAATCTCTACGGTGATATCATCACAGACGAAGCGGCAGAGTTCCAGGGCGGTGTAGGTACTGCAGGCAGCGCAAACATCGGTAAGAGATACGCTATGTTTGAAGCTATCCACGGCTCTGCTCCCAGAATGATGAGAGAAGGCAGAGGTCAGTATGCTGATCCTTGCTCTATGCTCCGTGCAACGGTTATGCTTCTTTCACATATCGGCAGACAGGAAAAGGCTGATCTTCTTGAACGTGCTCTTGATATCTGTATGTACGAAGAGAAGAAGCTCACCATCACAGGCAGAGATACAGGCTGTACCTGCAAGGAGTTCGGCGAATACGTTATGGAAACCGTCAGAAAGCTCAGCGAATAATACTGATTTACAGAGGTGTTGAATATGGAAAAAATCAAACTCGGTGCACAGCTTTTTACATTACGTGATTTTATCAAGACTTACGAGGATACGGACAAGACGTTTGAATTCCTCAGAAACGAGGGTATCACCGTTGCACAGATATCCGGTATCGGCCCCATCGAACCCGAAAAGGTCAAGGAGCTTGTTGAAAAATACGAGCTTGACATCTGTGTCACGCACAAGCCTTTTGACCGTATGATAAACGATCTTGACGCTCTTATCGAGGAGCA
This sequence comes from Clostridia bacterium, assembly GCA_017397655.1. GTDB lineage: Bacteria > Bacillota > Clostridia > Oscillospirales > Acutalibacteraceae > UBA1425. The sequence goes on along the minus strand of JAFQIG010000042.1, from coordinate 1,425 downwards.
TAAGATGATCAATTGTCCCTCTATCGGTATCGGAGCAATGAGTGACGAATACCGTCAGAGCGAAGAAAAGCTCTTTGAGTTTGTCGGACTTCTCAACGACATCGGCGCAAAGATGAAAAAGAAGGGTATTCAGCTTGCATACCACAATCACGCATTCGAGTTCGAGCGTATGAAGTCGGGCAGAACAATCTTTGATATCCTTATCGAAGAGACCGATCCCGAGCTTCTCCACTTTATCCCCGATACACATTGGATGCAGTTCGGCGGAGTCAATCCTCCTGACTTCCTTCGCAAGCTGGACGGCAGAGTAGATGTCTGCCACTTCAAGGATTATAAGATTGTCAACAACGAAAGAAAGTTTGCAGAGATCGGTACGGGTACTCTGAACTTTGATGCCTGCTTTGAATCTTGTCAGGATATCGGTGCAAAGTATATCGTTATCGAACAGGATCTTTGCGACATCGATCCCAGAGAATCAATGGCAATCAGCTACAAGAACCTTCTTGAAATCGCCGCAAGACACCAGTAATTATGAAAGCCTATCTTTACGATTTTGACAAGACGATCTGTCCCGGTGACTGCGGATCGCAGTTCTGGCTCTTTTGTCTTAAGAAAAGACCGTGGCTTATCGTTTTTTTGCCCATACAAATGATCGGCGGTTTGTGCAAGGTGCTGAAAATCTGCGAGCCGTTGCAACGCAGATGCAGTATACACTCGTATGTCAGAGGTATTGACACGGAAAGCTTTGTGTCGGAATATTGTGACAAAAAGATAAAAACGGTGTTTCCTTATTTTCATAACAGGAAAAGAGATTTGCCGACAGTAGTCTGTTCGGCTTCACCGGATTTTATTCTGAAGCCTATCTGTAAAAAGCTTGAGGTCGAGTATCTTGTCTGTACCGAAGTTGACGGCAAAAGCGGAAAAATTCTTTCAAAGACGTGTAAGGGTAAAGAGAAGGTCATACGCCTTAATGAAAAGCTTGAAGGCTTTACCTATGCCGAGGTTTATTCCGATTCCGAAAAGCACGATCTGCCCATTCTGAAGCTTGGCGAAAAAGCATTTCTCGTTACGGACGGAAAAGTCAGGGAGCTTCGGTTATGATACATTCGGATCGCGCGACGATTCCGGCGTCATCCTGATGCCCTGACGCAAAAGAGGCTCCGTCAGCAGAATGCTGATCGATTTATAATTCAAAAGTTTTAAAGATTCTTCACACACGTTCGGAATGACCCGACTGTTTACGGTGTCATCCCGATGCGAAGTTGAAGAATCTTTTTGTATTAATGTATACTTTTTGATAAGGCAATTCCATATGTCTGAAATACAATATTTCACGCACATTCGGACATTTTTCTCTTTGCCATACGTCAGTATGGCTACATCGAAGAAATGCCCGACTGCACGCAACCTATTGCATTTCAGATG